>JAEUIN010000153.1 GCA_016793115.1 Planctomycetaceae bacterium
GTCGTGTAGGTGCAGGTCTTCACACGTTGTTCCGGCACCATGCGGCAAGTCGTGTAGGTGCAGGTCTTCACGCGTTGCTCCGGAACCATCTTGCAGGTGGTCCAAGTGCAGGTCTTGACGCGTTGTTCGGGCACCATCTTGCAGACCGTGTACGGAATCCGCTTCTCGCGGCATTCTTTCACGAGCTTGCAAGTCTTGTAGCAGCAGGTCTTCACGCGTTGTTCGGGCACCATCTTGCAGACGGTGTACGAGCATTGCTTGACGCACTGCTCACGCACGTAGCGGACGCACGTGATTTGCTTTTCACGCATTTCCGGAACCCAGACCTTCTTGCAGCAGCGAATCGGCGGGCACTGGACTTGGCACTTGCGTACCGCGCCCGGCTTGTAGACGCAGCGGCAGCAGCACGGATCCCACACCCAGCAGCCCGGTTCGCGGACGCACTTGGTGATCACCGGACCCGGCTTCTCGCAGACTTGCGTTTCCCAACGGCCGCAGCAGACCTGAACCGTCTTTGTTTCGCAGACCGGCTTGCAGACGGTGTAGCAGACGTCGCGGGTGCGGGTCTCCATCACCGGCTTGCAGACCGTGTAGCAAATATCCTTCGTGTGGGTCTCCCAAACCGGCTTGCAGACGGTGTAGTGGCACACTTTCTCGTGCGTCTCATAGACCGGCTTGCAAACGGTGTAGCAGATATCCTTCGAATGGGTTTCGTAAACGGGCTTGCAGACCGTGTAGCAGATGTTCTTGGTGTGCGTCTCGTAGACCGGCTTGCAGACCGTGTAGCAAATGTTCTTGGTGTGCGTCTGGTAGCACGGTTTGCAGACCGTGTAGCAGATGTTCTTGGTGTGCGTCTGATAGACGGGCTTGCAGACCGTATAGCAGATGTTCTTGGTATGGGTTTCGTAGACCGGCTTGCAGACCGTGTAGCAGATGTTGCGCGTGTGCGTCTCATACACCGGCTTGCAGACCGTGTAGCAGATGTTGCGCGTGTGCGTCTGGTAGCAAGGTTTGCAAACGGTATAGCAAATGTTTCGCGTGTGAGTTTGATACACCGGCTTGCAGACCGTGTAGCAGACCTGACGCGTGTGCGTCTGGTAGACCGGCTTGCAGACCGTGTAGCAAATATTCTTCGTGTGCGTTTGGTAGACCGGCTTGCAGACGGTGTAGCAGACGTTGCGCGTCCGCGTTTCGTAGACCGGCTTGCAGACCGTGTAGTTCACCGTTCGGTAGTGCGTTTCGTAGACGGGCTTGCAGACCGTGTACTCGCAATTCCGGTAGCAAACTTCTTTGACGTAGTTCACACAGTTGATCGTTTTCGGTTCGCAAACGGTTTCATAGACCGTCTTGCAGCAGGTGTACTGCTTCTGCTCGTAAACGACTTCCTTGCAGGTCTTCATGACCGTGTGACACTGCTTCTTGCAGCAGGCGTAGTCGACGGGGTCGCAACACGCCGTGCAAGATTTGTATCGGGCCGCGCCGCAATAGCTGGCGTCGGCGTCCCCGCTCCACATCGCAACTGCAAGTGCGATGAGCAACGGGATTCCCCGCAGCGCTCTCATGGTGACACTCTCCTCCTGGAACGAACAAATTGTGGAAATAGCCTGGACGACGAAATCGCTTCGTCTTAGCACTTTTCGGCTTGCCAACTCGACGTGCGTTAACTCAATTGCCTGTCTTGCTTGCATTGCCTGTGCAAAACATAGGTCTCAGTTAGCGCAGGCCATCAAAGCGGTATAAGTCGAATCCGGCGACGTCGGACGGTGCCGACAGCCGTCGTTAAAACCGGCAAAAATTAACAACCCTTGAATCCGCGGCCCGTGTGGAGTGAGACGCGCTCGGTGTTAGGCGTCGGCATTGAAGCGGTGCATTGAGGCCCCATGGGCTGAAAACGAAGCCGAGCGTTGGCGCTTCAGGTTTTTTTGCATTAGGCATGGTTGAGAGCATGTTCACCGGCCGGCCCCCTAGCGCCCCTCCATAATTGAGCCCCGAGCGGCGGCCGCTACGGCCGATGACTGCCAAGCGTCGGTGGGTTTCCGACATTTACCCCACCGGGGAATACGAAATCGGTTTCTTTTTTGACCGGCTGATGTTTTCGACCTACTAAACCTTGTGTCCGCCAAATTCGCGGGATCACGGCTGCCCTCGGCGAGGCTTCTCCCCCTGCGCGAGTTGCATAAGAGCCGGGGCTCGCCGCCGGGCGTCACGAATTACGTCACCAGCCCAACTCAAAAATGTCCGCCACAAGGAACAGAGTCATGTCGAAGGCCCGTAAGAGCAGCGGTTTCACGCTCGTCGAAGTTTTGATCGTGGTCGTGATCATGGCTATTCTTGCCGCCACGATCATTCCGCAGTTCTCCGACAGCACGAAGGACGCGAAGACCAACACCAGCAAGTTCAATCTGCATACGATTCGTTCGCAGATCGAACTGTTTAAGTCGCAGCACGACGGCAAGGTGCCGTCCGACCTGCTCGACCTGACGAAGAAGACGAACTCGTCGGGCGTGGTCGGCACGACCTCGGCCTTCCCGTACGGCCCGTACTTGCAAGAACTCCCGGCCAACCCGTTCACGGGCAGCGCGAAGATCACGACGGCGGCTTCGAATCCGCCTGCCGCGGCGAGCGGTGCGACCGATGCCGGCTGGCTCTATCACGCGGCCTCGGGCGGCGTGTGGATCGACAACGCCGACTTGCTGACCGAATAAGTCTGATTTGGGCGTAGCCACGGGCCCGCGAGGTTTGCGGCGCCGGTCGAGCCAAGCCCGACGCAAGAGAGCCCTTCGGCCGAGAAATCGGTCGAAGGGCTTTTGTCTGCGCCGGCGCGACTGACGCGCCGGGAACCTCAGCGACCTGAGCCGTTCCCGCCACTTGTCGCTGGGAGCCAGTTCGGCTAGAAAATCGTCGCAACCAGTTGTCACGTCGAGGGCTGCGTGTTGCGTGCCTCGCACCGCGGGCGGTCATGTCGGAACCCGAGCAAAAATCAGGCGGCGACGGCGGCGATTCGACGGTCCCCAAGGCCGTCGTCAGTCGTTTGAGCCTCTATTTGCGCCAGCTCCAGCAAGGCGTTCGCGACGGCCAGGCGACCATCAGCTCGAAAGAATTAGGCCGGCTGTTGGGCTTCACCGACGCGCAGGTGCGCAAAGACCTCGCGTATTTCGGCCATTTCGGCTATCCGGGCATCGGCTATCGGTGCGATGAACTGATTTCGGCGATTAAGAAGATCTTGGGCACCGATCAGCAATGGCCGGTCGCGCTCGTCGGCGTCGGTAACCTGGGGCGAGCGTTGATCGGCTACAAGGGATTCGCTCAGCGCGGCTTTCGCATTGTGGCCGCGTTCGACAATGCCCAGGAAACCGTGGGAACGGAGATCGACGGCGTCCGTATTCACCACTTAGACAGCTTGCCGGAAGTGGCCCGAGAAAATAAGATACGGCTCGGCATGATCGCCGTGCCGGTCGGGGCCGCTCAAGCGGTCGCCGATCGACTCGTCGCGGTCGGAGTCGAGGGGATCTTGAACTTTGCCCCGGTCACGATCAACCTCCCCGGGGGGGTGAGTCAAGTCGGCGTCGATTTGGCGATCGAACTGGAGCAACTCACGTTCTCGGTCGTCAATCGCGGAACTGCGACCTAACGAGCGCCGCCTGACGCCGGCCGACAACTCCCCGAACTAAAACAATGGATTGTTTGTCTGACTGGCTAGCGCCTAGCAACTAACGCCTAACGCCTGCCCGCGGTACCCGATGGTGTAATGGTAACACTGGAGATTTTGGCTCTCCCATTCTAGGTTCGAATCCTAGTCGGGTAGTTTTCGCGAAAGCCCTGCGTTTCTTCGGAAGCGCAGGGCTTTTTTGTTCGGCGGCCGCCGCTCGCAAATCAACGACTCGTTCTCAGCGGGCCCGCACGCCGTCGTCGCGGCAGATCACGTTCCACTGGCGGATGATCGGCTCCGAGCGATTGTGATCGTAGGTCAGTTCGCTGAGGCTCGTGGTGCTAAGCACGAACAACCCGCCGGCAACCGGCGGCAGGTCGAGCCAGCGGGCGGTGAACATTCGCAAAAAGTGGCCGCTCGAAAACAGCAGCACATTGCCGTCGACGGCCCGCGCTTTGCGCACCATGCGATCGGCCCGCTCGGCGACGTCGGCAGGCGACTCACCACCGGGGCACCCGTGGCGAAAGAGTTGCCAATCGGGCCGCGCCGCCAGAATGTCGAAGGTGCGCAGCCCCTCGTAATCGCCGTAGTCCCATTCGACGAGATCGCCGTCGATTTCGGCCTGCTTCGCAAACCCGGCCAACTCGCAGGTTCGCCGCGCCCGCTGCAGCGGACTCGCGAACACTTTCGCGAGCGGCAACCTTT
This sequence comes from Planctomycetaceae bacterium, assembly GCA_016793115.1. Taxonomy (GTDB): domain Bacteria; phylum Planctomycetota; class Planctomycetia; order Pirellulales; family PNKZ01; genus PNKZ01. Next base: position 4,355 of record JAEUIN010000153.1, read on the forward strand.
GTAACCGCTCGCCGATCTGCGTCGCATCGTGCTCGCCGTGCGGCGTGAGCGGGATATCCGTTAACCCGGTGTGCTTGCCGGTGAGGCTCCACTCGGTTTCGCCGTGACGCACGATAAAGACGATCGGCTGGGCTTCGCTCACGGAAAATCACCGGGTTGTGGCGTGCCGACGAATTAAACGTTTCTCAAAACCGCTAAGGTCTCATCGCACAATCGTTGGGCTTCCGCCGCGGTCGGCGCTTCGGCTATCGCGCGGACGATCGGTTCGGTGTTGCTGGCACGCACCAGCAGCCATTTGCCGGGCCAATCAAGTCGCAGCCCGTCGAGATCGTCGAATTTCGCTTCGGCGAAATGCTTGCGGACGGCGGCGAGGCCGGCCGAGAGCTTGTCCGGCGCGAGCGTCATCTTGGTTTTGACGATCTCATACTTCGGCAATTCGCCGGCCCAGCGGCTGAGCGTGGTTTGCCGCTGAGCGAGACCGTCGAGCACCAAGGCCATGCCGATGAAGCTGTCGCGCACGTAGACGATCCGTGGATCGATCGCGCCGCCGTTCCCTTCGCCGCCGATCACCGCTCCGCGGGCGATCATCTCGGCCGTGACGTTCGCCTCGCCGACGGCCGAGCGCGAGAACGGCACCTTGTATTTCGCCGCGAGGTCTTCCGTCATGCGACTCGTGGAACAGTTGGTGACGACCGGTCCGGGAGTTTTCGCCAGCACATGATCGACGCACAGAGCGAGCGTGTATTCCTCGCCGATATAGCGGCCCGCTTCGTCGACCAGTGCGAGCCGATCGGCGTCGGGGTCTTGGCAGAAGCCGATATCGGCGCCGCACTTGGCGACGTCGCCCATCACGCCGGCGAGGTTCTCGGCCGTCGGTTCCGGCGGGTGTGCGAAGCGGCCGTCGGGCGTGCCGCCGCGGAGTTCGATCGCGCAGCCGAGTGCTTCCAACAGCCGCACGCCGAGGACGCTCCCGGAGCCGTGATTGGCGTCGAGCAGCACCTTAAACTTGCGTTTGCGAATCGCCGCGACATCGACGGCCGCGAGCACCTTCGCGAGATGGGCCGCAGTCGTGTCGGCGATCGGATGCACCTGGCCGAGCTTATCGAACGGCGCCCACGCGACCCGGCCGGCGCGATAAGCCTCGACGACCTTCTGCCCGGCCGCGGCGGAGACCACGCGCCCTTCGCCGGAGAACAGTTTGATGCCGTTGTAAGGCGGCGGGTTGTGGCTGGCCGAGATTTGCACGCCGCCTGCCGCGCGGCGATCGACGACGAGGATGCCGGTCGTCGGCGTGGCCGCGATGCCGCCGTCGAGGCAATCGCGCCCGCAGGCGACGACGGCCGAGCGAACGGCGTCGGCCAGCATCGGGCCGGTCGTGCGCCCGTCGCGCGTGACGACGATCGGGCCGGGCGGCAACGTTTCGGCGAAGGCGGCGACGTAGCGAACGGCCGTTTCCGGCGACAGGCTTTCGCCGACGATCCCGCGCAGTCCACTGACGCTAATTATGGGTTCTTTCATGCGGGAAGTATTGCGAACCGCGGAAATCTCGGCAACGGAGATTGCCGGCCGGACTTCGCCCAACGATGTTTTCGGTGCCTTGGCCGGCGAGCCGCGATTCGTCACAATGGCGGCGAAATCATCTCTCGCTTGGAGGTTCCATCCGCAACATGTCGCTCGATCTTGCCGCACTCACCACGGCTGTTCAGAAAGCCGTCGCCGAAGGAAAGCTCACTCAGCCCGCCGCCGACAATATTCGCATTTGGCTGAACGAGCCGCGCTACGCCGGCTATGCCGAATCGGTGGCCGAACACATCGCCGGCGGCATGTGGAAGCAGCTCGACGACGCGTTTTGGACGGTCATTCCGTTCGGCACCGGCGGGCGGCGCGGCAAGATGTACCCGATCGGCTGCAATGCGATTAACGACCGCACGATCGGCGAGAGCGCACAAGGCTTGGCGACGTATGTGAAGAAGAGCGTCGCGCCCGGCACGAACATGGCTTGTGCGATCGGTTACGACACGCGGCACCGCTCGCGCGAGTTCGCCGAGTTGTGCGCCGAGGTGATGGTGGCCAACGGCTTTCAGGTGTACTTCCTCGACGGCTACCGCAGCACGCCCGAGGTTTCGTACACGGTGCGCTATAAGAATTGCTGCTGCGGCATCATGGTGACGGCGAGCCACAACCCGCCGAGCGACAACGCCGTGAAGGCCTATTGGGCCGGCGGCGTGCAGGTGTTGCCGCCGCACGATAAAGGGGTGATCAACGAAGTGATGGCCTGCGAGGCCATCGCACGCACGCCTTTCGCCGAGGCGGTGAAGGCGGGCAAAGTGACGTTCTGCCAAGAAGAGTGCGACGCTTCTTACATTCAAGCCGTGCTGTCGCAAAGCTTCGCCGGTCCCCGCGATCTGAAGATCATCTATTCGCCGCTGCACGGCGTCGGCGCGGCGACGGTGATGCCGATTCTCGAACGTGACGGGTTCAAAAACGTCGAGCTTTTCGGTCCACATGCCGAACCGAACGGCGACTTTCCGAACGTGCCGGGACACGTGTCGAACCCGGAGAACCCGCAAGTGTTCGACGCCATGATCGAGCGCGCCAAGCAAACCGTGGCCGACATCATCTTGGCGACCGATCCCGACGCCGACCGCGTCGGCGTGGCCGCGCAGCTGACTCCGGGGGGAGCTTGGAAGACGATCAACGGCAACCAGATCGGCGTGCTGCTTGTCGACTACGTGCTCGAGCGCCGCAAGGCGGCCGGCTCGCTGGGGCCGCAAAACTACGTCGTCAAAACGCTCGTGACGACGGAGATGATCCGCCGCATCGCCGACAGCTACGGCGTGAAGACGATGGGCAACCTGCACGTCGGCTTCAAGTGGATCGGCCGCACGATCGACGCCGAAGGACCCGCCGGCTTCGTGTTCGGCTCGGAAGAGTCGCACGGATATTTGACCGGCGTGCATGCTCGCGATAAAGACGCCGCGGTGGCCGCGATGTTGCTGGCGGAGTTGGCGGCGCGTGTCAAAGCGGAAGGAAAGACGCTGCACCAGAAACTGGAGTCGCTCTCCTGGCAACATGGCTGCCATGTCGAACGGCTCTACAACCAGAGCCTGCCGGGAAGCGAAGGGATGGCGACGATGCGAAAGCTTATGGAGAAGCTCCGCACGGCGCCGCCGAAAACGCTGGGCGGCTTGAAAGTGCGGCAGGCTCGCGACTTCCTCACGCTGACGACGAAGACGCCGACCGGCGAGACCAAGCCGCTCGACGCCGAGAAGGCCGATATGATCATGCTCGACTTCGAGCAAGAGGGGAACTACGTCGCCGTGCGGCCGTCGGGCACGGAGCCGAAGGTGAAGTACTACATGTTCGCCTACGAGCCGGCCGAGCAGTTGGCGAATCTCGACGACACCCAGGCCGAACTCGAAGCCCGGCTGACGGCGATCGAGAAAGATTTCCAAGCGTTGGCGGCATCGCTGTAAGTTTCGGAAGGCGAGCGGCGGGGTTGATCCCCGCCGTCGGTTCCCCGTACTTTTCAGCCAAAACGAAGACGGCGGGCATAAAGCCCGCCGCTCGCTGAAACCTACCGATCTCGAACCTAAGCCGAGATTTTCTTCGCCGACGCTCGCGCAACCGCGAGGCATTCCTTAATGTCGGCGATCGGGTTGTCCTTGTTCTCTTCGTATTCGAGCGACAACGCGCCGTCGGCCGGGAAGTTGATCTCGCGCAGGGCGACGAACGTCTGGTCGACGTCCATGTGGCCCTTGCCGAGGATCACGCCTTCCGTCTTGTCGGTCATTTCCTTGAAGTCTTTCAAGTGGATGCCGTAAAGGCGCCCCTTGAGTGCGCGGATGACGTCTTCCGGCTTTTCACCCGAGCGAATGAAGTGGCCGAGGTCGGCGCATGCGCCGATCCGTTCGTCGTGCCCCTCGATTGCGCGGAGCACGTCGACCACTTTGTTGTAGCGGTGTCGCGGGCCATGGTTGTGAATGGCCACGCGCACGTCGAATTCCTTCGTGAGCGAATCAAGGCTTTCGAACGAATCGGGATCGGGATCCGCCGTGATCGTGCGAATGCCCGCCGCCTTGGCGAACTGAAACAGCTTCTTGTTCTTCTCGTGGTCTTTCGTGAGTTTGTTCACGCCGTGGGCCGTGATGACTTGGCCGTAGCCTTCCAGCTTTTCTTTGAGTTCGGCGATTTGCTCCGGGGTGCTGTCCGGGCTGAACATGCCGGGATAAAACTCGATGTGGCTGACGTCGAGATCGTGGCAGTGCATCAGCGCGTCTTCGAGCTTGAACGCGCGCAGCGAATAGATTTGCAGGCCGACGTTGAACCCGGCGAAGTCGGCGGCTCGCAAGACGCGAGCGGCGAACGAAGAGGCGACAAGACCGCCTGCGGCGACGGCGGTGGTGCGAAGGAAACGACGACGGTCGAATCGAGAAGACATGGTAGGACAGCTCCGGATGCGATGCAGACCCAAGGATCGCCGCGCGAAAGTGCGGGTATCCGCAACGCGGCCTAAGGGGCTATCGTAACACGCCGATTCTCAAGCTGCCGGCGACTCGCGAGAAGAGAGAAAGAAGCGAGTCTTACGGGAGCCGCGGTCGACGGCCGCTGAACGGGCAAGAACCCCGGAGCGGAGGCCGAGAGCCGCCGCATGCCGTCGCGATGACGTTCGGTCTAGCCCTGAGGGCGAGGAGCGGTGATCAGGTCGATCGAGATCAAAGCCAAAATGCCGATACCGACGAACAACACGGCGGACATGAGAACCTCTACCCGGCAAATTCCGTTCAAAAAATTAGGGACGTTCGCAAACAGGTCGCAGCGACCGGCGACAGTTACCTAGTTGCCGCTTCGACCGGCGGCGTCACACGGAATTCACAGCATGAATTCCGTGCCGTACGACCGGACGAACTGGATAGGCGGCCTAACCGATCGAGGGGGCGTGCGAATCCTCCCCGCCATGCACTTCGGTCCGCCCGCGTCGTTACGACCGGTCGAACCGTATGCAGTCCGATAGAATGACGTATGGCAAACTATCCGACAAGTCCGCGGCAGAAAATATTCCGGAGGAATCGTGGTTGAAGAGGGATCGCTAAGCGGGGCCGACGACGAACCCCGGGAAAACGCGGGTGAATCGCCGGAAAAGGCCGCGAGCAATCAGGCCGTGGGCGATGCCGGGTCGTCGCAGGCTGCGGAAGTCAAAGCCGCCGGTTGGCAGCCCGACTTCGGCCTCGGCTACGGTCACTGCGCGGCCAAGGTTCGCGAGTTTCCTCACGCGCCCGGCGTCTACCTCATGAAAGACAGCGTGGGGCGCGTGATCTACGTGGGTAAGGCGAAGAGCCTGCGGAGCCGGGCCGGCAGCTACTTTCTGAAGGCGGCGGCCGAAGAGCGGCGCACGGCCGATTTGGTGCGCGAAGTTTGCGATATCGACTACATCGAGTGCGAAAGCGAAGTCGACGCGCTGCTGGCCGAATCGCGGCTGATCAAAGACATTCAGCCGAAATACAACCAAGACCTAAAAGACGACAAGTCGTTTCCGTATTTGGAAATCTTCGTCCGCGAAGACTTTCCCCGCGTCGAGTTTACCCGCGAACCGAAGGAACGGGGCACGAAACTCTACGGTCCGTTCGCTTCGGCCGGCAGTTTGCGCGGCGCGATTCAGGTGCTGCAGAAGATCTTCAAATTTCGCACCTGCAGCCTCGACATCGACGACGGCGACGAGCGCTGGCGCTGGTTCCGGCCTTGCCTATTGGCCAGCATCAACCAATGCACGGCCCCCTGCAATCTGCGAATCTCCAAAGAAGAATATCGCAAGGACATCGATCGCCTGCGGATGTTCTTGGAGGGCAACAAGAAGAAACTGCTGAAAGAGTTACACGCGGAAATGACGACGGCGGCGCAGAGCAGGCATTTCGAGAAAGCGGCTCGGCTGCGCGACGAAATCAAGATGCTCGAGACGCTCGACGACCGCGGCGAACTCGACACGCACGAACAGCCCGAGGTGTTCTTCATCGATCCGAAGAAGGGGCTGGCCGGCTTGAAGAAGGTGCTCGGCTTGGCGAAAGCGCCGCGGACGATCGAAGGCGTGGACATCGCGCATCTAGGAGGGGGCGAAACGGTCGCCTCGCTCGTGCAGTTCATCGACGGGCTGCCGTTCAAGCCGGGTTATAAGCGCTTCAAGATTCGCGGCGTCGGCGGCATCGACGATTTCGCGAGCATCCACGAAGTCGTGGCCCGTCGTTTCAAGCGTCTCGACGACGAAGGAACCATGTTTCCCGACGTGCTGTTGATCGACGGCGGCAAGGGGCAGTTGAACGCCGGCCTCGCGGCGTTCGAGGCGTTGGGCATCACGCCGCCGACGGTGATCTCCCTGGCGAAGCGAGAGGAAGAAATCTACGTTCCCGGCGTCGAGGAGCCGCTGCGGCTGAGTCGCCACGCCTACGCGTTGCGGTTATTGCAGTATGTACGCGACGAAGCGCACCGCTTCGCCCAGCACTATCACCATATGCTGCGGCGCAAGACGACGTTCGAGGGAACCGACGACGAGCCGAAGAAATAAGCCCGCGTAAGATGCGCGACTACGCCGCGGCGGCGTGATCGCGAGTCAGGCGACCTTCCGCGGCGTCGTTCCAACGGCGGAGCGCGACCGCCGCCATGTGGCCGCCGAACGCGACGGAAATCTTCAGCGCGTTCGTCAGTTGGTTGGAGCGACCGACCAGCGGAATGCAGTCGAGCTGCACTTCCGGATCGGGGTCGGTCAGGTTGAGCGTGGGGGGCGCGAAACCGTCGCGAAGCGCCAGCGCGGTGATCGCCAGTTCGACGCTGCCGGCGGCGTTGATCAAGTGACCGAGCATCGACTTGGTCGAACTGACCCAGGCGCGATCGGCGGCCGGACCCAAAGCATGGCGAATGCCGCGTGATTCGACGATGTCGTTCTGATGCGTGCCGGTGCCGTGGGCGTTGATGTATTGCACGTCGTACGGCGCCATGCAGGCGTCGCGGAGCGTGGCGTCGATGAGCGTGGCCAGACCGTGGCTTTCGACGTCGAGGCTGGTGATATGGTGCCCTTCGGACATCAGGCGGAAGCCTGCGAGTTCGGCGTAGATCTTCGCACCGCGACGGCGCGCGTGACTGAGCCGCTCGATGACGAACATTGCGGCGCCTTCGCCCATAACGAAGCCGTTGCGATTACGATCGAAGGGACGCGGGGCTTGGGCGGGATCGTCGTGGTGCGCCAGCACCCGCATCGCTTGAAAACCCGCGGCGAACAACGGGTGAATGACTTCGGAACTGCCCGCCAGGGCGATATCGCATTGGTCGTCGCGGATTCGCTCGGCGGCCGACATGACGTCGACTAAGCCGCTGGCGCAGGCCGTGCTATGGGAAATCCGCGGCCCGTAAAGACCGAAGCGATTCGCGACCGCGACGCAGCTCGTGTTGGGAAACCACTGCATCCACCAGGGCGGCAGACCGGCGCCGGGTTGCCAAACCGTGTTGCCGTCGGAGAGATGCACGCCGCCGGTGTCGCCCATGTGGCCGCTGACGGCGCAGCCGAAACGCTCGGCGTCGACGTCTTGGAAATCGATTCCTGCGTCGTCGAGGGCTTCGCTCGCCGTCTTGAGGCAGAGGGCCGTGTTCTTGATTTGCCCGGGGTAGTCGAGGCCGATGTCGACCGGGGCGGCGATCGTCGCCCCATATTCACGACGAAACGCTTCGCTCATCCGCCGCACGCCGCTCGTGCCGTCGCGCACGGCCCGCCACACGCTTTCGCGATCGTTGCCGACGGAAGCCATGAGGCCGATGCCGGTGATGACGATCGGTTCGAATTGACGTGAATCGGACACCGGCGGGCGACTCCGCAGCGAGAATTCAAGACGACGTGAAGCGTCGCCGGCGAGCATCGCAGGTCGCGCGCAAGCCGACAACGCGGTAGGCGAAAACTACAAGAATTCGGCCGCTGCCACTAGCCGAGTTCGAGGGGAGTAAGAGGTTGACCGACGAATCGCCTCGCGGGCACTTTCAACTATTTTGGAGGAGAATGCTTGCAATGTCGGCGACACGCGATATGATCGGCCCCGTGGGATGTGAACCCATTTAAGTGTCATAAAATGGCATTTGTGTGGGATTTCAGCCCATCTGTTCTTTGGCAGTTTATCACGGACGATGTTTCTGACGACTCGCTCTCGGTAGTCTCGAGCTGCGACCGCTTTTCGGTACGACCTGCTAGTCCGAGTGCATGGGTAAGGCAATCGATTTGATTCTGGGGGAGTTTCCGCGAACGCTCGATGAGCGCTTTCGCGTGGCCATTCCCGCAGAGTTGGTCGCCGCCTTGCAACCGCGCGGCGGCGCCTGTGTGCTCGCCAAGCAACGCCCCGGCTGTTTAAGCCTGTGGGAGGCCGAGGCCTGGCGCAAGCAAATGGATGCCGGCGTGGAGTTGATTCGAGCGAAGATGCGGGCCGGTAAGCTCGACGGCCGCTCGTCGCAAGTTCAACTCCTGGGGCGGCTCCTGTCGACCCGGCACGCCGACGTGCAACTGGGCGACCGCGGGCGGCTGCTGATCCCTGACGGGTTTCGGCAGTTTCTGCAGGTCGAAGCAGGCGGCGAGGTCGTGTTGGTCGGGGCGGGCGTTTGCCTCGAGCTTTGGAAGCCCGAAGCGTGGCTGGCGTATCTGAATCGCAAGATGCCGCGTTTTCAACGCATTTTTGATCATCTCGCGGAGTAGTTGCGAGAGTTGTTCGGACATCGTCGTTCGCTCGAAGCCATGGTCCGGCTCGGTGCGAAGCGCGCTCTTTCTATTTGCTCCCCGTTGTCACCCGGTGATCGGCAAATAAACCAGGGAATTGGAAAACACAGGCCAGGACGGCCGTTGAGCTGCGTTTCCCCGAGCCGGACTTTTTTTGTCGAACCGCTTACTGCTTCTTCGAGACCTGCACGAAGAGCATCCGCAGGTCGTGCAGCAGGCCGTCGAGCACCTGCGATTCTTCGTCGGTGCGATTGCCGCCGGTCTTCACTTCGAGCATCGCCAGCAAATCGATGAAGTGCCGGGCCTGCTCGAGGTCGACGTCGCGCTTGTTCGTCACCGGGTGGATGATCTGGCCGAGCATGAGCAAGGCCTGCGTGCCGAGCGTGGTGAGCAACGTCATGAGCGTGGGAGGCGGGATGCCGAGATCCTGATCGCCGGCGGCCGGCTCAACCGCCGCGGTTTGCGCGGCGGCCGCTTGATCGGTCTCGGCCTTTTCGCGCTCGACCTGCGTCTTCCAGTCTTCGTCGATGATCAGGTTCGGTTTCTTTTCTTCCGCGCTCATGAGGCGTCCTCACGGTGTTCAACGATCGCCGCCGGCCTAAAACTGAATGCGGTCGACTTAGCCGAGCGACTGGGTTTCCAAGTCTTTCGACCGCTGCTCACCGCGGCCGACATGCTTCTCCAACGCCGCCGCGATGAAGCCGCTGAAAAGCGGATGAGCCGCGATCGGCTTGCTCTTGAATTCCGGATGGAACTGCACGGCCAGGAACCAGGGGTGGCTCGGCAACTCGAGAATCTCCACGAGCGAGCCGTCGGGGCTCGTGCCGGAGAACTGCATGCCATGCGCGGCGAACTGCTGCCGATACACGTTGTTGAACTCGTAGCGATGGCGATGCCGTTCGGTGATTTGCGCGGCTCCGTAGGCCGTGGCCGCGCGGCTGCCGGCTTCCAGCTTGGCCGTTTGAGCGCCGAGCCGCATCGTGCCGCCCTTGTCGGTGATCGTCTTCTGCTCGTCGAGCAGGCAGATGACCGGGTGGGGCGTGTCTTTGCTGAATTCCGTCGAGTGCGCGCCGGCGAGGCCGATCACGTTGCGGGCAAACTCGATCGCCGCGCACTGCATGCCCAAGCAAATACCGAAAAACGGGATGTCGCGTTCGCGGGCAAAGCGAATCGCTTCGACTTTTCCCTCGATTCCGCGCTCACCGAAGCCGCCGGGAATGAGGATGCCGTCGTAGCCGGAGAGCAGGCGTTCGGGCCCTTCGCGTTCAACTTCCTCGGCCTGGATGCGCTGAATGCGGACCTGCACTTGGTTGGCGAGGCCGGCGTGGTCGAGCGATTCGTAGATCGATTTGTAGGCGTCGCGATGCTCGGCGTATTTGCCCACGACGGCGACGCTGATTTCGTTGCGTGGGTTGCGCAATTTGTGCAACAGTTCGCGCCAGGGCTCGATCTTTAGTCGGCCGAGCGGCAGCGAAAGCTTCTTGCAGATTTGCTCATCGAGCTTGTTTTCCACGAGGCTGAGCGGAACTTCGTAGATCGAGAAGTCTTTGTCTTTCTCTTCGATCACTGCGTCGAGCGGCACATTGCAGAACAGCGCGATCTTCTCGCGATCTTCGCGGCTGATCGAGCGCTCCGTGCGGCAGATCAAAATGTCGGGCTGGATACCGATCTCGCGCAGCTGGCCGACGGAGTGCTGCGTGGGCTTGGTTTTGAGCTCGCCGGCCGCCTTGAGGTAGGGAACGAGGGTGAGATGGATGTAGAGGCAGTTCTCTTTGCCGACGTCGAGCGCGAATTGGCGAATCGCTTCCATGAACGGCAGGCTTTCAATGTCGCCCACCGTGCCGCCGATTTCCGTGATGACGACGTCGACGTCGTCGCCGGCCAGCTTCTTGACGCAGGCCTTGATCTCATTGGTGATGTGCGGAATCACCTGCACGGTCTTGCCGAGAAACTCGCCGCGCCGCTCCTTATTGATCACCGAAAGGTAGATCTGGCCGGTCGTGTAGTTCGAATCGCGCGTGAGCGGGCCGTTGGTGAAGCGCTCGTAGTGCCCGAGGTCGAGGTCGGTCTCGCTGCCGTCGTCGAGCACGTAGACTTCGCCGTGCTGATAGGGGCTCATCGTGCCCGGGTCGACGTTGATATACGGGTCGAACTTTTGCATCCGGACCCGCAGGCCGCGCTGTTCGAGCAGCATGCCGACGGAGGCGCTGGTAAGCCCTTTGCCCAAAGAACTTACGACGCCGCCGGTTACGAAAATATGCTTCGTCATGCCACCCTTCCGTGCCGCGAAGTTGCCCACAGCCCAAACGACCGATTCTAGCAGCAAACGGCCGGCGTGCTACCAGGGGCGAAATCGCCGGAAAACCGCTGAGGCGCGGCCAACGGAAGCCACTTCGTGATCGAGCATGTTCCGCACCGGAAGTGCAGAACCTCGTGGGCAACTTGATTGAATTTGACCCCCATTCGAGGAGGGCCTTACAATCGACTGCGTTGCCTGTGCCTGCCGATCGGTCCCCCGCCGCCTACTTCTTTGCCCCGCCGAAATTCGCCCCCCGCCACGGAGCGCGCCATGCTTACCGTTGCCGGTTCGCCGTCCGCTTACTGCGATCGTGTTTCGCGTCGCGGCTTCTTGCGAATCGGCGGATTGCAGGCCTGCGGGCTCGGGCTTGCCGGTTTGAGCCTGCCCGAGTTGCTGCGAAATCGAGCCGCCGCGGGCACCGCCGCACGGTCTCCGAAGGCGGTGATCATGGTTTGCCTTCCGGGCGGACCTTCGCATCACGACACTTACGACATGAAGCCCGACGCGCCGGCCAACATCCGCGGCGAGTTTCGGCCGACGGCGACGAACGTGCCGGGCTTCGATCTCTGCGAATTGATGCCGCGTCAGGCCGCGATGGCCGACAAGTTCGCGCTCGTCCGCAGCATGACGTTTCGCCAGCCGGACCATCAGTTACACGAAGTCTTTACCGGCTTTCCACTCGCCGCGGGGCGTCCGGCGTTCGGCTCGGTCGTGAGTCGCTTGCGCGAAGCCGAGCGGGCGCGATTACCGAAGTATTTTTCGCTGGGCTATTTCGATCATCCGCGAACGGTGGCGAAGGCGGAGCAACCGCTGTACGCGGGAGCGGGCCACGCGCCGTTTGCACCGACCGGCACCGGCTTGGCTACGCTGACTTTGCCGGGCGAATTGCCGCCGCTGCGGTTCGACTCGCGCGTGGAGCTGGCTCGGCAGTTCGACGGGCTGCGACGGGAAATTGATCGCCGTCCGGAGTTGGCGGCGGGCGATGCGTATCGCAGCCAGGCCTTAGATATGATCACGTCGCCGCTGTTGCGCGACGCGCTCGATCTGTCGAAAGAATCGGCGGCGACGCGGGGCTTGTACGGCCCCGACGTCACGTTTCAACACAACTACCAGTTTGGACATACGTGGCACGCCTCGAACTTCCTGTTGGCCCGCCGGTTGGTCGAGGCCGGCGTGCCGGTCGTCACCGTTTCGGAAGGGGGCTGGGATCATCACGGCAACGTGAGCGGGGTTCGTGGGACGATTTTTGAGCGGTCGCGTGAGCAATTACCGGTCTACGATCGCTCCCTCGCCGCGCTCGTGACCGATCTGCACGAGCGGGGCTTAGATCGCGACGTGGCCGTGGTCGTGTGGGGCGAGTTTGGCCGGACGCCGGTGATTAACGTCAACGGCGGACGCGACCATTTCACGCGGGCCGGTTTCGCGCTCTTCGCCGGCGGCGGCTTCCGCACCGGGCAAGTGATCGGCGCGACTGATCAATTCGGCGCCGCGCCGACGACGCGCCCTTACTCGCCGCCGAACGTACTGGCGACGTTGTACCGGCATCTCGGTATCGACCCGGCGACGAAACTCATCGACGGCGGCAGGCCGATCGGCATCGTCGACGACGCCGAGCCGATCGCCGAGTTGCTGTAGGATACGGCGATCGCTGTAAAGTCCTTTGTAGAGGACTTAGTTGCCCGCTGCCTGGCCCTCATGGAAGCCACGCACGTGGGCCTCGGCGCTCGACGGGCCGTCGACGTCGTTGCCCGCCATCGCTTCGAAGTAGGCCGTGGATTTGCCCGCCGTGTCGGTGACGACGGAGTAGATCGCCAAATAGCGTTGATAAACGTTGTTGGGGTTGATCGTGTCGTCCGCGCCGAAGTGAACCGGCGCTTCTTGGATGAGCTTGCCGGCGCCGATGCCGTTGCAGTTCGGCCCGATGCCGAAGGCGACGTACTTCACTGTGCCGCTCGTCGTTTCCAGATGGCGGCGCAACGCGAGCGGGTTGGCATCCCAGTAGTTGGAGATTCCCGTGCCGGGGGCGGTGAGCTGAGCCACCTGAGCGCCGTCAATCGCCCGTTTCGCGACGCCGAGCGGCGCGGAGTCGTAGGTGACGTTCACCGCCGCGGGATTGAGATCGACGACGTTGCGAACGCCGATCGAACTGAGCGCTCCTACCTCGGCGGCGGTGAGCGTCGTCGGCGTGAGCAGTTGGGTGAGGCCCGGCGTGAGTTTCGTAAACGTCGTGCCTGCGGTGGAAAGGAGCGAATCATATTGGTCGGGATAGCGCGTGTTGAGGGCGTAAGCCTCGCCCCAAATCTTATTGAGCGAGGAGATCGTGTCGGCGCACTTCGAGAGATGCGTGCGCTTCATCAGATTGGGCAAAGTCTGAACGACGAGGCCGCCGAGGATCGTGAGAATGGCGATGACAATGACGAGCTCGATCAGCGTCAGAGCGCGGCGACGAACTGGGAGCGGAGCGGGGGATCGAAGATTAACCATGTCGGTAACCAAAAAAAATTGTTTTGTGTGACGATAAAGATATTTTGAGTAATCAAAATATCGGATTCGGCGGTTATTATGACGAGGAGGCTCCGAGAGTCAAGCGGGCCCGGAATCCGCCACTTTGCGCGCGACAGGGTGACTGAGCCTCTGGCTGCGGAGGGGACCGGCGGTAGAGCGCGGGCCAAGAGGCTATTGCATTGAACCGTGGCGTCGGGTGCCTGGGGCAGACCGAAGAGATGCCCCATCATTCTGGGGCTTCGCCTGCGGCTCCAGCCCTAGGCACACGCTACGCTTTGTGTGACGCGCTCTAGGAGGGCTTCGCGGCCCGCATGCGTTCGACGAACCGCCGGTAGTCGTCCGGCGTGTCGATGCCCCGCGTCGGCTCGTCGACGAGGCCGACGCCGATCTCAAACCCGGCTTCGAGCACCCGCAATTGCTCGAGCTTTTCGATCCGCTCGAGCCGCGACGGGGGCATGGCGGCGAGTTGCATTAGGAACTCGCGGCGATAGGCGTAGAGGCCGATGTGTTGAAGGAACGGCGATGGACCGCCGGCGAGCCATTCGTCGGCTCCTTCGCGCGGATGCGGAACGAGGCTGCGGCTGAAGTAAAGGGCCCGGCCGCGAGCGTCGCAGACCACCTTCACAACGGCCGGGTTGTCGAGCATCGCGCGCTCGCGTATCGGCGTGGCGAGCGTCGCCATGACGAGCGTCGGATCTCGTTCAAGAATATCCACGACGAGATCGATCGCAGCGCCTGCGATCTCCGGCTCATCGCCTTGCACATTGACGATAATTTCCACGTCGTCCGGCAAATTGCGAGCCACTTCGGCGACTCGGTCGGTGCCGCTCGGGCAATCGGGGCTGGTCATGACGGCGCGGCCGCCGAATGCCTCGACTTCCGCGAAGAGTTCGGAGTCGTCGACGGCGACGCAATAACCTGCGGGGCGCGAGGCTCGCCGCGCCGATTCATAGGTGTGCTGCAACACCGTCTTGCCGGTCTCACGCAACAGCAACTTGCGCGGCAACCGCGTCGAAGCCAATCGCGCCGGAATGATCCCCCAGCTTTTCATCGAGAATCCCTTCTCCACAATCAATTGCACGCAAATACCCCCGACAGGAATCGAACCTGTAACCTGCCGCTTAGAAGGCGGCTGCTCTATCCAGTTGAGCTACGGGGGCCGATCTGCGAAGCGCGGCCGGGAGACGCGGCGCGCACTTCGAAAGGTTGAAATATAGCGAGCCTTACGGCGGGCGTCGGCGCTTATTTCGCCGCGGCGCGGGTCAAGCGATCGTGGATCGCTTCCCAGCCCGGCGCGCGCGGCGGACGTTCGACGACGATATGCTCGACCCCGGCCGCCTCCAACGTATGGAGCGTATCGTAAAGACGTCGTGCGTATGCCTCAGGTTCGTCGGCAAGGCAAATCTGTACGACTCCTTCGCGGGGAGCGGTCGGCGACGCGTCTCCGCCGCAAGAAACCCAGCCGATTTTCGATTTCGTTCGCAGCAATTCCGCGAGGTCCGCAGCTCCGGACCCGTCGACGATGTCGAGCGGCACGGCCGGTGAGTAGTGTTTGCGATGCATGCCCGGAGAAGCTATCCCTACGTCGTGGTCGCCGGCATGTCGCTCGACGATTTCGATGTCCTCACCGAGCGCCGCCGTCAACTCCGCGGCGCCGATCACGCCGTGGCGAAGCAGGCGCGGTCGCGGCCCTGAAACGTCGACGACGGTCGATTCCAGCCCGCAGGCGGTCGGCCCGCCGTCGAGAATCAGTTCGATCCGGCAGCTCAGACCGGCCGCAACATGCTCGGCGCGAACGGCCGAAACCCGAGTGGAAAGATTCGCGCTCGGCGCGGCCAACGGACGTTGTGCCGCCAGCAACAACGCCCGTGCTACCGGGTGGTCGGGAATTCGCAGTGCCACGGTCGGTCCGCCGGCCGTGACGATCGCGGGAATCGAATCGGCTTTGGGAACGACGAGCGTCAGCGGGCCCGGCCAAAACGCGGAGGCGAGTTTCTCGGCGGCCGCCGGCCAATGCGACGCCAGCCGGCGCGCCGCGTCGAGATCGGCGATGTGCACGATCAGCGGATTATTCGCAGGACGTCCTTTCGCGGCGAAGATTCTGCTTACGGCCGACTCGCTTAGGGCATCGGCGCCGAGTCCGTAGACGGTTTCCGTGGGAAAGGCGACGACGCCGCCTGCGCGAAGCACCGCCGCGGCGTGGGCGATCGGCTCCGGCTGCGGATGGTGAGGATCGACGACAAGGATTTCGGTGTTCATGGGTGCGGCTGCGACCTCGGGCAAGTCAACGCTCGACGGCCAGCGCGCTTTCGGCGATGAGACGCAAGAGCGTCGCCGCATCGACCGGCTTGGTGAGATGCTCGTCGAAGCCGGCGTGCATGGCGCGAGTGCGATCTTCGTCGCGTCCATAACCGGAGAGCGCGATCAATCGTTTGGCTGAAAAACGATGGTCGGCTCGCAGCGCGGCGGCGACGGCGTATCCATCGAGGCCGGGCAGACCGATATCGCAGACGACGACTTCCGGCCGGAATTCACGAGCCGCCTCTAACCCGCCGGACCCATCATGAGCGACTTCGACGACGTGCCCGTGTCGTTCGAGGATCAACCGGAGCGTCGTCGCGGCATCGCGGTTGTCTTCCACGACGAGCACGCGCGTCGATCGTTCGACGATCGGCGGGGCGGAGTATTCAACGACCTGCGGTTGCGGCTCGGCCGCGAGCGGCAGAATGACGGTGAACGTGCTGCCGCGGCCGATGCCGTCGCTGTGGGCGACGACATGCCCGCCGTGCAATTCGGTCAGCCCTTTGACGAGCGCCAACCCCAGCCCGAGACCGCCGCGGCTGCGATCCAAGCTCCGATCGGCTTGCGTGAAAATATCGAAGATGCGGCTCAGGTCGTCCGGCGAAATCCCGATTCCGGTGTCCGTTACCGACAGTTCGGCGACGGCCGCTGCGCGGTTTTCAACTAATGCGACCGTGATCCGGCCGCCATCTTCCGAAAATTTGGCGGCGTTCGTCAACAAGTTATCGAGCACTTGCGCGATGCGCGTTTCATCCACTTGAGCCCAAACCGGTTCCACGGGAAGCGACTCGACAAGCGTCAGGCGTCGTTCGGCGCAAACGGCTCGGCGGCCGGCGACGACGCCATGGACGATCGTAGCGAGATCGGCCTGATTGCGCCGCAATTCGATGCGTCCGCGGTTGATGCGTGAAACGTCGAGCAAGTCGTCGATAATCCGACCCATGTGCTCGACCTGACGCGACATGATTTCGCACAATTCCCGAGCGGTATCGTCGCCGTCGCCGACGGCCGCGAAATAATCGAGGGCGCTGCGGAGCGGCGCGAGCGGATTGCGCAACTCATGCGCGAGCATCGCCAGGAATTCATCTTTGCGACGATCCGCTTCGCGAATGTGCTGCAGCAATTGCGCGTTCTGAAGAGCGATCGCCGCGCCGGCGACCAACGTCTGCAGCTTGACGCAATCTTCCGCGGTAAACCCCTGCGGCTTGTTGTGCAACTCCAGGCAACCGAGAATCTCATCGCGCCGTCCGAGAATCGGCAAATTGACGAGCGTCGTCACGCCGAACCGCCGGCGCAACTCCGGCCGAATGACGTCGTCGACGGCCGCGTCGTTGGAAAGGTAGTGCGTGTGGTGCCGCATCACCCACGCCGAAACGCCTTGCGGATCGTCGGCCTGGTAAACCAAATCCAGCGGCATGAACTGGTCGCCGGAACAGTATTCGTGGAACGCGAGTTTGCCGTCGTGTTTCAGGCCCGCCATGCCCCACGGGGCGTCGGCGATTTGCAATGCGGCGCGAACGAGGGCCCGCAGGATCGCGGTTTGATTGAGGTCGTCGTTGACCTCGCGGACGCCTTGCGAAAGCCGCACGAGCTTTTGGGTGCGCTGGGTGAGACGCTCGACCAGTTTCTCTCGCTCCTGCTCGACCTGACGACGCTCGCTGATGTCGACGAACGCCCCGATGCTGCCGCGGGGCCGGCCCTGATCGTCGAACAGCGGCACCGCGTATTCGAGCAGGCGAATCGTTTGCCCGTCGTCGAACACGACGTCGAGTTCGACGTCATGCGAGGCCACCCCTTCGCGTGCGGCGACTTGCATCGGCAATTGGTCGTTCGACAACGTCTCGCCGTTCAACAAAACATGGAAATTGCGCGGCCGTTCCCGGTCGGGTGCCGTGAGGGAGGCGTTGGCATTTTCGTCGAGCCGGAGCAGCTTGGCGAAGGCGGGATTGATCTGGATGTTGCGACACTCGACGTCGTCGGCGATTCCGATGCCGATCGGCAACACGTTGAGCAGCGTGGCCAATTCCTCCACGCGTTGTTGCAGTCGGCGATTGGCATCCCCCAATGCTTCGTCGCGTCGGCGTAATGCCGAGATGTCCTCCAAAACGCAGACGAACTGCCGCAGCGAGCCGGTGACGCAGCTGACTCGCATTCGCGTCAGAAACCGCTCGCCGTCGGCGCGGGGTTGGGTCGTCTCAGCGATCCAGAATCCTTCGCTCGCGACGACCTCGGCGATCGTCGAAATCCGGCATTGATGGGCACTTTCCGCTCCGCCGGTCAGTTCCAACGCGTTACGCCCGACGAGTTGGCCCGGTGCGACGCGAAACATAGTATCCAATGCGGCGTTCGCAAACGTGATGCGGCCGGCTTCGTCGAACAGCATCACGCCTTCGGACATCGCCCCCAGGACGCGCGAATGCAATTCGGCGGCGACGGCCGATTGACGAACTCGCTCCAATGCGCCTCGTAATTCTCGTTCGGCGACCCGCGAGCGACGACTTTCGTAATGCACGCGTCCGGCGATCCACGAGATCGCCGAGCCGACGATGACGAGCGCCGCAAGGCGGATGACCGCGTCGCCGACGGCGGACGTGTCGAGAATGAATAACCAAGCCGACGCCGCCGACAACGCCGTCGCGATCAGGCCGGATCGCGCGCCGCAATAGAGTGCGGAAATAACGAGCGCCGGAAAAAACAAAATGAACGGGGCGGCGTTACCCAAGAGCGGATCGAGCAGCAGGCGACCGCCGGTTGCCAGAAGAGGCAACCCGAATGTCACCGCCGCCTGGGCGACGACCGGAAGTTCCCTACTTGGATCCACCGCCGCGGTCGGGGGCGTGGTTGGCGTACGGTTCGACGATTCGACTTCCGATTTCACGCTCACTCCGCCAAACGCTCCCGGCGCAATAGTGCGAGAGAAGGGAGTTGAACCCTTACACCTTTCGGTACTGGATCCTAAGTCCAGCGCGTCTGCCAATTCCGCCACTCTCGCAGAGCGCATTATCTTACCTGAAAGCCCAGAAGTTTTGCAGCGGAAGTTGCCGTCGTCGAAGGCGGGATACGCGTCGGAACCCGCCGAAGGAACGGGATTTGCGTATTGCGCCGAGGTTCTTCGGGTCGCCGGCGCTTTTCCCGCGACGCCATCGAGCGGCTGCCGATGCCGCTGATTCGAACGCCGCAGGCGACCGAGTCGTAGCGAAACTTTAACGAGTGGAATTCACGACCGTGACCGTTTCCGACACCCCATCGCGGCAGACGCACCCTGGCTCGAACGAAGTGGGGTGGTTATCGCGCGAACGGGCCGTCGCGGCGGCGCTGGTCGTGGTGACCGGGGCGGTCTTTTATACCTGCTGTCTGTTGGCCGCGCCGTTTCTTTCGGCCATAGCTTGGAGCGGGGCTCTGGCCGTTGTGGCGCACCCGATGCACCGCGCGATTTTGAATCGGCTAGGTCGGCCGAATCTTTCGGCCGCGGCGGCCGTGCTCATGGTGGCGCTCGTCGTCGTCGGCCCATCCATTTTCATCGTGCAGCAACTGGTTCAGCAGCTCGCCGTCGGCCTCGCCGAATTGCAAGCGAATACCGAGCAGGTCGTCGAACGATTCCCTCAAATGCGCCCGTTTCTCGACATGCTTCACGGCGGCGAAGTGCCCGATGAGGCGAAGCAAGCGATGGCCGGCGCCGTCGGCGGCGTGCCGAAGTTCGTCGGCGGATCGCTGTGGTTTGGGGGGCAATTGTTGATCACATTCTTCATGCTCTTCTACTTCTTTCGCGATCGGCGGGCCATTCTCGGCGGCGTGATGCGATCGGTTCCGCTCACGACGGCGGAAGCCGGCAAATCGTTCCAGCGCGTCGAAGACACCGTTTTCGCGACGATCTACGGAAGTCTCGCCGTCGCGATCGTGCAGGGGACGCTGGGCGGAGTCATGTTCTGGCTGTTGGGGCTTTCGACGCCGCTGCTATGGGGCGTCGTGATGGCCCTCTTGGCGACGGTGCCGATGCTCGGCACATTCGTCGTGTGGTTCCCGGCGTCCGTGTTTTTGGCGCTTGAGGGGGACTGGATTCGCGCTTTGATTCTCATCGCCTGGGGGTCCGTCGCGATCGCGCTCGTCGACAACTTCTTGTATCCGTTTTTGGTCGGCAAGCGATTGCGTCTGCATCCGCTGCTGGTTTTCATCGCCGTAGTCGGCGGGATTTCGCTGTTTGGCGCGGCCGGCGTGGTGTTGGGGCCGGTCGTCCTCGCGGTCGCCGAGGCGCTGCTCGATGTTTGGCGAACGCGTACCGAACACGGTGGCACGGTCGAGCAGGGGGCGGAGGTCGATTCGTCGTCGACGCGCTGCGCAGTTCGCGGCGAGCCGAGGTAAGATAGCGTGCCGAACGCAAACGTTTGATCACGATATCGCTGTGAAGAGGTGCGCAATGACGCTGCAACCGCAACGGAAACCTGCGGCCACGATCTTGGTCTACGTGTATTCCAACGGGTTCGCCGGCTATGCGGTAGCGCCGCGCGTCGAAGGGGACGGGCGGCGCCACGAACTCAATCTGAGCGGAACGACCTTGCCGCTCTACAGTACATACGAGATCGCCGGAGACTATATTCCGCTGATTTCCGATCGCCAAATGGGGGTCGGGGAGCTCGAGCAGAGCATTGAATCGCTCGCGACGCAGGGCTTTCGCGTGACTAAAATACCGGCCGACGCGGATTAGCCGCGCTTAGCCGTTGATCCCGAATTCCTGCAGCTTCTCCTTAACCCAATCCATGATCGGTTCCCGGAGCTTATAGAGCAGCGCTAGAACGATCGCAGCAGCGCCGAAGATAATCACCGCCTGCATGGTTTCCATGCCGCTTTCGTCGCGATCGAGTCGTCGCAATGCGTTCCGGAGGGAGGCCAAAGTACACCTCACGATGAATTGTCGGTTAGTTGCCTTCATAACTCAGCTAAGACGCTAACCGATTCCAGGCTCGAAACAAGTCACGCGACGCCAAAAAGCGGCGAGCTCGACGTCGCCCAAGGAACTTCGCACAAAATAGGCCCGGAGGGACTCGAACCCACGACCAAGGGATTATGAGTCCCCTGCTCTAACCGACTGAGCTACGGGCCCGTAGCAAGTGCGGCCTACGACCGCACGCGGCGACTCGCCAGTATCGCAGATTGAGCGATTCGCTCAAGCGTGTCGGGCATGGTGCGTCGGCCGATGTTCGGCCGATTGGGGACAGCGAAAGCCGCTCGTTATTCCACCGTCACGCTTTTGGCGAGATTGCGAGGTTTATCGACGTCGCAACCGCGCAGGACGGCCGTGTAATAGGCCAGGAGTTGGCAGGGTATCGCGGTAACGATCGGTTGGAGGAAGTCGGGCACGCGCGGAATCTCGATCACGTCGTCGGCCAAGCCGGCGACGTCGCGAGCTCCATCTTCGCAGGTGATCGCCACGACCGGCCCGCCGCGGGCCTTAATTTCTTCCATGTTGGCCATGACTTTATCGAACACCGCCCCGTGCGGGACAATGAAGACGCTGGGAGTGTCGGCGTCGACGAGGGCGATCGGTCCGTGTTTCATTTCCGCCGCCGGATAGCCTTCGGCGTGAATGTAGCTGATTTCCTTGAGCTTGAGCGCGCCTTCCAGCGCCGCGGGAAAGTTGTATTGCCTGCCGAGATAGAGGAATGTGCGGCATTCACAATACTTGGCGGCGATCTTGCGAATCGCGGCGTCGCCTTCCAAAGCGCGGGCAACATGCTCCGGCAACTCTTGAAGTTGCTCGATGATGCGTTGGCCCTGCGTAAAGCTGAGGTGCCGCATGCGACCCAGGTAGAGCGCGAGCATCGTGAGGGCGACGCACTGCGACGTAAAGGCCTTTGTCGACGCCACGCCGATTTCCGGACCGGCGTGGAGATATATGCCGCCGTGTGCTTCTTTGGCGATCGTACTGCCGACGACGTTCGAGATCGCCAGCGTCATGTGGCCCATGCGCTTCATTTCTCGCATCGCCGCGAGCGTGTCGGCCGTTTCACCGGATTGCGTGATCGCGAACATGAGCGTGCCGTCGTCGAGCGGCGGATTGCGATAGCGAAGCTCGCTGGCGTATTCGACTTCGACCGGGATGCGAGCCAATTCTTCGATGAGATACTCGCCTACGAGTCCTGCATGCCAACTGGTGCCGCAGCCGGTCAGCACGATTCGCTTGACGGAGCGGAGTTCTTTGGGCGTGAGATTGAGGCCGCCGAAGTGAGCGGTGGCTTCATCGAGCGATAAGCGGCCGCGCATCGTATTGCGGAGCGTATCAGGTTGCTCAAAGATTTCCTTGAGCATAAAGTGGTCGTAGCCCGCCTTGTCGACGTCGCCCGCTTGCAAGTCGAGCGTTTTGACGTCGGCGTGCTTTTCGCCGAGGTCGCGATGGACGAGGCGCAGCGAATCGGAGGTGAGCACGGCAATTTCGTGATCGTCAAGAAACACGATTTTGTCCGTAAAGCCGGCGAGCGGTGAAGCGTCGCTGGCGAGAAAGTGTTCGCCTTCGCCGACGCCGACCACGAGCGGACTGCCGAGCTTTGCGGCGATGATCACTTCAGGAAACTCGCGAAACACGACGGCGAGGCCGTACGTGCCTTGCAACAACTGCAAAGCCGAGCGAACGGCGTTGACCAGCGGTTGATAACCGGCGGCTGCGACGTCGTTGTGATCGAGACTCGGATTTGCCGCGAGTTCCTGTTCCCAGAAGCCGGCAATCAGATGGGCGACGACTTCCGTGTCGGTCGCCGAGCGGAACGCATATCCCATCGCTTCGAGGCGTTCTTTCAACGGACGAAAATTATCGATGACACCGTTATGGACGACGGCCAGCAGCCCGTCGCCGCCGACGTGCGGGTGCGAGTTTTCATCGGTCGCCGCGCCATGGGTGGCCCAACGGGTGTGGCCGATTCCGAGACTTCCGGGGGTCGCGCATTGCGCGAGCTTCGCGACAAGCTTGTCGATGCGGCCTGCGGCTTTCACGATCGACATCGCTCCGTCGGCACCTAGCGTGACGATGCCTGCGCTGTCGTAGCCGCGATATTCAAGACGGCGTAAACCCTGCACGAGGAAGTCGACGCACTCTTGAGGTCCGATATAGCCGACGATGCCGCACATTGACCTACCTCGCGAAGCAAACAAATCCGAAGTTGCAACCCGGCGGAATCGACTTGATCCGCGGGCGGGGAACTCTATCAAAACCGGCCGTACCGCCCTAGAGAACCTTATGGCGGAAAACGACTTGCGGCATCACCGCGACGAGGGTGCTAGAGGCCGGTTCGACGGTTACAATCGCAGCCGGTCGGCGAAGTGAGTTCATGTCGAGAATGCGGCTCGCCTCAGTTTTTCGCCCAATTCAATCTCGAGTTCCTTGAATGCACGGCCAATTTCAGCCCGCGCGGCGACAGCTTTTGAAACTAAGTGCCGGCACCATGGTCGCCGGCTTAGCGAATCGTTGGTGGTCACGGGCCTCGGAGCCTTGGGGAGGAAATTCGGTGCTGACGAGGGTTTATTCTGCTTCCGGATCGACGCACGCGGTCGTCGTCGGCGATGTGCCGCTCGCTCACACGGCGCAGATTTTTCCGCCGACGATGACAGAGAAGGTCGCAGTCGTCGACGCTGCTGCTCAATTAGATGAGTTGGCGAAGCGAATCGACATGGTGCTCCGTGCGGCCGACTCGAATCTCGATCAGGTCGTGAGATGGAACTTTTATGTCGCCGACGACACAGCGGCGGGCGATGTCGAGACGTGGCTCCGATCTCGTTATCCCAAAAACGACACGCCCGCAGTCACGATCGTCACGGGAAAGCTTGCAAACGAGGAGCACAAAGTCGCGGCCGACTGCATCGCGGTAAGTCAGGCCGCTGTTCGACCAGGCGAGGTCGTGCGCATGGCTGATGCCGCAATTTTGCCCCCGCGGGACAAACTCTATGTCTCAGGCGATGCCAAGCCGGGCGACCTCGCGACGGCGACGACCGAAACGCTCAAGAGTCTCGAAGCGACGCTGACCTTCGCCAAGCTGGATTGGTCGCATGTCGTGCATCTCAAATCGTTTCTGCAGCCGATCGAAGCGGCAGGGGCGGTGCGTGACGTGATGAAGTCCTACTTCGGCGATCGCCCAATGCCCGCGCTCACGTTCGTCGAATGGGAATCGGCAGGATTACCGATCGAGATCGAACTCATCGCCGCGGTTCCGCCGGATCGCGGCAATTCGAGCGGGGATTCCGTAGAGTATCTCACGCCGCCGCACATGAAATCGTCGCCGGTCTTCAGTCGGGCCGCTCGTGTTCGGTGCGAAAAGACAATTTATACGTCGGGCCTTTACGGCGCGTCCGGAAGCGATGCGGCGCGCCGCGTGCGGGAGATTCTCGACGCCGTCGGCGAAGTTGCCGAGAAGGGGGGCGGCGACCTAAAGCATCTTGTGAAAGCGACGTACTATGTCAGCGACGACGTATCGAGCGAACAACTTAACAAGATTCGGCCCGACTATTACGACCCGACCCGACCGCCGGCGGCGAGCAAAGCCCTAGTACGAGGGGTCGGCAAACAGGGGCAGGGGATCGTCGTCGATATGATCGCCGTGCCCAAAGCTCCGTGATCGCCGCCGATCGCAGTGAGCTTTCGGCGGCCTAGTAGCTTAACGGAAGCCGTAGAAAACGAGGCATCCGATGAATAAGCTGGTGGCCAGACGCGTGAAGCGGTCGTACTTGCCGTAAGGGATGACCGCGAGATTGATTGGCAGTTCGGACATCGCAACGCCCTAATTTTTGATCAGATCGCTTTGGTTTTCGTTCACGGAGGCGAAACCATTCCCTAACGATCGCCTAATGCTTTTTAGCAAAGATCGCGCCGTTATTAAATGTCGGTTCGTGGAATGTGTGGAAATGATTAGGATGCGGGAAAAGCTCAAGAATGTGAGCCGGCCGCGCGACTACCCGCAGAAGGACTATCGGTTTGGTTCCCCCGTCGTCTCGCCATAGTGACCTCCGCAAGCACCGTGCCGAGGTTCGGTCGCGTTTGCTGAAGCGATTTATGGCCGACGCGCCGTTTCAGCCGGCGACGAACTTATGGCGAGCCATTGAGTTGCCGGAGCTTGCCGGAGCGATGCCCCGAGCAGGTCGCGGGCTCGACGTCGGCTGCGGCGACGGTGTGTTGACGCGGATTCTGGCCGAGTTGGCCGAAGCCCGCTGGGAATTGGTCGGGGTCGATCCTGATCCGGCTGAATGCGCATTGGCCGAACGATCGGGGCTCTACGCCGCGGTTCACGAAACGGGCGCGGACCAGATTCCGGAACCGAACTCTTCATTCGACTTTGCATTCGCGAATAGCGTGCTCGAACATATCACCGATTTGGCACCCTGCCTTAAGGAAGTCGGGCGCTGTCTCAAGCCGGGTGGGTTGTTTTTTGCCACCGTTCCCTCGCCGGGTTTACACAAATGTATGAGCGGTCCGGGTTGGTCACGTCGAATCACGCGCGCCGAATATCTTCGTGAGACCGACGCACGCTTACTCCACTTTCGCTACCCGTCGGTCGACGATTGGCAGGCGCTGCTCGACGAGGCCGATTTCAAACTTGTGTCGGCGACCGGTTACCTTACGGCCCGCCAAGTACGCCGTTGGGAAAAGTGGACCAATTGGACGGGCGGCTTGCTTTACCGATTGAAGGGCTCAAAAAGCCGGCCCATTGAGATCCAACGCGGTCTCGGGCTTCGTCGCGGGTTACCGAAGCCGTTGAGGTTTCTCGGGACACCGCTCGCGTGGACGGCGGGTCTCGGGCTGCTCAGCGACGACTCGGCCGATCCGAGTGCAACCGCGTGCCTGCTGGTCGTCGCTCGCAAGCGTTAGCGTCGACGAGCTGATGATAGAGGGCCTCGACCTGCGGTGCGATAAACTCGCGCCAGCCGAGTTGAGCGACTTGCCGCCGGCCGGCGTCGACCAGCGCTGTGCGGGCCTGATCATCGCGCAGCAGCGTCACGATTCGCTCGGCCCAGGCTGCGGGCGTAGCATCTTCGGGAAGTCGCGCGGCGGAGGTAGTTGATTCGTCGCCGAGAAAATCTCCGACTGCGGTTTCGGGGCCGATTGCAGCGAGCACGGGCGTTCCCAGCGTCAACGCTTCAAGTACCACGGTGCTTTGACCTTCGCGTAGCGACGGTTGGAGCAGCAACGCCGCCGATGCGATGGCTTCAAGCACGTCCTCGCTTCGAGCAAGCTGGCCATGCAGCGAAACGCTCTCCGCCAGGTCGAGATTTGCCTGTAATTGCCGCAAATTCGTCGCTTCCGGGCCATCGCCGATCACATGCAAATGTGCGCCGTTCAGAGCCTCTACAACCGAGGTCCAGGCCCGCAGCGCGAGGTCGACTTGCTTATAGGAAATTAGCCGACCGGCGACGACCACCTTGAGCGGATCGCGCCGGCCGGCGGGTAGCGCGCCCGACGTAGCGACGAAGCCGCGAGGGATCACCGAGATTCGCTTCGCATCGACGCCGAGGAGTTGCTCAAGGCGGCGGCCGGTCGTCGGCGAGATGCAGAGATGATGAGGCGCGATCCAAGCACACCACCGTTCAAGCCCTGCGCCGACAATACCCTTTGCACCGAGGTACCGCCTCCAATAATCGCGTCCCCAGACTTCCAACCAAGTTAGGAGCCACGGCAATCGTCGGGCTCGAATAAGCCGCACGAACCAAAACGCCGGCACGGAGAAGAATGGAAAGGCATGCACGTCGAACAGATCGAAAGAGTTCAAGTCATAGCGGCGGAGTTGCCGCAGCACGCCCCACGCGAAACGCAACGGCTGGCTCATTCGCCGTTTGCCGTCCGAACCGTAGAGCGGCACGTTTGGACAAACGGCATGATAGTGCAGGCCGTCGCGCTCAATGTCAGGCGGGCCGTCCCAACAGTGCATGCCGAAGAAGTGGCACTCATGTCCGCGGTCTCGCAACTCGCAGGCCAGTTCGTAAAGCGTCTTTTCGCCGCCGCCTTTGACCCATGGATACACGGCGTCGTAGAGAAAGCCGATTTTCACGCGAGCGGATGCCGTGGTTGCTGATGTCGAGCCAAGTCGACGCGTAAGGGAAATAAGCTAGCCGCGTCGGTTCTGTTCGTTAGGCAGTTCCATGATGCCAACCAGAAAGCTCGCGAACATAATTTCGAGCCCGATGACGAACAACGTACCGCCGAAGATCCAGCGAGCCGGCGACGGCACTTCATATGTTTGCACCCAATGAATGAGGACCGGCAGCGACAGGATGATCGACGCGAGCATGACGGCGATGCCGAAGACGATCCCCTTCTCGACGGAAAATCGCCGCAGGAATTGAGTCACTCGCGGATCGACGAATACCGGGTCGACGCGATGAGTGTAGAGTTTGGCCAAGAGCCCGAACACAAGGAGGTGGGTGCCGCTGATCGTGACGACGCTCGCGGTATACATGAAGTTCGGGCCGAACAATCCGCTTGGTTGTCCGTAGCCCGCGAGCACCACGGCGGGGATCGCCGCCAGACCGATGAGCGTGAGCAGCAGCCCCGGAAGAATGAAAAGATAGAGCGGGCTGCACATCAAGATGAAACGCAGGTGTCGCCAGCCGTCGCGGAAGCTGCGCAGGTGCGGGGGGCGATCGCGGCCGTCGGGATGCAGCGTGATCGGAATCTCTTCGATTTTTAGGCCGGCCTTGGCGCTCTTGATGACGATCTCGCTTGCCAATTCCATGCCCGGCATCTGCAGGTTCATCCGCCGATAGGCGTCCACCGTGAATGCACGGAGCCCGCAGTGGCAATCGCCGGCGTTGGTGCGAAAGATAAAGTTGAGAAACCCGCTCAGCACGGGATTGCCGATCCAGCGATGGTGCCAGGGCATCGCGCCCGGTTTGATCTCGCCCTTCAGGCGATTTCCCATGACGACGTCGGCGCCGCGCCGCAGCCGCTCGACGAAACGCCCGAGTTCCGTGAAATCGTAACTGTCGTCGGCGTCGCCCATTAAAATGAAGCGGCCGCGCGCTTCATCGAAGCCGCGCCGTAAGGCGTTGCCGTAACCTTTGAGGTTGTGCGAGACGACGCGGGCCCCGGCGGCCGCAGCGACCTCGCGGCTCCGATCGGTTGAACCGTTGTCGACGACGACGACTTCGCCGACGATCCCGGCGTCGCGCATCGTGCGAATCGCCTTCTCGACGCACGTCCCCACAGTCAGTTCCTCGTTCAAGCAGGGCATGACGACCGACAACTCGAAGGCGGCGGCGTCGCCGTCGGGCGTCGTGAACTGATTGGGCTGAGCGATTGCAGGGGGCATGGCGAAAACGTTCAACTGTCCATCAGGCGATGCGGCGGCAACGGCTAAGCCACACCCTCGCACTGCTAAGAGTCGGCTCCGGTCCGGAGGCCGCGCAAGTTGGGTCGAGTCATTCTATCCCCCACGACTACTCTCTGCGAGGGTTGCTCCGGCTATGACGGCTCCTGCGTCGCGGTCGACAGCTTCCGTAATCTCGGTACAGCCGGCAAGCGCGGCACCCCGCTTATGTTCCGCTGTACGCCGCGCCGAAGCGATTGTAGTTGCGGCGGCGCATGACGCGGCCGCCCGCCACGCTTTGATTGTTCCCACGACAGCCGATTGTCGATCGACGCGGAGTCTTCCATGCACGGTTCGTTCGTCTCTCGTCGTTTGTTCGGTCGCTGTGTGTTGATCGCCGTCGTCGGCGCTGCAGGCCTCTTGGCGACGTCGTCAGCCGAGGCCGGCCAATGCGGTCCGGATATTACCGGCTGCTGGCCATGCGGCTCATGGACGAGTCATTGCACGGGACACCAGGGCAAACTTCGCGCGACCATCACTTGCTGCGACGGCTCGCATTACAAGTGCACGTTTTCCGGCACGTTCTTCAAGGTGATTCCATTTCGATACACTGTGACGTTGTGCGTCACGCGCGTCGATAACGGCGTCGTCTACTTCACTGCGTCGCGCAACATTCCGCTGTTCGGCGGAACTTATTCCATGAACGGCTACGCGACCGCGTGCAAGTTCCACGCGAACTATTGCTCGCCGAAGGATCGCGGCACGTTCTCGATGAGCCGCTAAGGCAGTTGCCGGTCGCTGCTTGCCGGACGCTAGTTCGGCCACGTCACTTCGCCGGGCACGCCGACGCCGTCGGTGCCCGTCCATTGTTCGAGCGATCCTTGTTTCGCTTGAACGCAGATGTAGAACATCGGTTCAGCGGACGTATTGCGCCAACATCTAACTCCCTCCGTCGCGACGCGCACGACCGAGCCTTCGCGGATCGGCATAATGTCGTCGTCGACGCGGAACTCACCTGCCCCGCTGAGAAACAAATAAGCTTCTTCGTTCTGTTTGTGCTTGTGATAGAAGGGGAACGACGTACGCGGCGGCAGGAGTCCGTACGAAATTTCCATTCCGCTCAGCCCAAGAAGTTGATGGAGAAAAACCTTGCCGGGCGCCGTCGCACCGATGAGCGGATGACGAATCCCATAGCGGCCTAATTCTTCGATCGGGCCGAGACAAACCTGGGAATAGTTTACGCCGGAACCGCGGTCGACGACGTCGGCGCGTTGCGGAAAGTCGGGGATCTTCGGTGTTTCGGCGGGAGCGGCGTTCATGGCGTACTTCTCCTGGCTGAGAGTGTGTCGGAACGACGAGACTTCGGCTTGCGCGACTTCTTTTGCGGAGTCAATGCGGGCGGCTTCGCACGAGATCGCCGCGACGATACGGATGAACTTCGCAGTACGTCGTCGAACATGCGGCGGCAAGCGACGACGATGCGCTCGGCCGCGGCTTCGTCTGGCATAGCTCGTGCAAGCGCCACGCCTCCGACGAACAACGCCAACATCGCCCACGGTGCGTCGGGCCAAGTTACGCCCGCGTCGCGAAAGTGCGGCATGAGTTCATCAAGCCGCTCGCGGACGAGTTTCGCAAATGCGACGCGTGCATTGGGAGATGCGCGAGCCAAGTCGGCGAGCAGCGGCGGCATCGGGCAACCTTTTTCAATGGTTCGGCAATGCGCTCCGCTGAGATACTTCGCCGCCATAGCCCGGAGATGCTCGGCCCCGAGGCCGGCCTCGGCCGTACGCCCGGAGACGACGCTTGTCGCCTGCAGCGATTCGCCGATCGCCTCGGCGAAAAGCGCGTCTTTGGAAGGAAAGTGAGCGTAAAAACCCCCGGCGGTGAGGCCGGCTTCGCGCATCACCTCGTCGACGCCGGCCGCAGCCTGCCCTCGACGCTTAAACACGGCGGCGGCGGCTTCGACAATCCGGCGGCGTGTGGCTTGTTTGTGATCGGCGGCGTATCGCATGATGCCTTTATATTACGATCGTAATATGAAGGCAAGTGCCGTAACTCGATCGCATCGACCTATTGTCGTCGAAAAGGAATTCGTCGCCCCGCCTTGAACGGCTACGGCGATTAGCGCGGCGCTCGGCTACCGCTCGGCGACCACTTCGACGCCCGCAAGTCGCGCGAGGCGTTCCTCGGCCTCCGCCACCGCCTGCATCGCGTCCTGCATTTGCTCGGGCGTGACGCCGTGGCGAGGCCGCTTCTTCAGCCCTTCGAGAAACTCGTCGACATGGCCGACGAGTTGAATGGAATTCGGCACGTCGAGTCCCTTAGTCGCTTCGACGTCGGCTTGAAGCACCGGGGCATATTCGGTTTGCACGGTACGGAGCCGCGACGCCAGCGCGCCCGCCTCCTCGTCGCCGCAAAGATAGAGCCCGACGTCGATCTTCGACGCGCCGGCTTCGACGACCGATGTGCCGAATAGCGTCTTCTTGTTGGCTCGCGCGCTGCAGGCGAACGTGCACCAATCGCCGCGCCAATTCTTCGGCACGATCGCGAGAAACGAGAACTCCTTCGAGCCTTCGAGCGAGGCGTCGTTCGAAGGGCGGAGCTTGAAAAACACGCCATGGCCCCGGTTCATCGTGCCGCTGGCGAGCACCAGTGCTTTGGGAGCGATTCGCTGATACTGGTTTTGCTCCGTCTTACGCGTGATTTGGTTTTTCACGGCGCTCAGCGAAAAAATCGTGTAAGCCACCCTCGCCTCTTGCGCCACCATGTCGGTGTCTTCCGTGAAGTCGGCCACCTCGATGCGGTCGTCCGCGTAGCGGCTTTCGAGCGTCGTGTTTGGGAGATAGTCGAGCACCTTGAGACGCATCTTGGGGCTGCTGATCAAATATGTAAGGTCGACGATCGACTTCTCGTCCCCCTCGACGATGTCGGCCGAGATCCGGAACTTCGCTTCAATCACCTTGTGATGCGGATGGATCGCCGCGCATTTTTCCGGCGTGACGTCGCGGCACTCGATGCGGTCCGGCACGTCGAACTGCACCCGCAACGCATCGCCGCCCAGACTCGTCGAAGCTTCGAAGCCGAGGATCGCAAACATCACGGAGAAAGCAAAACGCTGCGCAACACGGTACGGCATGGCAAAAACTCGGGACGATCAGGTGCGGTGTGCCGAAAACGGGCGCGAAGAATAGCACACCGCGCCGCCGGCCAGAATAAGGATTCCCTGCCGCCACTGCCGGCAAGCTACCGCGTACCTTCGGCGACGCCGGGCAGTTCGCCGTCGCCGGGTTGAAAGGTCGTGGGCTGCGGCGTGTCGACGGTGAGGCGTCGCCAACTCGCTCCATCTTCGCGGAGTGAACTCCAGTCGTCGGCTTGGTAGCTCAACTTCAATTCCGGAGTCGCGATCGGACGGCCGCCGGCGTGATTTGAGTGCATCGCGGCGTCGAGAACTCCGGTGGTCAGCAAAGTTCGTTCGACGGGATACGGTTCGCGGCCGGTGGTAAAGAACCGTTGGACGGCATGTGACAAGGCTTTGAATAGGCAGCGGTTTCCCCACGGGCCATTGAAGTACGCTGTCGCTCGGGGCTCTGCTTCACCACGCAATCGGCAGGCGAAATTCCAGCGATTGGAGTCGCTGCCTGCGGCGACGACGGTGCCGCGCAACCCGTCGCGATATTCGACCAGCATGACGTGCCGGATTCGCGGTGTTTCTTCTTGACTAGAGCGGATCTGCTCCGGGCGCAGACCGACGGCCGGGCGCTCGATGCGCTCGGCCCCCGACGCGCGTTCCGCCTCCATGGCCGCGTCGTAGAGCGCACGCGACCAGCGGCCGGCCGCGGCGGCTCGTTCGATCGCATCGCCGGTGAGCAGTTCGACTCGGGCCACGCCCGTTTCGCCGCCCCGGCGGGCCTCGACGATCGACTGGAGAACCTCGAGGCCATGAAAATCGTACGACTCCAGCCCGCCGCCATGGACGGCCAATGCCTCCGTAAATTCGGCCGCTGCGGGTAGATCGAGCGCAGGGCGACGCGCCGCCAGCGGCACGCTGCTGTCGGCCAGCATGGCGAATCCGCAGCGACGGGCCGTGTCGTACATCTCTTTCGCCCAGTCCCAGCGATAGGAGAGGTGCTTGTCGTTGAACAGCGGCACGTAGCGTCCGCTGCGACGCATCACCGCGACCGCTTCGTCGAAGAATCGCTTGCGGAGGTACTCGTGCTGACCGAGTTCGTTGTGCGGATAGTTGCCGTGCTCGCCGATGACGAGCACGCCGTCGACGTCGAGACGCTCGCCGCCGCGACAAAGCGCCTCGCCTACGGAACCGTAGAGCGGAATGTCGAATCGCCGCGAGACGTCGCGTGCCATGTCGTCGGCCGGGAACTGATCGGCATAAAACGAGACGATCTCGACGCCCGGGTCGACCAACGCCCCACGAAACAAATACGGCGCGAAAAAGTTCTCGAGAATGTTGAAGGCATGCGACCGAAATCGTAACTCCGTAAACACGGCGGCGATGCGCGGTTTGCGCCGCGGCGGCGGTGCTGCGACCAGTCGGCATGCGGGCGCGAGTCCGAGCGCGACGCCCGCGGTAAACTGATTTCGCAGCCATCGGCGGCGCGAATGGGGGGCGGTGTTCGGTGCGCGGCGGCGGTTCATGTTCGGCCCTCGCTAGGCCGGCGGAGTCAGTGCGGCGGCGGCGAGATACGTCGCGCGCAGCGTCGGATCGGTCTGCGTGTGGCTTCCCCGAAACACGAACAAGAGTCCAAGGCGAGCCTGATCCGTCGCGTTGGGAGCGGAATGGTGGATCGTGTTGCAGTGATGAATGGAGGCGTCGCCGGGAGCGAGCAGGGCGCAGAATTGTTCCTCGAGCGGCGTCGCAGGCGGCTCGGCCAAGCCGATCGAATTGCCGCGAACCCCGCTTGGCTTCGTCGACAGCACGCCCTGCCTATGCGAGCCGCGCACAAAATAGACAGGGCCGTTCGCCGGCGTGACCGGATCGATAGCCACCCACACTGTGAGCATGTCGGGAGGCGATTGGCAAAAGTAGGCGTTGTCTTGGTGATACGGAACGCCGGAGCCGATGCGGGCCGGTTTATTAAAGGTCTCGACGGCGGCGAGAACCGGCTCGCCGTGCACGAGCGGCGCCACGAGTCGGCGCAGATCGTCGCGCTCGGCGAGGAGGCGAAAAAACTCGTTGTGCTTTTCGAGCCGCCAGAGGTTGCGCACGGTCGTGCCATCGGCTTCGCGCGTCGCCGCATCGGCAGGTCGCGAGCCGAGGTCGTCGCGGATGTAACGCGCCAACTCGGCCCGAATCGTCGCGACTTCTTCGGTCGTAAAGAGCCGACGCACGACGACGACGCCGTCGCGCTCGTAATCGTTGAGCAAAGTTTGCGGAGAGGCGACTTGCATCCGTCCATCGCAAAGGCAACACGATAACGTCGCGGGCCACGGTCGATTTCGAGATCAAACGTCCGCGACTCGCGGCAATGTAAGTCGCTCGCACACGGCCGTCAATGAATTTCGCGCATCGCCGAAGATAACTTTGTTGCGGCCGACTCGCCCGTTCGCCTAGACTGATTTGAGCGTTGGATCAGGGCTTTCTAGCGAGCGTTTGCGATGAAAATCGGTGTCGTCTTCGCGCTCTTGATTGCGGCCTGCGGCGCGCCGGCGAGAGCCGATGTTGCGGCGACGGATGTCGCCGATATCGCCGGTTCATGGGTCCGGCAGTACTGCGTCGACTGCCACGGAGCCGACGAGCGCAAAGCCGGCTTGCGCCTCGACGAACTCAATACGAATCTCACCGAACCGTCGAACTTGGCCGCTTGGGTGCGTGTGTTCGACAAAGTCGTCGCGGGCGAGTTGCCGCCGAAGGATGCCGCACAGCCGTCTGAGGCCGCGCGCCGACAGTTTACGGAGGAACTGCGGAACCGGCTCCATTCGACTTCGATGAACTTGCAGCGGACGCTCGGGCGCGTTCCGGTGCGCCGGCTAAACGCCGCCGAGTACGAAAACACCGTTCGAGAGTTGGCGGGCACTCAAGTTCGGGTCAAGGAACTGCTTCCCGAAGAGAATTCCGTAGCCGGCTTTGACAACGTCGGCAGTGCGCTCGACATCTCGGCGACGCATTTGTTGCGGTATCAAGAAGCGGCGGAGCGGGCGATCCTTTCAGCCGTACCGCAATATCCGCCAATTCCACTGCATGAGCGCCGCACCGGGATTGACTTCGCCGAGCGCGGCCCGAACTTTCGCCAACTTCTGGGCACTCGCTGCAAGCTCGATGGCGAAAGTGCCGTGCTTTACAGCAAGATGCCGCGCTACGGCCTATGCATGACCAATCATGTGTCGGCCGCCGGAACGTATCGCATTCGTTTTTCGGCGGCGGCCATTGGTGACGATAAGCGACCAATTCCAGCCGGGCTATTTGTACTCGAAGGGTACGGTCGCGATGAGCCGGTGTTATTTGATTGCCGGGACATCCCGCACGGCGATTCGCAAGTCGTCGAACTGGAACTGGAACTGGGCCGCCGTCAGGCGTTTGTCGTCAATCTTCTGACGAACTGGGATATCCGGGAGTTTAAGCGTCCGATCGAGGAATACGGCGGCCCCGGACTGCGCATCGATTGGATCGAAATCGAAGGGCCGATCGGCGAGTTCCCTCCACGAAGCTATCGGCGGCTGTTCGGCGATTTGCCCCTCGAAGCGCGGTCCGTGACCAAAGCGAAGCAAGACGGGAAGCGAGTCCCAGACGTCCGCAATCGTCGGATCGTCGAGCATTGGCAGAACGATCCGCTCGAGCCGACGTCGTCGGACCGCAGACGCGACGCTGAGCGTCTCGTTCGCGCATTCCTGCCGCGTGCGTTTCGCGGTCCCGTGCCGAAGCCCACGGCCGACGACTACGTCGCCCGAGTGCATCGCAAGCTTGACGAGGGATACTCGTTTTTCGATGCCATGACGTACGGCTACAAGGCGATTCTCTCCTCGCCTCATTTCCTGCTGTTTACGGAACCGGGCGTTTCGGAGGTCGCCGCCGACGGACGCTTTGAGTCGACGCGCCTCGACGGCTATGCGATCGCCAATCGGCTTGCCTATTTCCTCTGGACCGGCCCGCCGGACGAAGTGTTGCTCGACTTGGCTTCGCGGGGCCGGCTTAGCGAACCGTCGGTCTTGAGAGCCGAAGTCGACCGCCTGCTCGCCGATCCGCGCTCACGACGTTTCACGGAGAGTTTTTGCGGACAGTGGCTCGATTTGAGAAAAATCAACGCCACAATTCCCGATCCGCAGTTGTACGGAGACTTCGACGGACTTTTGCTCTGGGCGATGCCACAGGAATCGCACTTGGTGTTCGAGGACATTCTGCGTCACGATCGCAGTCTCGTCGAGTTCGTCGATTCCGATTGGTCGATCGTGAACAAACGTTTGGCGGACCATTACGGGATCGCCGGCGTCGAAGGAAATCATTTCCGCAAAGTGATGCTGCCCGCGAATTGTCGGCGCGGCGGCGTATTGACTCAAGCGGCCGTGTTGAAAGTCACCGCCGACGGAACTCGAACGTCGCCCGTTCTGCGCGGCAAATGGGTATTGGAAAAGATCGTCGGCCGCCCGCCGTCGCCCCCGCCGCCCGACGTGCCCGCCATCGAACCGGATATCCGCGGCGCCACGACCATTCGCGAGCAATTGGAAAAGCATCGCGACAACTCATCGTGCGCCGCTTGTCATGTGCATATCGACCCGCCGGGCTTTGCGTTGGAATCGTTCGATCCGATCGGCGGCTATCGGGAGTTTTATCGAGCTACGTCGGGATCGCGCGATAAGATCCTCCCTATTTCCTTTCAACGCAGACCGCTGTTTCGCGGTCCCGATGTCGAGCCGAGCGGCACCACATTTGAAGGGAGCTCGTTTGCCGACGCCGTCGAATACAAAAAGCTGCTGGTCGCCGACCCGGACCAACTGGCTCGTAATCTGGTCGAAAAAATGTTGGTGTATTCGACCGGCGGCGAACTGCAGTTTGCCGACCGCGAGGTCGTTGAGCAGATTACCCAAACACTACGTTCACGGAACTACGGGTTTCGCACGCTGATCCACGAGGTCGTGCAAAGCCGCGTGTTTTTGAACAAGTAGGTTCTCAAACGTAGGCCATCACGAACGAATCTCGGAGTCGAACATGCCGCTGCAACCGCTGAATCGCCGAGCATTTCTCCGCGCTGCGGGCGTCGCCGTCGGGCTGCCTCTGCTCGACGCCATGATCCCGGCGTCGGCTCGTGGCGCCAAGAAGGCTTTGGATACGCCGCGACGCATGGTGCTGATCGGTCGACCGCTTGGAATGTACGCCCCGAATTTCTTTCCGGAGCGGATCGGCGTCGACTACGAACCAAGCCGGTATTTGAAGTTGCTCGAACCGATGCGTAAACACTTCACGGTGATCTCCGGCATGTCTCATCGCTATGCGGCCGGTCATTTCGCCGAAGTTGGATTGTTTACCGGAGTCCACCCCGATTTCATCCGCCCCAGCGATATACGAAACACAATTTCCCTCGATCAGGAGGCGGCATCGCACTTCGCCGGGTTGACTCGCTTCGCCTGCCTCAATCTCGGCGGCGGCGACGTGGTCTGGAATCGGCGCGGCGTGCGGGTTCCTTCGGAACAGCGAGCCACACAAGTATTTAAGCAGCTCTTTTTAAGCGGTACGCCCGAGGAACAGGCCCGCGAGCTGCGGCGAATCTCAGAAGGCCAAAGCATTCTTGATGAAGTCCGCGGCGAAGTCGCTTCCATGAAATTGCGACTCGGCGACTCGGATCGCCGTCGACTCGATCTCTATTTGTCTTCGATACGCGAAGCCGAGCAGCGGCTTCAGCAAGACGCCCAGTGGAGCGCCACGCCGAAGCCGCATGTCGATTTTCCACCGCCGACCGGCGACCTAAACGGCCCCCAACTTGTGGCGCGCAGCCGACAGTGGTTAGATATCGTTCGTTTAGCGCTGCAAACGGATTCGACGCGCGTGCTGACCCTGCACCTCGGATCGCAAGATCAATCCGGCGTCGACGGCGTGACGCTGGCGCATCACGACGCATCGCACCACGGACAGGAGCCGACGAAGCTCGAGCAACTAGCGCTGATCGAAGAAGCCGAGGTCGGCGTTTTCGGCGAGTTTCTCGCCAAGTTGCATGAGCACATCGACGGGGATCGCTCGTTGCTCGACCGGACCGCGGTGTTCTACACCAGCAATCTCGGCAACTCATCGTCTCACGACAACACAAACCTGCCCATCATCCTCGCAGGCGGCGCATTCAAGCATCGCGGCCACTTGGGCTACGACCGCAAAAACAACATGTTGCTCTCGAACCTTTACGTTCGCATGCTGCAGCAGTTGGGGATTGAAGCCGAGAAATTTGGCTCGAGTACGGGCGTGCTGAGCGATGTGTGAAGACGCGACGCTCGGCTGCGAAAAAAGAAAGGGGCCGTTCCTGGAGATCCAAGAACGGCCCCGGCAAAGTCGGGGCGACATGATTTGAACATGCGACCTTCTGGTCCCAAACCAGACGCTCTAGCCAGGCTGAGCTACGCCCCGCGACCGCCCATTATGCGACGTTTGTCGCCGATCGGATAGACCAACCGAACGACCGTACGGTTCGCGAATTCGATGGTCGAATCGCCCCAGTACTAGACCGGCGACGGGTTGCGCTCTTTAAAAAACGCTTGGTGCCAATACGGGTAGGCCTTCGTGACGCAACTCGCCTCATCGAGCTTTTTCACCTGTTCGGCCGTAAGATTCCAGCCGACGGCCGCGAGATTCTGCCGCAATTGCTCTTCGTTCCGGGCGCCGATGATCACTGTCGCGACCGTCGGCCGTTGCAGCAGCCAATTCAATGCGATTTGCGGAACGGTCTTGCCGGTCTCCTTGGCGACATCGTCGATCGCTTCGACGATTTTGTAAACGTGCTCAAGCGGCACCGGCGGGCCCGCGTCGTTCGATGCCTTGCTCTGCAGGCGACTTGTTTCCGGCAGCGGTTGGCCGCGGCGGATTTTTCCCGTGAGTCGGCCCCAGCCGAGCGGACTCCAAACGACCGCGCCGACCTTTTGATCGAGCCCAAGCGGCATCAACTCCCATTCGTAGTCGCGACCGACGAGCGAATAGTAGGCCTGGTGGGCGACGTAGCGCGTAAGCCCGTAGCGATCGGCGGCGGCGAGCGATTTCATCAGATGCCAACCGGAGAAGTTGGAGCAGCCGATATAGCGAATCTTGCCGGCCTTCACGAAGCCGTCGAGCGTCGTCAGCACTTCCTCCACGGGCGTCTTCGCATCGAACCCGTGGAGTTGAAAAAGATCAATGCGATCCGTGCCGAGACGGCGGAGGCAGCCGTCGACGGCTTCAGTCAGGTGCTGCCGCGAAGAGCCGACGTCGTTGGGGCCGTCGCCGCTGCGGAACGTCGCTTTGGTCGAAATGAGCAGACGATTACGCTTCCCTTTGATCGCCGCTCCCAGGATTTCTTCGGCGGCCCCCTTCGAATAAATGTCGGCCGAGTCGAACATCGTTAGGCCGGCATCGAGGCAAATGTCGATCAGCTTCTTTGCTTCGGCGACGTCGGTCTGGCCCCACGCTTTGAAGAGTTCCGTGTTGCCGCCGAACGTGCCGGTGCCGAGCGTAAGAGCCGGAACCATGAAGCCTGAGCCGCCGAGTTGTCGGTAGTCCATCGAAGCACTCCGCTGAAGATACAGTTTCGCTGAACCATATCGCCGCGCGGGGCGCAAGTCTATTCCCCGCGAATCGGCGGGGCGGATCGGAATTTGATCAAGCGAGCTGACTCAACGGTGCGTCGGTCCGCAGGCCGGCAAGCGCTTTCGCCAAGCGTTCGCGAGTGAATTGCTTTAAACTCGCGCCGCCGGAGCCGGAGCCGATCAAAAAGAAACTGTCGGACCGATCGAAATAGCCGGCACCGACGCGAATGACGGACTTCATGATCATGTTTCGCAACAGATGGAGCCAGAAGCGACGTCGATGCTCCGTCGGGAGCGGCCTCACGGATTCGTAACCGCCGACGGCAGCGGCAATCGTCGCGGCGTCGTGAAAGCAGCCGAGTAGCGCCAAATCTTCCAACGCGTCGCCGGCGATTGCGTCGTCCCAATCGATATAAGCGGCCACCGCGTTCGGCGTGCCGAGAATGTTCCATAGCGCGAGGTCTTTGTGCACAAGGCAACCTTCGGCGAAGTCGAACAAGTCGCAATGGTCGGCGATGGCTTGTCGCATCGCTTCGGCTTCGCTGGGACGAAGGAACGCACGCGCGGTCAGAAAGTCGAGATGCCGCTCCAAGTGCAAGTGAAAGAAGTCGGCATAGGACGAGTGAAATCCATGCAGCCGGTTTTCCTCTCGCAGCGCCGCCGGGTCGAACGGGCCAAAGCCGCGGAACGTTAGCGACTGCCATCGCGCGACGGCGGCGCCGATCTCGCGAAACACACGCGGCGTATCGAGCGTGCCGGCTTTGAAAGCTTGATTCAGATCGGGCGCAGCGACGAGATCCATCACCTGCCACGCGAAGGGAACGCGGGCTCGCGAGGCATCGACGGCGTAGACGCGCGGCGCGGGCAGCCCGAGTTCGCGCACGCAGCTCAGGATGCGCGACTCCACCTCGATCATGTCGTCGTGTTCGGGGCCGTCGTCGACACGTACGAAGCGCTCGATGCCGCCCACGACGGCAATGAACGTAAGGTGATTCCCTTGAGCCGCCGCAGGGGCGACGGAGATCTTGTTGTCGGCGAACACCCGATGAAGCTCGTTTTCGAGCAGCGGTTCGTACCCGGTTTTGGTCCGATCGCGCTCCTCCGTTCCGTAAAAGGCGGCCGGCCGGTCGCACTTCCAGTAATACGTCGTGCTACGCGGATGAGGGCTCGTCATGGGTGGTCGCGCTAGCCCGCTTGCGCATGCGGTTGCGGGCCGACCAAGTGGCTAAAGAGACGCTCAAATTCTTCGTGGTTGGCAAAATGCACCACAATCTTACCGCGACCTTTGCCGCTCGTGCGAACGTCGACTTTGGTGCCGAGCGCAATACGGAGCTGTTGCTCGAGCGAGGCCGTCTGCTTGGATTTGGTCG
The DNA here is from genome assembly GCA_016793115.1 of Planctomycetaceae bacterium. Taxonomy (GTDB): domain Bacteria; phylum Planctomycetota; class Planctomycetia; order Pirellulales; family PNKZ01; genus PNKZ01. The sequence continues at coordinate 44,558 of JAEUIN010000153.1, forward strand.
GCTTCGATTTCGCCGGCTTCGTAGAGGGCGCGGCTTCGCCGCCGTGCAGGCTTAGCGGTTCGGCGTCGGCGGCGTGGATCACGTCTTGCACCATGTCTTCCACGGCGCGAACGCTTAAGCCCTCCGCTTGAATCCGCCGGCAGAAGTCGGCCTGCTCGCGCTCGTCGCCCAGCGGCAGCAATGCGCGGGCATGTCCGTAGGTGATCTTTTCATCGCGCACCGCCTGTTGCACTTCCGCAGGGAGTTCCAGCAAGCGAATGAAGTTGGCGACGGTCGAACGGTTGACCTGCAAGCGCGCGGCGAGTTCTTCCTGCGTGCAGCCGTAGCGCTCGATGTATTGGCGGAACGAAATCGCCTTTTCGACGGCGTTGAGATCTTTGCGTTGCAAGTTTTCGACGATCGCCAACTCGGCGGCTAAGCGATCATCGGCGTCGATCAATTTCGCGGGCACTTCCGTCCAGCCGGCCTTCGCCGCAGCTCGCAAACGGCGCTCGCCGGCGATGAGCTGATAACGCGACCCGACCTGCCGAACTGCGATCGGTTGAATGAGGCCATGGGTGCGGATGCTGCCGGCGAGCGAATCGATTTCGGCTTCGTCGAACTCGCGCCGCGGTTGAAACGGATTGGCTTCGACTTCGTGGAGCGCGAGGTTCAGCAGACCGTCCGCCGGAGAGGCCGCCGGCGTTGCCGGCGACGAAGCGGGCGTCGTCGCGAACGGATGCGACGGCGCCGCTCCCGGACCACCTGGGACCGCCTCGGCCGTCATTCCCAAAAGGGCTTCCAATCCGCGACCCAATCGTCGTTCTTTACTCACGTTCCAATACCTCCAGGCAGAGTTCCGCATAGGCCCGCGCACCGCGGGCTCGAGGGTCGTAATCTAAAACGGATAGTCCGTGGCTCGGCGCCTCGCTCACGGCGACGTCGCGCGGGATCACGGTTCGGTAGACGATCTCGCCGAAGAAGTCGCGCACCTCGGCGTCGACCTCGTGGGTGAGTTCCAATGTGTGGTCATACATCGTCAGCAGTATGCCGCCGAAGCGGAGGCGACGCGGATTGCGCTGCATCACGTCGCGGATGACTTCGATCATCTGCGTGAGCCCTTCCATGGCGAAATACTCGCACTGTATCGGCATGAGCACCTCGGTCGCTCCTGCTAACGCCGTGCGCGTGAGTTGGCCCAGCGACGGCGGGCAATCAATCAAGACGAAGTCGTAGAAGTTGAGGAGCCCGGCTTCGAGATGCCGGACGAGAGTCGCCGATTGCTCGGCATCGGCCCCGGCAAGAAACTCGACGTCTTCGAACTTGCGGCTCCCCGGGAGCAGGTCGAGGTTCGGAGTCGCCGTCGTCACGACGGCTTCACGAAGCGGGGTTTGTGAAACGAGAGGGTGACGTGCCGAAGGCTTGCGGCCCAGCCCTCCGGTGGCGTTGCATTGAGGATCGAGATCGACGAGAAGAGTGCGTGCGCCGCTCTTGGCCAAGCCGACGGCCAGGTTCACGGCGGTCGTCGTCTTGCCGACTCCGCCCTTCTGATTGGCAACGCACAGGATCCGACCCACGCAGCAGGCTCCTTCCCGCCGGCCGACGCGCGTGCGCCGACTCTTCGCGGGCGAGGATCATAGCGAGGTGCGCGAGGCGTGAGAATGCCGACCGGCGGCGATTGCCTTCGACGTGTTTCACGTGGAACGGTAGAAGTCGCCTGGAGTGCGCGATCTACCTGGCTCGACTGTTTCACGTGAAACACGTAGACCGCGTTATCAGCGAAGTCGCGCATGGCGTTTCACGTGGAACCTGCCGCAGATAAGGCTATTCCAGCGGGTTTACAACCATGCCGCCGAGCAGCTTCGGATAGAAATAGGTGCTTTTGGCGGGCATCCGTTCGGCGTGCTCGCTGATGACTCGGATATGCTCGACCGTGGCCGGCATGACCAAGGCCGAGACCTCGAATTGGCCGCCGGCGCTCATGACGCCCGTCGCATCGCGGCCGCCGACGTCGCCTGCCTCCAAGCTCTCGACGACTTCTTCGATGGTGTGCACGTACTTCGGCTTCGGCAGGTCCTTGCCTCCGAGCAGCGTTTCGACGACAAGCCGGTGCAAGATCGCCACGCCGAGGCCCTGCCAGGGGCCGCTATGTTCCTTGGCGATTTCGGCCATTTTCGCTTCGCCGGCCGCAGTGATGCGGGCCAAGACCCAGCGCTGATCTTTGTTCGTGAAGAATCCGAGCGTTCCTTGTTTATTCTCGCGCTCGATTTCGTCCCAGAGTCGCCCGGCCAAATCCGGGCCTTCCCCCGCGACTTTGCAGGTGAAGGCGTCGCCCAGTTTGGCGATCAGCTCTTGCGAGGTCGTCGCCGAAAGTCCACGGAAAAGGCGGTGGGTCGGCAAAACGAGCAGGCCGGGGTCGTTCATGCCGACGCACTGCATCAGTACATAGTTCGCCGGATGGCCCGCGGGCAGGGAACCGCCTGCCGCGGCGGCAAGCTCGTCGCGATAGTTACAAGCCGTTTCGTAGCGGTGGTGGCCGTCGGCAATAAAAACCGGTTTCGGACCCATCGCTTGTTGCAGCTTAGCGATTACGGCGGAGTCGGTGAGGGTCCACATCCGGTGCTTCACTCCCAGATGGTCGACCGCCTCGACCGGCGGGCTGCCGGCCACGGCCGCTTCGGCAATCGCTTGGGCTTCATTGGCCGGGTCGGGGAAGAGGCCGAAGATCTGCGACAGGTTCGCCTTGCAAGCCTTGGTGAGCAACAACCGATCCGCTTTCGGACCGCTCAAGGTTTCTTCGTGCGGGTAGATCTTTCCCTCGCCGAATCGTTCGAGCTTAACGCGGCACATGAACCCTCGGCGAGTGTGAGTGCGCCCCGCGTAGTCGAACGTCTGGTGGTAGACGTAGACGGCGGGCTGCGACTCCGTGTGCAGCACGCCTTCACTGCGCCAGTTCTTCAGGAACTTCGCGGCGCGCGTGTACTTGTTGACCTCGTCGTTGTCGCCGGGCTCTTCGCGGTTGAGTTCGAGACGGACGAAATTGGCCGGGTGCTTTTTGTAGAGTTGGTCCTGAAACTCCGGCCCGATCACGTCGTACGGCGGACAGATCACATCGGAGAGGCTGCCGACGTGGCCGAGGTCGTAACGAAGTCCGCGGAAGGGAATGATGTCTGGCATGAGGGGCGTCCGTGGTCCGGAGTCTGTCTTCCATTGCGAAAAGAAAAGGGCTGCGGGTGTTATCCCGCAGCCCTGGAAGTTTGTCAAAGGGGATGCGTTTCGAACGCTGCCTACCTTAGTACCGATAGATGTCTGGTTTGTACGGGCCTTCGACCGGAATGCCCAGATAGTCGGCTTGCTTCTTGGTCAAAGTCGTCAGCTTCACACCAAGTTGCTCAAGGTGCAGGCGAGCGACTTCTTCATCCAGCTTCTTGGGCAAGCGATGGACGCCGACCGAGAAGCTTTCCGTTTCACTCCACAGCGCCATTTGGGCCATGACCTGATTGGTGAACGAGTTGCTCATGACGAACGCCGGGTGACCGGTCGCGCAACCAAGATTGACGAGCCGGCCTTCGGCGAGGAGCAGCACGCTACGGCCGGTGTCTTTGAAGGTATAACGATCGACAGTGCCGAGGCTGGCAGGCTTGATGTTGACCTTCTTGGCCTTGCCCGTCTTGACCTGGTCTTCAAGCCAAGCCACGTCGATTTCGATGTCGAAGTGGCCGATGTTGCAGATTACGGCGTCGTTCTTCATTTGGGAGATGTGCTCACCCCGAATGATGTCGCAACAGCCGGTCGTGGTCACGAAGATATTGCCCTGCGACGCGGCCTCTTCCATCGTCGTGACTTGGAAGCCTTCCATCGAAGCTTGCAAGGCGTTGATCGGATCGATTTCGGTGACGAGGACGCGGGCGCCGTAGCGCTGCATCGAGTGAGCACAACCTTTACCGACGTCGCCGTAGCCGGCGACCACGACGACCTTACCGGCGATCATCACGTCGGTGGCTCGCTTGATGCCGTCGGCCAACGATTCGCGGCAGCCGTAAAGATTATCGAATTTGCTCTTAGTGACCGAGTTATTGACGTCGATCGAAGGGAGCTTCAATTCCCCCTTGTGATGCATCTGCTCAAGGCGATGCACGCCGGTCGTCGTCTCTTCGCTGAGGCCTTTGATGCCGCCGAGCAACTCCGGGAACTTGTAGTGGACCATGTAGGTCAGGTCGCCGCCATCGTCAAGGATCATGTTGAGCGGCTTACCGTCTTTGAAAAACAGCGTTTGCTCAATGCACCAGTCGAACTCCTCATTCGTCTCGCCTCTCCAGGCATAGACCGGAACGCCTGTCGCGGCGATCGCCGCGGCGGCATCGTCTTGGGTGCTGAAGATGTTGCAACTGCTCCAAGTAACTTCCGCGCCGAGTTCGACCAGCGTCTCGATGAGCACTGCCGTCTCGACCGTCATGTGCAAACAGCCGGCGATTCTTGCGCCTTTGAGCGGCCTCGAAGGGCCGTACTTCTTGCGCAGCGACATCAAGCCGGGCATTTCATTTTCGGCCAGCATGATGCGTTTGCGGCCCGCCTCCGCGAGCGAGATATCGGCAACTTTGTACGGCAAACGCTTTTCGGCGACTTGTGCCACGGCTGTAAACCCTCGAAAGATTGGAACTACTTACTGCGACGACGTTTACGTCCAAAGGCGTCGACGCGCTCTCAAGATAATAGAAGGCACCGCTCGGATCGGCAAGCGCCGTCGCTGAAAAGCCGCCTATTTTAGCGGGATTTGATCGATGCAAACCCGCTGCGGGCAGCAGCGACAAAGGCCGTTATCAAAGCGGGGCACTTTACCCCTGGGGCCGTTTCGACGCCGCCGGCTGTGTCGACGCCTGTCGGCCGAACTTGGACGATTGCTTCCGCGACGTTTTCGGGCCGTAGTCCGCCGGCCAAAACGAGCGGCGGCAGGTTGGGCGTCCGTGAATAGGCTGCCGCCGCCGACCAATCAGCGACTTGCCCGGTGCCGCCGTACTCGCCTGGACGGCAACCGTCGATCAACACGGATTCCGGGTAGAGCGCACCGCGCATCGCGTCGTCGAACCAGGCCCGCAAAGGCGCAAGCCCCTCGGGGCCGACTCGAAACGCTTTGATGACTCGACGCCGAGGCAAAGCTCGCAGTATGGAAGCCGGTTCGTCACCATGAAGTTGCACCGCGTCGAGCTTGAGCTGATCGGCGATTTTCGCGATTTCTTCCGCAGGAGTGTTCACAAACACACCCACCGTGAGTGCGCGTCCGGCGACGGCGTCGACGAGCGGCAACGCGTCTAACGGCGAAACATACCGCGAACTGCGAGCAAAAAAATTGACGCCGATTGCGTCGGCTCCGGCATCCGCCGCCGCGACGGCGTCGCAAACTCGAGTGATTCCACAAATCTTGATTTGGAACATGGTTCGCGCATCATCCAACATTAATGCCGGCAATGCAGCGCTGCGCCGAAATTTCGGCGCGGCGCTCAGCTGTGCGGATCATTATTAGTCCATCCTATCGCCGCCGGATTGAATTTCGTAGTGTCACACGGAGCGGAATCGCCGTTTGACTTTAAGTTTTCCGCCGCGCGCCGTCGATTTTCTTGCAAGTGTTTGCGATCGCGACATTTTCCTGAACTTGGTACCGGAACGACGATGCATTTGCGCCGCTTCGCTTGGTACGCCGTTCCGCTGACCGTGCTGGCCGTGGTCGGTGTCGCCCTCATCGAACCCGAACGCAGACTCGCTCAACCAGACGTCACGGCCCTCGTCGAGATGCAAGTCGTGCCGCGCTTCGCGCCGACACTCGAATCCGTCCGTAGTCAAGTTCTTGGTCCGGCCCCCCTCGATAGCGTCTGGTCGCGGCTGCGCTTGTCTGAGGGTGTGGAACCGACGAAGGAGCAACTTGCCGCGCGAAGTGCGGAACTCGCCGAATGGCGGAATCATCTGGTCGTCGAACTCGACAATAACTTCCCCGACGACCGACGACGCGTCATCGTCCGCTGGATCGGCGCCGCTGCGACGGCGGAAGCGGCGACGATCGTCAATTCGTTGGCGCTGCACTTTGCGGGCGAATTAGCAAAAAACCAGAAGAATGACCGGGTCGAACGGGTCAGGCGAGCGGAGCTATCCGTCGAGACCGCGGCGCGCGAAGTCATTCAGTTGAGCGACGAAGCTCGCGCCGCGGTCCGTGGCTTAAGTCCACCTTGGTACTCCACGGTCGTCGTCGCCGGCGAGCAAGATATCGTCGACGCTCCTCCCGCGCCGCTGCTGATCGCGCCGCAGTTGAACTCGACTCCCGCAGACCCTGAGGCGGCTCGTGAGGCGCTCGATATTGCCGCGGTCGATCCGGCGGCCCGCGACGGAGCCGTGCGTCACCTTGAGCATTCATTGTCCGACTTGCGTTCGGCCGTCGAGGATCTTGCCGTCGCCCGGCATGCCGAATTCCCCGTTGTCGCGACCGAGGTCGACGGACTTCATCTGGCGCACCATCGCTCGATTTGGTACGTCGGCTCCACGGCGGCGGCCTTGTCCGTCGCATTGCTTTTCATTTTTCTGACGCGAAAGCCCCCGGAATCGAGCCGTATTGCGGTCGTCGACGATCGGCAAGCATCGACCGCCGAGCCTGCCGACACGGTTGTGTTGAGCGACGAGCCGGCTCGGCTTCGGAGTGCGGAGGAAATCGAGCACATTGTTAGGGCGCCCGTGTTTGCCGTCATTCGCAGCGGCGATCTTTCCGCTCGGCGCGCGAACCACTAGTCGGCGTTTCGTTCGGCGGATTCCGCGTGCATCGGCGAGAGCGTTGGGTAGACTGCGGAGCGACGCCGCGCGCATTCTTCTTCGAGATCGACGCCATCCGGAGTGCCCTTGTCATGCCGAGCCGAGTTCTTGCCGGAGGCTTCATCGTTACCGTCGCCGTGATGTTCGGTTGGGGAACCGAGTCCGGCTCGGCGGGCGATCTCGCCGGCGATCGCCACTTCGACGAGACGCAAGGGACGACGCTTTTCGCATTCGATGAATCGTCGATTCCTTTTACGCAAAACCTGAAGTTGGAAATGCGCGAGCCGCAACGGCATCCGGCGAATCCGGTCGTCAAACGGGGCGAGCCCGGTAAGCCGGATTCTTGGGCCGTGCAGTTTTACGGCTCAATCCTGCGCGAAAACGGTAAGCTGCGGATGTGGTATGTCGCCGCAGGGGACGACCGGCTCGATTCCACGGCGGCTCCGTCGTCGCCCTGGCGTGTGGCCTATGCGGAGAGCAACGACGGAGTCACTTGGACCAAGCCGGATCTCGGCCTCGTCGAGTACGCCGGCGATAAGAACAACAACTTGGTCCTGATGCAGCCGCACATCGGCACGCTCAACGTGAAAGTGATTCACGATCCGGACGATCCCGATCCGTCGCGACGCTACAAGATGGGGTGCCACGTCTGGTTTCAAAAAAACGACGTGCGGCTTGGTTCATTCGCCCCCTACGGTAGCCCCGACGGCTATACATGGAAGCTGCTTTCCGACGCCAAGCCGGAGAAATCGCAGTTGCGCGAGGAAGACCTGGTGATTCCGGCTCTGCATTTCGAACCCGTGGGAGGGCTCTACAAGTGGGATGGGTTGTTTTACCTTTCCGGGCAAAACGCGATCGTCCATTCGCGGCCGTATCATGGACGCGTCACGCGCGGATTTGTCTCGCCGGACTTTGTGAATTGGTCGCAGGCCAGCGCGGTCGGCTTCGTTCGCACTCCGCAACATACGCTGCTCGGTCCCGGCCGCAGTCTCGAAGGAGAGCAGACTCACGAGGGCATCGCCGTGTGGAATCGCGGCAACGTGCTGCTTGGCGTCAGCGGGTTGTGGCACGGCGCCAAAGAATGGCCGAACATCACGATCGACCTCGGGTTTGTTTACAGCAACGACGGCGTGCAATTCCGTGAGCCGCTTCATGAGCACACGTTCTTAAAACGAGGCGAAGATGGGCAGTGGGATCAAGGCGGCCTGCTGCAGGCCCAGGGGTTTGAGAATATCGGCGAACAGACGTTCGTCTATTACGGCACCTGGGATCCGCGGCATTGGCAAGGTTCGCCGCGGCGCGGCGGTGTGGGCATCGCCGTTTTGCCGCGCGATCGGTTTGCCGATTTGGTCGTCGACGAGACGACCCAAGGTAAGAGCAACTATCAAATGTCCGAGATCGATTGCGAATTCCTCACCGCTTCAATTCCGCTCAAGAATCCGGCTGATCCGAAGTTTTATGTGAATGCCGACGGGCTCGGCGACGCCGCCGCGTTGCGAATCGAACTGCTCGATCATCGCATGCAACCGCTGCCGGGATATTCCGGCGACGACGCGGCGATCGTGCGGACGAGCGGGTTTCAAACACCGATCGTTTGGAAAGCCGCGAGAACGGCAAAGTTGCCGGAGCGGATACGCTTCAAGGTGACTTTCGAAGGCAAGCAGCGGACCGCCGCACGCTTTAGCGCGATCTACTTGAATTAGAATTGCTCAGGCGCATCGCTCCGACCGCACTAAACCGGCTAGTTTGCTCGCATTGCGCAGCCGATGGGCGGGTTCGCCGGCAGTGCATTTAACAGTCTCGTCATAAGCGGCAAACCTCCCCGCGAAGCTTCAGCCCGCCTAGCTTCGCAGCCGATGAATGAGAGCAACGTCGCACGTTCGGCCGAGCCCGGCGATCGGCATGAGCGAGCGTTGGTCAGCGGTCGATCGCAATTGGCGGCTTCCGCGTCATCGGTGACAGTCGCGAGAGGACGGGCCGGACATGTACGAAGAGTTTTTTGCGTTGAACGAACGCCCGTTTACGGCGGCCCCCCGCACGGAACTCTATTTTCCGAGCCGGATTGTCGAGCCGGCCCGTCAGATGCTCGAGCGCACGATCGAGCGCGCCGAGGGCGCCGCGCTCATCGTCGGCCCGGCGGGCACGGGCAAGACGTTGCTATGCCGCATGCTCGCCGAGAAGTTCCGCGGACGATTCGACGTCGCGCTCCTCACCAACGGGCGGCTGCCGTCGCGCCGCGCCTTGTTGCAGGCGATTCTGTTCGAACTCGGCATGCCCTATCGTCGGCTCGATGAAGGCGAACTCCGGCTCGCTCTGCTCGATCGGCTGCAGCCCGGCGCGTCGGCCTCGGAAGGCTTGCTGTTAATCGTCGACGAAGCCCACATGCTGCCGCTCCGCCTGCTGGAAGAAGTTCGGCTGATCACCGACTTCATGCCGCAGGGCTCGCCCCGTGTGCGTCTTGTCTTGGCCGGAGCCGCCGCGCTCGAGGAACGCATGACCGCGCCGCGGCTGAACTCATTACAGCAGCGGATCACGGCACGGGCCTATCTCGAAGCCCTCGATCGCCAAGAGACGTATGCCTACGTGCGGCATCAACTGAGCGCGTGCGGAGTCGAGCCGCACTCGGTGTTCACCGACGCCGCGCTTGAAGCGATCTATCGTGCCGGCGACGGCCTGCCCCGTCTGGTAAACCAGATCTGCGACCACGCGCTGATCATGGCCTGCGCGGGCGAGGTCAAGCCGGTCGATGCGGCCGGAATTGAAGAGGCTTGGTCGGATCTACAGCAACTGCCGACGCCCTGGAGCGAAGCCCCCGGCTACTCCGATCCGACCGCCGTAAGTAACGACTCCGTCGTCGAATTCGGCTTGCTCGACGACGTAGGCCCGCTCGACGACGCAGCCGGCGCGGCCGGCCGGCCGCACGCGTCCCCCGTCGCAGCGGCGATCCCCGAGGCCACGGTCGAAGTCGACGAAGTGCTGCCGGTCGACGTGGAACGTGAAACCGACGAAAAACTTTCGGAATTGGAAGCGCATTTGGCCGATTGGGCGACCGACTATGTTCCGGTCGTCGCCAAGCAACCCGAGGTCGAATTGATGTTGACCGAGCAGCGTCGTGATCCGTTCGCGGAAGACTTCGTCGAAGAAGTGACGATCGTCGATCGCTATGCCCAAGCCGAACGCAGCCGTCCGGCGCCGCGAGTGCAGGTCTATAGCGCCGAGGGACGGGCCCTCTCTTCGCTGCTGGAAGCCCGCCGCACAGATCGCCCCGCCGCAACGCCGCCCGTCGCCGAAGTTGCGCCGACGCGATCGGAAAGCCCGGCCCCGACAGGCGCCGTTCCGCGACCGGTGTTGCGTCCGCAGCCGCAGGCCGTGCGTGCGCCGATCGTCGAATTCCCCGGCGTCGACGCCGTCGAACCGGAGGAACTGACGATTACGCCGCGCCGCTCGTCGGGCGACGCCGATATGATCATCGTCGAAGACGAGGGCCACGAAGCGTTGCGGGGTTCGGAAGCCGTGGTCGTCCGGAAGCAAGAGTATCGCCAATTGTTCGCCCGCCTGCGTCGCGGTTCCTAGCGTCGTCGCAACCGATTGAAGCGAACACCGTTGGGGGGCGAATCCGATGAGCGGGCTGCGCGAGGCTTTGGAGCGTATCGAGTCGAACCGAGCCGGCCGGGCGGCCGAAAGCCGCTCGGTTCCCGCTCTCCCGCCGGCGTTCGCCGACGCTCCGCCGCCCCAAGTCGATCCGGCCGCGATCGAATCGGCTTGGATTGCGACTCCCCTTTCGATCGGAGCCTCTACGCAATCGCCGCCGCCCGCACCTCGGCGAACCCCGCTCGACGACGCCGCCCTTACAATTGCCCGCAATTTCGCGGCAAATTCGTCCGTGGTCCTCGTCGGCTGCGATCTTTCGCTGCCTCTCGCTGTCCTCGCAGCGAACTTGGGGGAGGCGCTTCGGCAGGTTGAATCCAAATCCCCTGTTAGGGTGGATTTCGTCGCGGCCGGCGAGGTCGTGTCGCAGGCCGAGCGGCTCCGCGCCGCCGACGGCGTGCTCCTCGCCGTCGAACTCGACCGCACCTTGGCTCGCGCCGCCGACGTCACCGCCGCCGTCCTGCGGGCTCAAGGCGTAACAGTCGCCGGGGTCATCGCGCTACGCTAAGCGGCGGCGGCCGAGCGCCGCTGCCGACGCCGCGCCCGGTCGACTAGACTGACCGCACGCGCGCCCCGTGCGTTTAGCGTTCACCTGAGAGTCAGCAACTTGAGTGCGAAGAAGTCGTCGCTTCGTCGTCGAGAATCGCGCGATGGCGAGGCGCTTGCCCTGTCGTTTCGCCGCGGCGACAACTCGCTCGGCTGTTTCATGCTGATCTTCTTGGTCGCCTGGAGCGGCGGCTGCGCGCTGCTGCTCACCAAGGTCGCGGCCGAGCCGCAACTGGAACACGTGCTGTTCGCGGTACCGTTTTTCGCCGGTTGGTGGTTCGTCCTGACCGTCGTGTTGCAACAGTATTTCGGTCGCGATACGTTCCGGCTCGACTCCGCCGGCGCGACGCTCACGACCCGCTCGTCGCTTCTCTCGCGGTCGACGTTCATGCCGCTCGACGAGCTCGTCCGCTTCGGCACCGCCGAGCAGAGCGACGAGACGCACGACAATCTACCGGCCCGCGTGCTCGAACTCCGCACGATCGGTCGTCCGCTCCGTTTCGGCGCGCAGACGTCGGCGGACGAGCGCCGCGAACTGATGACCGAGCTCAATCGGCTCCTCAAAGAGTTGCAAAAGCGGCGTCATTCGCCGCCGCGCCTCGCGCTCGAGGGCAAGCGGCTCCTCTTCGGCAAACGCCTCAGCGGCGAACTGCTGAGCGACGAAGCGCTCGGTGCCAAGTCCGGCGACGCCCCGCCGCTGCGCACGATGAACGATCCGCCGATCGAACCGCCGCACGACACGAACTGGCGCCGCCGAGTCGACTTCGACTCCGTGTCGTTCGCGCTCCGCGGCCGCTGGACCACCGGCGGCGTCGTCGGCGTCGCCGTGCTCAACGCCTTCTGGTCGGGCATCGTCGGCGTGTTTCTGATGACGCTCTTCACCGACAACCCCGACCGGCCGCACGGGCTCGAGTGGGTTTGGCGGTTCATCTTTCTCTTGCCGTTCGAGTTGGTCGGCCTCGTCATGTTTCTCGGCCTGCTCGTGGTCGTGGCGGAGCCGCTGCGGCGCTATCGCTGGAAATTCGCCCGCGACCAAATCACCTGCTCGCTCACATGGCTCGGCCTGGGCCCGCGGTGGCGCTACCCCGTCGAGCACTTCGATCGCCTCGAAGTTCGCCTCGTGCCCTACGATGTGCCCCGATTTCCCCAGCGTCTGCCGCTCGGTTCGCTCTGGGCTCCCAAGGGCTGTCCGACGTACGCCGTCGTCTTTCTCGACGCCCAGCGTCGCGAGCGCTTGCAGATCGAAGGCCTGACGCTCGGCGAAGCCTGCCACTGGGCCGACACGCTCCTCCGCGAGCGCCACGAGTGGTTCGGGTAAGCACGCCGCCGCCCCCGGATCCGCCTCGGCATATCGAGGCGCATCATCTCGCGCGGGGAGAAGTTCGCCCGCGCTGCGACTGCTAGCACGCGATTGCTCTTTCTTTGCGCGCCGATTTCGCGGTATCGATATGTGCCGCCCGACTGTTTTCCCGACCTCGGCAGGATGCCGTTTCGTCATGCAGCTTCTCGAACGAGCCCACGTTTACCATCGCGTGTGGCGCTATCGCCTCCGCAGCGAGCGCCAAGAGATTCAATACTTACTGAGCCGCGATTTGCGCGGCGCGCATGTGGCCGACATCGGCGCGAATCGGGGCATCTATTCGTATTGGATGCACAAGGCCGTCGGGCCGCGGGGCACCGTGACGGCGTTCGAACCGCAGCCGGAGTTGATTCACTACCTGCACGACCTCAAGCGGACGTTCGGGCTGCGGCGCATGTCGGTCGTCGGCACGGCCCTGTCGTCCGAGGTCGGCGAGCGGCGCATGGTGCGGCCGAAGCATCATTGGGGCGGCGCGAGCCTGCACCTCGAACCGAATGAGCAGGCCGACACCCTGACGATTCCCACGACGACGCTCGACGAATACTTCGCCGATTCAACCTGCCGGCCGCTGAGCTTCTTGAAGGCCGACATTCAAGGGCACGAATACGATTGCTTCGTCGGCGGACGACGGATTCTCACCGAGGATCGGCCGGAAATTCTGTGCGAATCGCTCGACGACGAACTCCCGCAAGTCCGCGACTATCTTGCGTCGCTCGATTACCGCGGCTACTTCTTCATGCAGGGGCAGCTCGTCCCGCTCGCCGCGCTGCCGGTCTGCCGCCCATCGATCAAGGCCCGGTATCTGAACTACGTGTTCATACCGTATTGAGCAGGCGCTGGGCGTTGGGCGCTAGGCGCTAGTGCGGACATTGGCGATCGATACCAGCCCCGAGCGCAAGCGAGGGGATTCTCCAAAGTTCGGTGGATCGGGTCGTCAGTCGGCCAGAGTGAACCAGCCGGCGGATCGGGTAGGATGCGGAAATGGCAAGCACTTGCGATCTATGCGGGACGGGCAAGTTTGGCGTTCTAAACGGCGCGCTCGAAATGACTCGCGTCGCGCTCAAGTGCCCGGATTGCAAGATCGTCTTTTGCTTCAAATGTGCGGGTCGCTACGTTGACCAAGGGGCGAAGATGGTTTGCTGTCCCAAGTGCTCCCGTCCGTATCCCGACGACGCTCCGGCCGATAATTCAAAGTGAACCAGTACCGTGGATCGAGCCCTGCGAGGCCGTCGCGCAACGCGGGCTCGTCTCAACACCTCTCCCCCTGGGAGAGGTCGCCGCGCAGCGGCGGGTGAGGGCCGCGCCGCGCCAACGCCTGGCAACGAAAATCCAACGACGTCGCGAACGAGAAACCCAACTCGCGGTCCCCTCGCTTGCGCTCGGGGCTAGTGATTCGCCGGCGAACCGATTGCGTTAGCGCCTGATCAATCTCTCGCGCAGTGCTCTGGCTTCGGCGTGGCCGGCTCGGAGACGTTCGTCGACGAGCGCGATGAGTTCGCGGTCCGACAATTGTTTGGCGACTTCCGCCGAGATCGGTTCGCCCACGACCATCTCGATCGTCCCCGGACGCGGCAACTTCGCTTTGCGCGGCCAGGCGGCGTAGGCGCCGTCGATGGAAAGCGGCACGATCGGCACGCCCGTGCGTTGCACCAAGGCGCTGAAGCCCGGCTTGAGCGGCTGCATTTCGCCGTCGGGCGAGCGCGTCCCCTCGGGGAACAAGAGCACGATCTCGCCGCGCTTCAGCCGACGGAGCGTTTCCTTCAGGCCGGCGAGGCCGAGCCCGTCGCGGTCGATGGGGATCGCGTCGAGCGAGTTGATCAACCAGGCGAACGCCTTGTTCTTGAACAGCGTATCGCGGGCCACGAAATTGATGCGGCGCGGAATGACGAGTCCGACGAACGGCGGGTCGAGGTGGCTTTGATGGTTCGCCAACAGTAGAAAGCCGCCGCTCGCCGGGATGCGCTCGCGATAGTGGCAGCGGAGCCGAAACATGCCGAACGCGATCGTGCCGACGAAGACGCGTACCAGCGCGTACCAGGCCCGCTTGGCGAAGCTGCGTTCGATGGATTCGGCGGGCGTGGGCAAGGGTGTGAGACGAGGATGCGTTGAGTTATGCGGACCGCCCTCTGCGGCGTTCCAAGGATGTCGGGCGCCACTGGTGGCTTGCCCACCAGTGCTTAGTTTTCATCGTTGCGTTGCCGGGGCGGCCCCCTCATCCGCCCTGCGGGCACCATCTCCCCGCGGGGAGAAGGGAACCCACGCGGAATGGACGCCGGTTCCGCGTGGGCCTCACCGTCTCGTCGCCGGCGGCGGCGAGACGATTCGACCCACCCTACATGCGTTCTCGGGCCAGGGCTTCGATTTGGTCGATGACTTCTTCGATCGTGTGGCCGTCGGTCACGACGTGCACGGCGTCGGGGGCGGCGACCAAGGGGCCGACGTCGCGGCCGGCGTCGCTCGCGTCGCGGGCGTTCTGCTTCGCAAGCACTTCCTCCAGCGTGATCTGCTCGCCGCGGGCTTGCAAGTCGAGCAGGCGGCGGCGGGCCCGCTCTTCCGGGCCGGCGGTGAGGAAAATCTTCAACTCGGCCTGGGGAAACACGACGGTTCCCTGGTCGCGTCCTTCGGTGACGACGTTTTTCCCGACGACCGAGGCCCGCTGTTGTTCGACGAGCACGCTGCGCACGGCCGGGTTGTTGGCGGCATGCTTCACGAGCGTGGTGATGTTCGTGGTGCGAATGGCGTCGGTCACGTCGTCGCCGTCGAGCCAAACGCTGTCGTCGTCGAGGTAAATGCGGACTTGGCCGGCAAGCTCGGTGAGCGCGGCCGCGTCGGACCAGTCGAGTTTGCGGCGGAGCGCGGCGAGCGTCACGGCGCGGTACATCGCGCCGGTATCGAGAAACATGAAGCCGAGCCGGCGCGCAAGGCTGCGCGCCACCGTGCTCTTACCCGCTCCGGCCGGTCCGTCGATCGTGATAATCATGCCCCAAAGTATGCCGGAAGTGCGGCGCAGGATGAAGGTGCAAAAATGTCGGGCGGGTGATGGTACGATGCTTGAGTATTCGCCGGGCGGCACTGGTGGCTTGCCCACCAGTGCGTGAACAGTGATTTGCACTGGTGGG
>JAEUIN010000154.1 GCA_016793115.1 Planctomycetaceae bacterium
GGCGGGCATTTGCTTGTGCCTTGACTTTACTTTGGGGTGGCCTGGTTGGCACGTCCACCCGTGATTTGACCGCCCCTACTATGCCCCAGTGGTGCACGCGCCACCAGTGCCACCCAAAGCCGGTTGCGGCCGTTAGCGGCCGCAGACGGCGATCCAGCCGTTGGCGCGCAAGCGGCCGAAGAGCCAGGGGCGGGGGAGTTCGTGGCGGCGGGCCGTGTCGAGCGGGATGAGCTTGCGCACGATGAAGCCGGCCGAGGCGAGTTCGGCCGTGAATTCGCCGCGGGTGTAGACGTGGAGGAACATCTCGCGGATGCCGCGATACGGGAAGAATTTGTCGCCCGGTTCGTTGGCGCCGCGCCATCGCTCCCAGACGAGGTTGCGCAGCAACCAACGCCGCCCTTGAGGATCGCGCAAGTTGTGCCAACGATTGTGGACGTGCACGACGAACACCCCGGCCGGTTTGAGGATGCGGCGGATATGGTCGAGAGCGCGCCGGCGTTGGTCGCGGCCGCGGATCATGCCGAGCGTGCTGAAGAGGCAAGCGGCGTAGTCGAACGAGGCGTCGGCGAAGCAGCCGAGTTCGATGAGATTGGCGCAGACGCGCTCGACGGGCAATTGCTCGGTCCCGGCCTTCTCGCCGACGATGCCGAGAAACCGCGGCGAAAGATCGACGCCGACCGCGCGATGGCCGCGCCGCGCCATGGCGACGAGCGCGCGGCCGGTGCCGCAGCCGAGATCGACGAACGCGCCGGGAGAAGGAAAAGCCTCCTGCAACACTTTTTCGTCGAAATCGAAAAGTGTGTTCGTCGCGAACTCTTCGTCGTAATCGTCGGCGATTTGCGGTCGATGCGCGTATTCCCACACGCCTTGCGGCACGCCGGCAGGCAAGCGCCAACTTGGGGGCGGAGCGGCGGCGGACGAGTCGTGGTTCACAATGCGTTCAGCAAGCGGCGGCGACGCGCAGCGCGGGTTGAATGGCCGAAAAGCGACCAGTATAATCCGAGGCTTCGCAAGCGCCCATGAACGCAGTTTAGTCGGTTCGCCGTTCCCAAGACGGCGGACTTTTCCATCCGCATCGTTCATTCCGCAGTTGCGCTGAAGCGGCCGGCATGAGGTCATGCCGGCGAGAGCGCGACGCCGGTGCGCCGGCAACCCATCTGAGCGCGACATCGCGCACGGCCTCGCGGCCGTTTTTCATTTCGCAAGGAGAGTGTTTCGTGGCAATTCGAGTCGGCATCAACGGTTTCGGACGTATCGGTCGCTTGGTGTTTCGCGCCATCTGCGATCAGGGCTTGCTGGGCAAAGAGATCGACGTGGTCGCCGTGAACGACCTGGTGCCGGCCGACAACCTGGCTTACCTCGTGAAGTACGACTCGGTGCAAGGCCGCTTCCCCGGCACGGTGACGAGCGAGAAGAGCGGCCCGTCGGTCGCCGAAGACGACACGCTGGTCGTGAACGGCCACAAGATCAAGTGCTTGGCCGTGAAGGAAGGCCCGGCGGCGCTGCCGTGG
The DNA here is from genome assembly GCA_016793115.1 of Planctomycetaceae bacterium. Lineage (GTDB taxonomy): Bacteria > Planctomycetota > Planctomycetia > Pirellulales > PNKZ01 > PNKZ01. The sequence goes on from JAEUIN010000154.1 coordinate 1,512, forward strand.
AAGGATTTGGGCGTCGATCTGGTGATCGAATCGACCGGCCTGTTCACCGAAGCCGAGAAGGCCAAGGGGCACCTCACCGCGGGCGCGAAGAAGGTGCTCATCTCGGCTCCGGCCAAGGGCGAAGACATCACGGTGGTGCACGGCGTGAACTGCGCGAAGTACGACACGACGAAGCACAACATCGTGTCGAACGCGAGCTGTACGACCAACTGCTTGGCGCCGGTCGCCTATGTGCTCTTGAAGGAAGGCTTCGGTGTCGAAGAAGCGCTGATGACCACGGTGCACAGCTACACGGCTACGCAGAAGACGGTCGACGGCCCGTCGAAGAAGGATTGGAAGGGAGGCCGCTCGGCCGCGATCAACATCATTCCATCGACGACGGGCGCGGCGAAGGCCGTGGCCTTGGTGTTGCCGGAACTGAAGGGGAAGATGACGGGCATGGCGTTCCGCGTGCCGACCCCGACGGTGAGCGTCGTCGACCTCACGGTGAAGACGACGAAGAGCACGTCGTACAAGGAAATCTGCGCGGCGATGAAGAAGGCCAGCGAGACGTACTTGAAGGGCATCTTGGCCTACACGGAAGACGAAGTCTGCTCGAGCGACTTCATCCACGACGCTCACTCGAGCATCTTCGACGGCGGCAGCGGCATCGAGCTGAACGACAAGTTCTTCAAGCTCGTCGCATGGTACGACAACGAATGGGGCTACTCGAACCGCTGCGTCGACATCGTCAAGGTGATGATGAAGTAAGCGGTTGAGCCAAGACGAAAAGCGAAGCGGCCGGCGAGTGGATCGCCGGCCGCTTTTTTTGTCGCTCGCGACTAGCGGCCGTCGGGCGAGCCGAGCGCCGGGCCTTGCAGCAGGTTGTCGAGCGTGGGGACCGGCGGCATGGGGAGTTCGTCGGCCGCAGGCGCGCCGGCCGGCAGCGGGGCCGCGGTCGATTCCGTCATCGTCGGCAGCGGTTCGGGCCGCGTGAGGCTGACCTTGGGACCGCCCCATTTGAGCGGCGCTTGCGGTGCGGCGGGAACCACTTGACCGGCGGCATTGGAATGAGCCGCGTTCGGGTAGGGCGCGGCTTCCATGGCGCCCGCGGGCAGCAAAACCGGCGTCGGGATCGGCGTCGCAATTGGTGTCGAAACGGGCGGTTCGCCCGTGGGCGGCAGGAACATCTGCGCGGCCGCGGCGGCGGCCTGCGGATTGAGCTGCACGGTGACGTCGCGGTCGGCTTGCAGGCGGCGGCCGTCGCGCGTGGTGTAGCGGACGAAGAGCTTGAGCCGCGGATGGGCCGGCTGGGCGTCGGGCCAGGGGAGTTCGAAGTAGAGACCGGCCGGATTGCCGTCGAGCGGCGGACGATACGTGGCCGCGGCGTCGTCGGCCGTGAAGTCCCAGCGGGCGTATCGGCCGCCTTCGCCGACGATCGCCGGATCGATCAACACCAGCGACACCTCGCCGCCGTCGGCGACGATCTCGCCCCGCGCGTTGCGCGGTTCCAAGACGATGAGCAGCCCGTCGTCGCCCGTCTTGCCGTCGGTGTTGTAGCCCGCCGTGCGGCGCGCGATCGAGACGGCCGTCACCGCGGTGTCGGCCGGTTGCACGTCGGGACCGGCTTGCGGCAGCATCTCCGGCGCGGTTGAGGGAGCGGCGTCGCGACGTAGCCCGCCGCTCGGCGAGCGAAACTTCGGCGACGACATTTCTTTGATCACCGGCCCGGTCGGCGCCGCGGGCAACGTTTGCGAAGGAAGCGGCTCGGGCAGGTTGCTCGGCGGAGAATTCGGCACGGAGTTCGGCGCGGCCGGCGGAGTCGTGCGACTCGGCAAGCCTTCGGGCACGCTGGGATCGGGCGGGGCGATGGTCGGAGCTCCCGAGAACGGCGGCACGATGACTTTTTTCGCGTCGGTCGGAAGTTCGACGACCGGCGGCGCGGTGTCGTGCGGCGGCACCGATGTGTGGGGCGCAGGCGTGTTGGGCGCAGGAGTCGACGCGGGAGCGGGAGAGGTCGTCGAGCGCGACGGGCTCGAGGAGTTCAACGGCCGCGAAATATCGGGCGTGAGCGTCGACGAGGTCGGCGGCGCCGTGAATTGCAGATCACCGAATCCCGACGGGGCGGGGCAGGCGTCGCCGCCCAAACGCTTGAGCTGAACCGTCGCGTCTTCGAGTTTCGCTTCGAGCTCGTAGATGCGATCTTCTTGCAGCCGCAACTCGCGCTCGAGCAGCTCGCGCTGCGCGTGCTGCTGCCCGCGACAGCCCAAGCAGGCCGCGAGGAAGAGCGTGAGCAGAAACGCGCCGCGCCGGAAATCCATTTCGGCCCGAAGTGTTGACGAGCAAAGGTGCGAGACCGCGAATCCGTCCGCGGTCGGGGCGGAAGAATGGCGGGTTTGCGAACTTACGTCAATGCCGACGGGCTCGCGGCGCGTCGCTTGGCGTGCCGGCAGCGCATTCAGTGAAGGGGATGGGGGGCGGAGGGGATGAAGGGGATTTTGTGACGGATGGCGGCAGAATTAAGACGGGGCAACAAATAGAAAAAGGGTGAGCGAATGGATCGCTCACCCTCAGGTTTCGGGCTTTAGCGGCTCGGCGTCTTCGCGACGCGGCGGCCGTTAGCCGGCGGATTCCGCTTTCGGCGGGGCGTCCATCCGCTCGATCACCTTGTCGATCAAGTGGTAGCCGAGCGCTTCTTCGGCCGACATGAAGTTGTCGCGCTCCGTGTCTTGCTGGATCTTTTCCACGGAATGACCGGTGTGCTTCAGCAGGATGCCGTTGAGCTTTTCCTTGATCTTCCGGAATTCCTTGACGTGAATCAGGATTTCCTCGGCCGTCCCTTCCATGCCGGCGAGCGGCTGGTGGATCATGATCCGCGAGTTGGGCAGCGCGTGCCGCTTGCCCGCCGCGCCGGCCGTGAGCAGCACCGCGCCCATCGAAGCGCACTGACCGATGCAGTAGGTGGCGACGTCGCACGTCACGAATTGCATCGTATCGTAGATCGCCAAGCCCGCCGTGACGCTGCCGCCCGGCGAGTTGATGTAGAGGTGAATGTCCGACTTCGGATCGTCGGATTGCAGGAACAGCATTTGAGCGACGATCGCGTTGGCGACTTCGTCGTTCACTTGCGTGCCGAGGAAGATGATCCGGTCTTTGAGGAGCCGGCTGTAGATGTCCATGGCCCGCTCTTCGCGGCCGGACTTTTCGATCACATAAGGAATGAGAGGCATCGCGCGTAGACTCCGTTGGCTTTTTTGAGTGCGGGGGCGCTTCCGGGCGGGCGAGAGCGAGCGTCGATCGTCGTCTCGCCGGGCGCTCCGCCGCTTATCGGGGCGGATTGGTTTCGGGGCGGACGTCGAGCTTAGTCCTTGTCGTCGGCGTCCGGATCGACCGGCGGCTTGAGCAGCACTTCGTCGACCAGGCCGTAGGTCTTCGCTTCTTCGGCGTTCAAGTAGAAGTCGCGATCGACGTCGCGGGCGATCTTCTCGATCGGCTGGCCGGTGTGGCCGGCGAGCACCTTGTTGAGCTCTTCGCGCGTCTTGAGGATTTCCTTGGCTTGAATTTCGATGTCGGTGACTTGGCCGCCGACCTGGCCGGCCGGCTGGTGGATCATGACTTTCGAGTGCGGCAGGGCGAAGCGCTTGCCTTTCGCGCCGCCGGCCAAGAGCACGGCGCCGCCGCTGGCGGCGAGGCCGACGCAGTACGTGGCCACCGGGCAGGTGAGGATTTGCATCGTGTCGTACATCGCCATCGTCGCGGTGACGCTGCCGCCCGGCGAGTTGATGTAGAAGTGGATGTCTTTGCGGCGATTCTCGCTCTGCAAATACAACAACTTCATCACGATCTCATTGGCGTTGCCGTCGTAGATCTCCCCTTGCAGGAAGATGATCCGATTCTCGAGCAGCAAGTCGCCGAGCGTAAGTTGGCGCTGCCGCTGGTAGCCGTTCGAGGCTTGAGGAACGACCGGGCCGGCCGCAAAACTGTTGAGCATGGAGAGTCCTTTTCCGTCGTTTCCACCGTGAACTGGGGCGCTGCGTGCAGTCCGAAAGACCGCCCCGAACCGACAAGCTTATCGAAGCCGGGGCGAAGCGAATAGCCGAGAATTGAGGCTCGGCCAAGACGTTCGACCGACGATCGCAAGGCGGTCCGAGAGCGACCGCCCGGCCGTCGGTCTAATTCCATCGTAGGGCGGCGGGCAAGGCTGCGCCGCGGCCGATCCGGCAAACGAAAAAGGGACGGCCGCTGATTCAGCGGCCGCCCCTTTGTTTCCGCCGTTTCCGCGTCGTGCGGACGACTACTTCGTCTCGCCGTACTTGTTGGCCGAGTCGCCGGCCGTCAAGGCTTCGGGAATGTCGCTCGCGACGTCGCCGCCGGCCAGGGCCGCGTCGATCGCTTCGGTCGTCGGCAATTCGAGTTGATACGGCGTGTCTTTGTACTTCGCGGCCGCCGTGATCGCGTCGATCGTCTTGCGCTCGATGATCTGGTTGTGCAGCGTGTCCATCAGGCCGCGCTTGTCGATCTGGGCTCGCACGCGACGAACGCTCTCGCCCGATTGCTCGGCGATCAACGCGATTTCGTCTTCGTAGTCGGCCGGTTCGGCTTCGATCTTCTCGTTCTCGGCGATCCGCTCCAGCACGAAGTGTTCCTTCAGGCTCTTGGCGGTGCTTTCGCGGCTGTTTTGCAGCAACTGATTGGCGTGAGCGCGAATTTCGTTCTCGCTGAAGCCGCTGCGGCGCAGTTCGAGCACGCTTCGTTCGAACTCGCGGCTCGCCTGACGCTTCAGCAATTCCGGCGGCAAGTCCCAATCGGCCGCCACGGTGAGCGAGCTCAGGATCTGCTTGCGGGCCTGTTGCTGCTGGTGGTACTTCAAGCGGCGTTCGAGCGCCTTGCGAACCGTGTCGCGGAGCTCCGCTTCCGATTTGAAGTCGCCGATCGACTTCAAGAACTCCGGAGTCATTTCGGGGAGTTCGAGCTTCTTGACGTCGAGCACTTCGATTTCGAGCGACGCCTTCTTGCCGCGCAAAGCTTCGTTGGCGGCGTTTTCGCTGATTTCGACTTCCGCGGTCTTCTTGTCGCCCGCCTTCGCGCCGGTGAGGAGCTTATCGAAGCCTTCGAGCGTGGCGTCGCGGAACGACAGCGTCTTACGAACGCAAACGCCTTCGTGGGTTTCTTCGCTCAGCGTCTCGTCGCCGTTCTTGGCCGTGATCTTCAGCGTCACGAAATCGCCGGACGCAGCCGCGCCGTCGTGCGGCGTGAGTTGGCCGTGGTTGGCGAGGATCGACTTGAGTTGCGTGTCGACGTCGGCGTCGGTGAATTCGCGGCTCGGGCGATCGATGTTCAGGCCCTTCCAATTCGGCAGATCGAACTCGGGGCGAACTTCGATGTCGAACTCAAACTTCATCGGGCCTTCGTCCGGCAGCGATATGGCCAGCGGATCGAAGTCGGGCTCGGAGATCGGCGAGAGTTCGTTGTCGGTCGAAACCTGCGAGAGGCTGTCCATCAGGAGCGAGCCTTTGACCTGTTCCGAGACGTCTTTGCGGAAGCGCGTTTCGACGAGCTTGCGCGGTGCGCGGCCCAGGCGGAAACCCGGCACGGCGGCCTTCGGCATCAGGTCCTTGAGCGCGTTTTCAAAGTAGCGCTCGATGTCGTCGCGGGCGATTTCGACGGTGATGTGACGCTCGCAAGCGCTCTTCTTGTCGATCTTCACTTGCAGATCGAGCTTCTTTGGTTGCGCTTCAGCGCCTTCTTCGGCGACGACGCCTTCTTCCTGATTCGACATGATGATTCGTGCTGCGGGGCTGTACGGTATCGAAGTGAAATAAAAAAAGCCGCGGGCCTCGCGGAGACCGACGCGGCTTCAACGATAAGATTACGGAAATTGATTCCGTTATGCAAAGGGCCGGCGGGCTTGGAGAACCGCCAAATTGCCGACCGCGCCATCGAGTCGAACTGAGACGAGCCGAACTAAGAGCGGGTGATGGGATTCGAACCCACGACAACCACGTTGGCAACGTGGTGCTCTACCAACTGAGCTACACCCGCAGTGGGTTCGCCGTCGCGAGGCAATTTTGCCGCGAAGCGAAGCCGGCCGCATTCGGCTCGGCGCGTCGCGATTGGTCGTTCGGAGACCAGCCGCGAAAGCCTAGAACCGGCACAACAGGAACTATCGGCATTTACGACCGCGAGGTCCAGCCGAAGGTTCGGATGATTCCGGTTCGCCGAAGCGAAAGCACGATTATAGGGCTGAGCTTCAGCGACGCAAGGGGTGGCAGTTTGCCGCAGCCCTTAACGTCTTTTGGCCAGAAAAGTTGCGACCACATCAACGCCAGCTATAGTAAAGGTTTGCCGGTGATTTTTTTGATTTCGTAGCCCGTTTTTCTCCTCGTTTGCACACATCGGTTCGTCGGGCTCGGGCGACGCTGCGCTTGAGCTGCCGATTTGCCCCGGAATCCACGTCCTTCCCATCCCCTTATGACCGCTCTGCCGAGAGCGCGACACCGGCCTGATAAGGTCGGGGAGTTAGCAAATGGAAGCAAAGTTAGTTGTCATCGGCGGCAAAGCCAATATGGGCGAAGTCAAGTTGCGGTTGCCGATGACGATCGGCCGCGGCAACCGGGCCGATCTGATGATCTCGCACCCGACGGTGAGCCGCGAGCATTGCAAACTGCTCGAGCAAGGCGGGGAGTTGGTCGTCAAAGACAACGGGTCTTCCAACGGGACGTACGTCAACGGCACCAAGATCAGCAAGCCGACGGTCGTGAAGCCGGGCGAGATTCTGGCGATCGGGCCGCTGACGTTTCGCGCGGAATATGAAGCGCCGACGGCGCGCATGAAGACGCCGGCTCCCGGCGAACTCGCCGATACGGCCGCGATCGATCGCGACGAACTCGATCTCGATTTCTTGCTCGACGACGAACCGGCGAAGCCGGCTCCGGCGAAAGCGAAAGCCGCGCCCCCTGCGGTCGAAGCGAAAGCTCCCGCCGGTCCGGCCAAGAAGCCGGCGAAGGCGCCGGCCGAACAAGAGAAGAAGCCGACGAAGCCGGCGGCCGCCGCGCCAGCTCCGCCGATGAAGGAAACGGCCGAGATCGATATCGACTTCTTGCTCGACGACGACGCGCCGAAATCGGCGACGCCGACCGTCGGCGGCGACGAGATCGACTTCGGCGAGCTCGATTTCGGTGAGCCTGCCGCACCGGCTCCGGAAGCGAAGAAGTCGGCAGCCGAAAAAGAGTCGACGCCGAAGGAAGCCAAGCGGCAACCGGAAGCGCCCGCGGCCAAGGAGCCGGAAGCGAAGCAGACGGCGAAGCCGAAGATCGGCCCGCCGGCTTCCGAAGAAGCGTTCGAACAAACGGTGGACTTCGGCGGTGCTTCCGGAGCGGAAGAAGCTCCGGCCGCGGCGAAAGAAACTGCCGATCTCGATTTCGATTTCTTGAGCGATCTCGGCGGCGGCGAAGAAAAGCCGGCGGCGGAATCGCCGACGTTCGATTTCACTCCTGCGGCCGAAGCCGGTGCGGCGGAAGCGCCCGCGCCCGCCGTCGAGCCGGCGGCGACCGCTGCAAGCGACGACGAGATTGATCTCGGGGACTTCTTGAGCGACTTGGCGACGGCGACGCCGCCGGAAGCAGGCGTCCAGCCTCTTGCGCCTCCTACGGAAGAAGCGGTGAGCTTCGAGGCGTTCGCCGCCGAAGAAATCGTCGCAGAGTCTGCTGTCGAACCGGCGGCGAGCAAGGAGCCGAGCGGGGAAGCGGCGACGAAGACCGACGCGGAACCGAGTTTTGATCTCGACGAGTTTTTGGCCGACGTCGGCCCGACGCAAGAACCGGTCGCCGAAGCGCCGTCGTTCATGGACGTCGCCGTGAACGAGGCGCCGCCGAGCGTTGAAGCGACTCCGGCGAGCCCGTCGGAAGAAGCGTCGTCGGAAGAGCCGCTGACGGCGACCGACGAATTTGACTTTTCCTCGCTCAGCGAAACGCAAGAAGTCGCATTGTCGTCGGCTCCGGCCGACGAATTCACCATCGATGTGAAGGCGCCCGCGGCCGAGCCGGCGTTTGATTTCTTAGAGCAGAAAGAGCCGGAAGCGGCGCCGCCCGCGGCCGAAGCTGCGGCGACCGAATCGCCCGCGGCGGATTTCTCGTTGTTTGAAGAAGCGGTGCAGGAACCGGTCGCGGAGCAGCCGGTTACGGAACAACCCGTCGCAGAGCAACCTGCTGCGGAAGTGCCTGCGGCGGCAGATGCCGACGCGTTCGATTTCCTAGTGGATCTTGACGCCGAACCGAAGGCGGAACTCGATACGCCGCCGCAAGCGGAAGCGGAGCCTGCGCCGCAGAGTGAGACGGTCGCGGAAAGCCCTGCGTTTGATTTCGCGCCGCCGGACACGGAACCGGTCGCGGAGACGGCGAGCGAATCGACGGACGTCGCGGCGGAAGAACTGTCGTTCGATTTCTTGGCCGAGGAACCGGCTGCGCCGTCGCCGACGGCCGAAACCGTCGAGACGGAGACCGCTCAGGCTGGGACAGCCGAGACGGAAGCGACCCAGACTGCGGCCGCCGAGGAGCCGGCCTTCGATTTCGGATTCGACGATCCGGCACCCGCGGCGGAAGCCCCGGCGGCCCGCGAGGACGTGACGGTCGACTTCCGGATCGAGGAAGAGGCCGCGCCTGCGGCGTCGGCCGAGCCGAAGTGGGACGACTTGGTCGCCGATTTGGAACCGCTTCCGCCGGCCGAAGCGCCGACGGCGGAAACGCCGCCTGCCGGCCGGCCCGAGACCGCGTCGGCGGACGAATTCGATTTCCTCAGCGAACTCCCGACGGAAACGGCCGCGGCTCCGGCGACCGGCGGCGAATCGGCCGCCGCAGCCGCGGCGGAAGGCTTCGATTGGCTCGCGGCGGAAGAACCGGCGCCCGCGGAAGCAGCCGCTGCGAGCGAATTGCCCGCGGTGGCCCCGCTCGACGAGACGACAATCGCCGCGCCGTCGCAAGCCTCGCTGGAAGAGGCCGATTTCGATTTCTTGTCGGAGTCGCAACCGGAAGCGGCGAGCGCCGCAGCGCCGGCGGAAGACGCTTGGCCTTCGGCCCCGACCGCGGAAGAAACACAGCCCGCCTCCACCGCCGAGCGAAGCGCGGAGTTTGAGCCGGAGTTCGACTTTACGCCGGCCGCCGACGCTGAGCCGGTCGAAGCGGCGGGCGGACCCGAAGTCGAGGCGACGACCGCGTTCACACCCTTCGAACCCGCAGCGGAAACGCCTGCGGCGCCCGCCGCCGCGCCGCCGATCGTCGGCGATGCCGCGCTGCCCACGCTCGCCCCCGGCAAGCATTCGCCGAAGCAAGCGAAGGGTTCGGTGTTCGACAAGATCAAGCTGCTCTTCGGCGGCTCCAAGGGGGCGGCGAAAAAGGGAGTCAAGTCGAAGGGTAAGGACGTCGCGCCGCCGGCGAAGACGTCGTTTGGTCCGCTTGCGCCCGAGGCGATCACGGCGAAGGCCGTCGACACGCCGATCCCGCTCGACGACGCACCGATTCCTTTGGAGGAAGTCGCCGCGAGCGAGCCGAAGTTCGAATTCAGCGACGAGCCGATCGGCCTCGACACGGGCAATGTCGCGGCAAGCGTGACTCCCGCGGACGTCGCCTTCGAACAGGAGTCGGCCGCGGCCGAGATGCCGGCCGCCGAGACAGTGGGCGTGGAGGCGTTCGGCGCTGAGTCATTGAGTGCTGAAGCGTTGAACGCTGAAGAGTTCGGCGTTTCCGAAGAGAAGCCGGTTGCCGAGGAAGGCTTCGCCGATTTCGCCGGCGCAGGAGAAGCGGCCGAGGCCCAAATCGTCGAACCGCTGCCGGCGGAGGCCGCACCGGAAATCGCAGCCGATGCGGTAAGAGAAGCGGATACGGCCGGCGACGACTTCTTCGCCGCGGTCGATCTGGAAATGGAGGTGGATCGGCCTGCGGAAACGACGGCGGCGGCCGAAAGCTTGTCGGACGAAGCGTTTGTCGGCGTACCGGCTCCCAAGGATGCCGGCGCGACGATCGAGCCGGCCGGTGACGCGTTTTTAAGCGAGGTCGCCGAACCCGGCGAGGCCGCGCCGCCCGAGGCCGTTGCGGAGGCGGCCGCGCCGGTTGCGCCGACGTCGCGGCGTCCGCGGTCGGTCGACGTCGACGTGCGTCTGACGTCGTCGCTCCGCGGCTTCACTCCGCTCGCCTTGCGTCGCCCGCATATCGCCGTACCTCACATGGAGCCGGAAGAGCCGCATGGTCGCAGCTTTGCGCCGCCGCCGAAGCCTGCCCGGCCGGAACCCGAAGCGCCGCCCGCGGTCGCGGCCTCGGCGGAACCGCTTGCCGACGCGACGGACGCCGTCGCTCCGCCGGCCGACGAGTTTGCCTTCTCCCCGGTCCAGGCGCCGACCGGCGAAGCGAATTTCGACGACTTCCTGACGGACGCCGCGACGCCGACGACGGAAGAATCAACATTTGAGCCGACGGCGGAGGCGGCCGGCGAGATCGGCGGGACCGTCGACGATGCGTTCGATTTCCTCGCCGAAAGCAGCGAGGAGAGCGCGGCGCGCGAAGCGCAGATCGAAGCGGCGCAAGACGCCGCCGCCGATGCGCTCGCCGAAGACGAGTTTTTCATGGTGCTCGACGAACCGACCGACGCGGAATCGGCCCCGACGGATGCAGCGGCGGATTCGCCCGCCGTCGCCGGGTCGGCTCACGACGAAGATCTTACGGCGATGTTCGTCGGCGACGCCGCCGCGACGGAGGAAAAAGGCTCCGAGGAAATCGATCTCGGCTTCCTCGATTTGGAAATCGCCGACGAGGCGGCTGCGCCGGCCCCCGAGCAACCCGTCGCGGAATCTGAAGCGAAGTCCCCGTCGAGCCCGATCGCGGCGACGAACGCGAAGAAGTCGCCGCCGCAAGACGAAGAACTCGACGACTTCCTCCGCGATCTCGGGATCAACTGATCGGCTTGGCGTCGAGCACGATCCGGATGTGCAAAAACTCGGCCCCCATCGGCGACGGCAATGCGTCGCCGACGGGGGCCGTCGTTATTGGTCGCGTGTTTGCGGAGCCGTTACTTCTTGGCCGGTTTTGCGGCCGGCTTTTCCGGCTTCGGCTTCTTCGGCGGCGGCATGATTCGTGCGCCGGGAGCCGACGCTTCGAGATTCGGCGTGATCGCATGTTCGACGTCGCCCGCGGCCCAGGCGACGCCGCCGAGCAGGATTTGCTGGAACGTCGGGTTGGTCCAGACGTCTTCGCGATGCCCCATCGACGTGTAGAAGACGCGTCCCTTCTCGTGGTTGCGCGCCCAGGTGGCGGGAAACGGCGGCCGCTCGTAGTCTTCGCCGGTCATCCCCTGCGTGTCTTGCAACAAGATCACTTCGATGTCGGAGCCGAAGTTCTTGAGCGAATACCACTCGTCGTGGAGTTCGATCGACTCGCCTAGCCCCGCCAAGCCCGGAAACTTCGGCGACTTGATCAACAGCCGCGACTTCTGCTGCGGACCATGGCTGATAAACTCGCCGCCGAGCATGGCGATATACGGATCGTAGTCGGCGGGCTTTTGCTCTTCGCGGCGTTCGCCCTGCGAGTGAAACGTATCGCTGCCGCAGTGCGAAGCGAGGAAGCCCTTGCCGCCGGCGACGGCCGCGATCAGCTTGGCCTTGCCTGCGGGCGACATCGGCGGATGGCCGTCCGTGCCCTTCTGCGTGAGGTCGCCGGTCGTGTAGAAAAAGAAGGCGTCGAACTGATTGAGATCGGAGTCGAATACGGAGCCGTCTTTGGTGGCGACGACCTCGAAGTTGTGCTGCTTGCCGAGATCGGTCAGCGTCTTTTCCGCGAAACCGAGTTGTTCTCCTTCGCGCTTGATGGCCGAATGTTGGAAGCCGGCGCTCTTGGTGAACATGAGAATCTTGCGCTTCGGTTTTTCGGCGGCGAAGGCCGAGCTTGCGGCGACGTTCGAGGCCGCAAACGCGGCCGCGGCGGCGGTGCGCAAAAAATCGCGACGCTTCATATCGGGCGCTCCGTAAACGAGGGGGAGAACGGCTAGGGAAGATGCCAGGCAGCATAATTCGCCGCGCGCGGCCGTGCAAACCGGCCGCCGCCGCGGAGCGCGAAGCCGCAACCGTGCGGTTTAGAAGCGCATCATCTCTTGGAAGCCCTGCGTGATTTCCTGGCGATGGAAACACGCGAGCCAACCCATGCGCCCGAACATCGCCAAGGCCGCGGCCAAAACTCCGAAGCCCCAGGCATTGGGCGAGGTTTCCACCGATTCAAGCAACGCGGTGCGCAGCGACTTCTCCAAGCTGCGCCATCCGGTATGGCTCTGCGGCGTGGCCGTCGCGATGAGCGAGACGTTGCGGAGCGAGGGGTGATCGTCGAGATAGAATTCGATCCGCAATTTAGGCAAGGCGATGCTGTTGCCCGCCCAACGGGCGTGGGGGTCGAGTTCCTCGAGTACGTCGGCGAGCGCCGGGCGAAGTTGATCGAGTGCCACGTTGTAAACGATGAGCCGCGGCCGGCTGAGCATCACGCCCAGCGTAAGCAGCAGACAATAAGTGATCGCCAGGCACATCCACATGTAGGGGACCAGCTCGCGCGGGATCGTCGGCAGCAGCAGTTCGACGGGGCCCACGACCAGGAGGCCGGCGATGCCGAGCCCCAGCCCGGCCAGATCGCGCGATCCGGCGACGACGACGGGACGCCGCCTGCAGTTGATCAGTGCGACGCCGACCATGTAGGCGGCCAGCGGCGCCAGCGCAACGCAGAGTCGAAACGGTTCCATCGAAGTTGGGGCACGTGGTGGCGGGTTCGTTCGGAATCAAGTCTACGACGAGGCGATTCGCGCGGTCAATCCGCCCGCCGCTAGTTGCCCTGCGGCCCGACCGGCGGGACGACGTCGCCTTGCGAGCGTTGCGCGGCTCGCAAGTCGGCGCGCGTCTTGGCGATGTCGGCCCGATTGCGCTGCAACTGGTCGGTCCAATGCAGTCGGGTCGCGAAGAAATCGAGCATGGCCAGCCACAAGATCCAGAGCACCACGAGCATGGCCGAGAGCCAACTGGCGACGAACACGGCCGGCCGGCGGCGGTGGTCGACCCAGCCGCCGACGATCATCAGCAGCCCGAGCACGCATAGCGATGCGGCGATGCGGAGGCGGCGCTTGTTCTGCCGGCGCGGAAACGGATCGCCTGCCGAGTCGGCGGCGATTGCGCGATCGCGTGCTCTCACTTCGAACGCGAACAACCCGACGGCGGCGGCGACGACGAGTCCGGCGAGAATCAGCGTCGGCATGGCGAGACCTAGCGTTGGACCACGACGCGCAGCCACTCATGGACGACGCGTCCGACTTTCTCGAGACTGCCCGCCGAACACTTGTCGGGCAGGTCGCCTTCGGTGTGCCAGTGCGGATAGTCGAAGTCGATGATATCGGCCGTCGGAATGTGGGCGATTTCATTGAGCGGCAGGTGATCGTCGCGCACGGCTTGCCCGAGCACCTGGTGAAATTCCGCGACGTTCAAACGCCGCGCGATTCCCCACACGTCGCCGACTACCGCGGGCGCATAGCGCACGCTGTATTGCTCCTGCGGCAAGTGCAGGTCTTTATCGCCGACCAAGTCGAGCAGCACCCCCTGACGATAGCGGTGCGTCGGCGGGTCCGCGCGATAGTTCTGAGCGAAGTATTCCGATCCGAGGAAGTAGCGATCACGCTCCGAGAAGACGAGTTCTTCGCCGTCGAACAGCACGAAGTCGACGCCGCGGCGCGATTTGAGCGCCGCCATGTGCCGGCCGAGCTCCATCAAGATCGCCGTGCCTGCCGCGCCGTCGTTGGCCCCGACGAACTTGCCGCGAGGATTCACCGGATCGCGGTCGGGAAAGGGGCGTGTGTCGTAATGAGCGCACAATAGGAAGCGTTCGCGCGAATCGGGATTCCAACTGATGATGAGGTTCGCCAGTTCGACGGCGGAACCGTCGAGCGGATGCCTGGCCTGGAACTTCTGGCGAACGACCTTCGCGCCGAGGCCGGTGAAGTATTTCTCCAAGGCGTCTTGCTGCACGCGCATTCCTTCCGAACCGCTCGGGCGCGGGCCGATCTTGCAGAGCGATTCCAGATGCGCCATTGCCGACGCGCCGTCGAAGGGGATCTCCGCGTAGCGCGGAGCGGCGGCTTCCGCTTTCCCCTCGTCAACCACGGGAGCCACGGGCGACGGCGGCCGCAGCATGGCGACGGCACCCAATCCGGCGACCGCACAGAGCACTAAGACAATCAGCGGATACCATTTGGGAGACGCCGCGGAAGCCATAGCGGAGATTGCCGGAAGCGAAGGAATGTGAAGCTTTCGCCATTCTAGGTGGGCGTGCCGCCGCGGGCGATAGCATGTCGAACGGAGCGGGCAGCGGTCATGAAGAAAGGCCGCCCAGGAAATGAATTCGCTGGGCGGCCTTCTCTCCGTCAAAGCGATCGATCACGGCGGCGCTTAGTAGCAGCAGCCGCCGCTACGGCAACGACGGCGACGGCAGCGGGCCGCTTCGGCCTTCTCGGTCTTGGCAACGGCACCGCCAACGACGGCGGCGGCGAGGAGAACCTTCAAACCACGACGGAGGAACGAACGACGATTCTGATGCATGGGTCCCAACTCCTTTGATGCGGAAGGAACGCGGCTACGGAGAGCGATTCTCCATGAGCGTACGCTTGGCGAACCGTGTTTTTGTAGCGAGTGAGCGTCCGCCGTCAATCTTCCCGTAGCTATCGCAAGCGGATTTATATTGCCCAATGTCCAGTCAAAGCACTGATCTAAAGGAAGTCTGCGATGTTTGGGTTAGCCCTTCTCCGGTCCGCTGCTTGCCCAAACTGCGCATGACGCCTCATTGATGCTCGGACCTCGAGTCATGCGAAGGAACTTCCGCTCCACGGTCAGACCGATTTGTCGGCAAATCTGATTCGCGAGGATGTGATCCATGCCGACGTCGACGACGATCGAAACGCCGCCGAGATCGATGATGACGGCGCGAAACAGTTCGCTGCCGGCAGCTTCGGTCGTCGCGATCACCGGCCCGAGTTGAACGCCGCCCGAGCCCGCACGCGTGAGCGCGAAACCGCGAATCGTTCCGTCGTCGTCGCGGGCCGTCCAACCGCCGCCGTCGTCGCCGAGGGCGTGGAGAAACCGCGTTCGTTGGGTACCGGTCGCGGCGCTATCGAGCGCGGCGAGCGACTCCCAATCGTCGGGTTCGATTCGCCGAACCTCGCATTTCGGTGGGCGCGAGTTTAACTCGCCGCCGTTCGGCGTTCCCCGATAGCGTATGAGCTCGCGATCAACTCGAAAGCCGAGCCGCTCGTAGACCGGGCGGCCGAGGGACGTGGCGTCGAGTCGAATCGAGGCAATCCCGCGGCCGGCCAAATACTCCAGAGCATGACGCATCAACGAGGTGGCGATGCCGCGGCCGCGATGCTCCGGATCGACCAGCACCATGGCGATCCAGGCGACGGGGCCGAACACGCAGGTCGTCAAAGTCGCGACCGGAGCGCCGTTCCATTCACCGGCGAAGCAACCGGTCGGCTCGAGCGCGATCGCGCGCCGCCAATCGGCCTCGATCTGATTCCAACCGGCGAGCGTCTTAAGCCGCATCGCCCAGGAAAGGTCGTCGATGGTCAGCCGGCGAATCGATAGCATGGCACTCATGCCGGCTCTTGTGAAGCGTATCGGGCGGCCATGGATCGGGCTTTGGAAGCGACGAGCGATCGCAGTTCCTTGGGCTCGATCACTTCCGCTTGGTCGCCGTAGCCGAGGATCCACCAGGCGATTTCGTGAATGCCGGAGACGGTGGCGGCGAAGTCGAGCCGGCCGTCGTCGCGCCACGTGAGCTGCTGAGTCTTGTGCCACAGTACTTCCGCGACGTTCGAAGCGACGAGCGGTTCGAAGCGGACGACCACTCGGCGGTCGGGGCCCGGTTCCGGAATCAGGTGCCACGCGTTGCGAAGATAGCGCTCCATGCTGAAGCGGACGGGGACGCGAAACGTGTCGTCGAGCGATTCGAGTCGGGAAATTCGCAATAGATTGAAGGTGCGAACCTCGCGATGCACCGACGAGCGGCCGACGACATACCAACTGCGACGACTGAACAGCAATTGATAGGGAAACAGCTTCGTCCGGATCTCCTCGCGTTCGCTCAGGCTCCGATAGGAGATGCGTACCGCATGCCGGGTACGAACGGCTTCGAGCAGCGCGAGATAAGTGGCCTCGTGCCCGTCGGCCTGGCCGGCGGGCGGCAGGCGGATGCGCACGCCGTCGGCGACGTCGCGTACATAGGCTCGCAA
>JAEUIN010000185.1 GCA_016793115.1 Planctomycetaceae bacterium
GTCGGTACCGATCGACGCGATTCCCAACGTCGGTGAAAACCAGGTCATCGTTTTCACGGAATGGCCGGGCCGCTCTCCGAAAGACGTCGAAGACCAAGTGACCTATCCGCTGTCGGTCGCCTTGCTCACCGTACCGCATGCGGAAAGCGTGCGCGGCAAGAGTATGTTCGGCTACAGCTTCGTGCAGGTGACCTTCGCCGACGGGACCGATTTCTATTGGGCCCGTTCGCGCGTGTTGGAACGGCTGGGGACGGCCATCGCCACGTTGCCCGAAGGCGTTACGCCGACGCTCGGGCCCGACGCGACGGCGCTGGGACAAATCTTCTACTACGTCCTGGAAGGTCCGCCCGGCCTGAACCTCGCCCAGTTGCGGTCGCTGCAGGATTACGTCGTCAAGTACGAACTGCAATCGGTCCAAGGCGTCAGCGAGGTCGCGAGCGTCGGCGGCTACGTTCGGCAGTATCAGATCGAAGTTTCGCCCGACGCATTGCGTTTTCACGACGTCCCGCTCGATCGGCTGATCGAGGCCGTCAAAGGCTCGAACATCGACGTGGGCGCTAAGACCGTCGAATCGGGCGGCATGGAATACGTGATCCGCGGCCGAGGATTCATCGGCCAGAACAAAGACCCGCAACAGGCTTTGGTCGACATTGAAAAGACCGTAGTCCTCTCGCGCGACGGAGTGCCCGTTCGGATTCGTGATCTCGCGCAAGTGCAACTTGGCCCTGATTTCCGCAGCGGAGCGATCGACCTGAACGGGCGGGAGTCGGTCGGCGGGGTGGTCGTGATGCGCTTCGGCGAGAATCCGCGCGCTGTCATCGAGCGTGTGCGCGACAAGCTGCGGCAAATCGAGCCCGGCCTCGAAGGGGTCAAGATCGTGCCGGTCTACGATCGCACCGGCCTGATCAACGAGACCGTCGCCACGCTGACCGAATCGTTGAAGGAAGAGTTGGTGATAACGGCGGTCGTGATCGTGCTGTTTCTTTTGCACCTTCGCGCGAGCCTTATTGTCGCCGTCACGATGCCGATGGCCGTGCTCATGTCGTTCATCGGCATGCGATGGTTTCAAATCGACGCCAACATCATGTCCTTGGCGGGCATCGCCATTGCGATTGGCGAGGTGGCTGATCTTGGCATCATCATCTCGGAGAATATCTATCAACACCTCGTCGAATGGGAGCAGGGCCGGCGCACGGACGGCGATCCGAACGCTGCCGCCGATCTGATCTCGGACACGCGAACGCGCACGGATGTGATCATTGACGCTACGCACGAGGTCGCTCCGGCCGTGATGACCGGCGTTTCGACGACGATCGTCAGCTTCTTGCCCGTGTTCTTTTTGACGGGGCGTGACTACAAGTTGTTTGCGCCGTTGGCTTGGACCAAGACGTTTGCCATGGTCGCAGCCTTGCTCGTCGCCGTACTACTGGTGCCCGCCCTGTGCCGCCTTTTGCTGCATACCACGCAGTGGCCGCGACGCCGCGGGATCATCGTCGCTTCCGTCACAGCGGCCGCGACGGCATTTGCGGTGATCGCCTTCTGGCAACCGTGGGTTGAACAGGCCTCGCCGCTGCCGCTTTGGGCGACCGTGGCAAGCTCCGCCGTTGCAGTAGCCGTCGCGACCTATCTATTGTCGCGCGAGCGTCTCCGGCCGATTGAAGAGAATCCGACGAGTCGCATGATCCTCGCGGTCTATGAGCCGGTATTGCGATTTCTGCTTAGCCATAAGTTCAGCTTCGTGATGGCTCCGATTGCAATCTGCGTCCTGGGCATCGGTGCGTGGGTCGGTTTGCCGGCGGTCCTTTTTCCTCTGGAGCAAGGAGCTCGTTTGCTGGGGGCCGAGCCAAACGACTTACCCGGCTACGTCGATCTGAAACATCGCTTTCCCGGCCTCAGGACCGACGATTGGATCGCGCTCGACGAAGGGACCTGGTTTTACATGCCGACGCTCTATCCCGCGGCCAGCTTCTCACAAGGAATGGAGGTGCTGCAGACTCAAGACACGCTCATTCGCGAAATCCCGGAAGTCGAAAACGTGCTGGGAAAGATCGGTCGAGTGGAATCGGCGCTCGATCCGGCGCCCGGCGTGATGATCGAGACGTACGTCATGTTGAAGCCCGAGGCTCAATGGCGTCATGGCGTCACCATCGACGCGATTTGGAGCCAGATCAATGCCGTGGCAACCTTGCCGGGAGTGACGCCGGCCTCGCCGCTGCAGCCGATCGAAGGACGCGTCGTCATGTTGCAAAGCGGCATCAAGGCGCCGATGGCCATCCGCGTCTATGGCGATCAACTCGACGGCCTGGCGGAAGCGGCGCGCAAGGTTGCCGAGCAGCTGCGGCAGATTCCACAAGTCAGTCCGGCCACGGTGAATCCGGACATCGTACTAGGGATGCCGTACGTCGAGTTTGAAATCGATCGGGACGCCGCTGCGCGCTACGGTATGACGACGATGGCCGTCAACCAGGTGATTGAGACCGCACTGGGCGGAATGAACCTAACGACGACGGTCGAAGGGCGTGAGCGCTACCCGGTCCGGATTCGCTACCAGCGCGATCTACGCGAGCGCATCGACGACCTCGGCCGACTGCCGGTCGTCACCGAGTCCGGGGAAGTCGTCTCACTGGAAACGCTCGCCAAGATGAAGACGACGTGGGGGCCCGGAATGATCAGCAGCGAGGACGCTCGGCTCGTTGCTCACATTGCGTTTGCGCCCTCGGGTATGGCCGGAGATTTAGAAACGGTCGAGGCGGTCGAAGCGGCGTTGCGAAAGGCTCAGACCGACGGCAAGTTGACCCTGCCGACCGGATACGCGTTGCTACCCGTCGGATCGTTTGAAAACCAGATCGAAGCGAATCGCCGGCTTAGCATCATCATCCCGATCGTCGTGCTCCTCGATTTGCTGATCATTTATCTCAACTTCCGCAACCTGCCGCTCACGCTGATCATCTTCTCACAAGTCCCGATTGCCGTTTGCGGAGGGCTCATCGGTCTCGGCGTTTTCAACGTCGAAATGAACACGGCCGTCTGGATCGGCATCATCGCGCTGATCGGCATCGCCGAGGACGACGGCGTCGTGATCGCAACTTACATCGAGCAACTCTTGAACAAGCGTCCGCCCCAGTCGGTGCAAGACATCCGGCAGGCGGTGATCGAGGCCGGGCGACGCCGCATTCGGCCCTGCCTCATGACCGCGTTCACCACGTTCGCCGCCTTGTTGCCGGTCATGGTCGCTACCGGTCGCGGCGCCGACGTCGCCAGGGCTATGGCCTTGCCGGTGTTCTTCGGCATGTTCATCGAACTGGTGTCGCTGTTCGTCGTGCCGGTGCTCTACTGCGGCTATATGGAGTTCAAGTTGAACATGAACGATGAAGGTCGCGTCATAACCGCCTAGGGCTACCCAGATGGCAACCTCCTTGCCCGTCGCATAGCGTACGGGCGAGGAGGCGCAAAGTCCGCAGGCTACTTCTTGTCGGCTTCCGGTTTCTTAGCATGATGGCCCGGCAGCGGGATGCCGAGATGCTTCATCAGCTTGTCGTGAGCCGCGTCGGCCGCGCGGAGATCGGCCAACATATCTTCGCAGCACTTGGCGACGGTGCCGCCGGCGGCCATGTGCTTGGCACATTCTTCTTCGAGCATGCCGCAATGCTTGGCCGCGGCGGCATTATGTTGCCGAATTTCGGCAATCAGCTTCTTCGCCTCCGGATCGTTGTCGAAATCCTTCGGCAACTTGTCGATCTCTTTGGCGAACGCATCGAGGTTCTTCCGAACTTCGGCGGCATGTTCCTGGGCCGTCGCCTGCGGCACGGACTCGGTCGACGTTCCGTAATGTTGCAGGATTTGGCCGTGGTTAATGGCGTGTCGCGAATAGGTTCGAGCCGTATAAGGCCGGTACTTGGCGCCGCCGAGATTGCCGGCGGCGGAAGGGTTGTACATGGCCCGGTACTGCTGAGCCTGCACGGTCGAATCGGTGGCAAACACGAGACACAAAACGGCAAAAGCGAAAATCATAGAACGCATGGGTAATACCTCAGAAAAGGTGCTCTCACGGCGCGACGACATGCCGGCCGAACGATCAAGACGGTCCTGCTACGCCGTTTTCGCCGATGGCTTGAACCGTGCGTAACAATTCGGAGCGAAGTTCCGAAGTGACGTCGAGCGCCTCTTTCAGATGAAGAGGCTGAGGTATGAATCAGATCAAAAGGCGTTCGTAGCGAATGCAGAGCTCAAAACCCGTAATGGGCGGTCCGGTCGGGCGCTCGTAACACGCCGACCTGTGCAACGAGAGATCGACCGTAACGACACCCGCATAATTCTGTGGGCAGTCGCGCGCGACCGACTCCGGAACGTCTTTCGCTCCGACGAAATGCGCGGCCTGATTCGTCGTGTCGTTACGACAACTACAGCAGCCGACTCCGTTTACTTCGCTCGCCGTGCCGACGCACGCGTCTTGCGTATGTTTATCTCGCGCAATCTCCCGCGACTTTTGACAGCAAGGGCGTGCGGGCCGTTCGCTCTTTTGAACGGGCTTTGCCTGACCGACTCGGCAACAAGTCCTGCTGCGCGCAACGCAGCATGTGCAACCGATCGCGAAGATCGGTTGAACTGAGATGGCTGCGGCCAGCAGGAGCTTGAATGCCGTGGCAAACATATCGTGGCCTGAAAGAGCGTGCGTCTCATTCTACAACACAGGTGGGCCGCAATCAGTACGCAAGCCGCGTGCCCGAGGGATGGACGGTGTAAAATTTCCAAGCCTCACGTGCCGCATCGTTCCTGCCTTTCCATTTGATTCGCGATGTTGCAACACGACGAAGCCGATTGGAGCCTACTGGAATTTGCTCGCGCGGCTTCGCACGGTTCAGACCATGTGTGCCGGCTCCGCACTCTCGGGCGCGCGAAGGAGCACGTCGCACACGTTGTCCGTCCACGCGCATGAAACGTCGCCCTTTCGCCGCGCGAATTTGGATGAAATGCGGTGAACCACAATGTTGATCAACAAATGCCGGATTTTTTCGGAACGTAGCCGCCGTCACCCTCCGCTTTGGGCGACTTGAATGAGGCGATTTCTGTGCGGCATTCATTTTTGGCCCGCGGTCTGCGTAGCTGTTCTTGCGGAAGTTCCAATCAGGTTTGTGTGGACCGCAGGATTTGCAAGGCTGCGTATCCCGACTTTGAACGACTTCCTCAGTTGCCTTGCGAATGTCGCCCGTCGATCTGCCGCACGCCGACACGATGGGCCTAGCATGGGAGATTCGCCATGAGAACCTTCATGACATTCTTCGCTGCCGGATTGATGTTCCTCTCCACTTCCACCGCTTTCGGCATCGGAAACACCATGATGTCGGAAGGTCACGCGTACATGACGCCGGGCCCGCGCGCCACGGTGCGGTATGCTCCGACCTATCGCGCCGCCGCTCCGGTCGCCGAAGGGCGTCGTTCGCTGTCGGTGGAGCCTGGTACGGGGGCCGTCGCTCCAGCGGCGGTACTCGCGCCGGCGGTCCGCGTGGTTCGCCCGCACCCGCCGACTTGGCTGTTGCCGAAGACCGACGCCCATCGCTACGTCACCGGCTACTGAGCGCTCCTGCCGCTACGACTCGGCCTCGGCTAAAACGTCGAGGCCGAGTATTTTTTCGCTCCAGCGGCAGGCGGTTTGGATCGTGAAGGAGGTGCGCCATGTCTGCGCTTTCAGATTTTGCAGTGAGAATTGACGGCGAATTGCGTGCGGCCGACGGCGCTTCAATGGCTCCGGAGCAAGAGTCGGCCTATATGGCTGAGTTGACTTCCAAGCGGCAGGAGTTTGAACGGCAAGCGGAACGACTGCTGGTTGAAATCGTACGGCCGCGAATGCAGATCGTGGCCAGGAAGTTTCCGAACGCGAACCCTGCTCGTAAATGCGAACATGGCCATTGCACTTGGTGGTTCGGTTACACGGAGCGGTTTCCCGCGTCAGTCAAGATTGAACTGTGCGTCGACCACGACGAGGCGTGCGAGAATCTCTTACTCACGTACGAGTTGTCGATCCTTCCCTCGTTTGCGAAGTACGAGCGTTTCGATCGGCTCACGCTGCCCATCGCCGGCCTTGATGATGCTGCGATCGCGGCGTGGTTAGAACAACGTCTCATCAAGTTCGTCAGAACCTACGTCTCGTTGGAAAACTCCGACCGAGATCAAACGGCGGCGTTGGCCACCGATCCGGTTTGCGGAATGCGGATTGATCGTCGGCGTGCCGCCGCCTCGGCGAAGCGTTCGGGACACGACTATTTCTTCTGCTCGACCGCCTGCTGCGCCGAATTTGAAGCCGACCCCGCGCGATACGCCAAGATGTCGCTCGTCTAAGTCTCGTGTGTTCGGCCCCGGCACACTGGCCGCCGCGTTGCGACGGCGATCACGCTGCTGATCATTAGCACGTCGAGAAAATGCGCCCTATAGATTTTGCGCCGTTGGCCGACGGCTGATCGCGCTCGTCGACGGGCTCGACTGCAAACCTTGGTGCCACACTGGTCGCCGTAAGAGCCGCTTGGGACGCTTGGCATTTCCCCGTCACCAGCTCTCGCACTGAGTTTTTCCGTCCGTTCGCCCGACTGGACTTAAATAGCTCGATTTGCGGTACCGAAGATGCACGGCGCAAATGAAAGTCGCCAAGTCCTTATCTGGAGCCGTGCTATGAAAAGTCTACTGACGGTCATTCTCAGCCTCGTACTACTGACCACTGCGATCGGGCAAGTCGCAACGCAACCCGCTCCGCACGATCACAAAGCCATGATGGAAATGCCGCGGCAGATGGCTGCGATGAACCAAATGATCCCGGGATATTTGGGCGAGAAAGATTCGAATTTCGACCGAAGGTTCATCGATATGATGATACCCCATCACGAAGGCGCGATTATCGCCGCCAAACAAGTGCTGGTCTCCAGCGACCGCCCCGAATTGAAACAGATGGCGCAAGAGATGATCGAGGCACAAGAAGCCGAAGTGCTGCAACTTAAGCAATGGCGTGATACATGGTATGGTAAATGAGCGTTGTCGAAGGGCGCACGACGCTTCGAAGCCGGTAGCACTTGCTGAAGAAACTTCGCGTGGGTTTACCAAATCGAGAATCGCCGGGGGTCGTCGACGTTCTTGTCAGCAATCACCGTCGATTCCTCGACTTTCTACGTCCTCGCGTGCCTACGGTCGAGGATGCCGAGGAAATACTTCAAACGGCATTTGCCAAGGCCGTCGAAAAGTCGCAGGACGTTCGCGACGAAGAATCCGCCGTCGCGTGGTTCTATCGTCTACTGCGCAACGCGTTGATTGACTTCTATCGTCGCCGCGTCGTCGCACGGAAGGCCTTGGATGCGTTCACCGAACAGTTCTCCGAGGCCGATGAACAAGCCCTGCAACAAACGATTTGTCGGTGCGTCGACGAGTTGATTCCGACGCTCAAGCCCGAATACGCGGAATTGTTGCGAAGGGTCGACGTGGACGGCGAACCCGTGCCGGCAGTTGCGGCGGCGCTAGGCATTCAAGCTAATAATGCCGGCGTCCGCTTACATCGGGCTCGCGCCGCCTTAAAGACAAGGCTTGAGCAGAGTTGCGGTACTTGCGCCACTCATGGCTGCCTCGACTGCAGCTGCGAAAGTTGCAAATAATTGACGGGACGACTGTAAGAGTCGGCCTGCCTATCCGTCTGCCCCTGCGGTTCGTGCCACTTTATCGCCAGGGAGAATCAGATGACCAAGGTAGTAGACCCGGTTTGCGGGATGACGATCGACGCCGAAACGGCCCCCGACAAACATCGAGTCGGCGACGAAACGTACTACTTTTGCGCGAAACGCTGCGGCGACAAGTTTCGCTCCGATCCGCAATGGTATCTCACGGACGAGCAAGGCGCTCGACAGGAGTCATGCTGCGGGCATGATCGCCACGACGCCGCGAAATTTCAGTCGCGATCCGCGCCGCCTGCCGCGTCCAAGTACACTTGTCCGATGCATCCGGAGATCGAACAAGACCATCCGGGGAGTTGTCCCAAGTGCGGCATGGCGTTGGAACCGAAAACGGTTTCGGCGGAGGAAGACGACTCCGAACTACGCGACATGACGCGACGGTTTTGGGTCGCGAGCGTGCTCACGGCGCCGCTGTTTTTCCTGGCGATG
>JAEUIN010000195.1 GCA_016793115.1 Planctomycetaceae bacterium
ATTGCCGCCGCCTGGGTTGCCTTGAGGGGCACGATTAATCTGAGCGCCGCCTCCGGCATTGCCGCCGACGTTAACGCGGGGTCCGCCTCCCCCGCCACCACCGCCTGCACGGGCCCCGGCATTACCGCGACCGCCGCCTCCGCCACCACCGCCGCCTCCACCCTTTCCGCCCTTTTGGGCCAAGGCCGGCGATACGGCTAAACTTGCGGTGAGCACGGCCGCGACAGCCGCGCCGAAAAACGAATGTTTGAACGATGAAAATGTCATGCGACGATCCCTTGAAACGATGCCGGACCTGTGATGTCAGGTTCGATGAATGAAAGTCGCGATGACGCGTGTAGAGCATCTCCGCAACCGACCCTCCTGTGGTGCGGGTGTAATGCAACTGGCGCACCTAGAGAGGCCGCCGGCGAAAAAGTCGGGCAAGAATGCGGCTTATGACGAGCTGACTGAAGAAAAAGTCAGCGAACCGTGAGTGATGTTGGGCGGCAACACGCCAAGGTGGCGAATCAGTCGCCGGCAAGAAAAATGGAATCGATCGCTAACGGGCTTCCGAGCTTTCCGCGGCCCGTAAGTCGGCGAGGTGTCGATCGACCGCACGCCGCAGCATCGGCGCGATGAGCCGCAAGAAAACTCCGGCGAACCAGCTTTTCGGGAACATGGCGAAGCTGCGTTCCACGGCCGTGCCGGCGTCGCTGGTTGCGAAGGTCCAGGTTTCTTCGATGTGCGTGGCCAGGCGGGCCAGCGGCGGGGAAAAGTCTTGCATCCGCAGAGCGACGCGATGCGGCGGGTTCCACTCGACGATCTCTTCGACATGCGTCGAATCGTCGGTGTTGACCACGGCGATGCGCGTGCCGACCACTTCCGGCGTACGCTTCTCGAACCGCGCGGCACGAATGCCTGGTAGGCAACCGTAGCCGCGGAAGTTCGTCCAATTGCCGAGATCGAGAATTTGCTCAGCGACCGCGGTCGCCGAACTTTGCAAAACGGCGCGGCAGGTGAAGCGGAGCGGTCGCATGTTGGAGTAGATCCGGCGGCGGCCCGGCGCGGGTTCGTCGCGTAATTCCGTCGGGGCGTAAGGTTGCAACATGATCGTGGCTGCGAGGGGAGGCAAGTTGTCTGCGCCTTGTTAGAGCGCAACGGGCGGGCCTGCGTTACGCGTAAAACGCTCAAAATGAGAAATCCGCGCCGGGGCGCATGAGATGCGTTGCCCACGGCGGGGCGGAGGCCGTGCCGTCGGCGAAATCTTGAAGTGAGACGAACCAGCGGGCTCGGAGCGATCCGACCAGCGCCGACTCGCCTCACCGCCGGCGGCGCGGCAATTTCTCGAAAGGAGCACCCGCATGACGCCGGAGGAAGTGCCCGTCGACCCGGTTTCGAGCACCGCTGCCCCTGTGGAACTGCCTTCGGTTTCACCGGACGACGCAAACTCCAAACGGGTGCCCGGCCTGCTCGAGCAATTGCGAGTCTGCACGCACAATCCGCTCTATGTCGTCAGTGCGGCGCTCGTTGTTTATGGGCTGCTGAAGTCGTTTCCCGTCGGCAGCGGATCGCCCGAGTGGCCGCTGTTGGCGATTTGTCTCGCCGCGTATGTTCTGCTGCTCGCAACGACGGCTTGGCTGCTTCGCCGGCTCGGCGTGCTGTGGGAAGATTTGCGAATGCTCGGCTTGTTGGCGGTGCTGTTGCTCCCAATGGTCAGCGTCGGCTTCGATTTTTCACTGCAAGCGAAGCCGGAGGTCGGCCGGCTCTGGGCCTGCGGCGGGGCGCTCTTCGCCGCACTCGTCGGCGAAGGGCTGGTGACGGGCCTGCGGATGCGGCTCCCCTGGGGCTATCGCCTACCATATCACCTGCTGATGACGTTGTTCTTCGTCTGGCCGACCGTGGTGCAGCCCCTCTCGGCGACGCCCCAGGATCCGACGCTGCAGTGGCTCTTGTTCGGTTTTGCTACAGCGGCCGGGGCAACTTTGCTCATGCTGCTGCCGGCCGTCTGGCTCGGGCCGAAGTATGTGGCCCACAACGGAACCCCCTGGTCTTGGCCATGGTACCCGACGGTGATTTTCGTGCCGCTGGTGATCTGCGCGAGCGGCCGGGCCTACTATCTTTGTGAAGCTTTTCACACCGCGGCTCGGGGGCAAACGATTTTTGCTTCGTACTTCCTGGTGCCGCTGGCCTGGGCGGCCGGCATCCTGTTCCTCGTCGGCGGGAAGCGACATCTTCGCACGCTCGGCATCGGTATCGGGTTGGTGCTACCGGCCGTTGCCGTGTTGCTTTCGACGATGAACCTCGGCAAGAGCACCGCGGCGACCGAATTCTTGACGCTGTTTCGCGGCGGTCTGGGAGCGATGCCGCCGCTGGTCGTCACCGCCGGAACGTGCGCGATCTACGCCGGGGCTTGGCTCGGCAAGGTGCCGGGTGCGCGGAAGTGCCTGATGGTGTCGCTGGTCGCGCTCGGCTTCGTCGACCGCGATTCGCTGCGGTTTCTTACTTGGACGGCCGGCCCCAACGGCTGGCCGGTGCTCATCGCTTCGGTCTTGCTTACGATTCGCGGCGCCCTGCGGCGCGCGCCGCTTTCGGCGACGTTGGGCGCCGCCTGCTTGTGGCTCGCCGTCGAATTCTTCGGCGCTCGTCGTGACGACTTGCCGATACATTTTCTCTCCTTCTACACGGCACTGGCCCTGTGCGTGGCGCAGGCTTGGTGGATCGCCGGCGAACGGGCTTTACTGCTCCGCGCCGTGGTCACGCTGCAACTGCTCGCGGCCTTGATCGACTGGCGAGACTTCGGTTTTTACGGCCTGCGCGAGAATCTGCCGGAACTCTGGCAGTTGTACTATCCGGAATGGCTGGTGCTTTGCAGCGGTGCAGCCGCTCTTGTGTTGCGCGATCGGATGGTGGCGCTCGCCGCCGCGCTCGTGGCCCTCAACTACTTGGTGTATTACGGAGAGCCGCTCTATCGCAAAGTGAAACTTCTCGTGCCGGGCATCGACGCGCTGGTCGCAGGCTTGGGAATGTTCGCTGCCGCGGTATGGCTCAGCCTCGCGCGACGCCGGAAGAGTCATGGCCCCGCGAGCGTCGCGACGCCGGATCCTGCGACGTCGTGAGCGGAACGTATGGCGGCGACGAGGGGAAGTCGCATGGCGAGTGGCGGCGAGGTTACAATGTGCGACCGCACGTGTTTCCTTGTCCGCCCTCCCCTGCTCCGCCGAGATATTTCATGTCGCACGCCGTCGCTCGCTGGTCGTTGCTATTGTTGTTCGTATCGTTGTTTGCCGCCGTGCGGTCGTCGGCTCCGCTCACGGCCGCCGAGCCGGCGAAACCCGCGGCCGCTCCGATCGAAACGGATGCTCGCCTGCACGCCGACGGCAAAGGTTGGCGGGTCGAGAAGGCGACCGTCGTCGACAAGGCGCGCCCGCGCGTGCTCTTGATCGGCGACTCGATTCTTAACGGCTATCTGAAGTCGACGATCGCGGCGCTCGAGGGCCGCGCGTACGTTGACGCTTGGGTGAATCCGTACTGCCAGTCGGAGCACTTGAATAAGCTGCTCGGCGAAGTGCTCGATCAAGGGCCGTACGACGTCGTGCACTTCAACATGGGCCTGCATGGTTGGCAGAAGGGGCGAATCAAAGAGGGAACGTTTGAACCGCTGACGGCGGCCTACGTCGAAGTCATCCGCAAGAAATTGCCGAAGGCCCGGGTGATTTGGGCCTCCAGCACACCGGTGACGGTGAAGGGCAAGCCGACCGAGTTGGAACCCGAGATCAATGCGACGATCATCGAACACAACCGGATGGCCGCCGCGGTGATGGCGCGGCTCGGCGTACCGGTGAACGATTTCTACGGCCTGCTCATCGACAAGCTGGACCTGGCCCGCGGCGATTCGTTTCACTGGAAGCCGGAGGCTTACCAACTGCTGGCGGATGCGACGGTGCGGATGATTGAGGGGGCGCTGAAGGAGTAGTGTGAAGCAACTTCACGCTTCAAGCTCCGTAGGTAGTTGCAGATGATGATGGTAGGGCGTCCCCTCTTGCCGAAGGGGAATTACAGAGGCCGCATTGCTATCGAATATGAAATCGATTGTTGAAGTACTGTCGTCTGGCCCTGAGAACTCTCGTCGATGGCTAAATGAGAATCGAGCTGGCGACGGCTACGTCGACATCAGCAACAGCAACTGGGAGACGTCCCTAGCGGTGATCGATGGCGTTGAACTGGCCAGAGTTCGCCTCACGGGCCGCACCATTTTTCCGAACGTCGTGAATTCTAAGATCATCGAATCGGAATTCTCGACCGTGACGACCGACGGGCATTTTTGGGGCGGCGGTAATACGTGGCTACGGTCGTCAATCTCGGTGTCCGTGCTTCGGGCGGTTATCTCACCCCAGAACTTGTTTGTTGACTGCACATTCAACGACGTTGTTTTCGACGGGTACTTGGCTTGCGAAACCCTATTTCAATCGTGCCAGTTTTTGAACTGCAAGTTCAAGTCGCTGAGAACCAAGCCGAAACGTAGCAACCGATGGTCGATCAGCGAGATGGCGGGCCTTGGTTCGTCTTTGCAATTCGTCAGTTGTGAGTTTGACCGCTCGGAGTTCCACCGCTGCGTTTTTTCAGATTCCGCTTTTCAGAACAGCAATCTTGTTGGTGTGACGGCCTCGGAGTGCGACTTCACCAACATCAATTCAGACCGCAAATGGTGGTCGGATGCGGCACAGAGCGATGTCTTCGTGGCCTACTTGAACGAAGTTCTTGCTGAGATCGCTTTGCAACTCGGACCGAACTCATCGGCAGAGAAGGCCCTTTCAACCTATAAAGTTGGTTACGTGCAAGGTGACAATAAGAGTAAAGACTACTCTGCTTGCCTTTACGATGGCGACGTGCCGGACCGAGAACTGGAGGTAGTCGAAAAAATCTTCGATCAGCTCGGGCCACGGCACGGCCTGTAGCTTTCGGCGCTATAGCGTCGCTGCCCCCTCACCCCCGGCCCCTCTCCCGCAAGGGGCGAGGGGAGCCAGACCAACTTTCGTCCGGCCGGTATCGTCGGCCTTACAGGCCGAGCCGATTGCGGAGGCGGTTGCGGAGCGTGCTGCGCGAGCCGCCGATGTCGAAGGTTTCGAACCGGACGTTGCGGAGCCAGACTTCGCTGCCGTGGTCGGTGATCATGAGTTTGCCGACGCGGTTCTCGGCGAAGTCGTCGTACTTGTTGAACTTGCTTTCCTTCATCCGCTTCTGCCATTCGGCCGAGTTGACGTAGGCGACGACGACTTGCTTGCCGTTAAGCCAGTGCTCGATGCGGTTGCCGCGGACGATGATGCGGCCCGTGTTCCATTCGCCGGGCGGGTTCGGCAGGGCCGCGCCGCTCGGCGGGTAGAGATCGTAGAGCGAAGCCGTCGCGCCTTTCTCCAGCTTGCGGCCGTCGTCGTACATTTGATACTCGAGCCCCAGCGCCGACTTACCGTAGTTGCGCACGCGGTACTTGATGCCGCTGTTGCCCTTGGGGGTAATCTTCCAATCGAACGAGAGGGAGAAGTCGCCGTAGTTGTGCGCCGTGACGATGTTGCCGCCGCCGGGTTGGTTCTTCGCGCGCGGCTTGAGGTGGATGACGCCGTCCTTGACCTCCCAACCGTCGGGCACCGGCTTGCCGGCCGCGGTTGTCCAAGCGTCCAGCGTTTTGCCGTCGAACGGTTGGGCCGGCGGTTCCCCGGCAATGGCCTGCGACGAAGCGAATAGGGCCAACGAAGCGAACACGAACAGGCGATGCATGGGAGGGATCCTTGGGAAGGTACGACGTAGGCGTCGCCGGCGGGGCGGGAAGAATAAGCTTTTACGAACGCGTTTCGCCCCCTTACCCCCGGCCCCTCTCCCGCAAGGGGCGAGGGGAGGAATCGGGTGGACTAGCGAAACGCCGGCAGGTGCGGATGTTCTACCGCTTTTCGCCGAGGCAATAAAGATACTCTTGCCGCGAACCGCCGGCGCTTGATGCGGCGCGAATATATAACTTGTCGCCGAGCGCCGCAGGGCTGGCGAACGACTCGTCGCCGAGTTGGTTTTCGGCCAGCAATTCAAACGCGGCCGGCGTCGCCTTGCAAACGTAATGCGTGCCTCGTTCGTTGGCCCAGTAGATGCGGCCGTCGGCCAAGATCGGCGACGAACTGACCGGACCTTTCAAACGCTGCTTCCACATTTCTTGGCCGTCGCTCGCGCGCCAGCAGTAGGCGATGCCGTTGTCCGTGAGTGCGTAGAGGTGCCCGTCGTGCGCAAGCATCGATTGCTCGTAGCACTTCTGCTTGTTCTCCCAGAGGAGCTTGCCCGAGCCGTCGGCCTTTACGGCGCAGGTGATA
>JAEUIN010000223.1 GCA_016793115.1 Planctomycetaceae bacterium
CCGCAACATCTGGGAAAATACTCAATGCGTCACCGCGCGCCGATCTCACTCACCAGCCCCGCAGCAAGCAAAGGGGGGCACTTTTACCGCCGATTTCTCCAATGCCCATGAACTACCATCGACCCCAACAGCGAGCCGGGAACGTCAGCGACCGGAGTCTCTACGCGCCGCCCAAAATGCAACACTCGATTTCTGTTCCGCAACGAATTGCAACTGCAATCAAATTGCAATTGCAATCCTATTACTATTGCTGCGTGCAACTCGGGCGGGGTGCGTGCAACGAGGGTCGTTTTGCACGCACGACATCACTTAGAACTAAGGGTGCGTGCAAAGGGGGGGCCGTTGCACGCACCTGCCGTTTTCTCGTTATTGCAATTCTGTTACTGTTGCAGCGCGCCGCCCCCCTCGCCGCGGCCGACTCAACTCCGTCGGCGGCGGCCCCCAAACCCAACATCGTTTTCATCCTCGCCGACGACCTGGGCTATTCCGATCTCGGCTGCTACGGCGGGGAGATCGCCACGCCGAATCTCGACTCGCTCGCCAAAGGCGGGCTGCGGTTCACGCAGTTTTACAACACGGCCCGTTGCTGGCCGACGCGCAACGCCTTGCTCAGCGGCTACTACGCGCAATCGACCAAGAGCGACACGGCGTACAAAGCCGGCGGGCGCGGGTCGCGGCCCCGCTGGGTCGGGCTGTTGCCGGAGCTGCTGAAGCCCGCCGGATATCGTTCGTACCACAGCGGCAAGTGGCACCTCGTCGGGCCGGTGCTGCCGACCGGTTTCGACCACTCTTATCAACTCGAAGATCACAACCATTACTTCGGCCCGCAGAATCATCTGGCCGACGGCAAGCCGCTGCCGCCGACGCCCGCCGACCAACCGAAGTACGTCACCGAGACGATCGCGGATTACGCGATCGAGCACTTAAAAGAGCACGCGGCCGAGCACAAAGACCAACCATTCTTCAGTTACGTGGCCTTCACGTCGCCTCACTTTCCGCTGCATGCGCCGGCCGAGGATGTGGCCCGTTATCGCGAACTGTATCGCCAGGGTTGGGAGAAAATTCGGGCGGCCCGTTATGAGCGGATGAAGCAGCAAGGGCTCACGACGTGCGAACTTTCGCAACCGGAACGCGACCTCGGCCCGCCTTATGCGTTTCCCGACGCCATGGAAAAGCTCGGGCCCGGCGAGGTGAACTTGCCGCTGCCGTGGGATTCGCTCACGGCCGAGCAACGAGAATTTCAGGCCGCGAAGATGGCCGTGCACGCCGCGATGATCGACGTGATGGATCGCGAGATCGGCCGCATCGTCGCGCAGCTCAAGGCGATGAACGCCTTTGACGACACGTTGATTCTCTTTGCCAGCGACAACGGCGCGAGCGCCGAGATCATGGTCCGCGGCTCCGGTCACGATCCGCAAGCTTCGCCCGGTTCGGCGGCGACGTACCTGTGCCTCGGCCCGGGTTGGTCGACGGTGTCGAACACGCCGCACCGCCGGCACAAGACCTGGGTTCACGAAGGGGGCGTCAGTACGCCGCTCGTGGCGCATTGGCCCAAAGGCATCAGCGCTCGCGGCGAACTGCGCACCGACGTCGGTCACGTGGTCGACATCGTGCCGACGGCGCTGGAGTTGGCAGGCGTCGCGCCGCCGAAAGAGCGCGAAGGTTTCCCGGTGCCGCCGCTGCAAGGCCGGAGCTTAGCGGGTGCGCTGACCGGCAAAACGGCCGGCGAGCGCGACTTCGTCTGGTGGCTGCACGAAGACAACCGCGCGATCCGCGCGGGCAATTGGAAACTCGTCGCCGCGAAAGGCGACCCTTGGGAACTTTATGACCTCGCCGGCGATCGATCGGAGTCGCACAACCTCGCCTCGGCCAATCCGGACAAGGTCCGCGAACTCGAAGCGCTGTGGCAGAGACAGCACGACGAATACGCGGCCCTCAGCGCCACGGCCCCGTCGCCCGACGTGCCGAAACGTCCGGGCGGAGGTAAAGGCAAGAAGGCCGGAGCCGGCAAGAAGTAGCAGTGCCGATCGGGCGACAACGGAGAACTCGGAGTTCCCGGAGGCAGAATCAAGTTTGAATTCTTCTCCGTAATCTCTGGGTTCTCTGTTGTCGTAATCTCAACGGCGCCCCCCTCGCTTGCGCTTCAGGCCTGGTGTGCGATTTTCGGCGTCGGAAGATCGTTGCCATACTGGTGCTTCGCACCACGCGGCAGACTATAATCCGTTCCCCCTCCCCTGCCCCGCCTACCGCCGCGCTTTGCGCATCGCTTGGAGAATGACTATGCGTCGTACTTTGCTTTCGGTCTTTGTTTTATCAGCGCTGATTTGGTCTGGCGCGACGAGCGCTCGGGCCGCCGATCCTGCGAAACCGCAAGCCAGTAAGAAGCCCGCCGCGAAGCAGCCGGCCAAGAAGCCCGCCGGTCCGCTGCCGACCGACGCCGCTCAAGCAACGGCACCCAAGCTGCCGCCAAAGGAAGGGAAGCACGAGACGCTCTACCTCTTCAACGGTAAGGACCTTACGGGCTGGGTCGGTCACAAAGACAAATACTGGAGCGTGCAAGGCGACGAGATCGTCGGCAAGAACACCGCTGAAATCCCGGTCAGCACGCACCTGCTTACCGAGCGCAAGTTCAGCGACTTCCGCTTGACCTTCGATTTCAAGCTGGCCGAGTCCGAAATGCACTCGGGCATCGCGATGTGGGGCCGCGTCGCGCCGGAGCGCGGCGACGAGTTCACCTACGCCGGACATCTCGTGATGTTCCCCTCCGGCTACGGCTTCTACGACCTCTACGGCCGCAACGCCATTCATCGCAACGGCGAGAAGGCTCGCCCGCTGAACAAACAACACGACTGGAACCGGATCGAAATCCTGGCCCAAGGCAACCGCATCCGCTTCGTGCTCAACGGCACGCTCGTCAGCGACTGGCGCGAGCCGGAACCGGACCGGATCAAAGAAGCCCCCATCGGCCTGCAGTTGCACTCGAACAAAGTGCCGCAGGAAGTGCGCTTCAAGAACTTGGTGTTGGAGACGTTTCCCGAAGATAAGCTGACGACGGTAGCCGCGACAGGCGCCGTGAAGGAAGGCTACACCGGCGGCACGACGATCCGCGGCGGCGTGACGATCACGACGATTCCCGGCGGTGGCGAGATTTCGAAAGTCGGCAGCGGCGGAACGATCATTCTCAGCGGAACCAACACCTACATTTCAGGCGGCATCCCCATCAACGGAGGCACGCTTGTCATCACCTCGGCCGTTGCCGCCCCGACCGCCGACGACAACGACGACGGTCGCGCCATCCCGCTTCAATTCACTCCCGCCTGCTGTGCGGGCCTCGGTAACGTGACGAAGTTCCGCGTCTACTTCGGCACCTACACGCGCGGCGGCAAGAGCCAAGGCATCTACCGTTCGGAGCTCGACCTAGCGACGGGCAAACTTAGTGAACCGGCGCTGGCCGCGGAAACCGGCAGCCCGTCGTTCTTGTGCGTGCATCCGAACCGGAAGTTCGTCTACGCGGTCGGTGAAGAGACAAAGCTGCCCGGCGCGAAGAAAGACAAGGCTGCGGCCGGCGCGGTGTGCGCGTTTGCCGTCGATGAAGCGACCGGCAATCTGACGAAGCTCAACGAGCAATCGTCGGGCGGCAACGGCCCGTGCCACATCACGGTCGATGCTCAAGGCAGAAACGTACTCATCGCCAACTATGGCGCAGGCTCATGCGGCGTGTTGCCGATCAAGGCCGACGGCAGCCTCGCCGAAATGAGTTGCTACGTCGTGCACTCCGGCGAAGTGGCCGACGCCAAACGTCAAGGCGGTCCCCGCGGGCACTCGATCAACCTCGACGCGGCGAACAAGTTTGCCTTCTGCGCCGACCTCGGCCTCGACAAAGTCATGATCTACAAGTACGACGCCGCCAATGGCCAGATCACGGCCAACGATCCGGCCTTCGCGGCCACGGCCCGTCGCGCAGGCCCGCGGCATTTCGCGTTTCACCCCAGCGGAAAGTTCGCCTACGTCATCAACGAAATCGATTGCACGATCACCGCCTTCGCCTA
>JAEUIN010000235.1 GCA_016793115.1 Planctomycetaceae bacterium
CACTGGCTCGATATCGCTCACTACGCCGACAGCGACGGGTATCTCGGCGACGCGCTGCGCCCCTATGCTTGGATCTATCGCGACTGGGTGATCAACGCCGTCAACCAAGATTTGCCGTTCGATCAGTTCACGATCGAGCAATTGGCCGGCGATTTGCTGCCGAATGCGACGCTCGCCCAAAAGACGGCCACCGGCTTCCTGCGCAACACCCTGCGTAACACCGAGGCGGGCGTCGACTTGGAAGAATATCGGTTGAAGGAGATCGTGGATCGCACGAGTACGGTCGGCATCGGCTGGCTCGGGCTCTCCGTCGGCTGCGCAGAGTGCCATTCTCATAAGTTCGATCCGATTTCGCATCGCGAGTTCTATTCATTCTTCGCATTCTTCAACGATGCCGACGACGTAAACGTACCGGTGATTCAGCCCGGCGAGTTGGAAACCTACGAACTTCGAAAACGCGAGTGGAGCAAGGATCACGAGAAACTAGTCGCGACCATGGGTGAGGTATTTCGCGATCTCAAATCGGGTAACACGTCGATCGACCTCAAATTGCTCCGCGGCGCGTTGGCTACGACGACAAAGAAGCGGAGCACGGAACAGCGCAAGCTCATCGAAGCCGCAGTGAATTTCGGCGGCGTAGCCCAAGAGGTTTGCGCCGCCTATGAAAAACTCATCATTTCGGAGCCCAAGAAGCCTGCGACCGCGGCAATGACGATCGCGGCTCGCAAAGAGCCGCGCACTTCGTACGTCCACCTTCGCGGCGACTACCGGAGCCGCGGCGAGAATGTGGTTCCCGGCACGCCGGCGGTACTACATCCATTCAAACCGCGCGGCAGGGTCGGCGACCGACTCGATCTCGCGCGCTGGCTAGTCCGCGACGACAACCCGTTGACGCCGCGCGTTACCGTCAACCATATCTGGAAGCATTTGTTCGGCCGCGGCATTGTCGCCACCGACGAGAACTTCGGCTCCGGCGGCGAAGCGCCGTCGCACCCGGATTTGCTTGATTGGCTGGCGAGCGAATTGATGGCCCGCCGATGGAGCCGCAAGGAGATAATTCGGCTCATCGTCACGTCCGCGACATATCGCCAAGCCTCGCACACGCGGCCGGAGCTAATCCAGCGCGATCCGCTCAACGTGCTGTTGGCGCGGCAGTCGCGATTCCGCTTAGAGGCGGAAGCGGTGCGCGACGCCGCACTCGCGGCTTCCGGTTTGCTTGAGCGCAAGATCGGCGGCCCCGGCATTCGCCCTCCGCAACCCGCGTACGTGGCGAGCATCAGCCGCAATTCTGATTGGCAAGTGTCGACCGGTCCCGATTTGTATCGGCGCGGAATGTACATCCTGTTTCGACGAGCAACGCCGTATCCGATGCTGTTGACGTTCGACACGCCCGACTCGACCGTGGCCTGCACGCGCCGCGAACGATCGAACTCGCCATTGCAGGCGCTAACATTGCTGAACGATCCAGTTTTTTTTGAATGCGCTCAAGCATTCGGCCGTCAACTCGCGGCGGCCTCCCGAAATTCTGTCGACACCGGAATTGAAGAGGGTTTTCGCCGCGCTCTGGGACGTGCACCGAATTCCGCCGAATTGGGCCGTGTTCGAGAATTCGTTGAGACGGAGCGACTAAGACTTCTGTACGACCCCGCAGCGGCGGCCGCGATGCTGGGGCAGACTCCGAACGCGAAGCGGGCCGTTGCGATGCACGACTCGGCGATGACGACGACTGCTGCGTGGATCGGCACGGCCCGCGTGCTCATGAACCTCGACGAATTCATTACGCGAGAGTAATGCGCCATGCCCGAACAGCGTTCCCATCCCGCCGACTTCGACCCTGTCGCGCTCGATCACATTCGGCTCGGTCTCTGCCGGCGGCGTTTTTTGACCGGCGGGCTTTCCGGCGCGAGCGCCGCCGTATTGGCCGCGCTTTTGGATCAAGACGGCGTCACAGCGGCCGACGCGCTGCGTAAAGCGTCGCAATCCCACGATCCGACACGCCCGCGCGCCGCACATTTCGCCGCCAAAGCGAAGCGAGTTATTTATATCTATCTGGAAGGCGGCCCCAGCCAGATGGACTTGTTCGATCCGAAGCCGGAACTCAATAAACTCGACGGGCAACCGCTGCCGGAGTCGATGCTCGCCAACGTGCGGTTCGCGTTCATCAAGAAGGAGTCGGCGCGGCTCATGGCGACGCCGCGCAAGTTCGTACGTTACGGCGAGTGCGGGATGGAAATGAGCGATCTATTGCCGCATATCGGCTCCTGCGCCGACGACATCTGCTTGATTCGATCGATGCATACCGATCAATTCAATCACTTGCCCGGCCAATTGATGATGAACACCGGCTCGCCGATTTCCGGCCGACCGAGTTTAGGATCGTGGCTGGCGTATGGGCTTGGCAGCGATTCGCGCGACCTGCCGGCGTTCGTCTCGCTTGTCACCGTAGGCCGCGGGATCCCCGGCGGCTCCGCGAGTTGGTCGAGCGGGTTTTTGCCGAGCACCTACAGCGGGACGCAGTTCCGCAGCGACGGCGATCCGGTGCTCAATCTCGGGAACCCACCGGGGATCGACGCGCTCGGCCAGCGCGCGGGGATTTCGGCCGTGAACGATTTGAATCGACTGCACTTGGCCGATGTGCGCGACGGCGAGCTTGCGGCTCGCATTAATTCGTATGAGTTGGCGTTTCGTATGCAATCGGCTGCGCCGGAACTAACCGATTTGAGCGATGAGACACAAGCAACGCTCGACGAATACGGCGTCGAGCGAGTGGAGCCGCCGATCAAATCGAATCTCGGCGGCATCGGACTCTTCGGGCCGTTCGCGCGAAACTGCTTACTGGCCCGCCGGCTCATCGAGCGCGGGGTGCGCGTCGTCGGCATCTTCCACTCGTCGTGGGATCACCATTCCAGCCTCGACCCCCAGTTGAAGCACAATTGCCTAATGGCCGATCAGCCGATCGCGGCGTTGTTGAAGGATCTCAAGCGTCGCGGACTGCTCGAGGAAACGCTGGTCGTTTGGAACTCCGAATTCGGCCGGACGCCGCTGGGCGAAAATCGCGAGGGTGCGAAATCGCGCGTCACGGGTCGCGATCATCACCCCTACGCTTTCAGCATTTGGATGGCCGGCGGCGGCGTGAAGGGTGGACAAGTCATCGGGGAAACGGACGAGATCGCGTGGAGCGCGATACGCGATAAGGTCCATGTTCACGATCTCCAGGCCACGATTTTGCACTTAATGGGACTGGAGCACACAAAGCTCACATACCGATTCCAAGGCCGCAACTTCCGCCTCACCGACGTCCACGGCGAAGTGGTGCACAAAGTGTTTACGTAGAGACTTCGAGTCGTTAAGCGCACAGCTCGTAGGTCCGTCGCCGCCCCGTCGAAGGCCGCTCACATCTCTTGGACGTCTGTACCGAGCCCGTTCTCGCGGCAGTGAGCGATGATCGCTTGCAACAACTCAGCGCCGTACTCTCCTCGTTTTTTTTGACCGATTCCCTTGATCTGCATCAAGGCTTCCTGCGTCGAAGGACGATAGCGAGCCAAGTCGCGCAGCACGGCGTCGCCGAAGATAATGAACGGCGGCAAGCCGCGCTCATCGGCCCGCGTTCGTCGCCAAGCGCGCAGCGCATCGAATAGCCCGCGATCGACGCCTTCCCAGGACTCTTTGCCCGATTTCGATTCTTTGCGGACACGCCCCCGCTCTCCTCGTCCGCTCCGCACGGCGGCCTTCAGTAGACGCGGAGAGTAAGTGCCGCTGAGCACATCGCGGCCGTCGGGGGTGAGTTGCAATACGCCGTACTCACCTCCCTTGACCAAGCAGCCTTGGCCGACGAGTTGTTCGATCCAGTCGCGCACTTGCCGTTTGTCGTGCTCCTGCAGCAATCCGAACGTACTAAGTTTGTGGTGCCCTTTTTCGACGATGCGTTGCTCTTTACTGCCGACGAGCACCTGTGCGGTGTAGTCGCCGCCGAAGCTCTCGCGCAGCCGCACGACGCACGACAGGATTTTTTGCGCCGTTTGCAACGAATCATCGACAAATTCCGCTTCGTCGAGACACATGTCGCAGGCGCCGCACTTTTCCCCAGCCAACCTTTGGCCGAAATACTCGACCAACGCGCGATGCCGACAGTCGACTCCGCGACAGTACCCTTCGATGCCTTGCAACAACGCCATCGCGCCCGCCAAGGCCTGGGGAGGCAAGTCTTGTTGCAGCGTACGCCACGTGCGGAAGTCGTTATCGGAGTAAAACAGCACGCACTCGGCTTCGAGCCCGTCGCGACCCGCGCGGCCGCTTTCCTGCTGATAGCTCTCGAGACTCTTCGGTGCGCCGGCATGAACGACGTAGCGAACGTCGGATTTGTCGATGCCCATGCCGAACGCCACGGTTGCGACGATGATTTTCGCGCGATCGCGCTGGAAAGCATCTTGGTTGCGGCGGCGAACTTCGTCGGCGAGGCCGGCATGATACGGGAGCGCCTTGTGCCCCTGTTCGACGAGTTGCGCGCAAACCTCTTCGACGTCGGCGCGACGAATACAATAGACCACGCCGGAATCGTCGGGATGACGCTCGACGACGGCACGGATTTGCGCCGAGCGGTCGCTGCGCCGTTCCACGCGATAGACCAAATTCGGCCGATCGAATGAACCGACATGGATGGCCGGGGCCCTTAAATGCAGTTCGCGAACGATATCGCGGCGCACTTGCTCGGTGGCCGTCGCCGTGTAGGCATGGACCGCCGTTTCGGGGAATCTTTCTTTGAGGACGCTCAGCAAACGGTAGTCGGGCCGGAAGTCGTGCCCCCACTCGCTGATGCAGTGTGCCTCGTCGACGGCAAAGAACGACGGTCGCACCTCGGCCAGGAATTCGAGCGTTCGTTCGGTCGTAAGCCGTTCAGGGGACAAATAAAGCAGCTTGACGCGCCCGGATCGCACCTCATTCGCGGTGCGGCGACGCTCGTCTGGGGACAGCGTGCTATTGACGTAAGCGGCCGGCACTCCGGCGTCGACGAGCCCGTCCACTTGATCGTGCATGAGTGCGATCAGCGGCGAGACGACGACCGCAGTACCCTCCATGATCAAAGCGGGAGCTTGAAAGCAGAGCGACTTACCGCCCCCGGTCGGCAGCACCACGACCGAATCACGACCGTCGACCACTGCTTGCATCGCTTCCGCCTGAAGCGGCCGTAAGGTGTCGTACCCCCACGTACGATGGATAACGTCCTGCAGCGATTCCAAGCGGCTCCGTCCTTCCCAAAACCGGCATTTCTTCGTGACAATGCCTATTTTCGCGACCGATCGGTAAGTTGTCTACACACGGCGGCAAGCCGCAGCCGATGTAGCACTTTATTTGACGTCGCGCTCCTAGAATTAGAAGTGATTTCCGGTCGATTGAAAGCGAACGCGATGGCTACCGTAACGAGTGCTTGCAACGCCGAACTCCAACCGGGTGCGACTCCCGACATTCTCGACGTCGATCTGCTCCGGGAAGAATGGGCCAACGCGTTCACCCACGGCATCGGGCTGCTCCTAAGCCTCATCGGCGGTTGGTATCTCAATGAGCGCGCAGCAGCGAGCGGCGATGCCTACCGCTGGGCCGGCTGTGCTGTTTATGCGCTGACGCTCATCGGCGTCTATACGTTTTCGACTTTGTCGCATCTTTTCCAGCGACCGACCGCGCGACACATTTTTCGCGTGTTCGACCAAGCGTTTATCTACCTCCTGATCGTCGGCACTTACACGCCGATCGCAGCCGGTTATTTGCACGGTGGGTGGCTGACTTTTCTCCTCGTCGCGATGTGGGGCGTGGCGATCGCAGGCTTTCTTTCCAAGACTGTGCTGCGGCACCGAATCGACTCGATCAGCACGGTAGGATATCTCGTGCTCGGCTGGATGCCCG
Source organism: Planctomycetaceae bacterium (assembly GCA_016793115.1). Classification (GTDB taxonomy): domain Bacteria; phylum Planctomycetota; class Planctomycetia; order Pirellulales; family PNKZ01; genus PNKZ01. The sequence continues at coordinate 5,899 of JAEUIN010000235.1, forward strand.
CGCTCGCGGTGCCGGCGGCGTTCGAACTGTTGCCGTACGAGGCGCTCTGGATGATGGTCGGTGGAGGATTGCTGTATACGCTAGGCGTCGTCTTTCTCGTGCTCGACAGGAAGGTGCCCTATTTCCACGCCGTATGGCACTTGATGGTGATGGCGGCGGGGGCGACCCACTTTTATGCGATCTATTTGTTCGTAGCGGTTCCCACCGCGTAGAGACCAATCGGTCAGGCCGACTCGCCGATCTCTTCCTGAAGCGCGCACCAACGCTCTTCGATGGCGGAAAGTTGTGTCGTTACGTCGGTCAGTTCATTGTGCAGTCGCAAAGCTTCGGTCGGATCGACTGACTGGAGCAGCGCCGCATTAACCGCTCGCTTTTGCTCGTCGAGCTTTGCGATCGACCGTTCGACGTTGGAAAGCTCTTTGCGCAGTTCACGGTCGCTGCGCCGGGGTAATTTGGCGGGGCTTTTTGCACTTGGCTTCGAGAGATCGGTCGGCGCCTTTGCCATCCGGGCCGCGGCCTGCTCGCGCTCTCCGTCTTCAATCTCCTTATTGACGGAATAGAGATAGGAATCGTAATCGCCGCGGTAGTTTGTCACGTGCCCGTCGCGCACTTCAATGACGCATGTCGCGACACGTTTCATGAAGTGCCGGTCGTGACTCGTGAAGACCACGGTTCCTTCGTATTCGGTCAGGGCTTCGGCCAGCGCCTCGACGGTATCGACGTCCAAGTGATTGCCCGGTTCGTCGAGCACAAGGATGTTGTGCTTGCTCAAGAGCAGGCTCGCCAGACAAAGCCGGGCCCGTTCGCCGCCGGAAAGGACGCTGATCTTCTTCTGCACGGCGTCTCCGCGAAATAGGAGGGCGCCCGCCATATCGAGGATTTCTTGCGACTTCGTTCCGGTCGGCGCGTTGTATTCAAGATACTCAAGGACCGTTTTCTTTTCCGGAAGGCTCGTATAGACGTGCTGAGCATAGGTTCCGATGTGGCAGCCGTGCCCCCAGCGGACCTCGCCGGCGAGCGGTTCGAGCGACTCCACGATCGTCCTCAGAAACGTCGTCTTGCCCTGCCCGTTGTCGCCGACGATCGCCGCTCGTTGTCCATGCTCAACGTCGAGATCGATGTCGTCCGCGATAGTCCGCTCCGGATAGCCGATCGATAATTCTCGGCATCGCAATGCCGGCCCCTTGCGCGGTTCGACCTGAGGAGCGCGAATCCGTGCGGTCGGTTCATCGCCGGCGATTTCAATCAACTCCAACCGCTCTAATTGCTTGCTCTTTGAGCGGGCCTGCGTCGCGGTGCTCGCGCGGGCTTTATTCTTTGCGATAAACGTTTCGAGTTGCTTGCGTTTCGCGGTGACGGCGGCGTTGGAACGTTCCTCAAACTCACGCTTCTCCGCGAGATAACTCAAGTACGGCTCGATCTTACCGGGATACATCGTCAGCTTACCGCGCGCGAGATCGAGCGTGTGATCACACGTTTCGGTCAGGAAAGCCCGATCGTGCGAGACGATGAGGCACGCCTCCTTATAGTGCTTTAAAAAGTGCTCGAGTAGGATTTGCGTGCGGAGGTCGAGAAAGTTTGTGGGTTCGTCGAGCAGCAGTAGATTAGGTTCATGCAGCAGCAGCGCCGCCAGCTTGACGCGAGTCTGCCAGCCGCCGGAAAGTTTCGCGACCGGGCCGTCGAGATAGCTTCCTTTCAGCTCAAACTCACCGGCAACCTCGCCGCATTTCCAATCGGGACGTCCCGTCTCGCGCATCAAGTACTGCAGTGCCGATTCGCCCGGCAAGAACGGATCGTGCTGACGAAGATAGCCGACGCGAAGCTTCGAACTTCGAGTCACTTCGCCTGCGTCGAGCTCTTCCTCGCCGAGCAAAATACGCAGCAGGGTACTTTTGCCCGCGCCGTTCCGTCCGACGAACCCGACTTTCACGTCGTCAGTGATTGTCGCTTCGGCCCGATCGAGAAGAATCTGATCACCGTAGCTCTTCGACGCATTTCGAATCTGCAGCAACACGCCCATGCGTGAATCCCTTCCCTATTTCCTGAACTAGTCGACGAACGGAGCCAGTTCTTCCCAGCGGGACATCGCCGCCTCCAGTCGTTGCTCCGCCTGCCGCAGGTCGTCCTGCTTGCGGGCGATCGCATTTCCGGTTCGCTGATAGAACTCCGTTTTCGCCATTTCCGAGTGCAACGCCGCGATCGCAGTTTCGAGATCGTCGATTTCCGACGTCAGCTTTTGGTACTCCTGGAGCTCCTTAAATGAAAGTCGGCGCTTTTTCGCATCAAGTTCCTTAGCCTTGCGCGATTGCGCACTCGATTCATTCTCCCGCGGCGTGCGTTCCGCGGTCGGCTTGGGGCGCGCCGCTCGCTGACGAGCGTAGTCGTCGTAGCCTCCGACGTATTCGTTCACTTCGCCGTCTTCAAACACGATCGTGCCGGTAACGACGTTGTTCAAGAACTCGCGATCGTGACTCACGACCACTACGGTGCCCTCGAACTGCGCAAGCAACTCTTCCAAGAGTTCGAGCGTCTCGGAGTCGAGATCGTTCGTCGGTTCATCAAGGACGACGACATTCGCCGGCTTGGCGAACAACTTCGCCAGCAAAACGCGATTGCGCTCGCCGCCGGAAAGAAACTTCACGGCGGTGCGAGCTCGCTCGGCGCTGAACAAAAAGTCTTGCAGGTAGCCGAGCACATGACGAGGCTTACCGTTAAAGAGTATTGCATCGGAGCCGTCGCCGACATTTTCCACGACGCTCGCTTCTTCGTTCAACGTGCGACGCAATTGATCGAAATAGGCGATCTGCAGATTCGCTCCGATGCGAACCCGCCCGCTCTGCGGCGCGAGCTGTCCCAACAACAGTCGCAGCAGCGTCGTCTTCCCGGCTCCATTTCGTCCGACGATGCCGATTTTGTCTCCGCGCAGGATCGTCGTCGAGAAATTATTGACGATCGAACGACCGTCGTAGGCAAACGAAACGCCTTCGGCCTCAGCGACCAAAACTCCGCCGCGTTCGGCAGCTTGGACGACCATCTTCACGGGGCCCGCGGTTTCGCGACGCGCGGCACGCTCGCGACGCATTTCTTTGAGCGCTCGCACGCGCCCTTCATTGCGCGTGCGGCGAGCCTTGATGCCGGTTCGAATCCAAACCTCCTCTTCGGCCAAACGCTTGTCGAAGAGCGCGTTTTGCTTGTCTTCGGCAGCGAGAGCCTCTTCTTTCCGCCGGAGAAAGGTATCGTAATCGCAAGACCAGTCGAATAGTCTGCCGCGATCGATCTCCAAGATACGATTCGATAGTTTGCGCAAGAAGACGCGATCGTGAGTGACAAAGATCAGCGTCGGCGTTGAACGCAGCAGAAACTGCTCGAGCCATGCGATGGCTTCGACGTCGAGATGGTTCGTCGGCTCATCGAGCAGCAAAACGTCCGGCCCCGCGACGAGCGCCCGAGCCAATAACACGCGTCGCTTCATACCCGAAGAGAGCGTGGCAAACTCCGCGTCACCGGCAAGTTCCATTCTCGACAGAATCTGCTCGACTTGGCGCTCGGCGCGCCACGCCGCGTCGTGGTCGTTTGTTACCTGCGGGATCCCTGCCGCTACGACTTCGCGAATGCGGCCCGTGACGTCGAGCGGCACGTCTTGCGGCAGCTGCGCGATCTTCGTACCGGGCGCGACCACAATCTCGCCGGAATCGGTTTCCAACTCACCGCTCAAGAGTTTGAGCAAGGTCGACTTGCCCGCGCCGTTGCGTCCCAGCAACCCGATTCGTTGGCCGGAATCGATTTGACAAGACACCGCATCCAAGAGCGGCGGACCACGAAAGCCGATTGTGACGTCGCGGAGGGTAATCAGCGGCATCGCTCGCCTCGCTTACGCTTCGGTCGCGAAACGGCGGGCCTTCTTAGGCTTACCGACTTTCGACTTTTCGCCGAAACGTTTCTTCGGTCGCTCAACGTGCCCTTCGCCGTCGACGACCTTCGCAATGTTCAACTGTCGACCGGCGACGACGGTTCGTTTCAAGACTTGAAACGTTTCACGGGGCATACCGACTAAGAGGTCGACTAGGCTAAAGTCGTCGAAGATCTCGATGCGTCCAATGCCTGAACTGGGCAATGCCGCTTCGTTCGCGATGGCGCCGACGATCTGCCCCGGCTTCACCTGATGCACTCGTCCCACGTCCACGCGATACGTCTCCATCGGCACTTCGGACCTTGCGCCACGCTGAGGCCGGTCGCCGCGCTCGAAAGAACGACGTTCACGTCCTTCGCGAAAGTCGAGTCCGTCCCGAGCCGACTGCCCCTCGCGAAAGCCCGCCTTCTCTAATTCGTCGTTGATGAGAAACGGCTTGTCGCCGACCGCCAAACCGACCAAAGCGGCGGCAATCTGTTCAACGGGCACATCAGGATTTGAGCTCCGATACTGTTCGACGATCGATGTGAAAGTCGCCAAATCGGAGTGAGCGAGGCCGGCGGTCATGCGTTCGTGAAATTTGGCGACGCGGCGTCGGTTGATGGCCCGCTTCGAGGGCAGTTCCATCGGCTCGATGCGACCGCGCGTCGCTTGCTCGATCCGCCGCAGTAAGTGACGTTCGCGCGTCGTTAGGAACAAGATTGCATCGCCGGTCCGCCCGGCGCGTCCGGTGCGGCCGATGCGGTGAACGTAGCTTTCACTGTCGAATGGGAAATCATAGTTGATGACGTGCGAAATCCGTTGCACGTCGAGCCCACGAGCGGCGACGTCGGTGGCGACGATGACGTCGATCTTGCCGCTCCGTAAGTTCTCGACGATCCGCTCGCGCTGCTGCTGCACCACGTCGCTACTGAGCGCCGCGGCCCGATGACCGTGGCTCGACAGATAGTCGGCCAGGATTTCCGTTGTGTTCTTGGTCTTCACAAAGACGATCGCAGCGTCGATTTCTTCGGCTTCCAATACGCGCGACAACGTCACCTGCTTCTGCGGCGGGGGGACGACCAAATACCGCTGCCGAACCGTTTCCGCGGTCTTAGCCGCCGACTTGATCGTGACCTCGGCCGGATTCCGTAGGTATTTTTGGGCAATGCGGCGAATCTCCGGAGGCATTGTCGCCGAGAAAAGCGCAATCTGGCGCTCCTCCGGTGCCTGCGATAGCACCCACTCGACGTCCTCCGCGAAGCCCATATTGAGCATCTCATCGGCTTCGTCAAGCACCAATCCTCGAAGCGAGTCAAGCTTGAGCGAGCCGCGACGCATGTGATCCATCACTCGTCCGGGAGTGCCGACGACGACTTGAGGCCCGGCGTCAAGTTGACGGAACTGGGCCACGTAGTCGCTTCCGCCGTAAACCGCGGCGACACGCAACCCGCCAAGTTCGGCGGCATAGCGTTCAAACGCCTTGGCCACTTGGATCGCCAGTTCGCGCGTCGGCGTCAGGACGAGTACTTGCGGCGAGCGCTTCGTGAGGTCGATACGTTGTAAGAGCGGCAGCGCGAAGGCCGCCGTCTTACCTGTGCCGGTTTGCGCCTGGCCGAGTACATCTCGTCCCTCCAACAACAAGGGAATCGTTCGTGCCTGAATCGGGGTAGCCGTCGTATAGCCGGAGCTTTCGACGGCTGACAAAAGCGGCGCACTTAAATCGAGGTCGGAGAATTTCGTTTCAGATAATTGATCTGTCGCGGCGACGGACATTCGAGCGGTTTCCTTCCAAGAGCGATTTCGGCGGGGCACCGTGCCGACGAAGTTTCCCAGCGCCGCAAAACGGCGCAGCGATACGACGCTACCCAGTCCTCAACGCTTGGGCGAACCGGCGGCGCTAAACGCGCCGGTGGTGGATTGGGCACGGTGGATGGAACGCGTCAGGTACTGTTCAGAGACGAGTCGACCGCTCACTCTTGAAGTGTGCGACGACCGTCAAACGCGCGTCCCGCAGGAGAGCAATCTGAAACCGGCCCGAGAGGCATTCATCGGTAAGATTTACATATTAGGGAATCGCCGGAAAAATGACTAGGGGCAACTTTCGCTACAATGGGCCAATTCGGCCGCGCACCGTCGAAATTCGGACAATCGCCTAATTTGAAAGACTCCGCCGTGAGCGAGCTTGTAACACTGCCGCGAAATACCAATCAAGTTTGCGGCCTAGCGCAATATGCCCTTGATTTCTTGGCCGACAGATTTGCCGAGCCCGGCGACCGCGCCTATCGGCGGGTCGAACAGTTCCATCTCGACAGCATCGCCTGCGGTGTCTCGGCCTTAGCGTGCGCTACCAATGCCCCGACGCTGTTGCGCCGGGAAGCTCTCCAGTATGCAGTTAATCAAGATGCACCTCGTGACTTCCGGGGAGTGCCGATTTTTGGAAGCCGCGTTCGGGTCATGCCGGAGAAGGCCGTCGTAGCCAATTCGTCGGCCGTGCGAGAATGGGATTCCAACGGCACAAATTTCGGCTACGACCCAGCACATGGGCATACCGCGGGCGAGTTCGGCCACAACGATTTCTATCCCGTGGCCGTCGCCGCAGCGCAGCTGGCCGGCTTCGACGGCCGAAGCACGCTGAAAGCGATGCTGCTGCTCGACGAGATTCGCGGGCGACTCGCGGAAGTATTCTCGCTTAAGACCTATAAGATCGACCACGTCGTCCACGGTGCGATCGCTTCGGCGATCGTTTATTCGGCGGTGCTCGGCGCTACTGTCGCCGAAATCGAATCGGCCGTCGGACTGGTCGTGGCACATTACATCCCGTTTCGCGCCATCCGGCACGGCAAACAACTTTCCGATTCCAAGGGCGCTTCGGCCGCGATCAGTTCCGAAGTCGCGGTACTCAGCGCAAGGCGTGCGATGCAAGGATTTGTCGGTCCTGCCGACATCTTTCGCAACGTCGAAGCCATTTTCTGCTTATTCGAAAAGCCCGCGAACTACGGCGAAAGCCCCTTCGATTTATCGCTTGGTACATCGGGCGATGAGTTCTGCATTCTCGGCATGCATTTCAAAATCGGGCTTTATGAACACCAATCAGCCGGGGCGATACAAGGGCTGATTGACTTGCTGGTCGCCAATCCCAACTTGCTTGACGACGAAGCGAAACTGCGGCGAATCGCGATTACCATTTATGAACCGGCGTTCGGCATTATCGGTGATCCTTCGAAACGCGATCCGCGCACCCGGCAAAGCGCCGACCATTCGATGGTCTATATCATCGGCACATTGTTGCGTAAGGCGTTGGAAACGAAAAAAGCGGGCTGGCGCGAGCTGATGCTTGTTCCCGACGACTATTCCAAAGAGGCAATCGCACATCCGATCACACGCCGCTTGATGGCAAAAATCGACTTCCGCCACGGCGGACAGGAATACGATCGCCGCTACCCGGACGGGATCCCGACCTCTCTTGAGATCGATCACGAGGATCTCGGGACGTTGCACGGCGGAATCGTCATGTATCCCCAAGGACATGCCCGTAATACCAGCGGCGACCTCGACGCACTTGTCGCACACAAGTTTCGCAAGTTGGCGTCGCTCGGCGTCGACGATGTCGCCGCTTTGGAGCGTCGCTTCACGAATCTTCGGGCAAAGTCGCCTGCCGACATCGCCGACTTGTACGACTTCAAAATTCGCAACTGCTGATTTCCGTTTAATTCCAAATGCCTGCGGCTCGCAGCACGGTTTCATGGACGGCCACGTCATGCGCCGCGTCCCAGGCCAACTTCTTCTCGCCGCGAATCACGCGACTCAAATCCGCAAACTCTGCGTCGTAGCGTCCTCCCGCCATGGGCAAAACAAACTGTTGCTCACCCTTTTTGAAATCGCTCCAAGCCGCCGTGAGCATTAGTCGGCCTTTACCCGATTCAAGCGGCGTAATCTCCATCGCCCCTTTCGTACCAACGACGCGAAACATGCGATGCGGACCGCCGAACGGATCGGCGTGATTGCAGCGAACAGTCGCAACGGCTCGCGAATACTCCAGCACCGCGAGTTGATTGTCGTCCACAACTGGCACTTCACTGCGCGACGCCTTACCGAATGCATGTACCCTTTCTGGTTTGCCGAGCAAAGTGACCGTGGCATCGATAATATGGCAGGCCAGCTCGAACATCCCATGCCCCGGAATGTCGGCGAGTTCATTCCGGAGTCGATCGTCGGCCAACTTTCCCATCGCGCAATCGATTTCGAGAATCTCGCCGAATGCACCCTCCCGCGCCGCTTGAAACAACACGACGAATGCCGGGTTGTAACGCAACATATAACCCATCTGTACGACCAGACCGCTCCGCTCGGCGGCGAAGCGCAATTGCTTAAACTGCTCATGGTCGACGGCGCCGGGTTTATCGAGATGGATGTGCTTACCTGCGGCAATTACGCGCGACGCCGTCGGGGCGGAGTCGGCTAACGCCGTCTCAACGACGACCGCTTGCAGGCCGGGCGTCGCGAGGAGTTCTTCCTCATCAAGCCACCTCATGCCCGCGTACGACGCACTTTTTGCGGCTCGATCTCGGCGGACGCTGTCGGGTTCGACAACGCCCACGACCTCAAACAGGGAGTTCGCCTTACGAACGGCGTCTAACTTGCCTGCTGCGTGGGAATGCGCGGTTCCGATTTGGCCGATTTTGATCTTCGGCGCCGGTTCCGGGCCCGACACCTCCGCGGCGTGTAAACGGTACATGAATTCGCTTTCGGCGCTCATCCGGACCGCGCCGTAAAGCGCGGCGGCTTTGATTCCGGACCGCAAGAATACTCGTCGCTTCATGATATGTCCTCGTCGAAACAGCTTGCCGCTCCGCGAACTTCCTCCGCCGCCGCGGGTCTCATCGTAACGCGTGAACTCGCACGGTGCACGAATGAATTGACAGGCCACAATAAAGCCCGTTAGAGTTGTTCGGCGATACCGCCGAGCGCCGTTCGCCAAGCAGTACGAGCGACGCTCGCATATCGGATGGGTGGCAGAGTGGACGATTGCGACGGTCTTGAAAACCGTTTTACGAGAAATCGTAACGTGGGTTCGAATCCCACCCCATCCGCTTCGTCGCCAAGATATGTCGTTCGCGTGATGACTTTTCGCGTTCTTCGCAGGTTTCATGATGGCCATGCGTCGCCATGTGAGATGAGGCGTCACCGTGCCGCACCGGGTTTTGCACCGCCTGTCTGCGATCGATCGGCGAGCGAAACGCAGCGGCCTTTGCGATCTCGTCTTGAGTTACTTGGCAGTAGTGACGACGAGCAATCTCTTCGGTGTGGCCCAGCCACGCGACGACCGTCGGCATCGGGTGATTACGCATCAACTCGGTCTCGCAAGACGAGCGAAGATTATGGAACAGCCGAGGCCAGGGCCGTAGACCCGCCCGCTTGATTATCTTCTGGAAGCTTGTCCGGAGATTGCAATTCTTCCAGCCAAATGCCGTGTTGGCGGCCATTCGAAACCGCTCGTCAACGACATAAACCGCATCCGTAGCGGCCTTCTTCCGAGCGTCTTCGAGCCAGGGCAGCAAGTCTCCAAAAATCGGCACAATCCGCGAACCTTTGCCAGGATGATGCTCGGTCTTCGGAGCCGTGACGACCATAACTTTGCTATCCCAATCGATGTTTTGCCATCGAAGCGATAACACCTCCGACGGGCAACGCAGCCCGGCGAAGCGGCTTAGCGCAATGATGCTACGCCAATCATGATCCGGCGCGGCCTCAAGCAATTGGAAGGTGTCCTCTTGCGTCACGAAATGCTTTCGATCGGCCATGGTGGCGGGCACGGTCACGTCCGAAAACGGATTGCTGGGAATCAGCTTTTTTCGCACCGCCGCATTGAAAACGGTCTTTGCGAATTGCAATCGTTTCCTGATCGTGAAAGGAGCGAGCTTTTCGCCGATCATCTCCAACTTGTATTGGTCGGCATCTCCAGGCGTAACCTTTCGTAGCGATCGCTCAGCGCCAAGAGAGCGAATCAATCCTCGTTTTCCTTGTCGCCAAATCTCCTTCGTAGCGGGCTTCACGTCTACGCGGCTTTCGACGTAAGCATCAACGAATAGACCGAGGCTGAGCGACTCACGCTTCTCGGTGAGACCAACAGCGGCAAGCTTCGCATTCATGGTCTCGTCGAGCCCGGCCAACCAACGTGCCGTCTCGTCATCCACGGCGCACCCCGCATTCATTGCTGCAACAATCAATTCGACTCGCAGCTTGACGGCCTCGGCCGTGCGTTTTGATGCCTTACCAAGCCGAATCGACTTCCTCTTTCCGTCCGGGGCCATGAACTGGACAGTCTTACGGCCGTTCCGTTCATTCGAAATACTTGCCATATCACATCCTTTGAAATGCCTTCTCTCGCGCGAAGGCGGAATATCTTGAAATATCTCTTTTGCACTCCGTCGAGATCACTCCATCGCTCTCGATCCACCAAAGCTCGGTCCGATCTAGCTCCAATTCCTGGCCTTCCAGCTAAGCTCACCTGTGCGTACCAGCGTGAAGCTGTTTAGCTTCGGCCTCACACGCCGATCCGTTCCACGTACTCGATTCGGCTCGGCTGGCTCGACCTGATCGTCCGACTCGATCTGCGTGCCATGGGTGGTGTCTATCATCTGATCTGGCTTCCGAGTGATCCCTACCCGTGGTACGCAAAGCTGGAGTCATTAAAGGATGAGATGGAGGAGGAGATAAGTGTCTCTAAAGAGACACATTATCCCTCCCACCACGCTCATGCCCGATCGATCATCCCTTGGGCGAGGATGATCCGATCACTGCAATCAGCCCGAGGCGATCACCGGGAAGTACCCTTGGCACGCTCTCCCGCCTTTCTTGATCGATTCGATTCTCGCCTCGCCTCGCTCGATCAACGTAGCCATGGCCCGCTTAAAGGCCGAGTCATCGAGATTGGTCTTCTCTCGGAGCTGCTTCTTTGACTCGCCCAAGACGCAAGCCTGGAGCGCGGCACGAAGCTTCTGAACGTGCCCTTCCTTGGTACGCTGACTCCGCTCGGCCTCACGATCGGTCTTCTGTCGAGCCTTGAGGCGATTGGCCTCGGCCATCCCGAGAACTTCACATTGCCACGTCCGGCCGCCTTCATCGCTGGGCTTTCCCTCGACGATGTTGAGCGCATGCTCCCCGGCATGGCCTGCCGAGCCGCCCGAGACCATCCAAAGCCAATGCTTTCCAGCTTCGGCGTCCCAATCGTCCCGAGGCCCGATCAGGAGCCAATGCCGGACCCACTGGTCGATCCCGGCCCCGGCGATCTCTTCCAGGCGCGGAGGATCGAATCGCCGTTGGTCGGCTCCTCGGCCTTTTCGATTGTGGGCTACCAGGATGACCGTGCATCCCAGCTCGCGGCAAACCTCGGTCAAGGGCTCCAAGGCAGCCCCGATCTTGGTCGCGTTGGCCAGATCATGCCCGACTTCGCGGAGAGCGAAATACGCCGGATCGATCACCAGGAGCTTGATCTTGCCTTGCTCGATCGTGCGTCGGATATCCTCGATCTCACGCGGGATACGGGGAAGGGAAGTTGCCCAGCGCAAGCTCTCGTCCAACTGGCTCAACTCCAGGCCCTTGGCGCGACAAATCCGCCCGGCCGTCTCGCAAAGAGTCTCAACGCCGCTTTCTCCGCTGATCAACAAGACATTCCCGGTCTCGGCCACCGGGAACTTCCCGAGGAAGGGCTTTCCCGAGGCGACGCTGATCGCGAGATCGATCGCCAGCGTGGTCTTGAGCGACTTGGAGGGCCCGGAAATGCATCCGGGCTCTCCAACGGGCAAAATCTCCTCGATCAAGTAACGCCGCTTTGAGCCGTGCTCCGCGAGTTGCTTCGACGTGATCGAGTGGATCACCTTGCCGGACGCGGTCGAGATCGCATCCTGACCGACTTCCAGCGGCAGCAATTGCTGCTCCGGAAGGGACGATAGCTGAGTCTTGTGGCTCATACTCGCACCTCCCGCGACGCGTTGCGGCGCTCGCTCACGAACGACTCCAGATCCGCCATCCCGTAGCGAACGGCACGGCCGATCCGCACAGCCGATAACTCGCCTCCGGCGGTCAAGCTCCAAAGCTTGCGGGGAGAGATCCCCAAGATGGAAGCCGCTTCGCGGGGCTTCAAAAGCAATTTCCGA
>JAEUIN010000250.1 GCA_016793115.1 Planctomycetaceae bacterium
GAAAGCCGCCGGGGCGACGGCGCTGCGCGGCGGGGCGTTCAAGCCGCGCACGAGCCCGTACAGCTTCCAGGGTTTGAAAGAAGAGGGCCTGAAGCTGCTCGCCAAGGCCCGCGAGGCGACCGGCTTGGCGATCGTCACCGAAGTGCTGGCGACGGAAGACGTCGGGCTCGTCGCCGACTACGCCGACGTGCTGCAAATCGGCGCTCGCAACATGCAGAACTACCGGCTGTTGGAAGCCGTCGGCAAAACGAGTCGCGCGGTCCTCTTGAAACGCGGCCCGAGTGCGACGATGGAAGAGTTTCTCTTGGCGGCCGAGTACGTCCTGTCGGGCGGCAACTCGCAGGTCATGCTCTGCGAGCGAGGTATTCGCACGTTCGAAAGCCACACGCGGTTCACTCTGCCGCTGGCGACCGTGCCATACTTGCAAACCAAGACGCACCTGCCGATCGTCGTCGACCCGAGCCATGGAACAGGGCACACTTATATGGTGCCGAGCATGACGCTGGCTTCGATCGCGGCCGGCTGCGACGGCCTGATCCTCGAAGTGCATCACGACCCGGCCCATGCGGCGAGCGACGGCTATCAAACGCTGAGCCTCACGCAGTTCGCCGACGTTATGCAGCGCGGCCGCAAAGTGGCGGAGGCGGTCGGCAAGACGATGTGACGCAATTGCGATCGGTTGGCGAGCGCAATCGCGGCGCTTACAATTCGGCGGCAACATCGTCCATTTAGCCGCGGAGCTTGCCTCCGCGCTTCGTGAGCACCGCAAACTATGACGCAGCTCGTCGTTTCCGAAGTCACCAAAGACTACCCGACCCGCGACAAGCCGCTCTCGGTGCTGCGCGGGTGTTCGCTGGAGTTGTCGGCGGGCCAGAACGCCGCGATTCTCGGCCCGAGCGGCTCCGGCAAGAGCACGCTGCTCTACATCATCGGCACGCTCGACCGTCCGACCGGCGGGCGGGTCACGCTCGACGGCACCGATCCGTTCGCGCTCGGTGAGCCGGAGTTGGCGAAGTACCGCAACCGCCGGCTGGGGTTCGTGTTCCAAGATCATCATCTGCTGCCGCAATGCAGCGTGCTGGAAAACGTCCTGGTGCCGACGCTGGCCGATTCTCCCAGCAAATCAGACGCGGCCGACCGGGCCAAGCAGCTTCTCAATCGCGTCGGCCTCGGCGACCGGCTCGATCATCGGCCGGCCGAAATTTCCGGCGGCGAACGCCAGCGCGTGGCCATCGCCCGCGCGCTGGTGCACAAGCCCGCGTTGCTCCTGGCCGACGAACCGACCGGCAATCTCGATCGCACGACGGCCGCCGCGATCGGCGACTTGCTGCTGGAGATGCAGCAACACGAAGGAACGATGTTGCTCGTGGTGACGCACAGTTTGGAACTCGCGTCGCGATTTCAGCGGCGATTCGAACTCGATGATGGACGGCTCCTCCAGCGTTAAAAAATCGCTAATTCATTCCTCAGCATTTAGCCGCGGAGCTTGTCTCCGCGCTCTCCGGAAAGCGCGGAGACAAGCTCCGCGGTTAAATGAGATGTAGATGCACAAGACGTTGAAATGCACGACACGCTGACTCCCAAACGTCTGATCGCCGATTCGCTCCGGCACCACCGGCGGATTCACATCGCCGTCGCCTTGGGAACGGCCGCGGCAACGGCAGTCCTCACCGGAGCACTGCTCGTCGGCGACTCCGTCCGCGGCAGCCTCAAACACACGGCCCTTGATCGATTGAGTACGATTGACGAAGTGCTTGTTTCCGACAAGCTCTTCCGCGCCTCACTCGCCGACGAACTCAACACGGCGGCAAAGACGCCTGATGCCGTTAATGCCGCCGTTATTCTCAGCGGCAGCGTGACGGCTCCAAAATCAAAAAGCTATGCCGCCCACGTCACGCTTATCGGCTTGGCTGCCGCCCATCAATTGCTCCCGCGAACTGAGAATCCTCGAAGCGAGGAACTGAGTGACTGGGCGCCCGATCCGTTACCCGATGGCCAAGTATTCCTCAATCAGCCGCTTGCCGAAGAGCTTGGCGTCCAAGTCGGTGACGACGTCATCGTGCGATTACCGGACGTCGGCGAAGTTCCGGAAGAAAGCCCGCTCGGCCGAAAAACGGATACCGTCTCCAGCACGTCGCGGTTGAAGGTCCGGCGAATCGTTCCCGCGCGCGGCTTTGGGGCCTTCAGCCTGCGGCCAAACCAGCAGGTCCCGAAGAACGCTTACCTGACGCCGGCCGATCTCAACAAGTATCTCGGCAAGAAGAATCGAGCCAACGCCTTGCTGGTGACCCAACGCCACACGGTAACCGGGCGCGATGATCCTCAATCGCTTGAGGCGTCACATAAGTATTGGACGTCTCAGCTCAAGCCCAAGATCGCCGATTACGGCCTCACTTGGACCAAAACCAAGCCGGGCTATTTCAATCTGGCGAGCGATCGCATGTTGATCGACCCGCCGACGGAGCAGGCCGTGCTCGAGGCGTACGGCGATTTGCAGCCGCAGAAGGTTTACACCTATCTTGCCAATACGATTGCGGCCGACGGCAAGGAGATTCCGTACAGCACGATCGCGGCAATGGACTTGGTCGACCGCGCCCCGCTCGGGCCGTTTCGCACGCCCGACGGTACGGCGATCGGTCCAATCGCCGACGGCGAAATCGTGCTCAATCGCTGGGCCGCGGAAGACCTGGGCGTGCAACCCGGGGTCGAGATTCGCATCGTCTACTTCGAACCGGAGAGCACCCATGCCGAAGTGAAGGAAGCGACGGCGACGTTCAAGCTCAAGGCGATCGTCGATCTGAAAGCGAAGGACGATCCGTTTCTCACGCCCGACCTAACGCCGGAACTGCCGGGCGTCACCGACCAACTCAAAATGGGCGATTGGGACCCGCCGTTTCCTTACGACGGCAAGCGGGTTCGCGACAAAGACGAAGACTACTGGGACGACTACCGCGCCACGCCCAAGGCCTTCGTCAATTACGCGACCGGCCGGAAGCTCTGGGGATCACGCTTCGGCGAGTTGACGTCGATTCGAGTCGCGCCCAAGGAGGGCATGACCGTCGAATCGCTGGCCGCGAAGTTTCAGCCGGACCCGGCTTCGCTCGGTTTCGCATTTCAGCCGGTGCGCTTGCGGGCCATTGAAGCCTCGAGCGGCACCACGCCGTTTGAGGGCCTGTTCATCGGCTTTAGCTTCTTTATCATCGCGGCCGCCGTGATGCTGACGATGCTGCTCTTTAAACTAGGCGTCGAACAGCGGGCCGCGGAAGTCGGGCTGATGCTGGCCTTGGGGCTCGGGCTGCGCCGCATTTCGCGCTTGTTGTTGGTCGAGGGAACGATCGTCGCGGCGATCGGCGCGGCCATCGGGTTAGCGCTCGGAATCGGATACGCATGGCTCATGCTGGCCGGGCTCCGCACGCTCTGGCTCGATGCCGTCACGGTGCCGTTTCTTGATCTGTACGTTACGCCAAAAAGCCTGGCGATCGGCTACGGCTCGGGCGTCGTCGTTTCCGTGCTGGCCATTTGGTGGTCACTCCGCGCACTCAAGCGATTATCCGTGCGGCGGCTGCTCTCAAATCAAGCGGCGGAGAGCGATCTTGCTCCCGCGGCCAACTCCGCGGAA
>JAEUIN010000285.1 GCA_016793115.1 Planctomycetaceae bacterium
TCGCTTTTCGGATGCGGCGTTCGGCCGGGAACGTACGTGTACGGCGGCAACTCTAGCGACGGCTCGTACCGCTCGGCGGTCATGACTTGCCGCCGCGAAGGTTTCGCCAAAACGTGGGCGCGTACCCCACGGCCACGCCCAGCGCTAAGCCGACGCCGTGGCACCAGTTGGCCATGCGAATAACGTCCGGAGCGATGACGCCGAGCAAAAATCCGGCGATCAAGATCACGACGGTCAGCGGCTGCAGGAAAAAGCCGGCCCACGGCTCATACAGCGTCTTCATCCAGATGTAACCGAAGAGGCCAAACGCCACGCCTGACATCCCGCCGAAATTCGGGCCTGCGAAATAGTATTGGGCCAAATTGCCCGGGATCGCAAAGAGCAGCACCAGGGGCAACATCCGCTTCCAGCCGCGGAGGAGTTCGATCTGCGTGCCGAAGTCGATCAGGCAAAGCATATTGAAAATCAAATGCACCGGGCCGAAGTGCAGCAGGATCGGCGTGACAAGGCGCCACACTTCGCCGTGGCGGATTTCCGGCAGTCCGAGCAGATACCGAGAATCCTCCGGCCGAATCGCCGTGATCCGCAACTCGTTAAGCACGGATTGATTCGGATTGTCGCTCGTGAGCAAGAACGCCACACCGCACATTGTCAGCATGGCCATCGTCAGTGGACGTTTGCCGCTGGACGAAATGAAGGTGGGACGCGGCACGCTCAGCGTGTTGCGCCGCGCGGCCAGTTCTTTTTCCAAACGTTGCGTACGGATCGCCTCGGCGGATTTCACCGCATCGCGATATTTCGGCGATTGCGGCGCGGCTTGAAACTCCGCGAGTTCGTCCCGTCCGCGCTGCAGTTGGTCTTCGTCAAAAATCCACAGATCCCAATTCGCGGCGTTGCGCTCCGCGCGGGCCGTGATGCCGAGCGTCAACAAATAGTCGATGAACGTCGCGGCGTCGTGCTGATTGGCGATCGATCCGGCAAGGCGCATGTCTGGCTCTGCGTGAGGCGGGAAACTTGGGGCGGCGTGCTGCTAAGCACGATCGGAACTACGTACGATCGGGCCGCACGCCGAACTCCTGAGCCACCAACGGCGGCAACGTGTCGTCGAGCGCATCCTGCCAAGCCGGCGGGAACAGTGCGTAATCGTGTTGTAATCTTCGGCACGACAGCCGGGAATTCAAGGGGCGACGGGCCGGTGTGGGAAACGCCGACGTCGGAATCGGGTCAATCTCGCCTACTTTCAGCTCCATTCCCACGCAGCGGGCACGCTCGACGATCGCTTGTGTGAAGCCGTGCCAGGTCGTCGTGCCGGCACAACACAGATGATAGATGCCGCCGCGATCTTTCATAAGCTTGCCAAAATCGCCGCGCGCTTGCGCGAGCATTTGCGCGGTGACGTCGGCGATGACGCGGGCTGAAGTCGGCGCGCCGTGCTGGTCGGCGACGATGCGCAGTTGCTCACGGTCGCGGGCCAGCGTGAGAATCTTCTTGACGAAGTTTGCGCCGTGGACGCCGTAGACCCAGGAGGTGCGCAGCACCAAGTGCGAGCCGCCGGCATCGGCAACGGCCCGCTCTCCGGCAAGTTTCGAAGCGCCGTAAACGCCCAGCGGTCCGACGGCGTCGGTTTCGCTCCAGGGCGAGTCGCCGGAGCCGTCGAAGACGTAGTCCGTGGAGTAATGCACGACGGCCGCACCGATCTCGTTCGCCGCGGCTTGAATGACGCCGGGGGCCGTGCCGTTGATCGCATGTGCGAGGTCCGGTTCCTTCTCGGCCTGATCGACCAGTGTGTAGGCCGCGGCGTTGACGATCAGCCGAGGACGAACTTCGCGAACTGTTCGAGCGACTGCGGCCGCATCGGTCAGATCCATCGCCAGTTCGCCGGCCGCCGGCTTACGTGCGGCGCAGACTATGTCGCCCAACGGCCGCAAGCTCCGCCGCAGTTCATAGCCGACCTGCCCTTGCGAGCCGATCAGCAGAATCCGAGGGCTGGCCGACTCCGACGATTCACCCGTTTTTTGCCTGGTTTCCATGCCGGCGATTCTGGCAAAATCGGCGCACGACGACTAGCTCAGCTTGGCGACCGCGGCAGCTTGCAGTAAGAAAGGCCGCATGAATCGCAAGCGTTACGTGCTGCTCGACCGCGACGGCACGATGATCGTCGAACGAGAGTACTTGGCCGATCCGGCCGGCGTCGCGTTGTTGCCCGGCGCGGCGGAAGGAATGCGACTTCTCCAAGCGGCTGGCTTCGGCTTGGTCGTCATTACCAATCAGTCGGGCATCGGCCGCGGCTACTTCGACGAGAAGGCCCTGGCTGCGGTCCATGCGCGGTTGCGCGAACTTCTCGCGGCCGAACACGTTTCGATCGACGGCATCTATCACTGCCCGCACGTCGAGCGTGATCAGTGTGCTTGCCGAAAGCCGCGCACCGGGCTGGTTGAACAAGCCGTACGCGATTTGAACTTCGATCCGCAGCAATCGTTCGTCATCGGCGACAAAGCCATCGACGTCGAACTCGGCCAAGCGATCGGCGCCGTGAGCTTGCTCGTTCGCACCGGCTATGGAGCCGAGCACGAACGAAAGGAAACCTGTCGACCGGATTTCGTCGTCGACGACCTGCGGGCCGCCGCCGAGACGATCGTCGCCGACGTACAACTCCGCTAAGAATCGGTCCGGCGGATTGCTTCTTGGATCAATTCGCCGAGGTTCGGCAGCGCGCGAAGGTCGTCGGCCACGCGCGGGTGGGCAAATAAGCGAACTTTCTTGACGTAATCGTCGAACTGCTCGACCGCCAGCGATCGACATACCGGCGAAACATCGCTCAGTTGGCGATAAACGTTCTCTTTCAAGTAGTGAACGTCGACGTTGAACTGAATCTCACACTGCGGCGGCGGCGCGTCGAACAAGATCTCATGCGGCGCAACAAGCCTGCCGACTGCCGGTCCGACGACCGTCGCGAACTGCTCGGAAAACGTCGTCAACCAGGAGTACGGTCGCCGCGCCAGTTGCAGATAGACGTCGCGGTGCTCGAAGTAGCTGTATTGCTCGACGCGTTTGTACAACCGCCGCGTCGGACCGAACAATCCTTCGAGCAGATCACGGGCCGGATGCGCTTCCGATTGCCGGAGCATCTCGGCGATCCAGGCCGACTCGGTCAGCCGAAAGAGCGCGTCGAGATCAAGCGAGCGATAGAGCAGATAAAACGCACGTTGCAACATGGCCGTGGCCGAGCGCACCGCATGATGCCAATAGACCTCGCTGAACATCACGTAGCGCGCGAACACCATCATCTCGGCCGCGGTCTTCCCCTTCTCCGTGATGGCCAGACCGTCGCCGGATTCGTTCAGGCACAAGCTGCCGATCAGCCGGCTTTGGTCGAAGTTACGTCCGTACGGAACGCCCGCATGAAGGCTATCGCGAAACAAGTAGTCGATCTTGTCGATATCAATCGGCCCGGAAAGCATGGTCGCCAAAATGCGAGATTTCGGCGTCCGCGGTTTTTCGGAAAGCAGCGCGACGACGTCGCGCGGTTGTAGGCCCCAATCTTCGCGAAGCGTGTCGGCGACCTCGCCTTCGAGCATGAAACTATTGGCGAAGAGTTCGTGATCCGGCACCTCGGGCAGCCGCATATCTTCGATCGGGTGGCAAAACGGCCAGTGCCCCAGGTCGTGCAGGAGCGCCGCCGCGAGAAAGAGTTCGGCGTCAGCCGGTTTGACGGCGGCGGCAAACCGCTCATCGTGCGACAGCCGATTGAGGAAATGCAGCGCATTGCGATAAACGCCGAGCGAATGCTCAAACCGCGAATGATGGGCCGCCGGGTAGACGAGCGACACGAGCCCGAGTTGGCTGATGTGTGCGAGCCGACGAAATTCGGCCGTGTCGACGATCTGTCGCACGCGCGGCGTCAGCGGGACGTCGATCTCCGGCGGAATGCGGATCACCGACCCGGACGCCGACAGGGCCTGCAATTCCGGAATTTCGCGCAGCGTCTTCATGCGGGTTACGAACCCGTCGCGGTGGCGCGAGGCGCCGTACCGCGGGCTTTCTCGGCTTCGATCTTCTTCGCGGCATCGTTGAGCGGCCGGCCGGAATCGTCGTAGAGCGGAAACTGCGAGCCGGACGTAAATTCCGACTTCGGTTGCAAAGTGCTCGGCTCGTCGTACCAAGGCATCGTCAGTCCGGCGGTCATACCGAGCAATAGCGTGACCAAGGCGAAGAACAAGAAATGCGTCGCGGCCGAAGCGGCATCCAGCTCGAAGCAATAGTAAGCCGTCACAAAGCCGACGATAAAAAACGGCGGCGCCAGCACGAGCCACATGTACCAGGCCGAAGTGTAGTCGGCCGGAATGACGCCGTAGACGCCCCACAGCAGTAGGTAGACAAAAACGCAAATCGCGGTGCGAACGAGCAGCGACCTGCCGCTATACGGTTCCAGCTCGTCGTCGCGCAAGACTTGATAGCCGGCCCAAGCGATCGGCATGGCGACGAGCAACAACCCTACGCCGCGCAGAATGTAGGCCATGAGCATCGCCGAATTGTACGGTTCCGTAAATTCCGGCAGCAGTTGTTGCTCTTGCGTCAACGGGTAGGGCGACATAACGACCGGCCGCGCAAAGTAGGCGGCCACGAACAGCCCGATAATCGCCGCAACGATGATGCCGCCAACGACCGGTGAAAGCTTCAGATCGGTCCGCGTGATCGGCTTGAGGTTCGGGCGGCCGGTCTTCGATTTGCCCGGCGGACCGGAGCCTGGGCGAACATCTTCCGGCTCGCCAATTTTCACCTCTTCCGTTTTCTTGACCTGATCGGCCTTCGGAATGGTGATCACGGTCTTGCACTTCGGGCACGGCCCCTGTTTGCCGGCGAATTTATCGCTGACGTTGAAGGAGGCTTTACAGCCCGGGCAAACGACCGGAATGGGCATGCTAGACGGCTCGACGACGAAGGGG
>JAEUIN010000384.1 GCA_016793115.1 Planctomycetaceae bacterium
TTTTTTACCGGCCGCATGCAACAGGACGGAAACGGCCGGGCGGTTGAACAGGCGAGCCATTTCGCGATACTGGGTGCGCCGCGACGGCTCAGGTCGTCTTTCGGCCCGCACGTTTTGACTATTCGCGGTCGGCCCTCAACCCGGTCGCTTTCGTTCGCACCCTTCCGCATAGAGGAATCCGCCATGAGTCGTTCCGGCGCCGTTACTTTCAAGGGAACTCCGTACACCCTTGCGGGCGAGGCCGTGCAAGTTGGCAAGCCCGCGCCCCAGTTCACGCTCGCCTACTATGAAGGTGGCTTTAAGGAAGTCACGCCCGCAGACTTCAAGGGAAAGCCGACGATTATCAGCGTGGTGCCCTCTCTCGATACGCCGGTCTGCCAAGTGCAGACCAAGAAGTTCAACGAAGAACTCGGCAAGTTCGGCGACAAGATTAATGCCGTGACGGTAAGCCTTGATCTACCGTTTGCGATGAACCGCTTTTGCGGCGCGGAGAACATCAAGAACCTGAAGTCGCTCAGCGACTGGAAGGATCGTAACTTCGGCAAGAACTGGGGCATGCTCATCGAAGAACTGCACCTCTTGGCCCGCGGCACGTTCGTGCTCGATAAAGACGGCACCGTCGTGTACGCCGAGCAAGTGAAGGAAGTGGCCGAAGAGCCGAAGTACGACGCCTCGCTGGCGGCGCTGCAGAAGCTGGTGGGCTAGGGCGTGCGTAAGACGGCCGTCGTCACCGGTTCGGCGGGCACGCTTGGTCGCGCTTTTGCCGTAAGGCTGGCGCGCGCCGGGTGGTTCGTCGCCTGCGTCGACGTCAACGAGGCGGAGAATCGCGAGACGCTCCGCCAAGTCGTCGAAGCGGGCGGCGAAGGCTTTTGTGCGGCGTGCGACGTGCGCGAGCCGGCCGAGTGGCGTGCGTTGCACGATCACCTACGCGCCGCACGTCCGTCGCTCGACCTGCTCGTGAACAACGCGGGCGTCGCCGGGGCAGGGGAGATCGGCCAGTTTCCGCTCGACGACTGGCAATGGGTGCTCGACACCAACCTGCGTTCGGTCATCGTCGGTTGCCATACGTTCGCCGATTGGCTGCGTGAAAACCCGGCCGGCGCGCGAGTGATCAACGTCGCCAGCCTCGCGGCCTTCGCGGCCCTGCCGAGCATGGGAGCGTACAACGTCGCCAAGGCCGGCGTCCTGGCGCTCTCGGAAACCGTGCGAACCGAGTGGGCCGAGACGAAGGTGGGAGTCACCGTCGTTTGTCCCGGTTTCTTCGCCTCGGGCCTCGTCACGGCCGCGCGGATGATGACCGAGGAGCAGCGCAACTTCACGCAGCGTTCGATGGACGCCGCCGGCTTCACGGCCGACGACGTTGCGGCGGCCGCGCTGCGGGCAAGCGAGCGGGGACGCATGTACGTCGTCCTACCGCGCCGCGCGCACATCCTGTGGTGGCTCAAACGCTGGTTCCCCCGGCTATACTTGCGGCTGCTGGCGCGGCAGTTTCGCGTCGCGCGGAAACGCGGAAAGATCTAGCGGAAGAAGATTGAAATGCTCAGTTTGAAATCGAGCACGGCCCCGTGGTGGCTCGACACCGTAGAAAGCCACGTCGAAGAGGTGCTCATCGACCATGCTCACTGCGAAAAGAAAGCGGCCGGCACGGCGCTGAACCTGATCTTCGCGTACGTCGACCGCCTGCCGCTGGTCCGCGAACTCGCGCCGATCGTTAACGAAGAGATGGCCCACTTCCGCCTCGTGCTCGACCTCTTGGAAGAGCGCGGCATGACGTTTCGCCGGCTCACGCCGAGCAGCTACGGTCGCAAACTGAATGATCTGGTGCGTAAGCAAGAGCCCGGCAAGGCGATCGACCGCCTGCTGGTCGCCGCACTGATCGAAGCCCGCAGCTGCGAACGGTTTTGCTTGCTGCGAGATCGGCTCTCCGATAAAGCCTTGGCCGAGTTCTACGGCGGCCTCTACGCGAGCGAGGCCCGACACCACGCGGTGTACGTCGAACTGGCCAAGCTCTTCGCCGGCGAAGAGGAAATCCGCATCCGGCTCGACGAACTTTCGGCCGCCGAAGCCGCGATCATCGACGAAGGAGACGACCTCGCGCGGGTGCATAGCTAGCACCGCCGCGCGACTTCGCTCTTGGGCCGACTTCCCGACGCCGGCTATACTGCCGCCCCGGCACGAAGTCAGGGAAGACGGTTCGTCACGGAAGGCGAGAGTGCGGCATGTTCACGATTCGAATCGTTCTCCAAGCGCGGATGGGCTCGGCTCGCAGGCCGGGCAAAACCGTGGCCGACGTCGCCGGCCGCACCTTGCTCGAGCGCTGTCTCGAACGCCTCTCCGCGGCCCGGGCCTTGGGCGCGGCCTGCGTTCAAGAAGCCCGCTGGGAATTGGTCGTCGCCACGAGCATATTGTCGGCGGACGATCCGATCGCGCGGATTGCGGCACGTTTCGGCGTCGGCTGCGTACGCGGGTCGGAGAACGACGTTCTCGCGCGATACCTGCTCGCCGCTCGCGATCTTGACGATACGGACATCGTCGTCCGAGCGAC
>JAEUIN010000296.1 GCA_016793115.1 Planctomycetaceae bacterium
TGAACGACTGGCCGCCTAGCCCGACACGATTCTGTCCCGGCCCGTGTCCGCCGCTTGCCAGACCGCCGACCACCGGTCCGCCGGGCCGAGCGGCATGGAGCCGCGCCAGTAGCCAGGCGGCCGGAAAGCGATACGGGTCGCCGAGCACGACCAGGGTCGCTCCGCTAGGCCAAGGGCCTGCGAGGACGTCGGGCCAACCAGTGATCGTCGGACCTTCGGGCGTCTTTTGAAACTCCAGCCGTAGCGGAGTAACGCTCACGCCGGGCAGTGACGCCGCCCAAACACTGAGCGCCGGGGCATCCTCAATTTCGTATTGGCCGCCGACGATCGACTCTCCGGTGCAACTCAAGAGCACGCCGGGCGAAAGGGCGTCGTTTAACTGCGCGGCGAGCTTAGCGACGGCATCTCCGTAGCGATGAGAGTAGAAGGCAACGGCGAAATCGATCGGCCCTGAGATCCGACTGCGAATCTCTTCAACGCACTCGGCGACCGCCACGGCCGGATCGGCGGACCTGGAGAGGGCCGCGGCAAACTCAAGCGCACCGGACATTAGCAATATCTCAAACGCACGATACTTCGCCCTTACGCCAAACGACTGTGGCCTATTATAGGACGAGGCGCGAGATTCGACAGTGCCGCAGCAGTTGTCGTCGAGGAAGCGATTTCACGCAATTGGCCGCCCGTCGATGAACTCAACGAAAATCGGCGCAAGAACTACTGCGTGTTGCGCGCGACGGACATGTGCCCGTACAGCGTTTCCGTGCCGCGTACGATGTAGAACTTCACCGGTTCGAGCGTGGCGAAGTCGGGCCGATCGAGGATGTAGCTCACGTTGTCGGCCGTGATGGTTTCCCAGATGTGCATGCCGACGAGGATGTCGCCGCGGCGGATGCCCTGCTTGGCCGCCGGTCCGTCTTGGCGAACATCGGTCACGACGAGGCCGCCGCGATAGCGCGTGCGATAAGCGGCGAACTGGCGCTGGGGCACGGTTTCGAGTTTCATCCCAAGGATGTTCCAGGCTCGATCCGCTGAAGTGGCCACATCGACGACCGGCCGGATCCGATCGGGCACCGAAGCAACTGTGAGGTCAAGCGTTTCGGTCTTGGCGTCGCGTTCGATCGTCAGCGGCACCGACATGCCGGGCTGTTTGCCGAGCAGGGCTCGTTCGATATCGAGCACGCGAGCGATGGGCTTGGAGGCGATTGATTTGATAACGTCGCCCGGACGAAGACCGATACGTGCCGCTGGACTTTCGGCAAGGACTTCCTTGACGAGCGCACCGTCAATGCTCGGCTTGGAGTTTTCAACGACCAGGCCGTGCCAAGTGCGGTCGAGGCGTCGTGTGCTGAGGAGTTCCGTGGCGACCGTCAACGCATTGTCGACGGGAATGGCAAAGCCGATGCCTTGAGCGCCGGCCCGAACGGCGACGTTGATTCCGATCATTTCGCCGTCGATGTTCAACAGCGGCCCGCCCGAGTTGCCCGGATTGATGCTGGCGTCGGTTTGGATGAGATCTTCGTAGCTTTGCGTATCGCTCACTTGCACGGAGCGGTGCAGCGCGCTGATGATGCCCTGCGTGACGGTGTGTTCGTAGCCGAACGCGTTGCCGACGGCG
>JAEUIN010000344.1 GCA_016793115.1 Planctomycetaceae bacterium
CTACCGTCGCCGTCGGACACAAAAAACACGCTCTCCGGCGGAGGCTGCAAAACCTTGCAACCGCCGAGGCGTGCCCTCTGCGCCAAACTGGTAACCTATCTTTGTAACCGTTTCGCCCCCCGGCTGTCGACCGGCAAACCCCGTTTGCCGAGCGAAATCCCGGGATATTTCATCCTATGGGGCGAGGCAAATGCTCCCTCGGCGATTCGAAACAAACACGGAAAACCGGCGGAAAACATGCTATAGACGCAGTAAAGCCCAGGAACGGAGTTCGATTTGCTTGCCGGCTGGATTAGAGGTCCCGCAAAATAGTCGCAATAGAGCCAAGCCAACTTCGCTACTCGCAGGTGCTTATGACCGTTGCCGCCTCAGCGTCCGTCGTGGAAGAGTATCACCGCCAGGGGGTCGTTCGCATCCGCGGGTTTCTCACGGCCGCGGAGGTCGCCGAAGCGTGGGCCGAACTCGATCGCTACATTCGCGACGACCTCGCTTCGAAGCCGGCGGATGCCCGAACGCTGGAGAAAGACGACAAGACCGTCCGCAATCTTTGGCGGCTGGAGCAGCACTCGGATTTCTTTCGCCGCCTGGGCGAGCGCACCGACATTCGCGAGTTCGTCCGTCCGCTGGTGAAGGGGGAACCGGTGCTGGCGGCCGTGGAGACCTTCAACAAGCCGGCACTGGTCGGCTCCGGCGTGCCCTATCACCAAGACAACGCCTACTTCTGCCAAACGCCGCCCGACATGCTTACGGTGTGGATCGCGATCGACGCGGTCACCCAGGCGAACGGGCCGGTGTACTTCATCCCAGGCTCGCACCACGCCGGCCTACTGCCGACAACCCCCAGCGGCGTCCGCGGCAACAGCATCGGCCTGGCCGACCCGCCGACCGTGCCGCTCGACCAACAATTCTGCGGCCTCCTCGCCCCGGGCGACGCCACGATCCATCAGTGCGAGACGATCCACCACTCGGCCCCGAACACGACGCCGCACTCCCGCCTCGGCCTGCTGCTCGTCTACCGCGGCGCTCACACGCAAACCGACCCGACACTCAAGACAACCTACCTCGCCGCGGCCACAGCCACGCCACCGGCGTGAACGACAATCGCAAGGAGGCCGGCGGCAATCGGTGAATGAGCCCTGCTCCTTTTCCTCGTGACACCTTTTGTCCGCAAGGTGAACTGACCAATGGACGCTGACGTTCAACTACGCCTCCGCCGTCTACGTGCGGCTATTGGCGACACAGAAGAGTCGAAACTGGAGGAACTGCCACCGAGAATTGTCGTGAGCGATAGAGGAATACTCGTTCAGCAGGACTTCAACGGGAATCTGAGTGAAGAGCAACTGCTGAACCACGCCCATGCAGTAATTCATCAGATCGCGAGCATGACTGACAACTTGAAGCGGTGGGCGGCAAAAACAGATCGTGACAAATCGAAAGTCGACGAAACTCTACAGCACTCCGAAGCAATCAAGCTTCTAACCGACATTTGGAATCTTGAGAAGCACGGAGCACCTGATAGAAGCGGCGGACTGTCTCGTAAGTCGCCGCGATTAGTGGACGTGCATCGCGGCATGGAAATTCGCACGGGATCGACCGGCGTGTGGACAGGGATCACAATGGGACCGAAGGGTCTAGTAAAATTTGGCGATGGCAACGCCGTTGCAAAGCTCGATGGCGACATTATCGACAGCCAGGGACGAAGAATTGCCAGCCTGCAAAATTGCATCCGTGAAGCCTTGAGCGCGTGGGAAGCCCTAATAATGGCCTTTGGTCTTCCGCTAGATCCGGAACCGTTGCCCTGAGCTCCGGGACTGATGCCGCAGTTTTCGCGACCGCGTGATAAGGCGCGTGCTCACCGACCAGACGACGCTGCAACTTCAAGCAAGCAACACTAGATATTCACCGCCAGCCCCAAGCCGCGGCGTACTTCGTTCATCGTCGCGCGTTGGCGTTGTTTTACGAAGTCGCCGGCCTTCTTTGTCATGGCCATCGTTTGCTCGCGGTCTTTCACTAGCGATAGGACCGTCGCCGGGTACTTCGCCGCTTGCTCCGCTTGGTCCATGTCGAAGAGCCAGTCGCCGAGTCCGATGTCTTGCCACATGAAACCTTTGGTGGTTTGTTCGGCGAAGCGGCCGACGATCGCCGGCACGCCGTTGCCGATGCACATGATCGGCGTGTGCATCTCTAGGCCGAACATGCCCGCACTGCGCACGTAAGTGCTCAGCGCTTCGTCGGTCAGCCAATAATTCTCCCGCCACACGACGCGCGGCTTCACGTCGGCCGGCAACTTGTCGTAAAGCATCTCCCGGCCGATCGCCATTTGCGTTTGATCTTCCGGGCAGATCAGCACTTTGTGATCGGTCTCACGCACGACCTTTTCAATAGCGGCCCGCAGCGGGGCGCAGTCGTGTTCGCGCATCGCCATGTTGCGGGCATGTTTCTTTTCGTCGAGAGCCCGCTTTTTGGAAGGAATGAGCCAATACGGCGTGTAGCGGTAACGCGGAATGACGCAGAGAAACTTCCCACGCTCCAAATCATTGCTCGTTAGAAATGCGTCGGCCGCCGCGTCGTTGCGAAGATCGGTCGCGAAAGCCCCGTCGGGCCCGAACTCCATGATCGGGCTCTTCACGCCTTCCTTCTTAATGAGTTCGAGCGACTTCGAATCGCGGCAGTAAACGAAATTGGCGCCGGTCAGAAGTTCGTTGAGTTCCGGTGAACTGCCGCCGATCGTCACGCCGTACACCCCGTACGGTTTCTTCGTTTCGCGAGCCCAACGGGCCATCTCTTTTGCCCCGACGACGCTCGGCCCGGAGCCGTGCAAAAAGAAATCACTCTCGGCGAGCGCTCGCTTCACTTCTCCTTCGGCTTTGACGATCTGCAACTTCGGGAAGCGGGCCAAGAGCATCTCGCGGACGCCGTTGTCGACGCTCGAGGGCCACAGCGCGACGTCGGCCTCGGGCACATGCTCCTCCAGCAAACGGAGCACGCCCGGCGTGTGGGCGATGTCGCCGATGTTCACCGTTTGCCACGACGAGCGGAGCAGAACTTTCTTGCGCGGGGCGTCGGGCGCGGCTCGCAGCAGGCTTGCGCCTCCAGCGATCGCGGCGGTTCCGGCCGCTCCGGCTTGGAGGAACGTTCGACGCGACACGCGGCTCTTGGGCTTCGACATGAATTCCAGCTTCTGAGATCAGAAAATGAGGAAGGCGGCAACCCTGAGATCGGGCGCGGCGATAGGGCAGGCTCAATCGTAATCGCGGCCCCGACTCGTTTGAACCGGGCGGCGCAGGTTTGACTCGCGCGGTCAAACCGCGACCATCTGTCGCAAGGCGGCCGGTTTACAACTGGCCCCCCGCCGCCAGGGCCGTAGAATGAGCGGCAGACGAACTCTCTGTGTTTTAACTTCCACGATCTACGGTGCCGCGATGTCGCGAAATAACAGCCGTCATGGATCGTCGGAACATGAGCTGTATCTGAAGCTCTTCATCACCAACGGCGGCGGCTGGTAGCGGCCCTCGCTGCGAGCGATCGGATCATCGCATCGTATTACGGCCGAGCCGGATTGCGTGCCGGCGATGTTGCTTCGCTCC
>JAEUIN010000362.1 GCA_016793115.1 Planctomycetaceae bacterium
CGGTTCCGTCGGCAAAGAAACGGAAGAGTTCAAATTCCCGGCCAAGTTCGTGAAGGGGAGTAAAGACGAGTCGAATGCGTTCATCGAAAAGCTCTGGGCGACGCGGCGGATCGGAGAACTCATCGACCAGCTCGATCTCAAGGGGCGCAACGAGGAACTCATCAAAGAACTCGTGGAGCTGTCGACGCGCCACGGCATCCTCACGCCGTACACGTCGTTCTTGGCCGACGAAACGACGAACCTATACGATTTGACGACGAACGCCGTCGAGTCGGGCCGCCGCTTAATGGAACTCGAGAAGGTGAGCGGCATCAGCGCCACGGCGCAGCGGGCCGCGAAGGGGAGTTTCCAGAACGCAATGAGCGCGCCCGCGCCCGCCGCGGCCGGGGCGACGTATCGCGACGCCGCCGGCGATCGCGACGTCACCGTCGACACGCTCCGCAACGCCGGCAACAAGTCGTTTTACTGGCGCGAAAACCAGTGGGTCGATTCGACCGTGACCGACGAGCAAAAGAAAAATGCCCGCCGGCTCACGCAGTTCAGCGCCGAGTATTTCGACTTGGCCGAAAAGCACGGCCGCAAGCTCTCGCAATATCTTGTTTACGACGAGCCGGTGCTGCTCAACCTCGACGGCGAAGCGCTGCTGATCGAGCCGGCCAAGAACTGAACTAGCCCGGTCGCGGCGGCCCCGGCGGCGATCCGCCGGATGCTTCTAACATGGGTGGGCAACGCACCCGGACGGCGGTACGCTGAGTCGCACCGCCGTCCGTCGCCGTTTTCTCGAAAGCCGTCCGCCCCATGCTCAGCACGCCGCTCCGCCGCCTCCGTTTCATCGGGTTCATCGAAGGCATCTCCTATCTCGTGCTGCTCGGCGTTGCGATGCCGCTCAAATACCTGGCCGGCATGCCTATGGCGGTCCGCGTGGTCGGCTCCGTCCACGGCGCGCTGTTCGTGTTGTTCGTCGCCGCGGTCGTCGAAGTCGCCGTGAAGCGGCAGTGGTGGACGGCCGACTTCTGGGGCAAGGCCCTGCTCGCGTCCTTCGTGCCGTTCGGCACGTTCGTCTTCGATCACCGCCTGCGCGCAGCCGAAGCCGCCGACGATGCCCGCCCGCTCGCGGAAGCTCGCTAGATACTGGTCGGACGTAAGTTGATCGGGTGCCACGGGCGGCTTGTCCACCCGTGCGGTATCGGTCAACAAGAGCACTGGTGGGCAAGCCGCCAAGTGCCACCCGTCCCCTTGCCGGGAAAGGCGCATAAAAAAACGCGAGCCGCCGGTTTTGAACCCGGCGGCCCGCATTTTTCCCATGACTCGCACGTCGGCCAATCCCCGGCCGCTCGGCGTCGTGCCCGACGCCTAAAAGTGCGAGTCCATCCCCAAACGCATTTTGAGTTCTTCGAACTGCTGGTAGTAGTAGTCGCTCGAAGAGTGAACGTGTTCCGCTTCGGTGATGAACTTCATCTTCTCGTTGCAGCCCACCGACCGGTCTTGGAATATCTGCTCGTAGTCGCCCAGGTTGTCGCCGTAGACGATCAACAGCTTGTGTTCGTCGAACTGAACTTCCTGCGGAATGTTCGGGTTCAGCACGGCGATGCCGGTGCACCCGTCGTTCATCAGCAGGTCTTCGTATTCATAGAGGATGCTCTTAAGCACCGGCAGGTCGATGTGCTCGCGGTAGAGATCCGTGTGGCCTTTGTTGTTGCGGTGATGGCTGGTCTCCAGCACCACGTCGACCTCGAAGCCGAGCGGGTCGAGCAGTTCCAAGAACAGCTCGAACAAGTAATCGCTCGAAGCGGCGCCCATGAGCACCGGCACCGAGGCCTTGTTCTCGGTATCGTTATACACGTCGTGGCGGAAGCCTTGCGTCGGCACGACTTGCAAGTCGTACGACGGCCGCACCGCGTCGGTCAGCACGAACTGACCGTAACGGACGACGCCCAGATGGGTCTCGAGGGCTTCGTCGGTCACGCGTTCGAAGCTGCTGCCCGTGTTCGGAAGAGGCTGCCCTTCGCGAAACACGTTCTTGAAGAATCGTTTGATGAATCCCATGGAACTTTCTAAGCCTTTGCGATGCACGATCTTCGACGCCGGCGATGTTTCCCGAACTGCGTCGAAGCGTCCGCCCTTACTGAACCGTAGGTTACTTTTCGCGGCCTCGGAGCGGATTTCACACTCGGTGAATTCCACATTCGCGGCCGCAGCCCCAGCGACGTCAAACTCGTTACAAACCGTTCCGGCGGAACCGCGGTCGCTCCGCCCCGGCGGGGCGTTTCACGACCGGCATCGCACTCACACTGGTAGTTTAGCACCGGTGCCGGCGGAGTCGGTTCGTTCCCGGGCATTCGCGCTGATTTGCGACGCGAGCGCGCCGCACCAATCGCTGCCGGCGGCCAATTTTGCCGGCCGAAGATTTGCCTAGGCCGAGCCGTCGGCGTCGTCGACATAAGCCGACGCATTGCGGGACGACGGAGCCTGCTTGCTTGCGGCATCTCTACGGCGGACCGTCCCGTGTCCCCCCGTAGTTTGGTACGCACTCACCGTCCCGTGGTTCGCGCCGAACACGGAAGATTTTCCGACCCGGAGGGCAAAACCAATTGTGGTATCATCCCTCTCGCCATGGTTTCGACGGACGGAGCGCTAAGTATGTTGACGGATCAAAGAACGTTCGAGCGCGGCATTTCGCGTGGGTGGCACTGGTGGCTCGGCCCCCAGTGCGAGAAGACGCAACGGTGCACGGGTGGACGAGCCGCCAGTGCCGCCCCGGCTATCTCGCTCGCTCTTGCTCTCTTGGCTTGCCTCGGCTGCTCACCGCAAGCTCCGAGCGAACAGCCCCCCGCCGCCGGCTCGGCCGCAACGACCTCGAACGTGCCCGCCGCCGAGAAGCCCGCTCCCTTTCGGGAGTATTGGGAAGAACACTTCATCAAAGGGGCGAAGATCGGCCACACTCACACGGCCTACTTCCACGAGCAAGTCGCATCCGAGCGGCTCGTGCGGATTGAGTCGCAAGTGACGATGGTGCTGACCCGCGCCGACCAGCGGATCGAGCAATCGCTCGACAACGTCTCCTGGGAAACGGAAGCCGGCGACGTCCGCCGTTTCCGCCACGCGATGAACGTCGGCGGCTCGCAACAGCTCACGCGCGGCACGGTCGGCGGCCGCGAAGCGACCCTCACGCTCGTCACGGCAGGCAAGGCGACCACGTCGTCGATCCCTTGGCCGGAGGGGACGCGCGGCGAATCCGGCGCCAACGACGAACTCCGCCGCCGACCGCTCCGGCCCGGCGAATCCCGGACGATCGCCATGTTCGTCCCCGTGCTCAACCAGATCGCCCAGGTTTCGATGACCGCTCGCGGCCGCGAGTCCACGCAACTCGCCGGCAACGAGACGCGGGAACTCCTCCGCGTCGACATGCAGGCCGAACTCCCCGGCGGCATTCGCTTGCCGACGACCGTCTGGGTCGACGAGCAAGGCGAAACCTGGAAGAGCTATATGCCCGGCTTGGAGCAAACCACGCTCCGCACCTCGGCCGAGCGGGCCACGGCGAACGATCCCCAAGGGCTGAAGCTCGACATCGGCTTCGCCGCCAAGGCGCCCACGAATCCGCCGCTCGCAAAGGCGCACGAGACGAAGCTAGTGCGCTATCGCATCGCCTTAGACGGCGGCGATCCGGCGAGCGTGTTTCTCAACGCCGAGTCGCAAAGAGTCCGCAGGCTCGACGACGGCACGGCCGAAGTCACCGTCGTGGCGCTACGACCGGATTCGCCGCGCGCGGCCGACATGAAGATCGTTCCGCCGACCGACGGTGATCGGCTGCCGAACAATTGGATCCAGAGCGACGATCCGAACGTCGTGAAGTTGGCGGCGGAAGCGGCGGGCGATGCGACCGATCCTTGGGAGATCGGCGTCCGCATGGAGCAACACCTCCGTACGCGCTGGCATTCGCTGCCGATCAGCTCGGCGTTCGCCACCGCGGCCGACGCCGCGAAGACATTGACCGGGGATTGCACGGAGTTCGCCGTCGTCTTAGCGGCGATGTTGCGGGCTCGCGGCATTCCGGCCAAGACGGCGATCGGCTTGGTGTATGTCGATAGCGAGCAGGCGTTTCTCTACCACATGTGGACCGAGGCCTACATCGCGGATCGTTGGCTCCCGCTCGATGCCGCTTGGGGAAGGGGCGGAACGAGCGCCGCCTATCTCAAGATCGCCGAAACGAACTTAGCCGGCGTCGACCCGCTGGCGGCGATGCTCCCCGTGGCCCAAGTGATGGGAAAGCTCCGAATCGAAGTGCTCGAACAGCGGTAGCGCGCCGCTGCGCAAGCGGCGGTCTTGATCCTCTACGCGAAGCGGCGAGAGCCTCGGGCTACGGAATCGGCGGAGCGATCGAAGGAGGCGCGACGGGAGGCGCCGTCGACGGCGGGGGCGTCTTCGCAGCAGGCTTGTCGTCGTCGAGTAAGTCGCGCAGCGATTCGGCCGGCGCCTTCGGCGCGGCCGGCAGGGCCTCGCTCGGTTCTTCAAACGAATAGCCGGCGATCACCGCCTTGAGCCCGTCCGGCACGAACGAGAAACGAATCGTACCGACGGGTTTGCCGGGGCGCTCGGCTTCGAAAATGATTTGAAACTCGTCGAGTCCCTTTTGCGGATGCCCCTCGACGCGGAATGACGTTAATTCGAGTTTTTTGATCGGTCCGAAAGCTACGCGAATTTTGGCGAGCTTGCCCGGCTCCCCCTTGGTTCTGAATTCGGCCTGAATGCGCGGATCGAGCAACGCGAAGGCGGATTCGGCCCCGTCGTCGAACAACGTGTTCACGAACGTCTTGCACTGCGGCGCGTATTGTTCGGCAAAATCCTTGGTTTCGTCCCCTAAGTCGGTGAGATACTTGAACGTTAAGATGCTAATCCGCTCCGGCGTCAATTTCGGAGATTCCAGAAGAAAAGTGACGAGGCGCCCGTCGGCGACGCCCGTGGTGACTTTGAGCGAGCCGTGCTCGCACGGCAGCGTGTCGACGCCCCGTTTATACTTGAGTTCGCCGGCCGATTCGTCGGTCAGTTCCAGGTCGTCCGTGCTCTTGGCGGTGATCTTGCCGAGTTCCGACTTCACGAGATCGAAATAGAGTTGCATCATCGCCGGATCGACCCCGGCTTGCATTTCGGGGTGAAACATCGCGTAGATCGCCCGTTCGTCGCCGGCGGCGAGGGCGTCGACGAATGCGGCGTGCGATGCGGCCGGGCCGGTCGCCGCGGGGGGCGTCGGCGGCTCGACGAATTGCAGGGAGTTGAAGAACTTCTCGACGTCGTCCGGCGTGATCGTCGCATCGGCCGGCGCGCTCACCGAGGCCGTGACGAGTTGCGAATCGACGAGAAACATTTGCCGACGGTGACGAAATTTATCGGGAACTCCCAGGAAGAGTTCGCGTCCCGCATGACCGCGAAGCGTGATTTTTTCGTTCTTCGCCACCAGGGCGCCCGGCACGCCTTCCACGATGATCTTAAAAATCTCCTGGATCACGGCATCCGCGTCGGCGGCGGAATCCGCGACCTTATCAAATGTCAGGCCGTACGTCGCCTTGCCGACTTGAACCTTGTACGCGATCTGTCCTCCCTCGGACGAGCGCTCGGGAGCGCCGGGCATTTCAATCGCGACATTGTCGAACACGTATCTTTTCCAAGTGCTCGACGTTTCCCGGTTTGCCGGCATGTCCGGTCGCGGAGCGGTTCCTTTGCCGTTCAAGTATTCGGCCTTGTCGACGACTCGATTGCCGTCGGCGTCGAACGCGAGCCACACGCCGCCGTCGAGTTCGGCGCCGCTGAGCTTGCCGTCGGCCGTCCAATCGAGCAAGGCGAACGACTTTTCGGTGTTCGGTTCGAGCTTCGCATTGAGTCGGTCTTGAAGGCGGCCGAGTTGAAACTCGCCCTGCGCGACGGCGCCGTCGCCGTCGGCGTCGTAGCGGAGCCAAGGATACGCCCCGATTTCCTCGCGACTCAACGTGCCGTCGCCGTCGTCGAACTTGGCGAACAGCGCGGCGTCGAGCTTGATGAAATCGTTGCCGGGCGGCGTCTGGGCGGAAAGCCCCGCGGCCCACAACACAACCACGATCGTCGGCAGCCGCGATGCGAATGAGCGAGTCATCGAGAAAGTCTCCGGAGTTGTGCGGCGGTCGGTGTGAGTTACGGGGCGGGCTGCTTCGCGCGGGCGGCGACGAACTCGTCTTTCGTGATGTCGCCGTCTTGGTTCGCATCGAAGCCGGGAAACGGCTTGGCTTCCTTGCCCGAGAGCACGCCGTCGGCGTTGCCGTCGAGCTTGGCAAACTCCGCGGCCGGATCGACCGCGGGCATCGGAAGCCCGCCGGGAGCGGGCGACGCCGGCGCAGGGGCGACGCCCGCTGCCGGCTTGACGACTTCGGCGGGAGTCTCGACGTACTTCGCCCCGGCCGCGGCCGGATCGAAGCCCGACGGCCAACGCGTGTGCTGATCATATAGGGCGCCGTTGAAGACGACGCCCGACGCGCCGGCGGACAACCGGGTGAAATCGGCGCCCCGCACGTCGGCCCCGGACAGGTTCGCATTGCGGAGGTCCGTGAAGCCGCGGGCCTTCGCTAAGTTGGCCCCCGGGAGGCGCGAATTGAGGAAGCTGCAGTTCTTCACGTCGAGCCCCGCCAGATTCGCCTTGGCGAGCAACGCCCCTTGAATCGAGGCTTGCTCCAGGTTGGTGAAGCGTAGATCGCACTCGGTCAGGTCGGCGCCGTCGAAACTGCTGCTCTTCAAATTGCAGCCTTGGAAGTTCGAGCGAGTCAGGGTCGAATTGCGAAATCCGGCGAGAAATAAGTCGCTGTTTTCAAAGTTCGTCTCCGAAAGATCCTGCCCGTCGTACGCCCGCATGCGCAGGTCGCCGTTGCTGAAATCGCGCTTGTAGGTGCGGGCAGGCTCATCGGCGGATGCGGCCCCGGCCGGCAGGAGCGTCGCCGCGATCGCAATGAGCGCGGCTGGTAAACGGGCGGTGTTCATCGATGGCGTCCTCACTGTCGACACATGGCGGAAAAACAATGGATGCGGCGCGGAATCATTTTTCCGCCGCCGGTTGCGGCCGATAACAAACCACGCGAAATCCCAGCGACTTGTAGCGATATTCCGGATCGAACGAGCGCCGAGCCGCGGCCCGGCAATAGGCGACGTCGCCGAGATAGTCGCCGCCGCGGACCGTCTTGAGCGTTCCTTCTTGCGCCACGAAGTCCGCGATCGGCAGATCGACCCGCAGGCCGACGAAGCGGTCGGCGACGTACCAATCGAGGCACCACTCCGCGACGTTGCCGTGCATGTCGTAAAGGCCCAGCTTGTTCGGCGCGTACGAACCGACCGGCTGCGTGCGATTCAGAAACACGCCGGCCGGCGAATCGCCGATCGGCCGATCGCCGCGAACATTCGCTTGTTCGGAACTAATCGTCATGCCGGTGTGAAAATAGACGACGCTTTTAGCGTCGCCTGCGCCGCAAGCTTGCTCCCATTCGCATTCGGTCGGCAGCCGATAAGCGCGCTCGCGGGCGACTTCCGCAGGCGAGTCCGAGAGCCGTTTGCAAAACTCGTACGCATCCGTCCAGGAGACCTGCTCGACCGGATACCGGTCGTCGTAACCCGCCGCTTGCGAGTGATGCGCCGGACGGCTCCCCATCACGGCCGCGTATTGGCCTTGAGTCACTTCGTGGCGACCGAAATAAAGCGGGTAGGTCCGCTTCATCGAGCGCAGTTCCTCGTCGTCCTTGTGATGCGGATGTCTATCGGGGGAACCGACCAAAAACTCCGCCGGCGGCGAATAAACGAACTTCATGCCGATGGAGTTGACGAACTCCTTCGTCTCCGCCTGCCCGTCGGCCGCGGCGGCTTTTTCGTCGGGGTTCGCGTCCGCAAGTTCTCGAGTCGGATCGTTTGCTTCGACCCGCGCCAAGCCGAACGTTTCAACCGGCCCGGGACCGACGATGCGCCACGGCGCGCGCGGCGCCTCGGACCCGGCCCGTCGCGCAGCGTGGGCGATCGCCGCCTCGGCGTACGCGTGCAATTCGTCGGCGCTCACGAGGCCGTCTTGGTCGATGTCGCCGCGGCCTTCGAGCGCCGCGACGACCGCCTCCGCCAACATGCCGTAGGTTCGGCCGGGCGCAAGCAGCGACTCTCCTCGCGGCGCCAGATAGCCGAGCGTCGTCAGCCCGGGCGCATAGGCCAGGCCGCTCTCGATACGCGTCTGCAACGTCGCGGCGGCCGCCGCCGGCGCGGCTTCGTCGAAATTACACAGATCCAGGATCAGCAATTTGTGCCGCGCTCGGCATTCGCCGAGCGACGCCGCGAAATCGGCGAAGCCGAGTCCCGTTTGAACCGGCTGAGCGGCGTCGAACTCCGGCGGACAGAAAAACGCCTGCTCGCCGACCAAAGCCGCCCGACCGGCCAGGAAAAACAGCAACGTATCCTCCGGCCGCGCGGATCGAACGACGTCGCCGCCTGCCCCGGCGATCACCGCTCTCGTCGGCGACTGTTGCGGCTTCGGGTTGTCGTCCGCCGCGACTTTGCCGCCGTACTTCTCTTCCGGCAGAATGCGGCCCAACGCGTTTTCCAACAGTCGCACGTCGGGGGTGGCGCACGTCGGCGGGCGATCCGCATAACGCGAGACGCCGATCAACATCAGGCGAATCTTGCCGGCGTCGTAATGCGCGGCGAGGTCGCCCGCGGCCCCGTTGTGCGCGGTGCAATACTCGCTGCGGGTAATGCGCCCGTCCCCGTCGGCGTCGAGTCGCTTATCTTCGGCGGCGATCTCCGTGCCGGAGAGTCGGCCGTCCTCGTTCTCGTCGAGACTCGCGAAGCGAGCGAGTTGCTCGGCGGTCGGTTGCGCGCCGTGCGGCGCGAGCGTTCCGCCGAGCGCCTCCGCCGCCGCGGCGAACTCGCCGAGCGTGATCCGGCCGTCGCCGTCGGCGTCGCGGCCTTCCAATCCCGCGCGTTCGGTGCCGGTCAGCGCTTCGTCTTCCGTAAGATCGCGGGCGCGAAACATCTGCTCGGCCGCCCGCCGGCGGGCGCTTGCGGCCAACGCGCCGCGATCGGCCGCGCGCCCCGCGTCAAATTCGGCGCGGCTGATCCGTCCGTCGCCGTCGCCGTCAAAATGCTCGGCGACCGCTTTCGCCTCCTTGCCGGAGAGCACGCCGTCGCCGTTCAGGTCGGTCTTCGCGAACGTCGCGTCGGCCGAAAGTCTGCGCGCCGCATCACTGCCGACGGGGCGCGTCGCCCCCAGCGGCGCGTCGTCGAGGCCCGCAAGCTGCTGCGCCGCGGCGACGGCGACCAGCGAGGCCGCACAGCACAATTGCCCGATGATGAAAGTTCTACGCATCTGTTCGGCGTCGGATCACTCGCCCGACTTTTTCAATTGGAAGCTTGTGATGTGCGCTTTGAGTCCGATCGGCTGAAACGTCACCGTGGCCGTGACCGGTCCGGCCGCGGTCGCCAGGTCGCATTCCATTTTGAAGCTCGGCTTAGGATTGCCTTGGGCGTCGTTCTCGACGATCAGCCCGCTCCAAGCCGCCGACTCCACTTTTCCCAGAGCGCCGCGGTTGCGCCGGAAATAAGCCTTCACGTTGTCCAACCCGAGTTCCCGACCCACTTCGGGGTAGAACATGGCGAAGGCTCCCTCGTCGTCGCCGTCGACCATGAGGCGCACCATTTTCTCCGCCGTCGGT
Source organism: Planctomycetaceae bacterium (assembly GCA_016793115.1). Taxonomy (GTDB): domain Bacteria; phylum Planctomycetota; class Planctomycetia; order Pirellulales; family PNKZ01; genus PNKZ01. The sequence goes on from JAEUIN010000362.1 coordinate 9,702, forward strand.
CCGTAGAACTCGGAGAAGCGTCGCACGGCGTCTCGGGAGTCGGCTTGCGCGAGCATCGCCGAGACACGCGCCGCAAATTCGTCGCTGAGCGGCGACTTGATGGCGATCCCTTCCAACTGTCCGTCGGCGGAGCCGGTTTTAAGCACGGCCGCGCCGCGCTCGAACTTCACTTCGGCCGTCGCCTCGCGCAGCTTCTCTCCGTTCAGCTCCGCTTCGATCACTTTGATCTCCGCGGGTTTCGGCGGAGTGATCGCGCCGTATTCTTTCCGATGCAGATCGACGATGAACTGCACCAGCAGTTCGTCGACGTCGTCGCGCCCGCGCCGGTTCATCGCGGCCAACAGCGGCTTCAAGTCGCCGGTTTGCAGCGCCGCGACGAGCGGCGCCAAATCGTCGCTCCCCAAGCCGACGGAGGCGGCCGGCTTCGGACCCGCGGTCGGACCTACCTTCGAACCCATCGCCGGCGGCGGCGTCAGCGGCGGCAAGACTTTGGGCGCCGTATAGCCGGCGGCAAACTCTTCTTTCGTCACGCGGCCGTCGCCGTCGGCGTCGAACTTCCTCGTCTCGTCGTCGATTTCCGTTCCGGAAAGTCGCCCGTCTTCGTTCCCGTCGAGAGCTTGGAATCGCGCATCCGCTTCGGCCCGCTTCCGATAGGCGTCCGCGTACGCCTGCTCGACCGATTCATTAAAGGATTTCGGCATCCCGCCCGGCGGCGGCGTCGTTCCGGGAGGATTGGGTTTGGCCGCTCTCCCCGCCAAAAACTCCGCCTTCGTCAGCCGGCCGTCGCCGTCCGCGTCGAAACCTTTGTGGGCAACGCGTATCTCCGAGCCGGAAAGCCGGCCGTCGCCGTCGGCGTCGAGTTCGTCGAAAAGCTTGCCGTCCACTTCGGCCCAAGCGTCCGCCACGATCTTACGGAGATCGGAGACCGGCCGATCCACCGCCGGAAGCGACGGCGGCGACGCATCCGAACGTTTTGCCGGCCCGACCGCGCCCGCCAAGAATTCGGCCTTCGTCACCAGCCCGTCGCCGTTGGAGTCGAATTTTTCGTATCCGGCCTTTTCTTTGCCCGACAGAAAGTCGTCTTCCGTGATGTCGAGCTGAGCGAAGCGTCGCTCGGCTTCGCCGGCCGACATGGTCGGGACTGCGGAGCTTTCCGTGCCGGCGAACTCCTCCTGCGTGACGACGCCGTCGCCGTTGCGATCGAGCCGCTTGACCGTGCCGACTTCCACGCCGGAGAGCACGCCGTCTTCGTTGACGTCCAGTTTCGCGAAGCCGGCCGGCGCTTGCGCGCGGGCCGCGTCGCCGCCGACCAAGCCGACCAGGCAGGCCGCGATCGCATAGGTAACTCGACCGAATGTGAACTTCGACATGTCTAGACTCTCCGCCAGGTATACGTCGGGGCGTCGTCGGTTTCGTGGTTGTCGCAGCGAGGTGAATTCATCAACGAGCATCGCGTCGGGCTTGGCTCCGGCCGCACTCCGTTCGTGCCGCCACGGATCGCCGAGCACCGCGGCGGAAGGCTCGGCCGCGTGCCGCCGGCATTCGCCTCCGTCGCCCGTCCGACGATCAGATTCACGCGTGACCGGGTTATGAGACGTCCCAGGCCAAACTCTTCAGCACCACGCTCCGACGAGACCGACGACTAAGACCGCGGCGGGACCGCGAAGAAGCGTCATATAGCGTGTTCAATCCCCTCACAGAGAAGTAAGGCGGATCTCCGCCTAGTACCCCCCAGTCAATGTAGTAACCCCACTAGGTGATATGCAATCATATTCCAGGCGGCATTCTCCATTCAGCTACGGGGGATCTTGGCTCTGGAGCCGGTTCGAGGCTCTCAACGTCCGACAGACTCGAGCCGGAGACGCGGCGATTTCCACGACCAATGGGGCGACGCGAAAGCCGCCGGCCGATGGCGTAGAGCCGAAGTGTTATGGGCCGCCGGCTCGCGGCGTTCGCAGCCCAAGACGATCGTCATCGTACGTCCGGCAAGCGGCCGCGGATCGCCGTTTTCGCGTTACAGCAGGATCGCTTGGGCGATGGCGAAGTAGACGATGATTCCCGTTACGTCGACCAAGCTGGCGACGAACGGGTTCGACATTAACGCCGGATCGAAGCCGAGCCGCTTCAAGAGCAGCGGCATCAGAGCGCCGACCAAATTGCCGGCCAGCACGACCGCGCTCACGGCCAGGCCGATCGTGAGGGCGAGCTTGATCAGCATCCCCTCGGGAATGTTCTCCGTCGGCGTGATGAGAGCGCGGAGAAAGCCGACCGCCCCCAGGCCGAACCCCAGCGAGAGGCCCATCAGCGTTTCGCGGCTGAAGACGCGAAACCAATCCTTCGGCGTCAGTTCGCCGAGCGCGAGCGCGCGCATGATGAGCGTCGCCGATTGCGAGCCGCAATTGCCGCCGGCCGAGATGATGAGCGGAATGAAGAACACCAACGCGGGCATCTTGTTGAAGTCGTCTTCGAACTCGGCCAAGGCCCACGTGGTGAGAAAACCGGCGACGAACAGAATCGACAACCACAGCGCCCGATTGAGCCAGAGTTGCCGGAACGACGATTCCAAATACGTGTGTTCGAGCGGGCCGACGCCGCCCATGCGGTGTACGTCTTCGGTCGCTTCGTCGACGATGACGTCGATGACGTCGTCGTGCGTCACGATGCCGACCAAGCGGTGTTGCTCGTCGACGACCGGGAGCGCGAGCAAGTCGTATTCGGCGAGCTTCTCGGCCGTGGCTTCGCGGTCGTCGTTGACTTTCGCGTACACGCAGTCGCGCTGCATGATGTCGGCGACGCGGCGATGGGCCGGCGCGATGATCAAGTTTTTCAGCGAGACGAAGCCCTTCAGATGGCGATCTTCGTCGACGACGTAGCAGTAGTAGATCGTCTCGCGATCCGGTGCGACGTGCCGCAAGCGCTCGATCGCGGCGGCGGCCGTTTCGTCGGCCGGCACGATCGCGTAGTCGCTCGTCATCACCGCCCCGGTCGAGCCCTCGGGATACGATTGCAGACGGCGGATGTCTTCGCGCTCGGCCTTGGCGAGCAGTTGGAAGATGTGATCGGTCCGCTCGACGGTGAGCCGCGACATCAGGTCGGCGCGCTCGTCGTGCGACATGTAGGTGATCAACGCCGCGAGGTCGTGATCGTCCATCCGCTCCGCGACTTGTTCTTGGAGCGGCTTGTCGAGATAGTCGAACACCGCGGCCCGCTCGCGGCCGGCCAAGAGGCCGAGCACGAACTGCACGTCGGCCGCTTCGAGATCGTCGAGCAACTCGGCGGAGTCGGCCGGGTGATGACCGCTGAAGAAATCGCGCAGGCCCGCCTCGTCGCGCTCGGCGACGAACTCACGCAGATCGGGAGCGAGCAGGGGATTGCGCATAATGAGCGGCGGCGGACGGAAGTGCGCGACGCGAGCCGGGAGCGTCGGCGACCGAAGTCCTGTCCGCGGCTCAAAAACAGAGGAAACGACGACGTACGTCCCAGGATACTCGCGTGCTTCGTTTCCGGCTAGTTGCGACGCGCCGCCGACTCGCTCACAGTTGGTAGCGCACCTTGCCGCCGACGATCGTCGTCGTCGCGCGGCCGGTCAGTTCCCATCCGCCGAAGGGGCTGTTCTTGCTCTTCGAACGGAACTGTCGCGGATCGACCGTCCAGGTGGTCGTCGGATCGATGATCGTCACGTCGGCGTCGGCCCCGACGCGGAGCGTCCCCTTATCGACCCCTAAGATCCGCGCCGGGTTGATCGTCAGCTTGCGAATCGCTTGCGACCAGGTGAGATGACCCGGCTCGATGAGTTGCGTGATCGTCAGCGGCAGGCAGGTTTCCAGCCCGACGATGCCGAACGGCGCGACGTCGAGTTCCTGCATCTTCTTCTCGAGCGCGTGCGGGGCGTGGTCCGTGCATATGACTTCGATCGTGTCGTCGATCAGGCCGGCGACGCAAGCCTCGACGTCGCTCCGGCTGCGCAGCGGCGGGCTCATCTTGTAGTTCGAGTCGAACGTGCGGAGGCATTCGTCGGTGAGCGTGAAGTGGTGCGGGCAGATCTCCGTCGTCACACGCGCGCCGAGTTTCTTGGCTTGGCGAATCAGCTCGACTCCCCCGGCCGTGGAAATGTGCATGATGTGCACTTTGCCGCCGGTCGCTTCGCTCAGAGCGATGTCGCGGCCGACCATCACGTCTTCGGCCGCCGAAGGCATGCCGGGCAAGCCGAGAATCATCGACACCAGCCCTTCGTGCATCACGGCGTCGCCGCGCGTGAGCTCGAGCACTTCGGCGTGGTTGAGAATCGGCTTGTCGAACATGGTGCAGTATTCGAGCGCGCGGCGCATCAACTCGGCGTTGAACACCGGCGCGCCGTCGTCGCTGAAGGCCACCGCGCCGGCTTCGACGAGTTGGCCGATCTCGGCCAGTTCTTTCCCTTCGCGGTTCTTGCTCACGCAGGCGACGACGAACACGTTGCAATGCCCGGCGCGGGCCGCTTGATGCTGAATGAACTCGACCGTGGCCTGGGTGTCGATCGGCGGGACCGTGTTGGGGATGCAGGCGATCGACGTGAAGCCGCCGGCGGCGGCGCTGGCCGTGCCGGTCTCGATCGTCTCGTCTTCCTCACGCCCCGGCTCGCGGAGATGGACGTGCATGTCGATCAGGCCCGGCGTCACGATCTTGCCGGTCGCGTCGATCACGTAGTCGTACTCGCCCGCGGCGACGTCGAAGCAGGCGACCTTGTCGCCGTCGAGCAGCACGCTCGTGACGCGATCGATATCTTGGCTCGGGTCGATGACGCGGCCGTTTTGGATCAGAGTGGTCGGCATGGTCTTAGGATCGGCTCGTGCGCGACCAGCCCCGAGCGCAAGCGAGGGGACCGAGGCGCAGTGATGGGAGAAGGAAAGTCCCCTCGCTTGCGCTCGGGGCTAGTGATTGATTTTGTGAAGATGCTTACTCGGCTTCGCGAATCGA
>JAEUIN010000383.1 GCA_016793115.1 Planctomycetaceae bacterium
AAGAACTCAGTAATGCCGGGGATGGAAGATTGAGCAAATACAATCTCCGCGTAGTGAATTGTGCCGTGAGACGCTCGTTTTCGCACATTCAGAGCGATCCCGCACGCTTGGCGGCGACGGTCTGCCGATTACGATCACGAAGAAACGAGGGTCTTCGCAGCGGACGAGGCGAAACCAGCTGAGATTTTGAGACGTGCCTATCGGGCGGAGTTCAGAGGGCGATCGGCGGACGTCAGGCACAAGCTTTGCGATTCGTCGTCGCCAGGTCCTCTTTCCATGGACACCCATCGTCGAATTCTTCGACGGCCCGTACGACAGTCTCATCGGAGGTGCCCGGATTATTTCGTGACCAGCCAAATAAGGAGAATCCGATGCGACCCGAAGAACTCGCACGTTACCGCACGAGCTAACGGGGACTTGCTCGGACCGGGGAGCAAAGCATCGACGCCGCCGTTAGATCGGTCCAGCCGCCGGAGGAAGATGAGCAGGCGCCCGAAGAAGGCGTTGACTGCGAGATCTCCCTCGTCCGAAACGGAACGAAAATCCTCACCGCCGTTCATGCCGCGCCGGATCGGATCGATCATCGGCAGTACGGAGTTTGCGCCGGTTGCGGCCGCCCTAGTGCGGCGACGTGACTCGCCGCCGTGCCGTGGACCGCTTGCCGTGACGCCTGCAAGCGCGAATCGAAGCAAGCGATTCGACGATTCTCCGTTCGATTCCGCCGATCGAAGCCTTCGTGACGTAATCCGTTGAATTCCATGTCAACCGCCATACGACGACAGTGGGAGCGGTTGCGTCGCCGGATCGAGCGGCACAATTACCTCTATTACGTCGAAGACGCGCCGGCAATCAGCGATCGGAATTTCGATCGTCTGATGCGGCGATTAATCGAACTGGAACGGCGATATCCCCAACTCGTCACGGCCGACAGCCCTACGCAGCGCGTCGGCGGACGCCCGATCGAAGGCTTTCGCACGGTCCGGCACCGCGTGCCGATGCTCTCGATCGAAAACACCTACAACGAGCGCGATCTGCGTCAGTTCGACGCTCGGATTCGGCGGCTGCTGACGGGCGCCGAGATCCGCTACGTCGTCGAGCAAAAAATCGACGGAGTTTCGGTGAGCCTGATCTATGAAAACGGTCGGCTCGTCGTCGGCGCCACCCGGGGCGACGGTTTGCACGGCGACGACGTCACCGCCAACTTGAAAACGATTCGCGACATCCCGTTGCGATTGCGAACTGCGGGCCGCCCGCCGAAGCTGCTCGAAGTTCGCGGCGAAGCCTACCTGACTAATTCGCAACTCGCCCGTTTGATTCAACGACAGAAGGAGTTGGGCGAACGGCTATTCGCCAACAGCCGCAACGCGGCGGCCGGCAGTCTCAAGTTACTCGATCCGCGGCTCTGTGCCGAACGGGGCCTCAGGTTCTTCGCCCATACCGAAGCTCGCTGGAAGGGGCCGCATGTCGCGACGCACCTGGAGTTCCTGGACTTAATTCACGGTTTCGGGCTGCCGACGGTCCCTCATAGCGGTCCGTTGGAGTCGATCGACGAAGTGTTGGCGTTTGAACGGCGACAATTGGAGGAGCGGCATTCGTTCGACTACGAGATGGACGGCCTCGTCGTGAAAGTCGACGACTTGGCGCAGCGGGAAAAGTTGGGAACGACCGACAAAGCTCCGCGGTGGGCCATCGCCTACAAAGTAGAACTCTGGCAGGCACGCACGCGAATCAACGACATCTACGTTCAGGTCGGCAAGACGGGCGCGATTACGCCCGTAGCGAGGCTGGAGCCGGTCAAAATCGCCGGCAGTACGATCTCGCGGGTCAGCCTGTTCAATGCCGACGAGATTCGCCGCAAGGACGTCCGCGTCGGCGACATCGCCGTGGTTGAAAAAGCCGGTAAGGTGATTCCGCACGTCGTACGCATCGAGTTGGAAAAACGAAGGCGAGGCAGCCGACGGTATCGTTTTCCCAATCGATGTCCCGCCTGCGGCGAACGAATCGCACGCGACGAGGGCGGGGTATACGTCCGTTGTACGAACCGAACGTGTCCCGGCCGGCTGAAGGAACATTTACGCTACTTCGCCCACCGGCAAGCGATGAATATCGAAGGGCTCGGACCGGCGCTCGTCGATCAACTCGTCGATCGCGGCCTCGTCCGCTCGCTGCCCGATCTTTACCGGTTGACCGTCGATCGTCTGACGGAGTTGGAACACTGCGGCCGAACATCGGCGCAGAAGCTGCTGGATGAAATCGCCGCGAGTAAGGACCGTGAACTCGTCCGCCTGCTTACCGGCCTCGGCATCCGCCACGTCGGGGTTCGCCATGCGCGGTTGCTAGCCGACGAGTTCGGGACGATCGACGCACTCACGCGGGCGCCGGAGGAACGCATCGCGGGCGTGCCGGGCGTCGGAGCGGTCGTCGCTCACAGCGTCTATCGCTACTTCCGCAGTGCAACAGGCCGAAAGACCGTTCGAGAGTTACGGGCCCTCGGCGTGAGCATGTCGGCAAGACATCCAACGAAGCGGCGAAGCGGGAAGTTGGCCGGCAAGACCGTCGTCATCACCGGCACGTTGGCGAACATGACCCGCGAACAGGCCGAAGAGGCCGTGTCTCGAGGGGGAGGTAAACCGACATCCTCCGTTTCCCGAGCAACCGACTTGGTCGTCGTCGGCAAAAAACCGGGATCGAAGTTCGACAAAGCCCGTAAGTTGGGTATTAGAACACTGACCGACAAACAATTTGTCCAAATCGTCGGCGCTTCAAACAGCTCACGTTAATATCGACGATAAGCGTCATGGAAAACCCCGAAGTTGCGCAGATCTTCGACGAAGTCGCCGATCTATTGGAAATTCAGGGAGCCAACCCGTTTCGCATTCGCGCCTATCGCAATGCGGGCCGCACGATTCGTGACTTGTCACGCCCCCTTGAAGGCATGACGGAAAAAGCGCTCACCGAATTGCCCGGTATCGGCAGCGACTTGGCGGAAAAGATCCTCACGATCCTCAAGAGCGGCGATTTACCGTTGCGCCGCGAACTCGGTCGCCGACTGCCTCACGGACTATGCGATTTGATCCGTGTTCCCGGCCTTGGACCGAAACGAGCCCGTTTGCTCTACGATCAATTGCAGATTAGTTCGCTTGATAAGCTTCGCATCGCCGCAAAAAGACATCGGCTTCAAAAGCTGCGCGGCTTCGGCGAAAAGACCGAAGCGAACATCCTTGAAGCGCTGGAGCAACTTGCCGAAACCGGCCGACGGTTTCTTCTGGCCGAGGCCCAAGTGTTCGCCGACGCCGTAGTTCGTCACCTCCGCTCGACGCCGGGATTAAAGCAAGTGGAGGTGGCCGGTAGCTTTCGTCGTCGTAAGGAAACCGTCGGCGATCTCGACGTCTTGGCTTGTTGCGATCCACCCGGCGCGGTCATGGATCGTTTCGCCGAATACGAGGCGGCGGCCGACGTCCTGGCGCGCGGGCGAACAAAGATGACGGTGCGACTGCGAAACGGCCTGCAAGTGGATCTGCGCGTCTTACCCGAGAAATCGTTCGGTGCGGCCCTGCAGTATTTCACCGGTTCCAAGGAACACAGCATCCTCCTGCGCCGACGCGCCTTGGATCGCAAGCTGAAGCTCAACGAATACGGCGTCTTTCGCGGGAAGAAGCAAGTGGCCGGTCGGACCGAGGCGGACGTTTACAATGCGGTCGGCTTGCCGTGGATTCCTCCGGAATTACGAGAGGCCCGGGGCGAAATCGAAGCCGCATCGGCGGGGCGGTTGCCGAAACTCCTGGAATTGAAGGACCTTCGCGGCGATCTGCATCTACACACGACGGCGACCGACGGGCGGGCTTCGCTCGCGGAGATGGTTGAAGCGGCGAAGAAACGCGGCTACGCGTATATCGCCGTCACCGACCACTCCAAGCGCGTGACGATGGCCCGCGGCCTCGACGCTCGTCGACTGCGAGCGCAATGGAAAGCGATCGACCGACTGGCCGCGAGCACGAAAGGGATGGCGATTCTCAAAGGAATTGAAGTCGACATCCTCGAAGACGGCCGATTGGATCTTTCCGACGACGTACTGGCAGAAGCCGATTGGGTCGTCGCTTCGATCCACTACGGTCAACGGCAATCGCGGGCGGAGATTACCCGGCGACTGATCCACGCGGTCCGGAATCCAAACGTCTCGGCTATCGGACATCCGACGGGCCGCCTGATCGGCAAACGTCCGCCGTACGAAGTCGATCTGGAAGCGGTGTTCCGAGCGGCCGCCGATTATAATTGCTTACTGGAATTGAACTCGCAGCCCGAGCGACTTGATCTCGACGACACCCTGTTGATGCAAGCCAAGGATTACGGCGTCGGCATCGTCGTCAACACCGACGCCCATGCCGTGGAAGAACTGTGCTTCATGGAATTCGGCGTCAATCAAGCGCGCCGCGCCGGGTTGGAG
>JAEUIN010000397.1 GCA_016793115.1 Planctomycetaceae bacterium
CGCACTCGAAGCCGAGTCGCGCCGCACGAATCGCTTCTTCAAGCTCGGTCACACGGGCGGCAAAGTCGCGATTCCGCCGGAAGAACGCAACGACGACTACCCGATGACGCTCGACCTGCGACGGGCCGTCGAACGAGCGTATTCTGTATAGCGCACGATTTGCGCAGTATCGCACTTCGCGATGCTGCGCTTCACCGAAGCATTTGACGTTGAACAGGTCACCGTTGGTTTACAGTTTCGTGTGCTACGACTAGAATCTAGTTCTCGAATGTTGAGCAGGGAGCAGGCGGGCAGGGTCGCCGTGATGAAGGTCGTGCTAAACGTGGTCTTTTGGGCCGCGATAGCAGAACTTGAGTCGGGTGTCGCTACGGTTCTCGTCTTGTTCCGACGGTTCGCGGAGGTCGCACTGAGGCGGTCGTCGTAGGGCCGGGGCGGATTTGTGAACGACGACCAGTGCGGGCGCCGGACATGAGCGTAACGACCGAAGCCGCAACGACGCGGCCTCCGGAAGATCTACTCGCAGCCTATCGGCCACCGGCCGGCGTCGTCGACGAAATGCTCGACGAATCCGGCCAGGTTCGGCCTGCGTGGCATCGACTCGTCGCCTCTCTGGAGCAAATCGGCTCCGACGGCCTCGCCAAGCAAACCGAGCAAGCGCGTCGGTTGCTGCGCGACAATGGCGTCACCTACAACGTATTCGGGGAATCCAGCGGCGAAGATCGTCCCTGGGAACTCGATTGCGTGCCGATGCTCATCACCAGCGGCGAGTGGAACCGCATTAGCGAGGGTCTGACGCAACGTGCCGCGCTGCTGAACCTGATTCTCGTCGATCTCTACGGCCGCCAAGATTTGCTGCGGCAAGGCGTGCTGCCGGCCGACATCGTGCTCGGCAACTCCGAATATTTGCTGCCGTGTCGCGACGTGCGGGTGCCGAACGATTGCTACCTGCATCTCTACGCGGCCCATCTCGGCCGCGGCAGCGACGGCAACTGGACCGTCGTCGCCGATCGCACTCAAGGACCATCCGGCGCCGGCTACGCACTGGAAAATCGGCTCGTCATGTCGCGCGTGTTCGCCGAACAGTTTCACGACGCTCGCGTCCGCCGCCACGCCACGTTCTTTAAGACGCTGCGCGACTCGCTCTTCTCCTCGGCCACGCGGCACAAGGAGAATCCGCGCGTCGTATTGCTTACGCCCGGCCCGAGCAGTTCGGTTTACTTCGAAGACATTTATCTGGCCCGCTACCTCGGCTACACGCTTGTCGAAGGGAGCGACCTGACGGTCCGCGACAACTCCGTTTTCTTGAAGACTCTCGGCGGCCTGCTGCCGGTCGACGTCGTGCTTCGCCGCTTGCCGGATCTGGAGTGCGACCCGTTGGAGTTGCGCAGCGAGTCGATGCTCGGCGTCGCCGGGTTGTTGCAAGCCGCGCGGGCCGGCAATGTCGTCGTCGCCAATGCTCTCGGGAGCGGCATCTTGGAAGCTCCGGCGCTGGCGGCATTCTTGCCGGAGCTCTGCCGCCGGATGCTTGGCGAAGAATTAAAGCTTCCGAGCGTTCCGACTTGGTGGTGCGGCCGAGTCGACGATCGGCGTTACGTGCTCGATCATCTGCGCGAGTTGATCATCAAACCGGCGCTGCTTCATCGCAGCCGCAAGCCGGTGTACGGCGGCAGCCTTTCCGAAGAAGAACTGCAGCGGCTGGCGGCGCGTATTGAGAAACACCCTAACGCGTACGCGGCTCAAGCGATGATCGAGCGCTCGTCGACGCCGGTC
>JAEUIN010000003.1 GCA_016793115.1 Planctomycetaceae bacterium
CTTACTCTTCCCTGCGCGGGAGCTGAGCCGTTCCCAGGTGTAGTTTAGCGGCGTGAAAGAAGGATTGCATCAACGGCTGCCGGAAGTGAACGTCGCCGACGGCTTGGATGACGGCGTCGTAGAGTTGGTCGACGTCGTCGGGAACGAAGTTGGCCAGAGCCGAGTACTTGGCGTGGCTCCAGAGGGCTTCGACCGGATTGAGATCGGGCGCGTAGGCAGGAAGCCATTCGACGTCGAGCCAACTCGCTCCGCGCTCGTGCAATCGGCGAACGGCCGAACGGTGGACGTTGAGCCGATCCAGGACCACGACCAACGGCCGCCGATGAAGACGATGCAGCTGTCGCAGGTAGCGCATCACGTCGCGGGTCCGCACGTTCCGGTCCTGCACGACGAAGTGCGGTCGAATCCGTCGCCGTCGCGGCGCGAGACTCAGGCTGCCGATCACGCTCAAGCGGTCGTGCCGTTGCGACACGACTTGCTTGGGCCGCGAACCGACCGGCGCCCAAGTGCGCCGATTCAGCGGTTGCAGGCGGAAGCCGGATTCGTCGAGAAAGACGAGTGTTGCCCGCCGTCGCCGGGCCTTTTTTTAATCCGTGGCCAATCGTGCGTGCGCCAGCGCTCGATCGCCGCTTCGTTGCGCTCGGCGGCTCGACGCTGCGGCTTCTGCGGGCTGAACCCGAGGTCGTGCAAGATGCGCCCCAAGTGGTCGGGATGGTATTCGACGCCGAACTCGCGCCGTACCAGTTCCGCGACACGAGCGCAGGTCCAAAGCTCGGTCGAGAACCCGGCGGCGCGCGGACCGGCGACGATCAGTCGTCGCAATCGCTCGCGCTGCGACGAAGTCAACTTCGCACGCGGGCCGGGACGCGGCTGCGGCTCCAACGCCGCGGCACCGCCCAGGCGATACGCTCGCTTCCACCGCTTGACGCTCGATAAGCTGACGCCCAATACCAGGGCGACGTCCGCCGTCGACATTCCCTTCCCGAGGAATTCGACGGCCACGCGGCGACGGACGATCTTGTCCGCCGTTGTCGTGGTTGTGCTCATACACCGTAATACGGTGCTAGCGAACTACTTGGTTCGGAACTCGCGCAGAGAAGAGTAAACGTCTTACGCTCGTCTTTCTTCGAGGCCGTCTCGGCGATTCGGAAGAGCCGAATGATCTCGCCGTCATTGCGTTCGGCGTACTGGCGCAGAGCGTCTTCTTGGATGTCGAGCGAGAATCCTTCCCGCTCCTGCTCCCGGCTACTGACCCGTGCCAGAGCCACAAATCGCTTAAGTTTTCGGGGCATGCGATCTCGACCTCATCCTTGCCGACGACACATCTGCGGGTGTCAATTCTTGCAGGATATCGTGTCGTGTACCAGCACGTTGTGTCGCAAGATCTAATGTTTCAAAGTGTGCATGAGGGTATTCACGGAGCCGACGAGCAAGCGTGCCCGCGACGCGGGCACACTTGCTCCTGGCCCGGCCACGCTCTTATGACTCGATCATCAAGGACGCTATCGAAGATGATCTGCTTGCCGCCGTATCGCTGTTTGAAGAAGTGGGCCACACCTGAACTACGACACTGACGGTCGATGTCTCGAACCCAATCCAAATTCATCGGACGACGTTTGCCGACAGCCGCTTGCTCGCAGCCGGTGATGATCCAATGGATTGAACCATCGAGATGTGGCCTGAAGTCAATCGCTTCGAGAAGTGGCTCTGCCGAAATGAAACGAACCGCAGCAGGGATCTGCTTCAGAACGTCAACCCGATTAAGTGATGAGCGAGCACCGCAGGTGACGCCTATCCAAACATTTGGGTAGCCTGCGCCCCAATCCTCAGGTAATCGGTCAGCAACCGACTCTGGTCGCTTCGTAAGCACTAGCCAATCAAGATTTGTGCAGCGTTTGATGACATTCCAGGCTTCATTGCGCCACTCATCCGCCCCGGAGTGGAAGAAATCGGACATTGAACAAGTGAAGATTCTGAACCGACGGTGGCTTTTTTCTGCCCGCCGTTGCCACTTGTCGGGCTTGGACCAATCCACGGTTCGAATTGGCCCCTTGAATGGCTCTTTCCCGGCGAGGCGCATAACCAAGTGATCTCATTCGATAGTGCGAGGCGTACGAACTCTTGTTGCTTGGTGTTCGGCTCGGGGTTCCAAGGCCACGTCGGTTTCGGAGCCGGCGGCTTGGTATCGCAAGCGTCAGATAAAACAGACTCGGCAAAATCGTGGCGAAAGACCGGCACTGCCCCCTGCTCAATTTGCAGCAAACGATCGTTTAGCGCCTGCAACAATGCCGTCATATCGATTCGCAATGTACAGGACGCAACGGAAAGTTCGGCGGTACTTCCGGCCGAAGTGCTACGGGCTTTCGTAACCGAAGCGAACGGCCGCTTCGGCGGCGTCGAGGCCGCTACCGAGCATCAAACGCCGGCTTCTTGCAGACGGAGTTGCTTTTGATAATGCAGCGGGCTCAGCCCGGTCACCGCTTTGAGATTTAAGTGCAATGCTAACGGACTAAGCTCAATGCGTTTCGGGAGCGTCTCGACGCGCATCGGCTCAGTGCAATCCACAAGAGAATTGCAATCAGCGGAACAAACCAAATCCACCGCCGCCAAAACGGTTGAGGTTCGCGATAGAGGGCCATGTAGCGGGGAAGCAAACACTCGTCGAGCACGGCGGAAAACGGCCGGTCCGTGGTGACTTGACTCAAGAGCGCCGCATAGTCGAGCGTCGAATACTGCAGCGAGCGATTCCCGCTCGTATACAGCAGCCTGACGTTCGTCGGCAGCGTCTGCTCCTCGCCCGGCGCGAAGATGCCGCGGCAAGCCTCCATGAATACCAAATTGAATTGCAGGCCGTGCCGGTGTCCTGCCCGATCGAGGATCGCGAAGTACTCTGCTTTTGCGACGCCGATCTGGGGAGGGGCGGGGATGCCGTCGACGTTCCCGGCCAGGCTCGCCAATAACTGTTCTCGAGTGATCTCCTCGTGGTGACGGGGTAAGCGGACCGCTAAAGCGTGCTCCGGCCCGCCGTGCGATTTCGTGATGAGCACGAAACGATGGGCGGCGGGATCGTACCGCCGCGCCGCCTCGGCGAGTACGGCTTCCAAGGCCTCGCCGCGCACGAGCGGATTGCTCTGGAGGACATAGTCGTCGCTCGGCGGTAATGCCAGCGAGGCGGAGAGGAATCGGCCCGCCGCGCGATCGAAATAGCGATATTGGCCGGCGCGAGCCGATTGATTCGTCACCAGCAAGGCGTCGATTCGGCCCGCGGCGGCCGCCATGCCGCGTTCGATCGCAGTCATTTCTTGCGCGACGGCGGCTTGAAACAGCGAGAGTTCATCGCGCAAAGTCCGCGCGAAGAGACGGGTCTTGTCGGTGTCGCCCGACTCCAGCCAGCCGATGATCATCTCGTAGTTCCGCAGATCCGCGCCGACCGGCGAGGTTTCGTTGACGTACCAAATCCACACTTCCCGATTGGGTTCGCCCGCTGCCAACCTCGATGAGCAAACGAAACCGAGGCCGAACAACAAGGCCGTCACCCAAAAAGTCGCCGCCCCGTTCTTTGGCAGGATGGGGGCGGCGGAGGCGACAAGATTTGGCATCGATCAGCTTTAGAACGTGAAGTCGGTCGACAAAATAGGGTTACCCATCTTCAATTCATCAAGAATCGGGTTCGTCATCTTCTGTTCGTCAAAGCTTGGCCTCACCCCGTCGCGGACCGTGACTTGGCCGGCCGCGTTCAGGTTAACGAGTCCGACCAAGGCGAGCGAGCAAGCGGCGGCTAGCGACACGCGGCGGAGGAGGTTCGTGGTCATGGCTCTAGATCCTTGTGCGGGGGTATTGTTGTCGTTCCTACTTTCCCTAGCGGTGGCCGGACCGGCCGGGGGACAAAGAATCCCGAAAAACTCCCCAAATGCAGATTTGCCCAGGAAGAGTGCCTAAACTCGATCGCGGTAAGGCTCATGGGGGTTACCCAACGGAGACTACAAAACAGTTGAGCCGCCCCCCTCAAGGCAGGTATTTTAGGAGGGCCACACTTTGCGATCGCCCGGGGGCCTCCCATGTCGAACAGTCTCGCGGAAACCGCGTTCGTCAACGATTGTCTGCGACGTCTCCATATCGGCGAGCATCGAGCCCGCGACGAACTGCTGGCACATACGGCCGAGCGGTTGCTGGCGATCACCCGTAAAGTCAAACGTGACTTTCCCCAATTGCAACGCTGGGAGCAAACCGAAGACGTCTGCCAAAACGCGGCCCTGCGACTGTGTCGGGCCTTACAACAAGTCGAAGTTCAGGACGCCCAGCACTACTACCGACTGGCGGCGACGCAGATTCGCCGCGAGTTGCTCGACTTGGTGCGGCACTGGCAAGGCCCGCAAGGAGCGGGCCGCCATCATCAGACGCAGCCGCCGCGCGGCCACGCCGAGGGCGATACTCGCGCACCGAACTTGCTCGACCAGGGACAAGAGACGCACGATCCGCGGCGCGTCGCGGAATGGTGCGAGTTTCATGAACAAGTGGAGAAGTTGTCGCAGCCGGAGCGCGACGTCTTTGATCTATTGTACTATCACGGCCTCTCGCAAGATGCGGCCGCTGAAGCGCTGCAGGTCGACGTGCGGACCGTGAAACGTCGCTGGCGCGCGGCACGGTTGGCGCTATACGAAGCCTTGGGCGACGGTCCGTCGTTTGAAGCCTAACCTTTGCCTCGACGACCGCGCCGGAGATTTGCACCGTGACCGATCCGACCATGAGTTCAACGCAGCGGCTCGACGACTTGCTCGACCGATGGGAAGACGCCCAAGCCGCAGGCCGCACGCTGACGGCCGAGGCGTTGTGCGCCGATTGCCCGGAGCTGTTGGACTCGTTGCGCCGACGGCTCGCGGCGTTGCAAGCCGTCGACGATCGCTTGCGGACGCAATCCTGGGCCGTCGCGTCGCAGCCGATCGGCGATGCCGCGGAAGCCTCGCTCGGCGACGACGTCGTTCCCGAACTCGACACGCGTTTCGATCAGATTCGCTTTCTCGCCCACGGCGGTCTGGGAAGCGTGTTCGTCGCCCGCGACACCAAGCTCCATCGCGAAATCGCTCTGAAGTGCGTACGGCGCAAGATCGCTCACGACGAACCGAGCATCGACCGGTTTTTGGTCGAAGCCGAAGTCACGGGGCGTCTGGATCATCCGGGCATCGTGCCGGTCTACGGCCTGGGCCGACTGCCCGACGGGCGACCGTTCTACGCGATGCGTTACATTCAGGGCGAATCGCTCGACGATGCCGCAAGCCGCTATCACGCGGAAACCGGCAAGCTCGACGAGGGCGCTCGGCGGATGGCGCTGCGCAAGCTCCTGACGCATTTCGTCGCCGCTTGCCAAACGATCGCTTACGCTCATCGGCGCGGAATCGTCCACCGCGATATGAAGCCCGCGCATATCTTGCTCGGTCGCTACGGCGAGACGCTGGTCGTCGATTGGGGCCTGGCCGTGCCCGTGGGGCGCGAAGAGCGGTTTAAGGACCAACTCGAACAAACGCTCATGCCGCAGGCCGGCAGCCAAACCGGGTCTTCGACCGACGGTGCCGGCACGCCGCAGTATATGAGCCCCGAGCAAGCGGCGGGCGGCGTATCGCTCGGCCCCGCGACCGATATCTACAGCCTCGGCGTGACGCTCTATAAAGTCCTCACGGGCCGCGTGCCGTTCGCGGCCGAAAGTTTTCACGACCTGCGGCAGAAGATCCTCCGCGGCGATGTTCCTCCGCCCGGCCGGCAAGCCCGCCATGTGCCGCAGGCGCTGGAGGCGATTTGCCTGAAGGCCATGCGGCGTGACCCGCGCGACCGTTACGCCACGGCTTTGCATCTGGCCGACGACATCGAACGCTTCTTCGCCGACGAGCCGATCAGCATCGTTCGCGAAACCCTTTCGCGTCGGCTGGCGCGTTGGGCTCGCCGCAATCGTTCGACCGCGCAAGGAATTGTCGCCGGCTTGGTCATGATCGCCCTCACGGCGGCGCTCGCGTCGGTGCTGCTGCTGCAAACATCGCGGCGTGCACAGGAAGCGCGCGACATGAGTCTCGGCACGTCCGCCACATTCGCCGCGCGGATGCTGGGGCAAGAAGCCGAAGCACGTTGGTCGGCGTTGGCATTTGCCGCCGCCGATCCGGAACTCCACGCGTTGTTGGTGCGCGCAGCCGATGCGGACGATGACGACGGCCGAGCCAAGCTCTATGCCGACGTCGAGGCCTGGCTACAGCGTCGCAAGGCCGCAAGCGACGTGCGGCTTCCATCGGGAAGTTGGGCGTTGCTCGACGCCCGGGGCGTCCACTTGGGCCGCGCCGCCGCCGACGGCGTCCGTTTTCCGGGCCGTTCCTTCGCGCATCGCTCTTACTTCCATGGTCTTCCTTATGAATTAGGCGAAGACGAATTGGCCAAGGCCGTCCCGTTGCAGTCGCCCGCCATGAGCCCGGCCTACGAAAGCACGGTGTTCACCTTACCCACGGTCAGTTTCTCCGTGCCGGTTCGCGCCGGAGAAGAGATCCTGGGTGTGCTGACGATGAGCGTGACGGCCGCCGAGTTCTCCGCCTTGGAAGTCGAACGCCGCGGCGGGCGGCGCGTACTGCTGATCGACGATCGCCCCGATTCCCAGCGACGGACCGGTCTGGTTCTGTTCGATAGTTCCTCTTCGGTTCAAGAAAAATCGAAACAAGCGCCGGCGCCGCGTCTCTACTTGGCCGCCGAGTTTCAAGAGCGACTCGCAAACCCTTCCGCACAAAGCGGTGAGCGCGTTCTCGAACACCGCACGCCGTTGATCGCCGACGGCACGAGCGCCCATGTGTCGCAACGTTGGACCGCGGCCTGGGAGCCGGTCGTCGCTCGCCGCCGATCCGGCTCTCCGGAATCCATCGGCTGGACGGTCGTCGTCGAACAGAACGACTGACTCTCGTCGTGATCGGCAACCGCCGGCCGCTTAGCCGCGAGCAGGGTGCCGCGCCTTGCGCTCTCGCAGGGTTTAGAGGGCATTTTTCGTCACGATTTTCTGTCCCCCGGAGCGTGCGGCGCTCGCTGGGCGGAGTGAGACGATCGTTTCACCGGTCGTGAAACGTGTTCCCAACTCTCTCGCTGCCGAAAGGAAATCCCATGATTCGCTCGACCATCGTCGCATGTGCGCTTCTTTGCTCGTTGGCCGCCGAGGCGGTCGCAGGCGGTTATCCCGTCCCGACCGGCTACAAGTCCTACCGACCCGGCTCACGCCCCTCGCAATCGAAAGGCTGGGTGCAAGACTCGACCCGGATCACCACCCCGAAACCGATTCAGTCCCTTGATCCTTCCCGCGTATGGCCGCGCCCGGACGAAGGCGGCTACACCGGCATGTGGGATATCGAGTCGCGAGGCGGCAATCCGCAACCGCCGTTTATCGACGCCAATGGCAACGTCTGGAGCGGCTCCGGCGTTCACGGCCAACAAGGGCAACTCGTGGGTCGCGCACAGCTTTCCTACAACGCGCATGGCCAGGCGTTCTGGAGCTCGTCGTTCCGCAATCAATGGGGCTCGGCGAGTGCGGTTCGCGCCCCGGGCCACGACCGGCAGTGGGGCGGCGGCGCCGGCGCCAGCGACGCTCAGAGGCTGCTGGAGTGGGATGCCTTGAATCACCAGGGGGCGACCCGACCGACGCTGATGAGCACTATGCCTCGGCGTGGCAATTAATCGACGGCCAGTACGCCGGGGAGCGGAAATGAATTTTTCCGCGTCCCCGGCGATCCTTCGCGTTCGCTTAGTGCGGTGGACCGAATACCAGCCCTCTCAATCTCACAGGTGCCGTCATGAACAGCCGATTTATTTCTCGCCGCGAACTTTTGCAACGGTGCGGTTTGGGCCTCATGGGAGCGGCGATCGCCCAGTTCGACTTCAACGCGGCTTGCGCACAGCAGGGCGGGTTCTCGCTCACCGGTGCGATGCGTCGAATTCGCAATGAAGAACGTATGCCGCTCTACTCGCAACCCGACGGCATCGGTTGCGGACCGACCGCCGTCGCGATGGTGCTCAAATACTACAACCGCGAGGCGGGAATCGGGCCGCTCAAGACCGCCTGCGGCACGCGGATCTACAGCGGCCCGAATTTCGTGGGCCGTCCAATCAGCGTCGGCCTCACGCTCCCGGCGGGCATCCGCCAAGGATTGCAAAGCTATGGAATCGGAGCGGACGTCCGCGGCAACTCGTCGCTGGACGACGTCATGCGATTGA
Source organism: Planctomycetaceae bacterium (assembly GCA_016793115.1). Lineage (GTDB taxonomy): Bacteria > Planctomycetota > Planctomycetia > Pirellulales > PNKZ01 > PNKZ01. Next base: position 8,227 of record JAEUIN010000003.1, read on the forward strand.
TCGACGAAGACCGACCGCCGATCCTGCTCGTGCGTAGCGGTCGCGATACTTGGCACTGGCTGGTCGTCGTCGGCTACTACGACGACGGAGCTAGGTTTTTAGTCCGCGATCCGGGATCGAAGGAGCGATTTGTGAGCGCTCGCGCTCTCGAAAAGGGCTGGAGCTATGCGGGCACCTATCGCGGCGTCGATATTCCCAATCCGGAATGTCATACCTGCGCAGGTTCGGGTGAGATCAAGGTCCCGGATCTTAACGTCGAATGCATTGTTTGCGGAGGATCCGGGCGGGTGGGAGTGGGGAGGTTTAAGGCTGACTGTCGCGTTTGCGGCGGGTCGGGCCGCAGCACCGCCGACATCGGCAAGCAGAATTGCCTCGTCTGCGGCGGCCGGGGCCACTTCCCGGAAGAATTTCGGTCATTGGTAGGCTCGCTCGCACCGCGCAAGACGCTCGTGGTGCCGCATTCGGCCGCCGCCGACGTCGGGCCGATTATCTGGAACGGCCGCGAGAGGAATCGCTGGAGTTCGGCCGACGGGCGGGGAAAGATCATCGCCGTAGGTAACGGCATCTGGCAGGAATACGTGGACGGGCGGCGGACTTTCACGTTCCGTGAAGTGAGCAACACTCCGACCGAAATCCAGCTTTACGACGCGTCACGCAGAATCACGGTGAGGCTCACCGCCGCGCAGAATATCGTGATGGCCGGAGACAAAACCGTCTTGCTGGTTCCCGGCAGCTGGACCAACTGAGTCGCTGCCGACCGGCTGACCCGCCTCAAGCCGGCCAGGAGACAATTTTAGAAAACCTTGTCCCCCGTCCGCCGCGGCTCTCGCTAGGTGAATTAGAGGCCGACTGAAACCCAAACTTCTTGAACCAAGGAACCCCCGCCATGTCCCGCAAACTCCTCGCCGCCCTGCTGCTGATCGTGGCCTTCACCGCAGTGGCCGCCGGCGTCCCCGGTCTCGTCGAAAGCGTCGCCCGAGCAAGTTGCAACTCGAGCGATCCGACGTGCGGCTAAGGCCCGCCCGACAGCCCCGTCGGGAGGCAGGAAAAAGCTTGTCCCCCGGCCGGTGCGGCTCCCGCTAGGTGAATTAGAGGCCGACTGAAACCCAAACCTTCTCGGACTAAGGAACCCCTGCCATGTCCCGCAAACTCTTCGCTGCTCTGTTGCTCCTCGTCGCCTTCACGGCCGTCGGCGTCGGGGTGCCGGGGCTGTTGGAGAATGTCGCAATAGCATGCGATATCGGCGATCCGGGTTGCAATTAACCGAGCGATCCGACGTGCGGCTAAGGCCGCCCGACAGCCGGTCGGGAGACAGGAAAGAACTTGTCCCCCGACCGCCGCGGCTCTCGCTCGGTGAATTAGAGGCCCGACGGAAACCCAAACTTCTTGAACCAAGGAACCCCCGCCATGTCCCGCAAACTCCTCGCCGCCCTGCTGCTGATCGTGGCCTTCACCGCCGTGGCCGCCGGAATTCCCGGTCTCGTGGAAAGCCTGGCGTCTGCCTGCGACGCGGGTAATCCGACGTGCGGTTAAGCCACTCCCTAAGTTTCAGAAACTGCTCCAAATTCGGAAGTATCGCTCGCAGTCGGCCCTGTTCTTCCGCAAGATGTCAAGGTCGTCGGCGCGTAGCAGACCAGGCCGCCCCTCGCCCCTCGCCGCGGCGACCGTCGGCGTTCTCATTCACGCGGCTCGGAGTCACTGTCATGTGTCGTCCCTGGGTAAAATGGTTGGCCTTCGTCGTTTGTCTTGTCGCCGTCGAAGTTGAGGCGGCGACCGGAAAGCTGTGGAAATCCGGCGCCACGGAGTATCGCCGCACGACGGGCGGCAAGTGGGGCGAATTCAACAACGGGACGCTCGTTCACGAGTTCGTCGAAACCGCGCATACGCCGGACTCGATCCTGCTCTACGACGCGAGCCGCGGATTCAACGTTCGCCTCTACGGCGATAAGGCCGTCGTGACGAGCGGTACGACGACGCTCCGTTCCGATCCGGGACGGTGGCTCTGGCAGGGTTGGAAATCGGCCGACGGCAAAGGTCATCTCACGCACCTCGGCAACGGTAAATGGCAGGAATACATCAACGGCGCCCCGACGCACCACTTTCGCGAGACGTTCCGCGGGGCGACGGAGATTCACCTCTTCGACATGACACGGGGAATCACGCTGAAGCTCTCGGCCGACAAAAACGTCGTGACATCCGGCAACGACACGCTGCTCACCGTGCCGGGAACTTGGTCGGAATAGTTACAGGCCAAACGAGGCGGCGGAGAAAATTCCCTAACAAAGTTTGTCCCGCAGCCGATGCGGCTCTCGCTAGGTGAATTAGAGGCCGACTGAAACCCAAACTTCTTGAACCAAGGAACCCCCGCCATGTCCCGCAAACTCCTCGCCGCCCTGCTGCTGATCGTGGCCTTCACCGCCGTCGCCGCCGGCGTCCCCGGTCTCGTGGAAAGCCTGGCCTCTGCCTGCGACGCGGGTGATCCGGGGTGCGGCGGCTAAACCGCTCGGTTGCCCCGCACTTCTTTTCCAGAACTTGAGCATGGTCTTGGGTAACCGGACTCAGCGACAACTAGCAAAGGTCGAGCGATGAACCTTCGACTGGTCGCCTTTCGACTGCTCTCGCTCCTTGGCCTCGCATTCAGCATGGCCATGCTTGTCGACGCTCTCTCCCCGACCCCGGCGTTTTGCAGCTTTCAAGCCGGCTGCGATGGAGTCACGCATTCCGCCTACGGCCGCTTGCTAGGCGGGCCGCTCTCGGCGTGGGGAGCGGCGGCGTTCGCCGGCTTCTATGTGGCGACGTTTCTTCCTCATCGCGCGGCCCGCTATCTGGGCCCCGCCGCGGTCGTGGCAGGCGCGCTAGGTCTGGCGCTAATGGCTGTGCAACTCTTCGTGCTGCGGCGCGTGTGCCCGTTCTGTTTGCTGATCGATGCCGCCGCATTGCTTTTGGCGGTCGTCGAGTTGGCGCTGCCCGCCCCCGCAACGCAGTCGCCGCAGCAAACGCCGCCCGACGACGCAGCGACGCCGACGTGGACCCGCACGGCTTGGCTGGCCGCCGGACTGTCGGCGCTCGCCGCGGCGCCGCTGTGGGCGACGCTCAAACCGGCCCCGCAGATGCCCGCCGCCGTGCGCGCGTTGCAAACGGCCGGAGCGGTGCGACTGGTCGAGATCACGGATTTCGCTTGCCCGCATTGTCGAGTCACCCATCCGGCCATCGGCGAGTTTCTCAGACGTCATCCGGAAGTGGCGCTGACGCGCTTCGTCGCGCCGCTCCCAGCCCATGCCGACGGTCGGCCACCGGCGCGTGCCTATCTGGCCGCGGTGAGGCAGGGACGGGGTGAGGCGCTGGCGGAATTACTGTTCGCGACGGACGATCGCAGCTCGCAGCACGTACGCGAACTCGCGACGAACGCGGGCCTCGACCTGACGCGCTACGATGCGGACGTCGCCGACCCCGCGTTGGATCAAGAGCTCGACGCGACATTGGCTTGGGTGGAAGCCGCCGACACCGGGGGGCTACCGCAACTATGGCTGGCCGACTTGCCGCTGCTGGGCGCGCAGACGTTGGAGAGCTTGGAGGGCGCGTGGGCTCGCCTCCGGCGTCGCCCGAGCGACGCCGCCGCCGTTCCTCGACTTTACGACCGCAGCCCCGTTACCGGAAACCCTCGTTGAATTCCCATCGCGTTAGACCGGATCGAAACCATTTCCACTGGAGACTCATCATGTCGTGGTCCTACTTAAGGTTTGTCGGCTGCCTCGCGGCATGGGGGCTGCTTTGCGGCGCGACTTATGCGGAGCGTCCGGCGGAAGTGTTCGAGCCGAACTACGTCGCGGTCGAGGACGTGCCGCTCTCGACCCCGAACGGTAAATCGCTCGGCATCCTGAAAAAAGGCACCGCGGTCGCCGCACGGGTCGTCGGAAAAGGGATCTTCGACGTGAAAACGGCCGACGGTCAGGTCGGCTTCGCAGACGCCCGCTGGTTCAGTCGGCTCGGCAGCAGCATCCTGATCACCGAGGAAGCCCGCGGTGTCGCCGCCGCCAACAACCAATTTGCCCTCGAGCTTTATCGCGAGGCGAAACCGGCCGCCGGCAATCTCTTCGTCTCACCGGCGAGCATCTCCACCGCCTTGGCGATGGCCTATGCGGGCGCGGCCGGACGGACTCGCGAAGAGATGGCCGCGGTGTTGCACTTTGGGCCGCAGCTACCGGTCGACGCCGGCTTCGCCAAGCTCATGGAAGTCATGAATAGCACCGGGGATCGCAACGGCTATACGCTCACCACCGCCAATCGCCTCTGGGCCGCGGCCGACGGTCGGTTTCATGACAACTATTTGGCGCTAACGCGCGACCGCTATCACGCCTCGTTGCAAACGCTGGATTTCAACCGCACCGAGGAAGCGCGCGCGACGATCAATGATTGGGTCGAGCAACAGACGCGGAATAAGATCGTCGATCTGATCCCGACCGGCGTGCTGAACTCCGATACTCGGTTGGTGTTGACGAACGCCGTCTATTTTCTCGGCGGTTGGGCGTCAGAATTCTCGAAGCAGGCGACCAAGGATGCGCCGTTCTATCTGTCGGTCGATGCGGAGTCGAAAGTGCCGACGATGTACCAGCAGGAAACACTGGCCTACACCGAAGATGCCGACGTGCAAGTCTTGTCGTTGCCGTATCGCGATCGCTCGTTATCGATGGTGATCATACTCCCTAAAGACCGCGCCGGTCTGAAGCAATTGGAAGACAAGCTTACGGCGGAAGTTTTTGCGGGTTGGATGGAGAATCTCCGCGCGACACGGCCCGTCGACGTGTATCTGCCCAAGTTCAAGCTTCGCTCTCAGCTCATGCTCTCAGATACGCTTGAGCGTATGGGCATGACGACGGCCTTTACCAACGCCGCCGATTTCTCGGCAATGTCGAGCAGTGAAGGACTGAAGATCTCCGAAGTGATCCACGAGGCGTTCGTCGACGTCGACGAAAAGGGGACGGAAGCGGCGGCCGCGACTGCGGTCGTCATGGCGCCGACGTCGGCCCTGTTGACCGAAGAGCCGCCGAAACCAATTCTCTTCCGCGCCGACCACCCGTTTGTGTTCGCGGTCCGCGATGCCCGCACGGGAGCGGTCCTGTTCTTAGGACGCATGGAGGACCCGACGAAGTAGAAAGTGGCGACAGGCTCGGGGTCGGTCATCGCAACGGAGAGTTCGGTCGTTTAAGGGGCCGACCGTGAGATTAGGTCCGCGGTCGGCCTCCACAGCCGGGAATCGTCGCCGCGAGTTGCGACTCACTCCCTTCGCCGGATGTTTTTCGAAACCAACATCGGTCGGCGGTTTTTTTCAACCGAGCCCTGAACGAAAGTTCCCGACGCCATGAACTCAGCCGGTGAAAACCTCTTTGATGATTACTCCATTAAGCCGATGGCGACGGAAGAACTCGACGGCTATGTCCGGACGTTGCGCCCCGTGATCTTTCGAGAGTCGTTTGAGTTTGATGCGCGCAGCGTGATGAGCGAACGTGAGCGCTCGGCCGCCGCCGCTCTCCGCGATCGTACCGCGGCCGGTTACCGCTTGAATATCGGGATCTTCTTCGGCGCGGAGTTGATCGGCTGGAGCTTCGGCCGGCAGGAAACCTCCGAGAGGTTTTACATGACCAACACGGCCATTCTTCCGGAGCATCAAGGCCGAGGCATCTACACGCGTCTGCTACCTCGGCTCCTCGAGGAAATCGAATCGGCCGGATTCCAAATCGCTTACAGCCGACACGTGGTCACGAATAATCGCGTGATCGCGACGAAGCTCAAGGCCGGCTTCGTGATTTCAGGTCTCGAGGTGACCGATACCTTCGGTACTTTGGTCCATCTCTCTTACTACTTCAACTCAGTGCGCCGCGAGATTTTGGACGTGCGCGTCGGCAAGTCGATGCCCGACGAGGAACTCAGCAAACACCTGGGCTTTCTGTGATCAGGCCTGGACGAAGCTGAGGAGACTCGGCCCAGCAGCGGGCGGACTCTTCCGACGGCCCACAGCGGCTTCGCAGCTCTCTTTAGCCTCGCAGGTCGGTCACTCAGCCATCTCGTCAGCGCAAGCAGTGGGCGCTTCCGCGATGCCGCTTTGAAGAAACGACCGTTCGCTGAACCGGCCGAAACGTTTGTCCCCTGAACGCATCGGCTCTCGCTGAGTGAGTTCAAGGAGGAATGATCCTCCGATCCAAAACTCTACTAGAACCAGTTACAAAACTTCGTCTTGCTAGCTAAACGCTCTGGGTTCGGAATGCGTATCAGTGGAAAAGGAGTCCACTGATGACTGCCCGATCCCGCTTCGAAGCGGGGTCCAGAATGGAACCCGCGAGTTGTCCGACGGGGCCGGAGCTCAGCGACGAGCACTGGTCTTTGATCTCCGATCTGTTCGTCGATCCTGCGCCCGACCCGCGCGGCGGTCGGCCGCGTGCCGATGCGCGACGTTGCGTCGAAGGCATTCTCTGGATCTTGCGGACCGGCGCGCGTTGGAAGGATCTGCCCCGCTCGTTTCCTTCGTACGTCACTTGCTGGCGACGGTTCGAGCAGTGGTCGAACGACGGCGTCTGGGATCGCGCGTGGCGACGATTGATTCTCAAGCTCGATCGACAAGGCGACGTCGAGTGGGATGAAGGGTTCGCCGACGGCACGTTCGCCGCGGCTAAAAAGGGGGCGATTATCACGGCCCGACCAAGTGCGGCAAGGGCTCGAAGCTCATGCTCTTGGTCGACGGCACCGGTCTTCCTTTGTCGATCGACGTCGACAGCGCTCGTCCCGGCGAAGTGACGCTGATCGAGCCCTTGCTCGAGCGGGCGGTCGTCAACCGATTGCCGAATCGCTTGATCTACGATCGGGCCGCCGACAGCGATCCGCTCCGCGAACGCTTGGCCGAACGCGGCGTCGAATTAGTCTGCCCGCATCGCCGCGGCCGCAAGCGACCCGCGACACAAGACGGCCGACCGCTCCGGCGGTATCGTAAACGCTGGATCGTCGAACGCACGATCGGTTGGCTCAAGGCCTTCCGGCGGCTCGTCACCCGTTACGAATTCTACGCCTTCCTCTTCCATAGCTTCGCCAAGCTCGCTTGTCTCATGATCGTCCTGAGGCGGTTTTGAAACTGGCTCTAG
>JAEUIN010000081.1 GCA_016793115.1 Planctomycetaceae bacterium
CTCCGACGTCACGGCTCACATCTGGCGGTTTCTGTACGACGTCGCCCGCCAGTACCGCGAAAGCTTCGACGTCTACGGGACCAAGCGGAGCTTTGAATGGACGCTCGTCGAACACGAGCCGCACATCATTCACACGGCCAAAAAGCCGGAACCGGAGATTCCGGAGAAGATCACGGTGCCCGACTTCGCCCACCTATTACCGGAGCCGATTCGCAAGTTCACGCTGCCGCAACACATTCAGGACGCCGAGCACCTTTCCTTCATCCAAGGAGGCGGCCACGGCGGCTCGCACCCGCACATGGTGAACGAAATGCTGCAGGCTCTCACGCAAGACCGCGATCCGTGGCCCAACGCCGTGACCGCGGCCAACTGGACCTGCGTCGGAATTTGTGCGCATCAATCGGCGCTCAAGGGGGGCGAGATCGTGCGATTGCCGGAGTTTACGTTGGGCTGAACTAAATGAGGCGACTGCGATGACAGAGCCCACGAGTTGGTCACTACGCGGATTGTTGCGCGCCGTTTTGCTCAGCTTCCCCGCGTACTTGATGGTCTTCGTGTCGGAAGTCGAAGCTCTCTGGACGAAGCGATACGGTGATGCGGACGCGGAGCCTTCGGTTCGCGATGCTCGTTATTGGGCGCTGATTTGCTCTTTGTTCCACGCGACGGCAATCGTCGTGATCTGGGCTGCGTCGAAAAACGTGGCGCCCCATTTTCTTAAACTCATAACCAGAATGGAACTCAATTCGCTGCCTTACGGTACCGCTTACTTAATTGCCTTTTCAAACTGGGGCTGGTTGTCGCTGTTTCTTATTCCATTCTCGGGCTGGGGCTTGTTCAAGTTGCGATGTCGCGGTGGAGTTTCGGCGGCTTATGCCGACGCCTTACATGGATTGACGATGCTAGCCCTTGTTTATCTCGGAGCTTTTGTAGGGCTTGGGGCGTTGGCATTTATTCCGTATTCGTACTCCGGAATCTGATTCGCTCCCCAACGTATCGAGCACTTTGTTGACCATACTATTTCCGCCGTCGCCCTTCTGGACATGAAACAAACTATGTTGAATATGAACCTCGGGCGAATTACGACATTTATTGTTGCGGTATCGGTTGCTCAATCCGCCCAGGCCCGCGATCTGAAACTCCTCTTTCTCGGTGACCGGGGCCATCATCGGCCGGCCGAGCGATTTCAGCAGTTGCAGCCGGTGCTCAAGGAACGCGGCATTGCGCTCGACTACACCGAAAACGCCGACGACTTGAACAAAGCCAAGCTCGCTGACTACGCCGGGCTTGTAATCTACGCCAACATCGACGACATCACGCCGGAGCAGGAAGCGGCGCTCTTGGAATACGTCGCCGGCGGCGGCGGGCTCGTGCCGTTGCATTGTGCGTCGTTCTGCTTCCGCAACTCGCCCAAGTACGTCGAACTCGTCGGCGCTCAGTTTCAAAAGCATGGCACCGGCACGGTTCGCACGAAGCTTACGCAGCCCGACCACGAAATCCTCCGCAGTTTTGCCGGCTTTGAAAGTTGGGACGAAACCTACGTTCATACGAAGCACAACGAAGCGAACCGCGTCGTCCTCGAAACGCGCGACGAAGCCGGCCAGCCCGAACCTTGGACCTGGACGCGCACGCATGGCAAGGGGCGCGTGTTCTACACCGCCTGGGGGCACGACGAGCGGACTTGGGCTCACGCCGGGTTTCACAACCTCGTCGAGCGCGGCATTCGCTGGGCCTGCGGCGACGATCCGCAACTCGCCGGCCCGTACTCCGACCTGGCCTCTTACCGTCCGACGATGACGGCCGCCCGCAAAGACGTAAAGCCGTTTGAGTACGTCGAAGCGAAGGTGCCGTTCTATCCCGCCGGCGGGCCGCGCAAAGGGGACGGCGCGTGGAACAAGATGCAGTTGCCGCTCTCGCCGGAAGAATCGCTCAAGCACTATGTCCATCCCGACGACTTCGAACTCAGGCTCTTCGCGGCCGAGCCTGATATCGGCAAGTCGCTGGCCATGACCTGGGACGCGCGCGGTCGCTTGTGGCTCTGCGAATCGACGGACTATCCGAACAATCTGGCCGAAGCGGGGCAG
>JAEUIN010000119.1 GCA_016793115.1 Planctomycetaceae bacterium
GGCGGCGTGGCGGGCTTGATCTCCTTGGTCGACATACGTCTATCCTACATCCCCCAACTCCAGCACCGCGCCGTAGCGCTTGAGCATTTGTTTGCGGAGTCGTTGGTGTTCGGGCTTCGCGAGGCCGGCGTCTTCTTGAACGAGGGCCAAGGCGTCGGCCCGGGCTTCGGCGACGACCGCTTCGTCGCGAACCAGGTCGGCGATGCGCAGCGGCGGTAGGCCGTGTTGTTTGGTCCCGAGCAAGTCTCCCGGTCCGCGAATGTGAAAATCGACCTCGGCCAGTTCGAATCCGTCGTTCGAGGCGACGAACGCTTCCAGCCGTTTCAAACCTTCGGGCGTGCCGGGCTTGGCGAACACCGTGCAAAAGCCGGGATGATTGCCGCGGACGATGCGGCCGCGGAGTTGATGAAGCTGCGAAAGTCCGAAACGTTCGCCCCCTTCGATGGTCATCAGCACGGCATTGGGAACGTCGACGCCGACTTCGACGACCGTCGTGGCCACGAGAATCTGCGTCTTGCCGGCCGCGAACTCGGCCATCGCCGCTTCTTTCTCCTCGTTCGACATCCGGCCGTGCAGCAGGCCCACGCGAAACGCTTCGAGCGGACCGTTGGCGAGCTGCTCGAACGTGCGCATGACGCTGGCCCGTTCGTCGTCGGGATCGTCGCTTCCTTCGACGAGCGGCGCGATGACGTAGCCTTGGCGACCTTCGCGAAGTTTCTTGCGGACGAACTCCCACCAACGGTCGCGTTGCGTATCGTCGGCCAAGTAAGTCTTCACCGGCATCCGGCCCGGCGGAGCATCGCGAATCGTGGAGATGTCGAGGTCGCCGAACATCGTCATGCTGACGCTGCGCGGAATAGGCGTGGCGGTCATCACCAAGTAATGCGGCGCCTCCCCTGCCCCGCGCAGCTTGGCGCGTTGACGAACGCCGAACTTATGCTGTTCGTCGACGACGACGAGCCCGAGCCGGGCAAACTCGACGTCTTCCTGCAAGATGGCCTGCGTGCCGATGACGACGTCGATCGTGCCGCTGCGGATTTGCTCCAGGACGGCGCGTCGCTCGCTTTGCGAAAGGCCACCGACGAGGGTCGTCCACTTCACTCGGCTTTCCGAAAGCAGCTTACCGAGCGTGCGGGCATGTTGCCGGGCGAGAACTTCCGTCGGCGCCATGATCGCCGCTTGCCGGCCGTGCGCGACGGCCACGAGCACCGCGTAGACGGCGACGATCGTCTTGCCGCTGCCGACCTCGCCTTGCAGCAACCGGTTCATCGGGAAGTGCCGCGCCAGGTCGCCGCCGATTTCTTTGATCGCCTGCTCTTGGCCGGCCGTCAGCTCGAACGGCAATAGCCGACGAATGCGAGCGTCGATTTTTGCCGTCGGTTCGAGTTGCGGCGCGCTGCCGTCGACCTGCAACCGCAAACGGCGGACCGCCAGTGCGAGTTGGAGGATAAATAACTCTTGGTAGACGAAACGGCGGCGGGCCTTTTCGAGTTGTTCGCGATCGGCCGGGAAATGAATCTGCTGCAGCGCTTCGCGGAGCGGCGCGAGGTTGTGGGCCGCGAGAAA
>JAEUIN010000120.1 GCA_016793115.1 Planctomycetaceae bacterium
TTCGGTCGCAGCGAACACTGAAGCCCATGCTCGTCGGCCGGGAAGCGACGCCGAGTTCGTCGAGCAGCGCGATGAAGTTCGGGTAGGTCCAATCGTTGAAGACGATAAAACCGGTGTCGACGGGCAACGATCGGCCGTCGAGTTTGACGTCGACGGTATTGGTGTGGCCGCCTGGATAGTCGGCCGCTTCGAACAACGTGACGTCGTGACGGCGGCCGAGCCGATAAGCGGCGAACAAGCCCGAGATTCCCGACCCGACAATCGCGATGCGCATAAAAAATCCGCCGGCCACGGCACGGCAAAGCGATTTGCTCCGCCCAGGCGTTATAGCGCCGGCCGTCGGATTGCCCACTACGCGAGACCCTTTCCCAAAGGTGGGGGCCGGCCGAACTGCGGCGACGTACAACAATTCGACGCCGGAGCATGCCGTCGTTGTAACCCGCGTTACGCTACCGCTTTTAGTGATGATTCGAAGTTCCGCACTGCCGTCGCCACCCTCCGTTCCGCGGCTTGGCCTTTGTTGCCAATTCGCCGCGGAGCCGATCGGCTTCCGCCTGGCGACGGCCACGGCATTGCTCCGGCTTAGGCCCGAAGAGCGGCTGCGTAAGCTGGCTGATATCGCGCTGGCCAACGGGCAGGCGCTGGAGCAAGCCGTCGAATACTGTGCCCGCGTCGGTATCGGTTGCTTCCGGATCATTAGTACGCTGCTGCCGGTCAAGACTCATCCGGATGCCGGCTATTGCGTCGAACAGCTGCCTGGGGCGGATGCGATCATTGCACAGTTTAGAAAGTGCGGCGCGGCGGCGGCGCGGCACGGCGTCCGACTGGTGTTCCATCCCGATCAGTTCGTGGTGCTCAATTCGCCGCGGCCCGACGTCGTCGAAAAATCGCTCGCCGATTTGGCCTACCATGCCGAACTTTGCCAGTGGCTCGGCGCCGACGTCATCAATATCCACGGCGGCGGGGCATACGGCGACAAGTCGGCGGCGATTGAGTCGCTTCGGCGAGCGATCGATAAGTTGCCGGACGAGATTCGCCGGCGACTCACGCTGGAGAACGATGACAAGATCTACACGCCGCAAGATCTCTTGCCGGTGTGCCGCGCGACCGGCGTTCCCCTGGTTTACGACGTCCACCATCACCGCTGCCTGCCCGACGGGATGCCGATCGGCGAAGCGACCGAGGCCGCAATCGCGACTTGGAATCGCGAACCGCTGTTTCATCTTTCCAGTCCGCTGGAAGGCTGGTCCGGACTGCAACCGTTTCGACATCACGACTACGTCGACCTCGCCGACTTTCCCGACGAGTGGCGCCGCGCCGACATCACGATCGAAGTGGAAGCCAAGGCCAAAGAACTTGCCGTGCTGCGGCTGCGCGACGAACTGGCGGCCTCGACGAAGGCTCTTTCGTCAGGGAACTCGCCAACTCGGAACGTTGGTAAATCAAGGAGCCGCCGATGCGCGACCTAAAGCTCTTTCTCTTAGTGCTACCGGTCTTCTTGCTCATCGACCTCACGTGGCTCGGCGTCGTCATGAAGAATTTTTACAGCTCCGAATTCGGCGACTTGATGCGCCGCCGCGACGGCGGCATGGCCCCGCGCTGGGGAGCCGCTCTGTTGGTCTATTTCTTGATCCCCGGCGGGCTCGTGCTCTTCGTGCGCCCGCTTGTCGGCCCCGACGCGTCGTACCTGCGCGCCGCAACGTGGGGTGCCGTGTTCGGCTTAGTGCTGTACGGCGTCTACGACCTCACCAATCTGGCGACGCTGGAGAAGTGGTCGCTCCGTGTGACGATCGCCGACATGATCTGGGGCACGGTTCTGAGTGCCGTGATGGCCTGCTGGCTCCGCTTTCTC
>JAEUIN010000145.1 GCA_016793115.1 Planctomycetaceae bacterium
GGAAAGGCCACACCCGTTCCCATTCCGAACACGGTAGTTAAGCTTTCCAAGCCGATGGTAGTGCCACAAGCGCGAGAGTAGGTGTTGCCGGATTTAATACATGAAGCCCCGCGAGGAGAAATCCTCGCGGGGCTTTTTTGTTGCGCGAAGCTAATCGCTGCACCGTCAACTCGCATCCCACGGCGAGGCCCCGGCAACGTGCCGCGTGAAGGCAAGTAGGGCGGGGGTGTCGACTGTCGAAGCTGAAAACATCGCGCCTTACGTCCCGCTGCTTTGCCTGAGCCGTGCCCTTGGCCGAGTTCTTGGTTTACTCGCCTGCGAAAACGGAATACCATCGCATCCAAAGCATCCGATGCAATGGCGTCGGCATCTATGCTTCGGGCGAGGTTCGTCATGCTCCATGTTCTCGGCGGTTGGGATCGAAATTGCTCCGGCGTTTCGCGTCGTCGCGTCTTGCAAGCCGGAGGCGCAGGCCTGTTCGGGCTTTCCCTCGCCCAAACCTTGGCCGCTGAGGCGAGCGGCGTCTCTAAACCGGTGAAAGCCAAGAACGTCATTTTCCTGCTGCTCTTCGGCGGCCCAAGCCAGCTCGAAACATTCGACATGAAGCCGGACGCCGCCGGCGATATCCGCGGGCCGTTCCAGCCGATCGCCTCCCGCACGCCGGGCCTGCGGATCTGCGAGCATCTGCCGCAGCTCGCGAAAATTTCCGACAAGTTCTGTGTCGTGCGGAACATGTCGCACTCGTTCAACGACCACAGCGGCGGCGCCCACTACATTCAGACCGGCAAACGCTGGCACATCCCGATCGGCGCCGGATTCAACCGCACGGACAAAGATTGGCCCTCCGTCGGTTCCGTCGTCGATTATTTCGCGCAACAAAGCGAAAAACCGCGCGACGTGCCGACATACATGATGCTTCCGGCGCCGCTCGGGCATCTGCAGTCGTACAGTTCCAAGCTCGAACGCCCCGGTCAATACGGCGGTTGGCTCGGTCGGGCATACGATCCGCTCGCGACCGACATCCGCAAACGCGACCCGAAAGACAATCCGTTTTTCCGCACCTGCACCGACGAGGAACTCGATTTCCGCATCCACGGGCTCGCGGCCGAAGGGGAACTCACGCTCGATCGCCTCGACGGCCGCCGTTCTTTACTGGAACAATTCGACCAAGCCAGGTCGGCCGCCGACGATGCGGCCTTCGCCGGGTTCGACGAATTCCGCCGCCGGGCTTTGAATCTCGTGACCAACGGCCGCACGCGCGAGGCGCTCGACCTCCGTCGCGAATCGCCGGCCAGGCGTGATCGCTACGGTCGGCATCTTTTCGGCCAATCGACGCTCGTCGCCCGGCGATTGATCGAGGCCGGCGTGAGGTACGTCACCGTCGGTTGGGACGCCCCCGACGGATACAGTTGGGATTCGCACACGCACAGCGACGATGTGAAGTCGTACCTGCTGCCCGGCCTCGCTCAAGCCCTGAGCGCCTTGCTTACCGATCTCGAACAAAGCGGACTCTTGGACGAAACACTCGTCGTCTGCACGGGCGAAATGGGGCGCACGCCGAAGCCTAATGCCCGCTGGGGCCGGCAACATTGGAGCACGCTCTTCTCGACGGTGCTGGCCGGCGGCGGCATCCGCGGCGGCCAACTCTACGGCGAAAGCGACGCCGACGCGGCCTACGCGCTCGACGGCCCGTCGAAGCCCGAAGATCTGGCGGCCACGATCCTCACGGCGATGGGCATCGATCCGGAAACAAGATTGAAAGACCCGCAAGACCGCCCGGTCCCGATCGTGGAAAACGGCCGCGCGTTGCCGATCTTCGGATAATCGAAGCTGCGTCGCCCACCACGGATTATCAATGAAATTCTCGCGTAACGATGCGTTTGACTGCTTGGTTGCGCTAGATGTCGCGACAGTCTTCCTGGATAGTTACCGAGGAAAGAAGCTTCCGGAGAATCTTGATTCGTACTTTGGCCCGCCGGAAGAGTTTTTCGTCGCAGCGGATACGCAAGAGCCGTATACCGACGGAGAACTGATTCCAATTCTTGACGACGGCAACTTCAGCGTCGTCACATTTTGCGATCCATTACAACAACATTTCGTGCAGTACTTTGTTGAGTCCCCCAAATCACCGATCAACAAGTTCTTAAGTTGGCAGCAGTATTTGGCAGATCTATTGATTCACGTTGGAGAATCGATGGAAGATGATGAACGAGTTCGCCGGGTAGCATCGATTGTCGGTTTTCAAAACTCGGACTTACTCTTTAAATTCTTTGCCGCGGCGGAGGATGGTTCTTACGACGAATATATGCGCCTCCGGGATGAATTTGTTCACGGAATTCATAGCTGAGTCGCGGCTCGCCAAACGACAGGCCTTCCATGCAGACACACTTAGCACTGATTCTCCCCCTTCTAATTTGCTCAGCGGAAGTCAGCTCCGAACCGACGTCGCCAAACCTGGCGCTTGACTCGCGTGTTGCGCAGCTCCCGCACGCTTATCAAGGCCCGTTTGTTCGTATGCCGGACGGGGATATTCTTGGCATCGAGCAGAACACCGTCATTCGCAGCACGGATGAAGGGAAGACTTGGTCCACCAGCGACGTCTTCTCCGCCGATCAAGCGGCGAAGCTCAATCTAAGAATCAGCAACGAGCGGGCCTTGCTGCTCACCAAAGACGGCACGCTCGTGCTCGGGTGCATGGACCTCAACGGTCGAAAGTGGACATGGGATCCAAAGATTCACGACGCCCCCGGCGCGGAGCTTCCGACCTGGGTCATGCGCAGCACCGACGGCGGCCGCACTTGGACCGACGTCCAGCAGCTTCACAAAGAATGGACCGGCGCCGTGCGCGATCTTATTCAAACCAAATCCGGCCGGCTGGTGCTGACATCGATGAAGTTGCTCAACAACCCGGGCCGGCACACCGTCATCACGTACGTCTCCGACGATGACGGCAAAACCTGGCAGGCCGGCAACCTCGTCGATCTCGGCGGGGCAGGGCACCATGGCGGCGTCACGGAATCGTGCGTCGTCGAACTCCGCGACGGCCGCGTCTGGACGCTCATCCGCACCAACTGGGGCGAATTCTGGTCGGGCTATTCACACGACGGCGGCCGCTTCTTCCGCACCTTGCAACCCTCGGGCATCGCTGCCTCCAGCGCTCCGGCAATCGTCAAACGCTTGGCATCCGGCCGGCTGGCGATGGCCTGGAACCGGCCGTTTCCCGAAGGTCAAACGACCTACGAACTTCACGGCGGCGATAACGAGTGGTCGGAAGTCCCGGTCAGCAACCATCGCGGAGAACTTTCCGTCGCTTTTTCCGAGGACGACGGAAAAACTTGGTCGAAGCCTGTGGTCGTGGCCCGTGAAAAGCGTTCTTCGCTGGCTTATTCGTATTTCTTCGAGCAAAAGCCCGGCCATATTTGGCTCACGACGATGCAAGGGGGCGTGCGGATTGAGTTCGACGAAGCGGCTTTGCTAGAGCCGGCTAACAGCTCGCGTTGACCGCTTTCCGCCGCCCTTTTACGATTTCGGGCGTTCGCGGCGGCCTGCGTTTCACGCTCCGGCTCGCCGCGCGATTTTCCAGGGAAGGAAAACGCCGATGGGTTTGCTGCGCCGGTTCTACAAGAAGCTGCCGTACATGCGGGAGCTGAACGACATTCGCGACCTACTGCAAACCCTCGTGGCCCGCAGCCTCGACGAATACGCGGCCCACGCACTTCCGGAACGTTCGCAACGGGGCGACCCGCGACGGTTGGCGGGCTTCGAGCGGCAGGTGTTTTCGCAAAACGGCGAAGACGGCATCTTGGCCGAGATCTTTCGCCGTATTGGCGTCGCTTCGGGCCGCTTCGTCGAAATTGGCGCCGGTAACGGTTTGGAGAACAACTCGGCGTATCTGCTGCTGCAAGGTTGGAGCGGCCTCTGGATCGACGCCCACCCAAAAATGACGGCGACGGCCCGCAAACAATACGGCGCCGCTCTCCAGGAGAAGCGGCTTCAACTCGCCGAGCGATTTATCGACGCCGCGAACGTGGGCCCGATATTCGCGGAGTTCGGCGTCGCCGACGACTTCGAACTGCTGTCGCTCGATATCGATCGCAACACGTACTACGTCTGGGAGGCGCTGGCCACGCATCGGCCGAAAGTCGTGGCGGTCGAGTACAACGCCCAGATCCCGCCCTCGGTCGAGTGGAAAGTGGAGTACGATCCGCAAAAGTGCTGGAACGGCACCTCGTATTTCGGCGCAAGTTTGAAGGCTTACGAGCGGCTCGGCGATCGGCTCGGCTACAAGCTCGTCGGCTGCGATCTGACGGGCGTGAACGCGTTTTTCGTGCGTAGCGATCTCGTCAGCGAGCAATTTTGCGGACCGTTCACGGCCGAGAATCATTACGAACCGCCCCGGTATTGGCTCGTCCGCCGCGACGGCCATCCGCGATGTTTTGACGATCGGACCCGCGCGGCCTAGCCGGCAGTGCGGGTTGATCTTGACCCTCGACCCCGCTGCGGGGTACGACACCGATCAGCTTTTCAGCGTGCCGGCATCTCGGCAGGGCCTGGAGAAGCCCGTCGCAAGGAGGCGACTCGATGGTTCACGTTCACGTTCCGCGCAGCAAGCCGATCACTCGCGTTGGCCGCGTGCTGCACAACCTCGCGAAGTTCCCAGCCCGCACGACCGATTCGATCGGCCGGTGGTTTGCGCCGCAGTATCGCCTGGAGCGCGAAGCGCTCGGCGAAGTGGAAACGCTGCTCGCGCCCGAACGTCGCTTCCAGCTGGAATCGATCGAAGGAATGAGTTCCCGGAAAGAGTGCGCTCTGCTGTTTTCTCTCGCTCTGCGAGCGCCGCAGGGGGGGACGATCGTCGAGATCGGCGCTTGGAAGGGGAAGAGCGCCGCGTGGCTCACCGAGGGTTCGACGCTTCGGAACGAACCGCTGCCGCTGGTGAGCATCGACCCGCACGGCTTCGGCAGTTGGGACGCCTATCAAGCCGTGGTGCGAGAGTTTGAGTTGGAACAGCGCGGGCTGACGGTCATGCGCACCGGTTCGGCCGAGGCGGGAAAGTAT
>JAEUIN010000147.1 GCA_016793115.1 Planctomycetaceae bacterium
CGGCGTTAAAATAAGTTAGCTCCCGGAGGGCGCGCGGGGGGTTTTCGCCCCGCCGTACGTTGTAGGCGGCCTTTATGCCCGTTCGGCGGGTCAAACCCCCGCCGCTCTATTGGATTGTTCCGACTAGCGCTTCGAATACGAGAACCCGAAGCCGACGGCGGGCGGACCGGGCGGGCCGCACCAGCGGTGATACATCCGCGGCGGCGGGGCGTAGTATTCCTGCACGATCACCGGACCCGGCGCCGGATAATAGCCGACCGGTTGCACGGGCACGGCCGTCGCGGCCATGGCTTGCGGGGTCGGCGCCGTTTGCATGGCGACGATGATCGCTTTGTTGACCCCTTCGTTCTGCAACAGAATCAGGTCGTTAGCGTCGACCTTTTTGGCGACGCCGTTGGCCCGCACGTGGTTCATGATGAGTTCGGGATCGATTCCGGAGCGACTCATTGCGATGACGTCGCCGGTGGTGACGCCGCCGGCCGCGAGTTGGCGACCCATTTGCGCTTCGATCTGAGCCCGGTTGCGTTCTTCGATCGTGTCGAGACCCGTGCCGACGGCGGCTCCGGCGATCGTGCCGACGCCCGCGCCGATGATCGCGCCGGCCGGCGTGTTGCCGGCGGCGTTGCCGATGAGCGCCCCGGCTCCCGCGCCGGTGAGGCCGCCGATGAGCGCGCCGCGATCGGCGTGATACGGGGAGGAGCAGCCGACGAGTAAGGCGAGCAGCGGCGCTGCGAGGAGACGCGTCGGGAAAGTTCGAGAGTTCATGAGCGAGCGACCGTCCGTGGCCGCACCTGCATTGAAGGTTTGACGCCTATGCCGTCTATGGCGGGCGGGATTATGCTTCAGAGTTCGAAACCGGCCAAGGCGAGAATCTTGCTACGTGTTGCGCCGCAGGGAGTTGCGCCATCAAATGGATTCGCCGCCCGCCCCCTTGTGGCTCCGTACCGGCCGGCGTAGTATCGAACTCAATGGGATTTGCGGCCGCTTGCAGCCGGTGAGTGCGTTCTGACGACGCGCTCCCAAACTGCTAAAGAGCCTGCGTTGCCGGCGGCGTCGAAACACGCGGCCCAAACGTATAACTCGAACGAAGCGTGCCGCGTTTGCTCTCCCGAGCCGACGCGGTTTTTTGTTTCGTGCGAGCGGAGAAATCCCCGAAACGCCGTGCGGACCGGTCGTCGGTCCGCCGCCTTCGAACGCTTGCGGGGATATGCCATGAGCCGCTCGAACAGCGATCGCCCGGTCGCGGAAGCCGATTGTCGCGAAGATTTTCCGGAACACATTTCGACGCTCGCCGTGCACGCCGGCGAAGCGCGGCAAAAGGTGGGCGACGCGCTGACCGACGCCATTTTTTGCGCCTCGACGTATTCCTTCGAAAGCACGGCCGCGGTGCTCGAATACATCGAGAAGAAGCTCCCGCGCGAAGAATACGGCCGCTACGGCAACCCCAACGAAAAGACGGCGGAAAAGAAACTCGCCGCGCTCGAAGGGGGCGAAGACGCGATCCTCTACTCGACCGGAATGTCCGCCATCACCGGTTTGCTCTTGGCGAAGCTGAGCGCCGGCGACGAAGTCGTCTTCTTCGACGAGTGTTATCACCGCAGTCGCGAGTTTTGCACGAAGCACATGTCGCGGTTCGGCGTCGTCACGCGGCAAGTGAAGACCGGCGACTACGAAGCGATGGAAGCGGCGATCAACGCCAACACCAAGCTCCTGGTGAGCGAGTCGCCGACGAACCCGCATTTGAGCGTCGTCGACTTGGAGAAGTTCGTCGGCATCGCGAAGAAGCACAACGTGGAAACGCTGATCGACGCCACCCTCGGCACGCCTTACAACCTGCGGCCGATCGCCGCCGGCGTCGACTATGTGCTCCACTCCGCCACCAAATACCTCGCCGGCCACAACGATCTGCTCGCCGGCGTGCTGGTCGGCCGCACCGCGCAGCTGGAGCCGGTGCGCAAGCTCCGCGGCATCCTCGGCGCGATCAACTCGCCGCACAACATCTACTTGCTGCTCCGCGGCTTGAAGACGTTCGAACTCCGCATGCAGCGGCACAACGAAAACGGGCTCGCCGTTGCCGAATTCCTCGAGGCCCATCCCAAGGTCGAGCGCGTCTACTACCCCGGCTTGCCTTCGCACCCGTATTACGACGTCGCCCGCCGCACGATGCGCGGCTTCGGCGGGTTGGTGACGTTCACCGTCCGCGACGCCGACTGGAAGCAAACCGCGAAAGTCGTCGACTCCGTGAAGATTCCCCGCATCGCGCCGAGCTTGGGAGGCGTCGAGTCGTTGATCGAGCAGCCCTTGGTGATGAGCTACTTCGACTACCCGCCGGAAACGCGTAAGCAATTCGGCATTTACGACAACATGATCCGCATGTCGTGCGGCATCGAAAACACGCAAGACTTGATCGACGACCTCAAGCAGGCTCTCGACCAAATCTAACGTGCGGACGTCACACGCCGGCCGGCGGCGCCGCGCTCTTGCAGATCAACACCGGGCAGTGCGCGCCGCGGAGCACCGCCTCGGCGACGCTGCCGAGCATGAGATGCTTGAGCCCGCTGCGGCCGTGCGAGCCGAGCACGACCAGGTCGACCTTCTCTTCCGCCGCGCACTTGATCAGCTCGGCCGCCGCTTCGCCCTGCAAGATGCGATGTTCGACGACCGCGGCCGGATGGCTCGGCACGAATTCAGCCAAGGTCTTGGCCAGGTCGGCGATGCCCGGGTCGGGCAGGCCCCGGTAGATCGAGCCGAAGTGCGAAGTCGGCTGACCCGGTTCCACGGTGGCGATCAGCAGCTTCGCGCCCGTCGCGCCGGCGATCGTCGCCGCCCACTCCAAAGCCGCGCGGCTCAAGGGGCTGAAGTCGGTTCCCAGTAAGATGGTCTTCGCGTTCACGAGTGAGCGCCTTGGAAATCGCCGCCTGCCGCGGCCATGATTACGGGTTTTCCGAAGTGTCCGGCATTTCGACGCCGCCGATCACGATGTCCGGAAACTGTCTCCGCAGCGCATCCACGGCCGCCGGCGAGAGCAACGGAATCGGCACCTCGGTCACAATGTTGATCTTGCCGCCGTCGTCCGCCTCCTGCGTGTCGACGACCTTTTTCGTCTTCCGCGTGGCGACGCTGATCGCCTTAAGATTCTTGAGCTTCTTCAGATGCGCCACCGAGGCGTCCGTGATCGACGTGTCGTCCATGTCGATCCCTTCCAAATTCGGCAGCGCCTCGACCAGCTTGCCGATAAACGCGTCGTCGACCTTGGTAATCGAGTTGAGCGTCACTTGGATAATGCCTTGCTCCGGGGTCGTTTCATAGAGCCCGCCGACGGCCGCGATCTCCGCGGCGATCGCATGTTGCTCGGGGGGCACGTTGGGAAACTCGGGCGGCTTCGAACAACCGGCCAACCCGGCCGACAGGCACAGCGAAGCGACGACGGCAAGCAAGCGGAAGTGCGACATGGTCTCTCTGCGATTTCGCTCGGGAACGGGTCGTGCGACTCACGTTCATCCTATCACCGCCCGCCGCACACGCAAACCGGCGGCCGGCCCGCGCGCGGCTAATCCAACGGGTCTTCCCACACGGTGTGATACGCTCCGGCCGCCTCGAAATACTCCAGCAAGTCGCGATAAAACGGATGGCCGCCGAGCGTGGCGGAGTCGCCCACCACGACCAACTTGCGCTTGGCCCGCGTGAGCGCGACGTTCATCCGCCGCACGTCCCCCAAGAAGCCGATCTCGCCGGAATCGTTGGAGCGGACGAGCGAGACGACGATCGCCTCTTTCTCGCGGCCCTGAAAGCCGTCGACCGAATCGACTTCCACCGGCAAGTCGCCCAACTGTTCGCGAAGCAATCGCACCTGCGCTGCGTACGGCGCGATGACGCCGATCTGCGCCGGGTCCACACCGGCCTCGACCAAGCGCCGCACCTTGCGCACGACGAGCCGCGCTTCCTGCTCGTTGAACTTGCTTTCGCCGTCGGGGGCCGCGGCCTCGTCGAAGCCGGCTCCGGCCGTGTCGATAAATTCCAGCGGCGTGGTCGTCGCGTCGTCGGCCGCGACGCCCGGCAAGTCGGTCAGCACGCGCCCCGCAACGCTCGCATCGGCCGTCAATCCGCCGGCGTAAAACTCGCGCGACGAAAAACCCATGATCGCTTCGTGCATCCGGTACTGCACGGCCAGCATCCGCGAATGGCTCGCGGCCTCGCGCTCCATCAATCGCTCCATGAGGCTGCGGCCGAACCCTTCGCCGGCGGCGACTTGCGACACGATCGTCGCCGGCAATTGGCAATGGTCTCCCGCGAGGACCAACTTCTTCGCGCGCGGCAGCGGAATCCAAACCGGCGGCTCCGTCGCCTGGGCCGCCTCGTCGATCACCGCCCAATCGAATTCGCGCTCGCCTAAAATGCGATCGTCCAATCCGGTGAGCGTCGCGCACACCACGTCGGCCTCGTCGAGCAAATGATCTTCGATCGTCTGCTCCATCCGCCGCGCTTCGCCGATGAGTTGCCGCGCCTCGGCCCGAATCGCTTGTTTCTCGCCCCGCGCCGGTTTTGCCCGGGTGAACTTGCCGGCTTTGCGAAACAGCTTGTCGGCGTCGCGCAACAGCGTTCGCGCCACCTCCATGTCGGGATGGTTCTCGACGATGTAATCGAGCGTATGCTCGCGCAGCCCCGCCGACACCCGCGCCGGATGTCCGAGCCGTACGCAGCGCACGCCCGCCGCGACGAGCCGCTCCAGCAAGTTATCGACTCCCATGTTGCTCGGCGCGCAAGCGAGCACCTTCTCGCCGCGGGCCGCCGCGCGGCGGATAAACTCCACGAGCGTCGTCGTCTTACCCGTCCCCGGCGGGCCATGAATGATCGCCCAGTTCTCGGCCGTGAGCGCGAATTCGATTGCGGCCCGCTGCGAGTCGTTCAGCGCTCTGGCCGGTTCGACCGCGATGTTGCGCTGCGCCGCGGGCAGCTCGCGAAACGTCGGCGTCTTCTCGCCGAGCAAGAGCTTCCGCCATTGCGTGATCCGCCCCCGTTCGGCCGAGCGGGCCAGTTGCAGCGCCGCCCGCTGCCGCTGCCGAGCCGTTTCGTCGCTCGCGTAGTCGATCCGCCACGACGGGTAATCGGTCTCGTCGGGCACTCCGGGCAGCGCTATCGTGATTGTGCGCTCCGTTCGATCGCTCACCACGCCGCGGAGCAGGGGACCGTCGGGCGTGTCTTCCGGAGCCACGACGACCGGCGTGCCGCGCCCCAGCCGGTTCCAAGGCAACCCGAGCGTGCGGTTGCGCTTGCAAAACGTCATCAGCCAACGCCCGCCGAGGCCGGCCGTTTCTTCGTCGAGCGCCATCTCGATAAGCGTATTGCCGAGCTTCTCCGCCTCGGCCCCCGACATCCGCTGCGCCCGTGCCCGCAACTGCTCCGCTTCGGCGTCGGCCTCCAACTGCAACCACCGCAACAACCGCTCAAAATGATTCTCGCGCAACGGGCGACCTTTATTCGGAGAAGGGGGATAGGGAGATGAAGAGGGGATAAGGGGATGGAAAGAAAGGCGAGGAGTTACTACTCAAACTTCAGTTTCAAAAAGGCCAATAGAGAATTGGACGAACTCAAATTCCCAACAAATCTTAGCTCCCCATATCTCCTCCTATCCCCTTATCCCCCTTCTCTGAACGAAACGGAGAAAACTACAAGCGGCGGAGTTCGATGTTGCGGAGCGCCGCTTTCGTGAGCCAGGTCGAGAAGCCGAGCGGTTTTGAGGGTTCGACTTCCGAGCGGACCGTGAGTTTGTGCCCTGCCGTCTTGAAGTCGACGATCGATTTGTCGTCGAGCCAGGCTTGCACTTTGTCTTTCGTCACGCGGAGGCGCACCTTGTACCAGCGGTCGCGGTCGAAATCGATGTAGCTGGTCGTGGCGTTCGACGAGGCGTCGGCCCCGTCGATGCTCGACACGCCGACCGTGGCGCCCCCCCAGCCGCCGAGGATCAGGCTCAGCCATTGGTCGCCGACGGGAAACGTCAGCCCGGCGAAGAAGTCGTCGCCGTCGATGCGCTTGGCTTCGAACGAGATTTCGTAGTCGATCTTGGGGATCTTCGCGGCATCGGTCCAGGTGATGCCCGTCATGTTGCTCCCCATTTCCAAGACGATCGCGCCGTCTTCGACGAGCACTTCTCCTTCGCCGCCGAACTGCGTCGACTCCCAGCCGGCGAGCGTCTTGCCGTCGAACAGCGCGAGCGACTTCGCAGGCAGCTCGGCCGCGCTCGCGGCGGCGACGGCGAACGAACAACAAACGACGAGGGCGGCGGAAAGTCGATTCATATCGGTGCTCATAGATGAAGCGTGGTTCGCAGCATGATTTATACCATACGGCCCGGCCGAATTTGGCCGGCCGCGAGCTTCGGCGGGCCCAAGGTAATGAATGGGTGGCACTGGTGGCTTGCCCACCAGTGTTTGCTCGTCATTCAATTCACTGGTGGACAAGCCACCAGTGCCACCCTCTGATCTGACAAGCCAAGCATTTGCTTTCGACGTTGCCTCGCCCGGCGTATCATAGCCCGCGGTTCTTCGCACTTCCGTTCCCGAGTTCGTGAGGCAGCGTCATGGCCGATCGTCCGATCATTGAAACCGATGTGCTGGTCTGCGGCGGCGGTTCCGCCGGCTTGGTCGCGGCTTTGGCCTCGGCTCGCGCCGGGGCGAAGACGATTCTCGTCGAACGTGCCGGATTCGCCGGCGGCATCATCACCGCCGTCGGCCTGCCGTATTTCGACGGCATCGCCATCCCGCGCGACTATCGCATCTTGGTCCGCGGCATCGCGCTGGAACTCCTGGCCGATATGGGCGTCTGCCGCGCCGGCGATGTCGAAATCCGCCCTCACAACCCGATCATTCGCAACACCGAGCAGTTCAAGCTCCTGGCCGACAAGAAGCTCATCGCCGAGCGCGCCAATCTGCGGACGCTTTTCCATAGCACGGTGTGCGAGGTGTCGACTGCGGGCGATCGGATCAGCGAAGTTTGCGTGGCCAACAAAAGCGGGCTCATGCGGATTCGCCCCCGCGAGGTGATCGATTGCACGGGCGACGCCGACGTGGCCGCCTGGGCCGGCGCGCCGACGGAAAAGAACAAGCCGCTCATGCCGCTCACGATGCACTTCCGCATCGGCAACTTGATGCGCAATCTCGAAATGAAGCAGAACTGCGCCGCGCAGTTAGCCGAGGCCCACGCGGCGGGCGAATTGCAACTCTACTACGGCCCCGGCTTAAACTTCGCCTTCGCCCCCAACGAAGCCTATGTCCATGCGATCCGCGTCGTCGCCGACGCGACCGACGCCGACGACCTGACCCGCGCCGAGATGCAAGGTCGCGCCGACGTCTGGACGATGTTCAGCCGTTGGAAGAAGAGCGTCCCCGGCTTCGAGGAGTCGTACCTAATTTCCAGCGGCCCATACATCGGCATCCGCGAGACGCGCCGCTTGGTCGGCGAATATGTGCTGACCGAGGCCGATATTCGCGCGCAAACGAAGTTCGACGACGCCGTCGCGACCGGTTGCTGGTACCTCGACGTCCACCCGCAGCAAGTCACCGTGGGCTCGGCCAACGTCGGCCACGGCTTCCAGCCCGGCCCATACGACATCCCGTATCGCTCGCTGCAGCCGCAAAAGATCGCCAACTTGTTGGTCGCCGGTCGCTGCCACTCGGCCTCGAAGGAGGCGGCGAGCAGCACCCGCGTCACCGTGACGGCGATGGCGATGGGCGAAGCGGCCGGCACCGCGGCGGCCCTGGCGGTCGAACGGAAACGCTCGACGCACGAGGTGAGCGGCGTCGAAGTGCGCAAAGCCCTCGATCAGCGCCACGCCGGCCCGTTCCTCGGCTAGAGTCGTGTTTGAGTTTAGAACGTCTCTCCGCGCGAGCGGCGGGGTTGATCCCTGCCGTCTGCCGTCGGAACCGGACGGCGGGGATAAACCCCGCCGCTCGCTGGAGAACGATTTGCCGGGACGCTCGTTCCACCAGTACCACCCACCCTCGTGCTTGTCCTTCGAGATTCGAGGAGCCTATGCGCCTGGTCGACGTCGTCGGCATCGTCCCTTCGCTTATTTTTCCGGCGGCGACGGCGACGCAACTTCTCGCACTGGTGCGCAGTCGGTCGGCGGCCGGCGCGAGTGCCGTCACTTGGTCGCTGTTCGCCGTCGCCAACATTTGTCTGTACGTCTACACCGAGAAGTACGGCGAGTGGCAGTCGATCGTCGGACTGCTCGGCTCCGCCGCGGCCGACCTCGCGATCGTGGGGCTCATCTTGCGCTATCGCGCCGCTTCGCAAGCGTCGTAGTCTGCTCTCGTCTGAGCATCGCCCGTCTTAGCTCCGGGCACTTCATGCCCGGGGCGATCGGCGTTCCGACTGTTTGTCGCGGCAAAGCGTGTTGAAGGAGCATCGCCCATTGCCCCCGGCTTAAAGAGGCGGGGGTCGGACGGCGCTTTTAAGCCGATTTTATCGATGCAACACTAAGCATTTTCCCTCAATTTCGCTTTTCGCCCGCTGCCGAAGTCGGCTAAGATAAAAGCCCTGCCTGATACCGCTCCCGGCGGTAGTTCCCAGCCCACCTAACGTCCGGACGGCGTCCGATGCGAGAGCACCGCACCATGCCCGTTCCCTGTTCGATTTCGCTCGGCCTGCGCTGCACGGCCGCGCGCCTCATGCTGATCCTGTTCGCGCTCGGCGCAACGACCTCGGCCGAACCGGCCCAGGCGGCCAAACCGACCGCAGGCCAGGAAGCCGAGGGGCACGCTTTTTTCGAAGCCAAGATTCGCCCCGTGCTCGTCGAGAAGTGCTACTCCTGCCACTCCGCGGCGGCGAAGAACTTGCGCGGCGGACTCTTGCTCGACACCAAGCAAGGTCTGCTCGCCGGCGGCGACTCCGGTCCGGCGATCGAGGCGGGCAAACCCGACGAGAGCCTCTTGATTCAGGCGCTGAGGTTCGAAGGCTTCGAAATGCCCCCTTCCGGCAAGTTGCCCGCGCAGGTCATTGCCGATTTTGAGCATTGGGTCCGCATCGGCGCTCCCGATCCGCGGACCGGCCCCGTCTCGACGGCGCACAAGAAGTCGATCGACATCGCGGCCGGCAAGCAGTTCTGGTCGTTCCGCCCCATCGCCGATCCGCGCCCGCCCCAGGTGAAGCAGGCCGATTGGCCGACGTGCGACATCGATCGCTTCGTGTTGGCCAAGCTGGAAGCGAAGAAACTCCATCCGGCCGGCGACGCCGAGCGGGCCACCTGGCTGCGCCGCGTGACGTTCGACCTCGTCGGCCTGCCGCCGACGCCCGCCGAGATCGACGCTTTCATCGCCGATCGCTCGGCCCAAGCTTACGAAACCGTGGTCGATCGTCTGCTCGCGTCGCCGCAGTTCGGCGAGCGTTGGGGCCGACATTGGCTCGACGTGGCCCGCTTCGCGGAGTCGAGCGGCGGCGGGCGCTCGATGGTTTTCAAGGAAGCGTGGCGGTTTCGCGACTACGTGATCGACGCCTTCAATCGCGACAAGCCGATCGATCGGTTCTTCGTCGAGCAGATCGCCGGCGACTTGCTGCCCCACGAGTCGGACGACGCCGAGCGCGAACACCTCACGGCGACGTCGTACCTGCTGCTGGGGGCGAACAACTACGAAGAGCAAGACAAGCGCGTGCTCGAGATGGACGTGGCCGACGAGCAAATCGAAGCGGTCGGCAAGGGGATGCTGGCGATGACGATCGGCTGCGCCCGTTGCCACGACCACAAGTTCGACCCGATTCCCACGGCCGATTACTACGCGCTGGCCGGCGTGTTTCGCAGCACCAACGTGCTGATTCACGAAAACGTTTCGAAGTGGACCGAGCGGACGCTGCCGATGACGCCGGAAGTCGAGGACGCCGTCGAGAAGCATGAGGCCGCGAAGGCCGCGCTGCAGAAAGAACTCGCCGACGCCAAGCGGCTGGCGAAGCGCTTGGCCCCGAAAACCGCGACTCCCGCCGGGCCGCTCGACCCGAAGTCGCTGCCGGGCATCGTGGTCGACGACAGCCAGGCGAAGCGCGTCGGCTTCTGGAAGGCGTCGACGCATAAGAAGAACTACATCGGCGAAGGCTATGTTTCGGACGACGCGACGGGGAAGGGCGAGAAGACGATCACCTTCCAGCCCGAGTTCAAGAAGGCCGGGCTCTACGACGTGCGGCTGGCCTATATCGCCCTGCCGGATCGCGCCGAGGCGGTGCCCGTTTCGCTGCTGACGCTCGACGGCGAGTTCGATCGCAAGGTCGACATGCGGGCCGCGCCGCCGATCGAAGGGCGTTTCGTTTCGCTCGGCCGCTACCGCTTCGACCCGTCGAACCAATGGTTCGTCATGGTCTCGAACGAGGGAACGACCGGCTATGTGACGGTCGACTGTTTGCAACTCGTGCCGGTCGAGGAAGCGGCGACGACGACGAAAGACGTCGCCGGCGACGCTCCGGCCGCGGCGGAGAAAAAGAATTCGGACGATCCGGCGACGACGGCCTTGGCCCGTGTGGATGCGCTTGAGAAAGAGATGAAAAAGCTCGAAGCGTCGAGCCCGGACGTGCCGAAGGTGATGGCCGTCGACGACGCGGAGAAGATCGAGGATTGCGCGCTCTGTATTCGCGGCAACGTCCACAATCGCGGGCCGGTCGTGCCGCGCGGGGTGTTGCAAGTCGCCACGGTCGGCAAGCCGCCGGTGATGCCGAAAGACTCCAGCGGTCGCCGCGAGTTGGCTGAATGGGTCGCCGACGCCGAAAACCCGCTGACTTCGCGCGTGTACGTGAATCGAGTGTGGCACCATTTGTTTGGGGTGGGCCTCGTGCGTACGGTCGATAACTTCGGCACGACGGGGGAAGCCCCTTCGCATCCGGAACTGCTCGACCATTTGGCGCGGACGTTCACGGCCGGCGGTTGGTCGACGAAGAAGCTGATTCGCGAAATCGTGCTGTCGCACACGTATCGCGTGAGCACCGCCTACGACAGGCAAGCGGCGGCCGTCGATCCAGAGAATCGCCTGTTGTGGCGGATGAACCGGCGCCGGCTTGATGCGGAGGCCCTGCGGGATGCGATGCTCGCCGTAAGCGGCAAGCTCGACCTGCGCGTCGGCGGCCCGGGGATCGACGACCCGGCGGTGTTGAAGGGCGTGGGGACGGTAGCGCCGACTGAATACACATATAATTTCGTCGATGTTCGACGCAGCGTCTACACCCCGGCGTTCCGTAATCGGATGCTGGAACTGTTCGAAACCTTCGATTTCGCCGATCCGAACAGCGTGGCGGGCAAGCGGAATGTGAGCACCGTGGCTCCGCAATCGCTCTTCATGCTGAACGCCCCGTTCGTGATGGACCAGGCCCGCTCGGCGGCCGAGCGCACAATTCGCGTAGAGGCTCCGAGCGAAGAGGCGCGGATTGAGGGTGCATTTCGCTTGGCGCTCGGCAGATTGCCGAATTCGGACGAGCGGAAAGCGGCTCTCGCTGCGATGACAGTCGGAGTGGATCGGAGCGAGGCCCAGGGCGAGGCCCGCCTCGCGGCTTGGGAACGGCTGTACCAAGCGTTGTTCGGTTGCGTGGATTTCCGTTATTTGGAGTAAGGCCCGATGTTTCACGCCGGTCCCGTCACTCGTCGTCAGGTTTTGCAATCGACCGCTTGCGGCTTCGGCTCGCTGGCTTTGGCCGGGCTGCTGAACAAGCCGGGCGTCGCCGCCAATCCCCTCGCGCCGAAAACGCCGCATCTGACGCCGAAGGCGAAGCGGGTGATTTTCCTGTTCATGGCCGGCGGCGTGAGCCAAGTCGACAGTTTCGACTACAAGCCATTGCTGGAAAAGGAAGACGGCAAATCGCGCGAGTTCAACGACGCTCGCAACGTCGCCCGCAGCGGCAAGGGCTCGACGGCCCGCGTAATGAAGTCGCTCTGGAAGTTCGCCCAACACGGCAAGAGCGGCAAATGGGCTTCGGAACTGTTTCCGGAGATGGCGAAGCACGTCGACGACCTCTGCTTCCTCCACGGCATGCACACCGAAGGGGTGGCGCACGGCCCTTCGACGTTGTTCCTGCACACCGGCTCGACGACGCAGATTCGACCCGCGATGGGCTCCTGGGTCACTTACGGACTCGGCACTGAGAACGAGAACCTGCCGGGGTTCGTGGCCTTATCCCCCTCGATGGGCAACGGCGGTCCGCGCAACTACGGCAACGCCTTCTTACCGGCCGTGTATCAAGGCACGGCGATCGGCCGGCCGGGGATTCCCGTCGCCGAAGCGAAGATTCGCTACCTGCTCAACGAACGACGCGACGATGCGGCGGAACGCGCCCAGTTCGATCTGGTGCAGGCCTTCAATCGCGAGCAGATTCAAAGCCGCAAGCTGCGCGACGGTGCCGGCGACGCCGAACTCGACGCCGTGATCGACTCCTACGAGTTGGCCTATCGCATGCAGCAGTTCGCTCCGGAAACGCTGGATTTGTCGCAGGAATCGCAAGAGACGCTCGATCTCTACGGCATCGGGGCGAAAGAGACCGACGACTATGGTCGCCAGTGCCTGATGGCGCGCCGTATGGCCGAGGCGGGCGTGCGCTATATCCAAGTCAACTACAGCGACAACTCCAACAATCCGGCTTGGGATCAACATTCGAACATGCCGAAGCACGGCGAGCACGCGAAACGCGTCGACAAGCCGATCGCCGGTCTGCTCGAAGATCTCAAACGCCGCGGATTGCTCGAAGACACGCTCGTTTGGTGGGGCGGTGAGTTCGGCCGCAATCCGTTCGCCGAAAAGAACGGCACCGGACGCGACCACGATCCCGACGGCTTTACCGTCTGGCTGGCCGGCGGCGGCGTGAAGAGCGGCTTCTCTTACGGTTCGACCGACGAGTTTGGGCACATGGCCGTCGAGAATAAGACGCACATGCACGACTTACACGCGACCGTCTTGCATCTGCTCGGCTTGGACCATCTGAAGCTCACCTATCGCTTCGCAGGTCGAGATTTCCGGCTGACCGACGTGGCAGGCGAGGTCATCCACCCGATCATTGCGTAGCCGCAAGGCGGCCGTCCGCCGCTCAATAGGCGATCGGCTCGCCGATCGTAGCCGGATCGGGTCTCGTCGGAATCTCCGCTTCAAGCGCCAGCGTCAAATCGGCGTCGGACAGCTTGAACACGAGCATCGCACCGTTGATGACCTCGAGCGGCCGTTGCGTGCGCAGGTAAGCGGCGAGCCGTGCGGTTCGCGCGAGTTCGAATTCGTCGAGCATCTGCTCCCACCAAGCCGATGGTTGTTGGGCCACGAGAGCGTCGCGGGCCGCTCGATCGTTTGCCGTTTGCTCCAGTGCTTTAATGTGCGGCAACATCTCGCGGTAGCGTTTTTCATAAGCTTGCCGCCAAGGCCCGCCGAACGGACTCAAATAAAGCGACTGCAGCATGGTGGCGCTGTAGCAGTAAAGGCCGGGTGCCGGCCGGGGCTCAAACTTTTGCTCAAGTCGAGGATCGAGTTGCTTGATGTTGAAATAACAAGCGAGCGGCGTCACGTTGAGCCCGACGCTGCTCGGCGGCGTCGTGCCAAAATAAGAAAGGTAAATGCGCGGACGATTCACCCCCGTCAGCACCCCTTGATCGTCAAGCCAGTCACGCAGAGCGGGTAACTCTTGGCCCCAGTCGAGCGAACTGTCGACGAGATGCTCGTGGCCGCGGTCGATGCCGCCGGAAGGAAGATTGAAGTACGCTAGATAGTTTGGATACGCCGCCGCCGTGGCGCCGGCGTAGATCGCAATCAGGACGATTGTGCTCGCTTGTGAGAATCTCAACAGCGGACGCGGCGTGAATTCCAGGCGGTCGGCGGACGTCGCGTTCAAACGATGAAACCAATGGCCGACGACGCCGCAAAGTATGAACAACGGAGCGAACATCGGCAGAATGTGGCGGATGCCGAGATTGATCGGCTGCGAAACGGAGCTGAGGCCGTAAACGCCCAGCACGCACCACAGCGGCGCCGTCGCGAGAAAACCTTCTCGCAGCAATGGTCCGGGTTTGCGGCGTTCGACCTTAAGTTGGTGCAACCGTAGCGCCAAATGCGCACCCCCGGCGAACAACGCCAGGACGAAAAAGGCGGCCGGCGTTTTGTAAAGAAACGCCTTGGGGAAGAACGTCTTGAAGCCGTAGATTCCGTACCAGCCGTCGAGAAACGTCACGCGGGCGGCCGTAGTGCGAATGGTCTCGGCGAAGCAGTAGAGGTAGCCTTCTGGCAGCAGGCGATATTGGTGCGCGGCACGAATCCACGGTTCGAGGCCGCCGGTGTGTGCGATCAGTTGCTCGAAGGTGCCTAGATACGGCTGGGGTTCGCCGTCGGCTAAGTCGGTAAACATCGCGAACTGGAAGCCGAAGAGCGCCCAAACGACGAACCACGCCCCGACCGCGTGTGCGACCGCGACCAGCGCCAAGCAACCGAGCCGACCGAGCCCGGAAGTCGCCGATTCTGCGGCACGCGACACTCGAACCTCGATCGGGCGTGCATCAAAGAATCGAACGGCCGTGAGCAACGCGGCGACGGGCAGCAGCAACACAGCCGAAAACTTGGCCGCCATCGCAAGCCCCCACACGACCGACGATGTGGCGAGGCGGCCGACCGTAACTTTCTCAAGCGTCCAACTCAGCGACCAAGCTGCGGCGGTGAAAGCGAGCGCCGCGCTCATGTCGTTCGTGGCCGCGGCGGCGTGCGCCAATACGCTGGGATTCGCCGCATAAAGCAAGAGCGACGCAATTCCCCCGGCGGTGCCGAACAGCCGTTGCGACCAAACGAACACTAATAACCCAAGCGCGACGCTCAAGAGCGAGGTCATCATTCGTGCGTCGCGGAGCAGGCTCATGCCGTCGTTGCCGACGTCGTAAAGCAACTGCCTCCCGTAACCCCAGTTGTCGGCGCGACGCCAAGTCGGCGTATCGGCGTCGGGAGCTCGGGCCTGCCGAATATTGAACGGCAGCGTCATCCAGCGCTGCTGGGCGATCGCCAAGGGGAGCATCCGATAATCGTCGGTGCGCCAAAAACTGTAGCCGCCGCCGAGGTGGCTCGGCTCGTCGAACATCCCGCACTTGTTCCAGGCCGCCGCGTTGGCCAAGGCGAAATGCAGAAATAGGACCGCCGCGACGAAAGCCCACACCAGCCACGGTCGACGAAGCGAGGAGACCGAGGCGGGATTCATGCTCGCAAGTCTCCCGTCGGCGAAGCTACTTCACGCGGATCGAGTAAGCGCACTCGAATTTAGCGCCCGGGGCGAGCGTCTGCGGCGCAGGAATGATGCCGCGCTCCGTCATCGTAAATTGATCCGGCAAGCAGGTATACGGCTCGATGCAGATCGCCTCGCGATGCGGCGGATTGTAGACGACGCATTGCGTGAATCGGTCGTCAAACGCGATTTCGAGAGTTCGCCCGCTGCCGGCGTCGGCGATGCTCGCGGTCGCTCGATGGTCCGTGAATTCGACGTCCGTGAAGACGTCGTCGAGCTTCGTGTCGGGAAAAGCTAAGCCGGTCGCAAGACCATGCGAACCCGAAGCGGGAAGTTTTTTGCCGCTCGGAAGCATGTCGACAAGTTCCCAATAGCTCTTCGCCGGCACGGTGACGCGGCATTGCGCCGCCGAACCGCCTGCGCCGAGCGGCACGCGGAAGTACGGGTGCGACCCGAAGCCGTAGGGGAGCGGCTTGTCGTCGGGATTTGTGACGACGATCCGACTGGCGAGCGTCGAACCGGTGAGTTCATAGCTCACCGAAATGATGAAGTCGGCGGGCCAGTGCTTCAAAATCGCCGGATCGACCTGCGAGGCGTGAAATTCGCCGACCACGCGATCGGCCGACTTTTCGACGACCTTCCAGGGGCGATTCAGACAGAAGCCGTGAATGGCGTTGCCCCGTCCGTCGTTGCCTTCGAGCGGATAGGTTTTGCCGTCGAAGACGAGCGACTGCCCGCGGAGTCGACCAGGATAGGGGAACAACAATGGAATTCCGCTATGCGACGGTTTCTCATTGCCCGTTTCGAAGCCGGGAGCCGACCAGAGTGCGTCGACCGGCCTACCATCGACCATCGCGATGAAGCGGTAACAGTTGAAGCCGAAACCGACGAGAATATCGGCCTTGGAACCGGTGGCGGAGTCGAGCAGCGAGACTTGTTCCAGACTCATGGACGAATCTTCCGTGAGGTATCAGGAGACTGTTTGATGAAGGATTTGGTGAGCGACGGCGTCGTAGAGCGGTGCGCGCGAGAAATGCCGCACGGCCGTCATCAGCATGATGGTAATCCCCAGCCAGAGCAACAGCGAACGCATTTCCGCCGGGCTGACGCGGCCGAATGCGGCGGCGGCCATGCGATGCATCAGCATCACGACGGCACAAAGAGAGATGGCGAACAGCACGGTAACGACCGCATTTTGGCCCATCAGCGCGTCGCGAGAGGCTTCGGGCAATTGCAAGACGACAAGAATGCCGACGGGCCATTGAAGAAGCGTTGCGATCAAGGCGATTAACGCTCCATTTCGTTGCAGTGCGAACATCGGCGGGGCGACTTCGTCGTCGTCGGCCGTTTCAAATCTCCGCGCCGCGGCCAACGCCGCCAACATCGCTCCGCCGACGGCGAACGACGCGAGCGCAAAATGCGCAATGCGCGCGATGACCTCGGGGTCGATCAGCAGTGAGACGAACCGCTCCTCACCGGCCGGAATTCGCGTGCTGAGCACGGCGAGGACCGTGAATAAAGAGGGAAAGTGGTAAACCGTGTTTGTAATCCCGACGACCGCTAAACCGATCATCAATGCATTGTTTCGCGATGTTTTGTGGTCGGCGTTGCGTCGCCAAAACGCCGCCCAGGCTTCCAAGACGACGGCCGAAAAGATCAATTCGGCAGCGGTGAAGTAGTAGCGGTCGATCGGCAGCGCATGAAATGCGCGTTCGACGGCTCGCTCGTGATCGCCCCACCAAATCAGAGCCGCGACGACGCCAAGAGCCATGCCTGCGTAGAACCCGAATAACGAGCCTCGCAACAAGCTGCGGCCGAGATCGGCGACGGCGCCGTTTTGATTGCGGCGGGAGCGCAGGAACAGCCAGAGCGCAAGAATCGGACCGGAAAATGCGGCGTTGACGGCCGTGAGGTGCAGGGCCGTGACGAGAATCTGAATCGAATCGCTCAACGCGCGGATCTCGGCGACGCTATCGGGATTGGCGAGATTATACGTGTCGCCTCGACGACGTCGGAAGGGGGCGCCATGCCGGAATCGCGTCGGGGAGCGACCGAACGGCGAAGAGCAGCCGCCCCGGACGCCGATTGACATCCGGCGCGCGGTATGGATAGGATCAAACGCAGTCCGTGACGGGCGGTTAGCTCAGTTGGCAGAGCGCCATGTTTACACCGTGGATGTCGTGGGTTCGACCCCCTCACCGCCCACTTCTTTGATGCGGCTTTCGTCGCGGTTTTATTCCGCGACGACTTCGTGCCGCGCCCCGGACTAGTTGCGCACTTTCCGGTCGCAACTCGTGCATCTCAGCAGGCGGGTTTTGCGTAGTAGCCGTTGTGCGAAAAACGCCTCGCCGAGGAAGGCGAATAACAGTGCGACGCCGATCGACTGGTGAAGAAGTCGTTTCGTACCGTAGGCGGACGCGTTGGTCATCTTCGTTTCCGCGCTCTTTAATGCGAATTGCGCGTCGCTCGGTAAATCGTCGTAGTCGGTCTTGGTTACTCGGCCGTGATTGAGAATGTGCTCGGTCGTTTTGAAATCGATTCGTGCGGTATGTAACAGAGTGCTTGCACTTGCCACCGCTTCGTCGTAATCGCTCCCCGCTTCCGCGGCGATGTGAAACCACGACAGCCAAGCCAAGATCAGTGTGACGACCGCTCCGCAGGCCAAGCCGCCGCCGCCCATTCCCTTCGCCGAACCGAAGTCCACGATTCGCACCCACTCCAGCGAATCTTTATTGCAGTAGTTGCAGCGATACCCGTGGCGGTCGCGGTAGAGCAACTCGTCGTTGTGTTTGTCTTGATGGTGTTCCGCGGCGTTTCGTCGCGAATGTAAGGCTTTAAGCGGCGCGGCAGGCGGTTCCTGTTCCAGTTCCCCGGCCAGTGAAAACTCATTCACGAAATACGTGGGATGGTGCCACTCGTCGGAATCGAGCCGCCGCATTTGCAGCCGTGTGTCGGTGAGTCGCCCACGTGAGTAGAGGTCGCGGAGAATCTGTACATCCACACGGAACTGTCGATCTTGGCTTTTTAGAATCCAGGCCTGCCCCGGGGTTTCCTTGGGCATCTGCGATGAAGTGGTACGGGACGCCGTTCGCCCGCGTGACACGATATCGGCGATCGACGGCGGCTTGCCGGAAGGCGGTTGATTCGCAGTAGCCATGGGGAGTGGGGTCTGGCTATTTAATAAAGGGGGGCATCGCCCTTGTAACTGAGCCTGCCCCGGCAGTCAACATGACGTTCTCCTGCGTTTTTTTAGGGTTTGCTTTATTTGACTGCCTTGAGTGCCAAGAGGTTCCAGGAAATCTAGGATCCCTCCTTTGTGGTTATGGAATGTGTTCTTTTGTTCACTATTCTGGCGAAGTCGAAGAGAGTGCTAGCACGCCGGGGATGGTTCTATGTCGCAGGTCGTTTCCCAACTACGTCAAGACTTGGCCGCACTGAGCGGCAAGCCCTCGTCGGCATGGGAAGAGATTTCCAGCGGCTTCGCAGAATTGGATGCGGTCTTGCCGGGGGGCGGGTTTCGCCGAGGAAACCTCGTGGAATGGCTGGCTCTTGAATTCGGCTCCGGCGCAACAAGCTTAGCTCTGCGTTCGGCTCGCCGAGCGATGGGCGATGATCGAACGTTGGTCGTCGTCGAACGTCAAGGAACGTTCTTTCCGCCCGCGCTGGAAGAGAATTTCCCCTGGGAGCGTTTACTGCTGGTGCGTTGCGATCATGTCCACGAGGCTGCGTGGGCCTGCGATCAAGCACTGCGCACTTCGGGAGTCGGTGCGGTTTTGACGTGGCTTGACCACGTCGACGAACGTTTGCTTCGGCGTTGGCAATTGGCCGCCGCGGGGAGCGGAGCGCTGGGGCTGGTCGTGCGTCATCTGCCGCGGCAGCCCGAAGCCTGTTTTTGCGACGTGCGTATTCTGGTCGCTCCTCTCGATGCCGCCGGGGGGCGGCGTGTGTATTTGGAATTGCTCCGCCTGCGGCAGGGACGAGCCGGCGCGCGAGTCGAGGTTGCTCTCGATGGCGATTCGCATTCTTTGTCTCAGACCGATCGGCCGGCTCGACGAGCGACCGGCTCGTAATCGGTCCGGTGCGCGTTCGGCGGCATTTATGCTCGACGACGCCGAACGTGCGCGCTGGGCCGACGAGGTCGAAGAATTTAGCCCGCTGATCGGCTGGGTCGCCGGACTTTCGTCGCCCTGCCTTTGTCTCGACGTCGGCCCCACTGCGCATGGTTTCGGCGGCGAAAGAGGTTTACTAGATCGCCTGCGCGATTGGGCCGCTCGTCGAGGACTGGCTTGCGTCGCCGCTTTGGCCGATACGCTGGGCGCGGCTTGGGGCGTCGCTCATTTCGCATTGGGAAGTGAAGCGGCCGGCAACAAATTCCATGCTTGGCGCGACAAAATCGTGCGCAGCGGAGGCGAAGCGAGTGCCTTGGCTTCACTCGACGTGGCGGCTTTGAGACTCTCGCCCGATTTGACGTCGCTGTTGCGCGAGTTGGGAATCGAGATCGTCGAGCCTCTTTGGACGTTGCCTCGCGAAGCTCTCGCCGAGCGGTTTTCGTCCGAATTACTGTTACGGATGGATCAAGCCTTGGGGCGGGTACCGGAGTTGTTCGTTGCTCATCGTCCGCCGCCGACGTATGAAACGCAGCTCGGCTGGGAAGAAGGAGTCGTCGACGCCGCCTCGATCGCCGCCGTGGGAAGGCGTCTGTTGCCCCAATTGCTTACGCCGTTGCGGCGTCGAGGACGCGGCGTGACCCGGCTGTTGGCCGAATTAAGCGGCGAGTTTCATTCGCTCGATCGTTTTGTGATCGGGCTGCTCCGGCCGACGCTCGACCTCGAGCATTTACTGGGCTTGTTGCAACTGCGATTGGAGTCGTTTCGCGTGCGGCAACCTGTCGTCGCCGCCCGTTTCGCGGTTTTGGAAGAGGCTGCGCTTCCTATCCAGCAGCAGGTGCTGTTCGCCGATTTAGCTCCCCCTGCGGAGTCGCATGCCTGGACGTCTTTAGTCGAACGTTTGGCCGGCCGTTTAGGCAACGACGCCGTCGTGCGTGTGCGAATCCTTTCCGATCATCAACCGGAGCGAGCTTGGCGACCGGTGCCTTGGCTCAAGGAATCTCGAAAGCCTATGCAGCGAAAATCGGTACCGCCGCGAAAGCCGCGTTCTCAAGTCGAAGATGTTTTCCCGGCCAAGCTTCCTCGCCCCACGCTCCTCTTGCCTCGTCCTGCGCCGATTCGCGTCTTTTCCGTCGCTCCGCAGGGGCATCCGCACAAGTTTGAAAATCGAGGAGTGGAACATCGTGTCGTGAAGAGTTGGGGGCCGGAGCGAATTGAAACCGGCTGGTGGCGCGGCCCAAGCGTGCGGCGCGATTATTTTCGCGTGGCGACTTCCGACGGCAGGCGCTGCTGGTTGTTTCGAGAATTGCGCAGCGGTCGTTGGTTTCTACACGGTTGGTTCGATTGACTCGGGAGAAACTTTCCGTGCCACGTTATGCCGAACTTCATTGTCTGAGCAATTTTTCGTTCCTGCGGGCCGCCTCGCACCCCGACGAGCTTGTCGCGCGCGCCGCCGAACTGGGCTATGCGGCCTTGGCGATTACCGATCGGCATAGTTTGGCCGGCGTCGTCGAGGCTCACGCCGCCGCCCAACAACTCGGTTTGAAATTGCTGATCGGCGCCGAAGTTCACCCCATCGATGCCCCCGCCGCCGTTCTGTTGGCGACCGATCGTGCGGCTTACGCTCGTTTAGCTCGGCTTTTAACTCACGGTAAGTCGCAAGCGGCGAAGGGAGATTGTCGGCTCACGTTCGCCGATCTCGCCCAACACGGCGACGGTCTATTGGCTTGCCCCTTCGGCAATGCCGCTTCGCAGCAAATACCCCTTGCCGCATTTAACGCACGCTCTCTGGCTCTCTATCGAGAAGCCTTCGATGGGCGAGCGTATCTCCTGGCCGAGACGCATCACGGTCCGAACGACGAGGCTTGGTTCGCCGAATTGCAAGGGTTGTCCAAACGATCCGGCATCCCGATCGTCGCCGCGGGCGGGGTTTATTACCACGCCGCGGAACGTCGACCGCTACAAGACGTGCTGACGGCGATCCGGCTCGGCCGCACCGTCGCCGAGTGCGGTCGAGAACTTTTTGCCAATGCCGAACGTCATTTGCGACCGCTCGAAGAATTGGAGTGGCTCTACGAACAACTTCCTGGGGCTTTGCGACGCTCGCAAGAAGTCGCCGAACGCTGTCTTTTTTCGCTTGATGAATTGAAGTACGAGTATCCGGAAGAACTCGCCCCCCTCGGCGTCGCGCCGATCGATCATCTTCGTCGTCTCACTTGGGAGGGGGCGACGCGCCGCTATCCGAACGGACCGCCCGAAAAGGTCGCCGCCTTGATCGAGCGCGAGTTGCGGTTGATCGAGCAACTCGGCTACGAGGCTTATTTTCTCACGGTTTGGGATCTTGTTCGCTTTGCCCGCGAGCGCGACATCCTCTGCCAAGGTCGCGGTTCGGCCGCAAATTCGGCCGTTTGCTATTGCTTGGGAGTGACGTCGGTCGATCCCGATCGCATCGACGTCCTTTTCGAACGGTTCATCAGCGCCGAACGGAATGAGCCGCCCGATATCGACGTCGATTTCGAACACGAACGTCGTGAGGAAGTGTTGCAGTATGTTTATGAGAAATATGGTCGCGAGCGGGCCGCCATGACCGCCGTGACGATCCGCTATCGTTCGCGTTCCGCTTCGCGCGAAGTCGGCAAAGCGCTCGGCTTGCCGGAAGAACGAATCGAGGCCTTGGCGAAGACGTTCGTCGATCATCATCGTAATCCGGAAACGAAGTGGATCGAGTGTTGCCGCGACGGCGGCCTTGATCCCGACGATACGCTTACCCGGCAATTCATTATGTTGGCCGGCGAACTCGTCGGCTTTCCGCGTCACTTGTCGCAACACGTCGGCGGCATGGTCATCAGTCGTCGGCCGCTTTGTGAAATGGTGCCGATCGAAAACGCCGCAATGCCCGCGCGTACGGTGATCGAATGGAACAAAGACGATCTCGACGCCCTCGGCTTGCTCAAAGTCGATTGCTTGTCGCTGGGCATGCTGACTGCAATTCGCAAATGCTTTCAACTCATTCAGCGAACCGGCGGTCCGTCGCTCACCCTGGCTACGGTCCCGGCCGAAGATCCGGCAGTTTATGAGATGATTTCCTCGGCCGACACGATGGGGGTGTTTCAAATCGAAAGCCGCGCGCAGATGAGTATGTTGCCCCGGCTA
Organism: Planctomycetaceae bacterium; assembly: GCA_016793115.1. Lineage (GTDB taxonomy): Bacteria > Planctomycetota > Planctomycetia > Pirellulales > PNKZ01 > PNKZ01. The sequence goes on from JAEUIN010000147.1 coordinate 22,461, forward strand.
CGGCCGCAGGAGTTCTACGATCTGGTGATTGAAGTCGCGATCGTGCGCCCCGGACCGATTCAAGGCAACATGGTGCATCCCTATTTGCGACGGCGAGCGAACCAGGAACCGGTGGAATACGCCAGCGAAGAAATCCGCAGTGTGCTGCGTAAAACGCTCGGCGTGCCGATCTTTCAAGAGCAGGCGATGCAGTTGGCGATCGTCGCCGCCGGGTTCACTCCGGGAGAAGCCGATCAACTCCGCCGTGCGATGGCGGCCTGGCGGCGGACCGGCTCGCTCCAGCGATTTCGAGAGAAATTGATCGAGGGCATGAAAGCTCGAGGGATCGGCGAAGAGTTTGCGGAACGGCTGTATCAGCAGATTTGCGGATTCGGTGAGTACGGCTTTCCCGAATCGCATGCCGCAAGTTTCGCGCTCTTGGTGTATGTGTCGGCTTGGCTCAAACGGCATCATCCGGCGGCGTTTTGCGCGGCGCTGCTCAACAGCCAGCCGATGGGCTTCTATGCTCCGGCACAACTCATTCGCAATGCCCGGGAGCATGGAGTGGAAGTTCGGCCCGCCGACGTGAACCATAGCGATTGGGATCTAACGCTTGAACCGGGCCGCGAGCACGGCATCTCCGCAGTTCGGCTCGGGTTTCGTCTGCTGCAAGGACTCCCCGAAGCGGCGGCTCGACGAATTTTCGCCGCTCGCCAAGACGGGCCTTTTCGTTCTCCGGCCGACCTTGCCCGCCGTGCCGACTTAGGACGACCTTGGCTGACATTGTTGGCCCGCGCGGGTGCCTTGCAGTCGCTTGCCGAAGACCGACGGACGGCGCTCTGGCAAGCTTTAGCGGAGCGTCGTGATCGCCCCCAACCGCTGTTCGCAGGGTTGGCCGACGCCGCCCCGGCGTCGGCGCCGCAGATTCCCCTCACGGAGTTTGAAGAAGTCTTGGCCGACTACCGCACGACCGGTCTGACGCTCCGTGCTCATCCGATGTCGTTCATTCGCGGTAAGCTGACGCAACGGGGCTGTCTCACCGCGGCCCAATTGGCCGAGCGGAGCAACGATTCGCTCATTCGCACGGCCGGCTTGGTGCTCTTGCGGCAGCGTCCCGGCACGGCGAAAGGCATCACCTTCGTCACCTTGGAAGACGAAACCGGGGTGATCAATCTGATCGTCAAAGCCGACGTCTGGCAAAGATATCGAGCCGTGGCACGCTCGTCCGGCGTCTGGCTGGTCGACGGTCGACTGCAAAAAGTTCAACCGGACTCCAAGCAGAAAGATCTCCTCATTCACGTCGTCGCCGCCAGGCTGGTTGATCTCTCGAGGGAAGTCCGATCTCCCGCAATCAAGTCGCGTGATTTTCATTAGCGGCCGTGTGCGACTCATGGTCGAAGCCGACTTTGCGAGCTATAACCGGCACTGTATTCAGTCACATTCCAACTGCCATCGCGATGAAAAGCCTTACCCGAGAACTTTGGATGGAAGTTCCCGAACGAAGGGGCATCGTCTCCTTGCAAGGCGAAGTGGAGCGTTTAGTTTCCGAAAGCGGCGTCCGCGAAGGCCTCGTTCTCGTGAATGCTATGCACATCACCGCTTCCGTTTTCATTAACGACGACGAATCCGGTTTGCACGCCGACTACGACAAGTGGCTGGAAAACTTGGCGCCGTTCGATGCGTCGCCGCGCCGCTATGCCCACAACCGGACCGGCGAAGACAACGCCGATGCCCATTTGAAACGCCAAGTCATGGGTCGCGAAGTGGTCGTCGCGATTACCGACGGCAAGTTGCATCTCGGGCCTTGGGAACACATTTTCTACTACGAATTCGACGGACGCCGCCGCAAGCGGGTTTTGGTCAAGATCATCGGAGAATGATGATCTTCGCTCCGCCCGACCATTCGTCACGGGCGAAGAAAATAATGTCAAGAAGCCGTAGGCGACGTTCGTCGGCGACCGGTGCCGCCCCGTCGCGGGAAGCCGCAATGTTTACGCCTTCGGCAGGTCGCGAAAGTTCCGGCGCGGAAAATCTTGCCAACTATCGATCCGCGGTAAAAAACCGTTGAAGTCGAGCCTGTCGGAAGGCAAACAAGAAAGCGTGCCGCACAAATGCGGTCCTTGCCGACTCGGCAAGTCGGGACTCCACCGATATTCCAAGAAGGAACTTCGCCATGCTTGGCACCGGCGACTTCACGTTCGCTCCCTCGTCCGCTCCGGCTCCGATTGTCGTCCGCCGGATCCCGCTCGATAACGACTGGCCGATCGCGCCCCCGGCGGCGCAGCAAGCCGAAGTTCGCATTCGGCCTTATCGGGAGAATCGTTCGCGACTGCAAACGCTCCTCGACGGCGTCGCAGCGTCGGTAGCGCTCGTCGATGAATGCGGCGACGTCGTCGCCGTCAATCGCGTTTGGCGTCTGACTGCAAAAATGCAGGGCATGACACATCACCGCAACGGCGTGGGAATGAACTACTTGGCCGTTTGCGGTACCGCCGCCGCCGAGGGGAATCGCGACGCGGCGATCGCCGCCGAGGGGATCGACGGGGTGCTGCAATCACGAATCCGATCGTTCTACTACAAATATCGCGTGACGCGCCCAGGGGAATTGCAACTCTACGCACTGTTGGCTTGGCGGCTTGTCGACGGGGATCGCGCGTATGTGGCCGTATCGCATGAGCTACTGGAATCCCACGCTACCGATCCGAGCCGCGACTGATTTCGGAAGACTCCTCCACGCCGCCGCGACCGGCTTTCGTCGTAGCGGATTTGCCGTGGCGAAACCGCTTGATTCGTCGGTATAACGGGCTCAATCCACTTCCTGATTGAGCCGCCGAGTATCAAGATCCAATGCGCGTTCTGTATATCGCCGCCGAGTGCAAACCGTTTTCGAAGGCCGGCGGAGTCGGCGACGTCGCCGGAGAACTACCGATCGCGCTCCAGGCCGCCGGGGTCGATGTTGAAATTGTTACGCCCTGGTACGGCAAGACGAACGTCGACGACCGGCCGCTCGAGTTTAACGGCGTCCGGCATCGTGTAGGGGTGGTGCCGACGACGCTCCGCGGCGTGCCGGTTCACTTTATAAAGAACCCGGCTCACTTCGAAACCGATTACACGTCGCCCAAGGCCAAACGACCGGCGCTGCTCGATCCGTATCTCTATACGAAAGACTATTCGACTCCGTACGTCGACAGCGATCGCTATCCGTTTCTTGACGATGCCTTACGCTTCTCTTTCTTTTCGGAAGCGTGCTTGGATGTGATTGCGCAGCGCAAACCGGACGTCGTGCATATCAACGATTGGGTTTTGGGCTATCTCTTCGGACGCATGGTGCAGCACGGTCTGACCGCGAAGCGCGTGCTGACGATCCACAACATCGGCTATCAAGGAAACTTAGGGACCGATCGAATTCGCGGCTGGACGATCGAATCGCTCATGCACGATCCGCGTTTAGGACCGCTGTTCGAGGATCCGCGGCCCGAATGGGAGAGCATTAATCCGTTGCGTCTGGCGATTGAACTGTCGCATCACACGAACACCGTCAGCCCCAATTACATGGAGGAAATCATCCGTCCCGAAGATCCCTCTCGCTACTTCGAAGGAGGCAAAGGGATGGAGCCATATACACAGCGTTTAGAGCGCGAAGGCCGGCTGACCGGAATTCTAAACGGCTTCGAGTATCGCGGGGAACCGACCCAAACCGCTTTTGAAACGATGCTCGCCGCCAAACAAGCGGCACGAACCGCATTGCTGCGGGAGTTTCGGACTCCCGTCGAATTTCTGATCGGTTTCGTCGGCCGCGCGGTTGAGCAAAAGTTCAAGTTGCTCGTCGAAGAGGTCGACGGCAAGAGCGTGCTGGAGCACATTCTCGACATCCCCGGCGTAGGCGTCGCGATCGTGGCGACCGGCCAAGCGGAGTACGAGGACTTCGTACGTCGCTTGAATCATCGGCCGAATCTCGCGGCGACGCTCGCCTTTGATCGGGCCAGAGCGCAGCAGATCAGCCTTGGCAGCGACGTGTTCCTCATGCCAAGCCTGTTCGAACCTTGCGGAATTACGCAAATGGAATCGCTCAGTTGTGCGACGCCGCCGTTGGTGCGCTGGACCGGCGGCTTAGTCGATACGGTCCGCCCGCACACGGCGGCGAACGGTACCGGCTTCGGCTTCGACGGTCGGACTCGAAACGACGTCTTGCGCAATCTCGTCGCGACCGTCCGCGAGGCCCGTGAGGTTTTTTTGACGAATCCGCAAATGTTCCGGGCTTTGCAGGGTCGCGGCTTCGCCGAACGGTTTACCTGGAGCGACGCGGCGGGGCGTTATATTCGCGACGTCTATGAACCGGCGCTGCGAACTAAGAATTAGGCGACGGACCGAACTCGGACCTACTCCGCTTTCGTATCGGCCGCCGTGCGCTGCTTGGCCGCTTTCTTTTCCGCGCCCCGTTTCTTCTTGTCGGCCTTCGCGCCTTTGTCCCCGGCGGCGTCCTTTTTCGATTTCGGCGTCGGCACGTTCGTCGCCGGCAGCCAACGCGCGAGTTTCGACTTGACCTCGGCGAGTTTCGGATCGCTCGCCAAGTTCTTCCATTCGAGCGGATCGTTGACCTCGTCGTAGAGTTCCTCGCCGCCGTCGGCATAGCGAATGTAACGCCATTTCTCGCTGCGAACGGCGTGGTTCTGGTATCCGTGCGTCGTCAGCGCCGGCCGATCCCAGTCGGCTCTTGGATCTTCCAGCAGCGATTTCACGCTGACTCCTTCGACGTGCTTGGGTATGTCCAAGCCGCATAGTTCGCAGAGCGTCGGATAGATGCTCATGAAGTCGACCGTGCGTTCGCAAACTTGGTTCGGCTTCGTTACGCCGGGGGCGACGAAGAAGAGCGGCGCGCGAGTGGCTTCTTCCCACAACGCGAACTTGCGCCAGTGTTGCTTCTCGCCAAGATGCCAACCGTGGTCTCCCCAAAACACGATGATTGTGTTATCGCGGTAAGCGCTCTTGTCAAATTCCCCCATGAGCCGGCCGATCATGGCGTCGCAGAACGCCCCTGCCGCCAAATAGCCTTGCACGGCGTCCTTCCAGCGACCCGATTTGAGGATTTGCGCGTGATCTCCTTCCGGCCGCGCCATCTTGACGCCCGCTTGAGGCAAGTCTTCGAGATCGGAGTCGAGCGTCTTGGGGAGTTGGATTGATTCGAGCGGGAACATGTCGTAGTACTTGCGCGGAACGTTCCAACCCATGTGTGGTTTGTGGAGTCCGCAGACCAGAAAGAACGGCTTTTCATGCCGCTTCTGAAGTTGTTCGACGCAGTAGTCGACCGTGTGATAGTCGTGCATGTCTTTGTCGTCGCCGTCGACACGCGCAAAGCGAATGCCGCCGACTCCGCCGCTCTCGCCGTTTCCGGGCTTCAAATCGCCCGAGAATTCTTTCGGAGTCATGAAGTATTCGTCGTATTCGCCGAACTGATCGCCGTCGCCGTGATAGAGTTTGCCGGCGGCGAACACCCCGTAGCCGTTGCGATGGAAATGCGTATTCAGCGGCACGACGTCGTTGCAGACCGTCGTGCGGCGATCAATGTCGTTGTTGTAGACGCCGCTGGTCGAACTCCGCAGTCCCGTCATCAACGCCGTCCGCGACGGGTTGCAGACGGGTGAAGCGCAGTAGGCGTGTACGAAGTTCACTCCGCGGGCGGCCAACGCGTCGATGTTCGGCGTCCGAGCTTGGGGATGCCCGCCAAGACAGCCGATCCAGTCGTTGAGATCGTCGACCGCGATAAAGAGCACGTTCGGTTTCTTGTTCGCTTCCGACGCCGACCCGCGTTCGAGCCACGAGAACTCCGACACCACGAGTGTGCAGATCAGTAGAGCGCAGGCACGGCGAGTCTTCGACGACATGGACGACTACCTAGCAAGAGTGAGGCGGCAAGTGCAGTTGGAGCGTCGAACTGACGCGAACGACGAGGGGGTTATTTGCCCTACTTTGCCAGGAATAAGAATGCTCCGACGGAAAAATCGGAGCAGATCAGATCGGCACACTCGAACGTCGAACGGGGGGACCTAGCTACCCATTAGGCTGCTAAGGGCTAATAATTGGTACCGCAGTGGCGTTCATTCCCGTTTCAATCGGCTGCCTACGGCTGTGGTGATCTGGTGTAAACATGCCCATGCCTTCACGTCGCGTGGGACACCCATTCTGGGCTCCGGGTTCGATATTCCCGTTCAAATCCCGAGTTTCCGCGTTTGCGCCTCGTTCGGCAGGAGTCCGAATGCAGGGGAACCGTATTGGTGTGAATACGCAATGATTGCGGAAAGCCTTTTGCTGAAAGTAGTAAGTTCTTTGCTCGGAATGGATTGACCGCAAAGCCACGGACGATAAACCACTGTATTCTTGAGTGAGTATTTTCCACATCCTGGAACTGCACTTTCGCGCAGCGCGATGAATCAGACGTCCGACATCACGGGTGCCGACTGCGATGCGGAAGTCCCGCCGGGGGCTAAGGTGCGCGCCCTGTTCGTGCATGAGCACGCCCTCATACGCGACATGTTGGCTTTTCTCCTAAAGCAAGACGATGGACTTGAGTTGCTCGGTGCCGTCGATAGTCAATCCGCATGCCGCGATTGCGTAGGCACGCCCGATGTCGTTCTCATGGCTTATGGGAGCGAAAGCTCCATCGCTGAGGACGTGGAACGGGTTCAAAGGGAGTTTCCGAACGCCCGGATTTTGTTGCTCGACGACATTCCGAACGATGGCCGCGTGCTTTTGGCGTTGCGCACGAATGTCCGAGGATATCTGACAACTCGTCAAACCGGCGCCGACTTGTTATCGGCCATCCGCAAGACGGCAGTCGGCGACCGCGTCTTCACGCCTGAGATCGCCGCTCGACTCTCGTTTACTCAAGAGGGTATTCGCCTGCAGCGACCGACTGGTGAGGGGCCCTTGGCGTCTCTTACGCCGCGCGAGCGCGAGGTGATGACTTATCTCTCTCTCGGCTACACGGTCAAGCAGACCGCGTCGGCTCTCGGCCTGCGCCCTAGCACCGTCGACAATCATAAGACCCGGCTCATGAAGAAGCTCAAGGTCCATAAAACGGTCGAGCTGACGCGTCTAGCGTTCCGCTACGGGTTGGTCGCATCAGAAGGCGCCCGTTCGCTGCCTCAAATTGTAGAAGTCGACGGCCACGCCGCGATCGACTCGAATTCCCGATAATTCGCTTCCGGCCGCGGCTTCTCACCGAACCGGCCGTCGGCCGGCGCGCTCTTGCTTTTTGGCTCTCCTGCGTCCGCGCGTGCTTCGGAACTTCGTAGCCCGCTAGAGCCGACGTCGCTATACTTTTCGCTGGATTTTTTCCACTCACTCCAGATCGCTAGGCATGAAGAAGACTCGCGTCGCCGTACAAGGGGCTACGGGATACTCCGCCCTCGAACTCCTCAAGATTCTGCTGCGCCATCCCCATGTGGAGATCGCCGCAGTGACGAGTCGGCAAGAAGGGAACCCGCCGATTAGCTCGGTGCATCCCATTCTCGGCGGCAGGCTTGAGTTTAAGCTGGAAGATCTGGGACCGGCGGCCGTCGGATCGCGGGCCGAGTGCGTGTTTAGCTGCTTGCCGCACGGCGTCACGGCCCATCAAGTCCCTGAGATGCTCGCGGCCGGAGCTCGTGTCGTCGATTTCAGCGCCGACTATCGCCTCAAAGATCCGGCCGTTTATGAACAGTGGTACGGCGAGAAACATGCCGACCCGAGCCGATTGCCCGAAGCCGTCTACGGCTTACCCGAACTCTTCCGCAGCCAAATCCCGCCGGCGAAACTGGTCGCCAATCCCGGCTGCTATCCCACTTCGGCCGCTTTGCCGCTCGCTCCGCTCATCAAGCTAGGCCTGATCGAGCCGACGGGCATCATCATCGATTCCAAAAGCGGCGTTTCCGGCGCGGGGCGCACGCCGAAGCTCCCGTATCACTATCCGGAGTGCAACGAGAGCTTCTCGGCCTACGGGGTCGGTAAGCATCGCCACACGCCGGAAATCGAGCAAACTCTGAGCACCTTTGCGAACTGCTCCGCCGCGATCATCTTCACGCCGCACTTGGTACCGATGGATCGCGGAATTCTGTCGACGATCTACAGCGTTCCCCGCGGCAAGCTTTCGGATAAGCAGGTTCTCGAAGCCTTGCGAGAGTTCTATCGCGACGAGCCGTTCGTGCGCGTCGTCGATCACTTCCCGACGACGAAAGACGTCGCCCACACGAATTTCTGCGACATCACGGCCCGCGTCGTGCGCGATCGGCTCATCACGATCAGCGTCGAAGACAACCTGATCAAGGGCGCCGCCGGTCAGGCCGTGCAGAACTTCAATCTGATGTTCGGCTACCCGGAAACGACCGGCCTGCTTTAAGCCGGAGCGACGGCGAGCGGTTATTTCTGGAGTTCGCCGTTCACATAGAGTCGTTCGCCGCGATGCTTCCGCTCGATCGCCGGCACCGATCCGGCCGGGAGATCGCAGTTTTTGAGGCTCAGCGTCGCCGGGCCGGCGACGACGACCTCGGCCTGGCCGTTGCTGCCGATTAGGCAGCCTTCGGCCTCGATTTGCGAGCTTCCGCCGACGGCCAGCCCGCAGCGCCCGTTCCCGCGGAGAATGAGCCCGCCGAGGCTGACGTTGAGCAGGCCGTCGTGGGCGTTGACGCCGTCGCGTTGAAAGCCCTGAATCGTTAGATCGACGATTCGCACGTCGTGCACATGATAGAGCGTGAGGCCGACGGGGAGTCTGGCGTACCGCAGGTTGTATTGCAGCGGCAGTTTGCCGAACTCGCACAAGAAGTAGGCATAGCCGCCGTGGGCGCACCATTCGCCCGGCTCCAGTTGCGGCAGCCTGCCCGATCCCGCGTCGACCGGCTTTTCCGGCAGCGGCTCGAGGTTCGCGGTGAACAGCCGCAAGTTGCCGCCGCCGGCCGGGCGATACCGATATAGATCGCCCCGCACCGCTTGCCAAGCGTCGTCGGGCACGCGGTCGCTGCCGTCGAGGACCGCGCCGTTCCCTTCAATGACGAACGGCAACGCGTTGAAGCCCGACTGGTCGCCGCTCGAAAGGCTCACGCTCTCGTGGTACGGCACGCCCGTGTTGGCGACCACGATGTGATCGCCGGGCGAGGCCAAATGCATGGCGCGGGTCAGCGAGCGGACCGGCCCGCCGACGTCGCTCGACGTCGGCCGCGTGCCGTCGGCCGAATCGTCGCCGGCCGTGTTGTTCACGAACAGTTGCCGCGCGTCGGCCGAACGACAAGCTGCGGCGACGACGAAGACCAGGGCGAACGAAACCAACGACTGACGCATGCGCGAGGCTCCTCGGGATGAAACTCGCCCAATTCTAGCATGCCGCCGTCGCCGACTACGATCGACTCGCACCGTCCTCCGAGCGAAATGCCGAAAACCCCGCCAAAACGGCGATTTCGCCCCTTCACCTGCGAGCCTCTACGCGACATCACTCCGAGCGAAGCCGGTGCGCTATAGTCACTCGAATATAGCGCACTCGCCCCCCCACCTGACCTCCCCCGTTGCCGCCCCCCCTGCAAGGCTCTTCCGCCCCGCGAGCCCGCCCGGCTCTTTCGCGTAACGATTCGGCGGGTCGGCAGGCCGTTAGTTGCTCACCGTCTGCGGCGCGGCGAGTTGCCGCAGCAGGGCTTCGATCTCCCGATGCATCTCCGGCGTCGCCCGCACCAGCAGGAGCGTTCCCCACGCCGCCGCGTCGCCCATCGCGCCCCCGTTCACCGACCACGCGTCCGGCGTCACGATCTGTGGGAGGAATTCCACCAAGCACTCCACTCCGGTTAAGTGCTTCATTTTCGGTTCCCCGTTCGGCCGAGGCTCCGCCGGCACACCGCCGAATCCTCCCGGCTCGTCGGGGAGTTGGAGCTCCGGCAGGTTCAAGTGGCTGACGTTGTAAACGCGCACTTCGGTCAGCGTGTCGGGCCGACAGACCATGATGAGCCCGTCGCGCACCGTGTAGGCGAGCTGCGCTTGGCGCAGCGCCAAGTCCAACACGGCGCGGCCGCTCAACTGCGTGTGGCGGATTTGCAGCGTGATCGGCGCGGCCAGCTCCGCTTCAAACTCCTGCTTGGGAACGTACACGTCGACCGCGATCCGATCGCTGACGACCGTCAACACGTCGCTCAGCGGCACTTGGTCGAAATCGCAATCCACCTTGGCCGCTTCCAGCTTCTCCCGCACCATGCGATCTTGTTCCGCTTCGCGCGCCGCCGCGTTCGCCGGCGGCGGCGCCGACTCTTTCACCTCGGCCTGCGCCATCTGCGGCGCGGGCCCGCCGGCGCCCGGTCCCTGCGGCCAAAACATCGATCCCACCATCAAGGCCGCGGCGGCCGCGGCGACGGTTCCCAGAGTGCAACGCATGACGAGCCTCCTTTTCCGTTCGTAAACCAGTTTCGAGAAATGATCCGCCAGCGACGCGGCGTCGCCGAATTCGTCGAGGGCCCGCTCGATCGCCGCCGTCCGGTCGAGTCCGGATTGCGTCAGCTCGTCGAGCCGTGATTCCAAGTGATCGCGCAACTCGTCGGAAATCTCCGCCCGCTGACCCGGCTTCAAGCGGAGAAACTTTCCCAACAGCCGCAAGTAGAGTTCGAATTCATCTTCCGACATCGCATGCTCCTCAATCGCGGCTCTCTTAAGCGGGCCGCGGCGCCGGGCTCGATGCTCCCAGAAACGCACGCAAGCAATCCACGTACTCTTGCCAAGCGCGGGTCTGGTCCTGCAACCGCCGCCGGCCCGCGGCGGTGAGCTCATACCATTTGCGGCGACGACCGGTCTCCGTCTCCCAGCGCATGCGGACATACTTATCCGCCTCCAAGCGATGCAAAAGCGGATAGAGCGTGCCGGCCTGCAGGTCGACGCGCGAGCCGCTGGTGTCGCGCAGCCGCTGCTGAATCAGATAGCCGTACTTCGGGCCGTCGGCCAAGACGGCCAAGACCATCAGGTCGAGACTTCCCCGCAACAATTCGGAATCAATCGAAGCCGCCACAAACACCTCCCTACGTGTAGCCGCCCTATGTATAGCCAGGCGATATATCGGGCGTCAAGAGAATTGCGGGGCGAATTCGGAGCCGCGATTTCTCACCATGCAGACGCGGAGTTCACGGAGAACGAAAGTCGGCCGCTCGCGGTCCCTCTCGTTCGCTCACGCCGCGACTGCCTTGATTCGATGGCCGGGGCGGCGCCGGCGGCCTGCCCGCCTTTATTGCCCTGCTGTAAGATGACTGGCAAAGGGCCTCGCCTCCGAAGGCGACAGCGAAAAAGCTTGGCAGTGCGGTCCGGTGTCGCGCCAACCACAAGGCGGGCACAGAGCCGAGATTACCGAACAATCCGCCGGCTAACTTTATGCAAAACAGCACACTGGGTTTCGCGCTTATAACAGCGCTTATCGTGCCTTTCGGGTGTGATTCGGGCGCTCAGCGCGGCAAGTACGTCCAGTCGGGAGGTGGCGGCGGAGTTTTGGAGAACGACGGCGGCTGGATCGAAACATTCCGAGGAACGGCAAGCGACAACTTGGAAGCCCCCAACCAGCTGCTTGCCGCCTTCCTATTTGTCGGTAACGTACGTCCCGGTGGCTCCGGCTCAATTGGAACGTACGTATCGTCATTCGACGTTAAGGCATCAACCGATCACTTCGCGATCACATGGGATCGCCAATCCGACGTAGTCAGCATTCTCGACGCTCAGTACGACCGCTCCCGTGGGAACGTCTTTGTGCTTCGGATGAAAGACGGCACGCTATCTTCACAGCAGATTGCGACGACTCTCATTTCTGATGTAAAAAACGATATCCTTGCGGCAGTCAAGCAGGCGCTGCCGGATGACGCGGAAATACAGGCGTTGGCCGTACGGTCGCCCGACTGATATGCGGGCCGAAAAATGGTGCCTGACATGCCTCAAGCCGTTTTCGCTTCTTTACTCTATCGTTATCGCTACCCAATGATGCGATCACCTCTCGCCATTATTGTCGCACTTGGTCTCGCGAATAGCTGTGCCGCGGCGAACTTCGACCCATTCGCAGGCCCGAAGCCCATTGCGATATTCATTCAGACCGATCCGTGGAAGATGGTAATCGGCTCCGATACGCCGCGCGTGGCGATTTACGAGAACGGCGACGTCATCTTCGCGAAGACCGTGAACGATCGATTCACCTATCGCCACGTCAGGCTCGAAAAGGATCAACTTGCCAAGGTGCGCCAACAATTGAACCCGGTGCTTGCACTTAGGACTTTAGAACCGGGCTACAGCATTCGGCCGAATGCAACGGATCAACCGGAAGCGATGTTCTATCTTCGCGATGGCAATCGCGAGGTTGCAACATCCGTTTACGGGCTGATGGCCTCCGGGACGATGCTGCCCGCGTACACTGTGTTCCCAGAAGGTCCGAACGCAACGATTCCACCCGCGGAATTGCTCAAGCTCCATAAGTGGTTCTGCGAACTTGACTATCCAAAGAGCGAGGAGTGGTCGCCGAAGTACGTTGAAGTAATGCTGTGGGACTACTCCTACGCACCCGAAGCCTCGATCCGATGGCCGAAGGGGTGGCCTTCGCTGAGTTCCGGACCGTGCAATCAAGCGCGGTGACTCGTTTTCCATATTCTTGGACGGCTCCTTGCTTCCGAAGCTTCGCGAATTTCTCTCATCACAGAACGAGAGAGGCGCAGTTGAGATCGAAGGCAGGAAGATGGCCGTCGCCTACCGATTTACTTTCTCGGGCGAGCGTGCGTGGCGAACGGCGTTCGCAGCGTCTGCCGGTACCGTGGAGAAGGAAGAGGAAACGGGCGAAAACGGCGGACGCCCCAAAAAAGGTGACTGACTGCCTGGCACCTTTTCTTTACTGACACCTTTTCTTTTGCAGGTCGATTCGGCGCTCGCAGCTATTTCACCGGCTCGACGAGCAACTCAATTTTGATCCCATCGCCATTCTCCTCGCCGATTTGAATAGACGCCCGTCGGCCCTCGTGCGTCAGCAGTTTTGGCGCGGCGAGTATCGAAGGTTCTTGATCTCCGATCTCCTCGATAATCTTCACTTCGATCAAGTGCTGACGCGGCTGCTTTTCCAACGGGTTGACGACGATTTCGATGCTGTTAGTCGTGTCGTCAGATTTGCTCCCGCCGATTCTCAATTTGGCACGCTTGCCGGGCTGAAAGACGACCTGCGTGTTCGTCTCGGTTTTCGTGCCTGCCGACAGTCTGACTACCTTGATCTTGACAATGCGCTCGCTTGTCGTCGAAGCCGCCGTCGTTTCTTCCGCCGCAGCAGTCGGCAAATTCAGCATCGCCGTAAGGGCAATAGCAACCAGTGGGGAAGTCAATGCTTTCATGGCCGGAGCCTCCGTGCTGCCAAAGAAACGAACTGATGGACGGGGAGCGTATCCGATCTGGTCGGGTGGCTCAACGGCAAAGCCGCCTTCGATCGCCCAATTTGGAAAAAGGGGTCAGGTCTCTTTTTTCGGTCGGCCGCGCGGGCGGAGCGTGGATTCCAGGCTGAGGCGGGCGGCGCTTCGGCGGGCCCACTTGGCGTCGCCGAACGGCGTGCCGCGTTGAATGCACGCGCGCAGCGCCGCCGTTTCCGCTTCGCTTTGCGGCCGATTGACCCAGGCCCGCCAGATGCGCGGCAGCGGCGGATCGCGGGGGATTTGAAGCCATGGGCGCTGCGTCTCGTCGGCTTGCAGCCGGGCCCAGGCCGAACCCCAGCGCCATTCTTCGGCCGCGTCGACGAGCCCGGCCCGCAGCGGATTCCGCTCGACGTAGCGCATCACCGCGAGCAGATGTTCGTCGCCTTGCACGGGGAACGATTTGAAGCGGCCTTGATATAAATGGCCGGTGCCGCCGGTGCGATAATGGGCGTGCCACCGCATGGAGTGCGTCACGCTCAGCCGGCGGAAAAACTCGCTGACCTGGTCGGGCTTGGTCGGACGGACGACGAAATGCCAATGATTGGGCATCACGACCAAGGCGAAGATCGGCAGCGGCGTGTGGGCCCAGGTCTCGTCGAGCACGCGGAAAAACGCGGCGTAGTCGTCGGGCTTTTCGAACAACGTGAGCCGCGCCACCGCGCGATTGAGCACGTGGAACACCTGACCCGGCGGACAAACTCGTTGACGACGCGGCATGCCGCCAGTTTAATCGAAGACACGGCCCCGGAAAAGAGACCTGACCCCTTTTTCTGCGCCCGACATCCAGTTGCTCGCCCGGGCATTGACCGAGCGTGAATCGAATTGTAACGCGATCAAGTGCAACGAGGCAAAACTGCCGATTGTCAGGCGAGCCAACTGCAGCAACTTGTTAGGCAGGCGGCTGCTGCTCACGCTGGGCTTCAATCAGCAAGAGAATGTACTCAGAACGTGTGCCTGACCAACCACATTTTGAACATTGCGATCCAACGAACAGATGCTCGCACAGTGGATAGCCGTAGAGATAGTGAGAACACTCCGGGCAGAGCGACCACATTTGCGATGATTTCGTGAAATAGCTGCCGCGGCATTCGTCGCATGCTTGTACGGGCGGGCGGTTGTCGTAATTCGATGACGGCATGGCTTCGGTGTCACCGCCTAACAGGTATTCGACCGCCGAAGTGCGGTAAAACAGCAGTTTTGCGGCCGAGTATGGAATCGTCAATTTTGATTCATCGTACTGCTAAACGAGTTGCGACGGATCGCCGGTCCCGAAAACCTTGCTATGCCGCAACGGGGTCCGTGTTATGCCGCAGTCGTACAACGACGGTCAACCCGCTTCACCCGGTCGCGGCGATGCCTGCCGGTTGGCGTCCGTCTTAGACGACGACCTTGTCAAGCAGCAGTCTTCGTCCCCTTTGCCTTTTCCCACCCTTCTACACGCCCGAGAGTAGCGAGGCCCACGCGAAATGGGCGTTGGAGCGCTAAATAGATTGGACGTCGTCGGGGTCGAGGGAAATGGCCGGCCGCATTCCGCGTGGGCCTCACCGGTTCGTCGCGAGGCGACGAACCGCTTCGACCCACCCTACATTTCTCTTGTCGGAGCGAGTTTCCGCCGCGCGGAACGCCGCGGAGGGCGTTCCCTACAGGGGGCGGGCGGCGTGGTTCAGCGGCCGTAGCGTTCGAGCGCGACGGTTTTGAGCCCGCGGAGGTCGAGTTTGCCGGTGCCGAGCACCGGGATGGCTTCGACTTCGAGGAACGAATCGGTGCCGGGGATCCAGAGATTGGGGATTCCGGCGGCTTGGAGTTCCTTCACGATCGCGTCGGGCGTTTTGTCGAGCTTCGTGTGGACGACGACGATCCGTTCGCCCCGCTTCTCGTCGGGCACGGCCGTGACGACGACTCTGATCTCGTCTTCCGAGGCGCCGACGATCTTGGCCAGCGCCTCCTCGATCTTGATGTGCGGCACCATCTCGCCGCCGATCTTTGAGAACCGGCTTTCGCGGCCGGTGATCTTGATGAAACCGTCTTTGTCGAGCAGGGCGACGTCGCCGGTCATGTACCAGCCGTCGCGGATGACTTCGTCGGTCTTCTGCGGCTGATGCAGGTACCCGAGCATCACGTTGGGGCCTTTGATCCAGAGCATGCCCGGCTGCTCGGCCGCGAGCTCCGCGCCGGTGTCGAGGTCGGTGATCTTCGCGGCGACGCCGGGGATCGGCCGACCGACGGTTCCTTCTTTGGCGACGGCCTGCCCTTGCTCCGGAGCGCGGCTCGCCGGCACGTTGACCGAGACAAGCGGCGACAGCTCCGTGCAGCCGTAGCCTTCCGAAGGGCGGACGCCGAACTGCTTTTCGAACGCGTCGGCCAGATCGCTGGTGAGCTTTTCCGCGCCGACGACGACGACGTCGAGCGTTTTGAACTGCTCCTTCGTGCAACGCTTGATGTATGAGCGGAGGAAGGTCGGCGTCGCCAGGAGGATCGTCGCGCCGTGCTTCTCGATGAGTTCGCCGATCTGGCGGGCGTCGAGCGGCGAGAAGTGATACACGCCCTTGGGGGGCAGCGTGAGGATGGTCCAGAGCGTGACCGTGTAGCCGAACGAATGAAAGAACGGCAGGATGCCCGCGATGACGTCGGACTGGCGGAGATAGACGACGTGATCGATCGCGTCGACGTTGGAGCCGACGTTGTCGTAGGTGAGCATGACTCCCTTCGGTTCGCCCGTGCTGCCGGAGGTGAAGATGATCGAGAGCACGTCGTCGGGCTCGACGGAGAGCAGCCCGAGCTTGCGTTCCAGCAGCCAGACCGGGGTGACGTAGGCGTCGAGCGCGCCCAAGAGCTTGTCGGCCGTGGTGACGCGCGATTTGAAATCTTCGAGATAGACGATCTCGGCCTCGAGCTTGAGGTCGAGCTTTTCCATGACGCGCCGACTGGTGAGCACGTGGCGAATGCCGGCCTGGCGGATGCAGGCGTTCATTACGTCGGAAGTCACGGTGTAGTTGAGATTCACGGCCTTGCGCTTGGCCAGGGCGAGGGCCGTGTTGGCGAGCACCGCGCCGACCGAGGGAGGGAGCAAGATGCCGACGTGTTCCTCGTCGGCCGAGATCACCTCGCGCTCGAGGATGCGCTTGAGGATGAGCGTGCGGAGCAGCAGGGTGCCGCCGTTCATTTCGCCGCCCATCGAGTCGGCGACTTTCGAGCGGCGCAGGCTGCGCCGACACTCGCGAAGAAACTTGCGGGTGAGAATCATCGTGTTGGACTTTCGTCGGCGGACCGCCTCTTGGCCGAGCGACTCGACGGCGCGGCGCACCGTCGCGACATCCGACACGCCGGGGAGCGGCGGGCCGTAGTTTACGGTGAGCGTGCGGCGCAGGCCCTGCGGCTTCTTCCAGAAGAACCGCCCCTGCGAATACGTGAAGATGCTTCCCCACAGCCCATCGAGATAGATGGGCACGACCGGCGCTCCGCTGTCTTTGAGAATCTTGAGTAAGCCGGGTTGGAATTGCAAGAGTTGGCCGGTGCGCGAAAGTACGCCTTCGGCGAACACGCAGACATACTCGCCGTTGCGGAGCGCGTCGCGCGCTTCTTGAATCGCCTTCACGGCTTGCCGCGTGCCGGGCACGATGGGAATGATGCGCGTCATGCGCGAGAACCAGCCTACGAGCGGCGATTGTACGTAGTCGGCGTAGGCCACCATGCGCGGCGAGCGCGGGCAAGTGATGCCGATGAGCAGACCGTCGAGCCAGGAAAGATGGTTGCAGACGAGCAGCGCGCCGCCCGGGGGCAGGTTTTCGCGGCCGGGAGCGCGAATGGAATAAAAACAGCGAAACAGCGAGCCGATCACGGCCCGCGCGGCGTAGCTGAAGGTGAAGTAGGAGGCGAGGAGCGCGACGGGGAGCGAGATCAACCCGGCGGCGAGAAACACGCCGCGCGGCTGCAAGATCGGATCTTTATCGAACGTCTCGGGGGAGAGAACGACGTAGAAAAAACCGGTGGCGGCGAGCATCGCGATGAAGGCGACGAAATTGTTCGCGGCCAAGATCGTGCCGCGGCGTTCTTTGGGGCTGAACGTTTGAATGTAGGAGTAGAGGGGCACGTTGATCATGCCGCCGCCGAAGCCCATGCCGAACAGCGCCGCGGCCGTGGCGAAATACGAGTCGGTCGTCCAAAACAGCGACATCGCCGAAAACGAGAAGATGAACCCGGCCGGAGCGACGAGGCCGATTTCGACCAAGCCGGCCGAGAGCACGCCTGCCGCCGCGCTGCCGACGCCCGCGCCCAAGGCCAAGAAGCCGAGCAGGGCGGAGCTCCAGGCTTTCGACATGGCGGGCACGAGCGGCGCGTAGGACAGCGTGGTGAGCTGCGCGAGCGTGCCGAGCGCCCAATAGAAAGCGTAGACGCAGACGACCCAGGTGAGCGCCTTATGCTGCTGAAGCACGCGCAGGTCGTTGACCATCGTGCGCGGGAAGTTCCAGGAGAGCACGGCCTCGCGAGCGGCCGGCGGTTGGCGTTTGACGAACATCGCCGCGACGAAGCCGACCAAGCCGATGGAGCCCATGACCAAGGCCATGAGCTCCCACTGCGGATCGCCGACGGGGCCGACGCCGTGAATGGCTTCGGCGGGGAACGTTTCTTCGTAAAGCTTGCCGCTGTAGGCGAAGCCGGTGATGAGCGCGATCACGGTGACGAACGCCACTAGGGCGTTGGCCGCGGAGACGCGCTCGGTGCGGACCATGTCGGGGATCGAGCCGAGCTTCGAGGGGTTGTTGAGCGCGAGCGTGGCGGCGAAGACGAACGCCACGACTCCGATCGCTTCGATGCGCCGGCTGAGCAGCGCGGCGATCAGGCCGCCGACGCAGGCGAACTCCATGAACTTGCAGGCCAGGAGCACGCGCTGCTTCGAGAAGCGATCGGCCAGGTAGCCGGCGACGGGCGACAGCAGGATCCAGGGGACGAGGAAGCATATCGCCGGCAGCGCGATGGCGAGCGCTTCCATGCGCTCCGGAAGCCAAGCCTTGCAGGTTTCCGGGAGCACGAACCGCATCGTGGCGTCGTTGAGCGCGCCGCTGAATTGGGAAATGAGCAGAGCGATAAAGCTGCCGCTGAAGATTTCGCGCGCCGGCGGATCGGAAGCTGGAGTTAAGTCGGCGGTGGAAGGTCGGTGCATGCCGGACATCAATGAGGCCAAACGAAAGCGGCGCGCCGGCAAGCGGCGTAAGGCTGGGAAGCGACGGGACGGCGATCGCCGGACCACTCTAGCTTGGGGTAATGAATCGCGTCAACGCGAGCAGGGGCTTGGCCGCGATGCTCGCCTTTCCGTGTTTTCGCCGTTGGTCTAGACTTCGCCGCAAGATTTATGTCGTCGGCCGCGCTTTGCGTCGCGAAGCCGGCTGCGACGACGCTCATGGAGGAGCAGCGCGCTATGAAGGGGTTCGGACCGTTCGTGACCGGGGTCGTCGTCGGCGGGCTCGCCGTTTTCGCTTCGCTGTCGTACCACTTCATTCGCACGAAAGAGAGCGTCGAAATCGTGCCGAAGCTTTCGCCGGTCTTTACGGAGACGTACGTCGATGCCCGCGCGTTTACGCCGGCCGACTGGGCCGAGCACAAGTCGCTCGTCGTCGCGATCACGCGCGCCAACAAGCTCGAGAAGATCGTGGGCGGCCAAGTCGGCGATCAGATGCAAGACGCCGTGCAGGGCTTCGTCAATCAATTCGGCGGCCCGCAAACCGGGCAAGCGCCGACGAACCCGCAGCGGTAATGGTCCCCCGCCGCTTGCTCATGTGACGGCCGCGTTCTCGCTATAACCGGCACGGTCGGTTGTTCGGCAGGCTTTCTTGATGGCGCAGCCGGCTGCGGCCGATCACAGTCGTAGAGACTGTGGACTCCGCAACGGGAGCCGAGGCGCCGTGGAACTGAATCGCTACCACTATTTCATCGCCGGCGTGATCGTGTTGCTCATCGGAGTGCAACTCCGCATGGTCGAGTCGTTCGTGCTCAACGAAGATACGACGCGCTACCTGATGGAGCAATCGGGCGATCCGACGCATCAAGTCGTCAAGAAGACCGCCGAGATGTTCCCCGCGGCGGGCCCGCTGCCGCGCAAGACGATCGTGCCGCCGCAATGGATCGGCTGGGCCTCGATCTCGCTCGGCTCCGTGCTGATCTTGCACAGCCTCGCGATGCCGAAACCGGCGGGTTAGGCGCGGAAGCGATGATTGCGAAGCGATGAGCGATGAAGTGAGGGCAAGCGAAGTTCGTTGCTCGCTCGCCGCTCCGACTTCTGAATTTGCTCCCTACCAGACGCCGACCGCGCTCTCTCGATGCCCGCGGCCGGTGGCTTCCGTCGGCAAGAACCGCGTGCCGAAGGCCGCTTGGGTGCGATCGCGAACCGGCGTGAAGCCGCGCAGCGCGAGGCCGTCGACGCTCGCCTCGAACGTACCTTGGCCGGGTACTAAAACTCGGGCATGCACGAGCCCGTAGCGGCTGAGCCAAAGCTGGTAGTCGGGATGCACGGCCTGGAACTCCAGTCGCGTTCGCCAAATGCCCGGCGCGATGAATTCGCCGCCGGCGACCTGCTTCGTCCAACGGCCGAGAATCGGCAGGGCGTTGCCGCGCGTGAGCGGCGGGTAGCGTTCGCCGACGAGTTCGGCCGCAAACGTCGCCTCGGCCGTGGTCGGGTTGCCGTAAGCGTCGCGAAATTCGACGTCGACCACGAGCCCGTCGACTTCGACGTCGGCGTCCCAATTGGCGAGATAGGCGTCGACGGCGATCGAACGCACCGGTTCGGCCGGCGGCGACGCGGCGACCGAGTCGAGCGGAACCTTCCAGAGCGTTACACGGCCGCGCGACGCTCGTGCCTGATTTCCAATGGGAAGTTCGTGGGGTTGACCATTGCTCGGCGGCGCAAGCACACGGCGGGCGGCCAAATCGACTCGGAGTGCGGCGAGGTCCACTACGGCGTCGTTGCGGCTCGCCGAGACGATGGACGTCCACTCGATCGGGCGCACGATCACGACGCCGTCCCGTTCGAAACGCAGGCGAAGCACGTCGGCGTCGCTTTGCGGATCGATCTGCGCAATGAACGAGCGGCCGCTCTTGAGCTTGACGCGAATCACATCATCGGCCGCCCCGGCCGCGCCGGCGGCGGCCATCGTCAGTCCGATCGCCAAGGCCGCGGCAAGTGCGGTCGGCTGTGAGCGGCGACGGGTCTGAGCGGCGACAAAGTCCAAGCGAACGTGCTCCGGTAAGTTGCGGAAACAGTACCGGTGGCAAAGGATATGCCGACGTGGCCCGCCTCGGCAAGCGGCAAGCGTCGAAACCCAGCGCCACCAGCGGGTTGCGCTTCTTCAGCCGATCCGCTCCGCCGGTCGTGAGCGGCGGCGATGTTGCCGAACGGCAACATCGTTTCGCCGCGCGGCGGCAACTCTCACGCAAGCCGGCGTTTCGAATCTGCCGACGACAATCAGGGGGAACGGGCGACGCGCCGCGAGCAGTTCGGCGTGCGACCCGCGTTGACCAAGCGAAGGGGCCGAGCCATGGTTTGCCGCGGAATCGTCGGGCTGACGCTACTACTCGGGCTCTGCGCGAGTATGCCGCCGGCGGTTGCGCGCGGCGACGAACCGATCTCCCCGGCCGCGACGGAGCCGGGGGAGCCGCAAGGGCCTCAGCTCATGGCCGCGCGCGATGAAATCGTCGTCGTCGCGGCCCCGAAGCCGGCCGCGGCCCCGCCGATGCGGTTCGTCGGCAGACGCGGCACCGGGCTCGCCGACGGCAAGGGGATTCGCCAGCGCGAGGGAACCAAACTCGTCGATCGGCGCGGCGTCTTCGAAGTCCACGGCGAGCGAGTGATTTTCGTGGCCCGCAATCCCGACGTGCAGTATGTCGTCCTGGAAAACCTGGCGTTGGAGCGGGTCGTGCGCGTGGTCGACGAGTCGGGAACCGGGCTCGAATGGAGCATCAACGGCGAACTGACGGAATTTAACTCCAAGAACTTCCTCCAGGTGACGCGCGCCGTGCTGAAGACTCTGCCGGGAAAAGGAGCGCCGCGAGAGTTGGAATCGATGAAAACCGCGGCCCCGGCCCCGGTTCTCGGCACGGAACCGAAACCGTTGGCGGCGGGCGAAGGCAATACGCTCCGCTAACAATCGCGGTCGGTCGAGCGTCGACTGCGGACGACGCCGGAAGAGCCGTCGCGACTCGGCCGACCGTGCGACGAACCGGCACTTCGCTCCGCAAACTTCTTGACACTCAACGGGTGCGGTATATCATCATTCGTGGTAACGGCTTACGACGTCGCGCCTCGCGGTTTCGGTCGTTGCTTGCCGCTGTTTGACGGCGCTGCCCGACGCGGAGCGCCCGCGATTCGTTCGCGCGTTCCCGCCGAGTCGCTTGCGCCGCGCGGCTGATTTCCAATGCAACGTTCGGTTCGGCGACGCCTGCAACGTGACGCGGCGTCGCGCTCGTCGTCCACGACAAACAACCTGCAGGGATTCGCTTCATGACCGGTCATCGTCGTTTGGAAGTTTCGGAAGTCGGCGACGTCACTGTCGTGCACTTCGTGGATCGCAAGATTCTCGACGTCACGAACATTCATGAGCTCGGCCGCGAGTTGTTCGCGTTGGTCGAAGAGCAGAACCGCAAGAAGTTGCTGCTGAACTTTTCCACGGTCGAGTTTCTCTCCAGCGAGACGCTCGGCGAGTTGATTAAGCTCGAAAAGAAAGTGAAGCAACACCAAGGCCGCTTGATGCTGACGAACATCAAGCCGGAGATTTACGAAGTGTTCGCGATCACGCGCCTGAATAAGCTCTTCGATATTCGCGACGACGAGGCGGAAGCTTTGGCCGCGTTCAATTCGTAGCCGCTTTGCCCCGGTCCGGTTCGAATGTCTTCGCCCGCAGTTCGCAACGTTCGTTCGCCCCTAAGCCGCAACGCACGGCAGCCACTCGCCACCCTTAGTTGAGCCGGCTCGATGCCCATGACGTTGGATGAATGGATTTGGCAACTCGAGGAGTCTTTTCCCAGCCGCACGGCGGAGGGAAAGCGAATTCTTGAGAGCGTGCTGGCCCGCCTCGAATCGGAGAACTGGTTCCCGCACGACATCTTCGGGGTGCACTTGGCGCTGGAAGAAGCGCTCGTCAACGCCGTGAAGCACGGCAACCGGATGGACGAGACCAAGTTCGTCCATGTGGTTTGTCGCTTGTCGCCCGAAAAGCTGTATGTGCAGATTCGCGACGAAGGCCCCGGCTTCAAACTCGAAGAAGTGCCGGATTGCACCGACGACGAAAATCTCGAAAAATGCTCCGGCCGCGGCATCATGCTGATGCGCAATTTCATGACGCTCGTGGAGTACAACGACAGCGGCAATATGGTGACGATGGAAAAATCGCGGAAGTCGGCTTAGGCCGACCGCATGCCTGCGCAGGCCGCGGAATTTCGCGGCGACATTGCCCGCCGGGCAGGCCTTGCCGGATTCCGTGTTTTTCACTATTCTGGCGTTTTCCGCTCCATTCCCCGATAGCTCAGTTGGTAGAGCGCGCGACTGTTAATCGCAAGGTCCTAGGTTCGAGCCCTAGTCGGGGAGCTCTTTGATTTTCCGCGAGCCGGGCTCGCATACCGGTTAACGCCCGCGGCCGAATGATCGGCCGGTGGGCGTTTTGCGTTTCCGGACTTGTCGGTAGTTGCGGCGATGTTCTTTGTGCCGGCCGCGATCCAAGTCGTCCTTGCGGTGTAAGGGCGTTCCGGGCCCCGGTTGCATCAGACGGTCGCGCCGAACAGGGCACCGACGCCCGCCGTGAGCGCCATGGCCAGCGCGCCCCAAAAGGTCACGCGAAAGGCGGCTTTAGCGACCGGAGCGCCACCGGCATAGGCCCCGAAACCTCCGAGGAGCGAGAGGAAGACGATGGAACAAGCGACGACGACGGGAATCAACGCCGCCGGGGGAGCGACCAGTACGGTCAACAACGGCAGCGCCGCGCCGACGGCGAACGTCGCCGCGGAAGCGAGCGCCGCCTGGATCGGACGCGCGGTCGTCAGATCGGAGATGCCAAGTTCGTCGCGCGCATGGGCTGCCAACGCGTCATGGGCCATCAATTGGTTCGCGACCTGCTTCGCCAACTCGGCATCGAGGCCCCGCTTGACATAGATCGCGGCTAGTTCCTCCCGCTCGAAGGCGTCGTCCGTAGCGAGTTCCTTGCGTTCCCGTTCGAGGTCGGCTCGCTCCGTGTCGGATTGGGAGCTGACGGACACGTATTCCCCGGCCGCCATCGACATGGCGCCGGCGACCAAGCCGGCCACGCCCGCGACTAAGATTTCGCTCCCCGCGGCTTTTGAGGCCGCGACGCCGACGATGAGGCTGGCCGTGGAAACGATGCCGTCGTTCGCACCGAGCACCGCGGCTCGCAACCAACCGATGCGATCCGTCCGGTGTTTTTCGAAGTGGGGCGTTCTCATGGTGATTCTTACTTTTGTAAGTGCGCAAAAACGGGCAACTACCGCGTGTTCCAGCGCTCGGTGAGTTCCGGCCAAGTTGGGCCGTCGTCGGCGGGGAGTTCTTGGAGGCGCGGCGTGCGCGCGACCACGGCGGCGAACAGATCGGCGACGGCGTCGGCGATCTGCGCCAGCGCGCGGCGGAAGCCGGCTTGTTCGGCTAAGCGGAGCATTTCGGCATAGGTGAGGCCGCCGGTCTGCCGAGAGAGTTCGGCATCGCACTCCCAGCCTGAGCCGGTTTTGCGAAGTTGCAGTCGCTCCGACTCCGCTCGCGACCACGGGCCGAAGTAGCGACGGTTTTCCGCGCAGACGGCGGCAAGCAACTCACGACGATTCGGTTGCCAGCCGTCGGGAAAGAGTTCGCCGAGCTTGCCGCGCTTCGGAGCCGTGCGCATGTAATGAAACTGAATCGGCTCGACCGGCGTCGCCGCGACGTCGGCCAAGACGGCGTCCCAATTCAAACGCAATTCGCGACGGCCGATTTCGTGATAGCTCACCAAATCTTGAATCGGCCGATTGCGCGGCGTGTATTTGCCGTCGAGGAGTTCGAGCGTCACGCCGGGGTGGATCGACTTGATCAGGCTGTCGCCGACGATGTGCGTCATCCAGCCGAACAGATACGCGAGCGGGCGCCGGCCGGGGCCGAACAGATCGAACGCGTCGTCGACGACCGCCGCACAATAGTCGGCCGCGTGGTCCCACGGGACGACCAAGTCGCGCTCCGCGCGGCTGAACCCGAAGACGACGTGGGCTCGGCCGTAGAACAGGTCGTGCACTTGCCGCGGCGTGTACTCGTCGCCGCCGTGACGCAGGAGAAACGGACGCACGGCCCCGCCGGTCAGCGGGCTCTTGTCGATGGGCACGGTGCCGTAGCCGACCTCGCGTCCGGTATCGACGCAGACCGCCTCGGGCATGGTTTGAATGTCGCAGCCGAGATAGGCCCCGGCCAAGTACGACGTGAAATGCCGGCCGACGACGGGCGCGATCGGCAGCTTCCGCGCGGCCGCCGCTTTGGCACCGAGCACGGCGTATGTCAGGTGTCCGATCGTTCCGCTCATAGGTGTGGCTTTGAACCGTGAGGGTGTTTGTCTCGGTAATCAATCTAGCGGCATTTGGTCGGAGTATTGCGAGCCGTTGGGCTTAGGCGGCTCCCGCTTCATTCTCGCCGTGCGGCATCGTATTGAGCCTCTGCAGGGGCTGAGCTACAATGGCACTCCACTCTCAGGGGTGTGTCTATTTGCATCTCGGGAAGGGCAATTTTGCCGAATTAGGACAATCTTCCGCTCGGCTCGGCGAAATCCTCTTCAACGCCGCTACTTAGGAGGATCCGGTTATGAATCGCATTTCGTTCTTACTCCAACTTCTTCCCCTAATCTTCGCCATTGCGGCGCCGAACAACTGCGACGCGCAATCGACGACTATTGCCGACGGCACGTTCGTCGGCCTCACGCCCGCCGGAGTGAGCGTCGGCGAGGCCGGCGGCGTTAAGACGATTCCGCTGCGCCCGACTGCGCAAGTCTCGATTCGCGGCCCGTTCGATCTCGCCAAAGTGGCCAAGGGAATGAAAGTCGCGGTCAGCGGAATGATCGAAGACGGCAGTAAGGAAGTCGTGCGTTGGTCCGTGGTCGTCTACCCCTTCTCCACGCCGAAAGGAATTCATTCTGTTCGCTATGAACCGACCTCGGATAAGAAGGGCTTTTGGGAACTCGACGCATTCTGCGAGGTGACGAGCGTCGATCCGCTGACCGTGCGAGTTCTTCCCGGCAACGAGTTCGCGGGAGCGGTGTACGACGATGCCACGCGCTCCTACTGGTATGCTCCGTACAAGGGACCGCGGCCGATCGGCGCCGCGCTGCCCTTGAAGGTCGACAATCAAGGACGACAACCGACGGAAATTGAATTCGGAGCCAATCCGCAATATGCCGGTCGGAATGCCCTGGCCCGCGTTTCCGGCGGGGGTGTGCCGCCGAAGGCGGAATTCGTTCGCATCACACGCACCGAAGCGTTTGAGATCCCCGTGGGAACGGTTAAGAAGCGATAAATCAGTCTTAAAAAGTCGACGCCGCCGAGGAGAGCAAATTCTCTTCGACGGCGTCGCCGCTTTCCAATCGGCCGACGTTCGGCGTCACCGACCGGCCGCCGCTTCAGTTGCGGTCGGCGTCGGCACGATGTTGAGCTTCAGCGCCCGATCGGCGGTAAGGCACTGGTGGGCGAGCCGCTCGATATCCGCCTTGGTGATCGCCGAGTAGCCTGCGAGCTTCGAGCGAATGTCGTCGAGATCCGTCGGGCGTTCCTGGCTCGACGAGATCGCGGTGAGCCAGTAGCCGTTGTCGCGGCGCTGGTGCTCGATCTCGCCGATCATCGGTTTCACGGCCCGCTCAAATTCGTCGTCGGTCACGGGACCGGCGGCGAGTTCGGCGGCGATCTTCGTGGCGAGCTCGGCGGCGTCGTCGACCTTTTGCGGATCGACGAGCAGAGCGACGTTCAGGAAGCCGAAGTCGGGATAAACGTCGTCGGAAAAGTAGGCCACGCTGGGCGAATAGGTCGCGCCAAGTTGTTCGCGGACCTGGGCTCGCATCCGCTCGGCGAGCACGAGCTTAAGCACGAACATTTGCCGGGCGGTCGGCGTGTCGGCCGCGCCGGGAGCGGACCAGCCGACGATCGCCGCGGCCCGCGGCACGTCGGACGCGAAGCCGAGCGTTTTCTGCTTCATCTTGCTCGGAAATGCCAACTTGCGAGCCGTGGCGTAGTCGGGCCGCTGCGGTAGTCGCTCGGGTAGCGCGCCGAGCGTCTTGGCGACGTAGTCAAGCGCGACCTCAGGCTTCACGTCGCCGACGATCGTCACTTCCATATAACCTTCGGCAAGCGGCCCAGCGAGCCAGTTACGGACATCGGCAAGTTTGAGCTTGCGAGCTTCGGCGGCGGCGGGGAACACGAACCGGGGATCGTTCGAACGCAGCACCGCTCCGGCGTCGAAACTTATCACGCCTTCCAGGGTGTGCAGACGCTGGGCGGCGATGCCGTCGACGGCTTCATAGAACTGCCGCTCGGTTTCCGCGCGGAAGGCCGGCTTCGTGAGGTATGCGGCGCACACTTGGAGTTGGAGCTCCAAGCTGCTCGCCATCGCGGCGCCGCCGATTTGAAAGCAATCGTCGCTCACATTGAACATCACTTGCAGATTCTTGTCGCCGATCTGCCGATTGAGCTCCGTGAGCGGGAGTCCTTTCAACCCGCCGGAGATGAAGCAAGAGTTGGCGAACAGTTGCAGGCCCGGCTTGTCTTTCGGCAGCGAGAGCAAGCCGTCGCCGAAGCGCACGAGGGTGCGAACCTTGCCTTTTTCGAACGGAGTCGATTTGACGTTCACGCGCACGTTGTTCGCGAACACGGCCTGCACGACGCCGAGGTCGTCGATCTCCTTGCGACTTACGATCCGTCCGGCCGGTCCGAAGTCGGTGAAGGGGAATTCGTTTGATTTCACTTCGGCGACGGATTTCACTTCGCTGCGTTGCGCGGCCTCGTAGGCGGCGAGGATTTGTTGCGCTGCGTCGGTCGAAAGCTCGACGTTGCCGACGACCGAGATTTCGAAGTCGTCGCCGCCCCAACGCTTATTGAAGTGGTTCTCGCAGGCCGCCTTGTCGATCTGCGGCAAAAAGCGATCGAGGGCGACAAGGTACTCCGAAATCGGCGAGAAGACGCTCGATTCGTTGATCGAGTCGACGATGGAGTCGGCGAGCGAGTCGGGCTGCCGCGTTTCTTGTTGCTCGTTCAAAGCTTGGAATGCGGCGGTGAGCATCGCTTTGGCCTGATCGATTTCCGCCGGGGAGAAGCCGTCGCGGCGGGCGCGGCGCAGTTCATGCGTGAGCGTCGTCAGGGCGGCCGACCAGTTGTGCGGCAAGCACTTGGCCGAGAAGTGATGACGCTTCACCGTCGCATACAGCTCTTCGTTGTCGAGCGTCGCGGCTTGAATCGGCGAGCCGTCGGCTTCGCTCAGCTTATCGAATCGCACGTCGAGAATGTGATTCACGACGAGGTCAAGAATGTCGTCGACTTGATCGGCCATGTTGTCGACCTTCCGCGGCACGGCTTCGAGGCGCTCGATGCCGACCGTGGTCGAACTCGCGTCGGGGACGGAGTTGAAGCGGGCCGTCGTCGTCGAGCGCGGTGCGAGCTTGCCGAAGTCCGGAGTCGGCGTCTCGCCCCGGCGAGCACGGGCGTCGGCGAAGCGTTCGCGGATAAGGCGTTCGACCACGGCGACGTCGAAATCGCCGGCCGCGACGATCACCGTGCGGCCGGGCGTGTACCAGGTTTCATAAAAGTCGACGAACCGCTCGCGGCGCAGGTTGCGAATCGCGTCGACGGTGCCGAGCGGCAGGCGGTCGGCGAACTTCGTTCCCGCCAACGCCGAACCGATCTGCGCTTTCGCGCTGCGATAGGCCGGGGTGTTACGCGCGGCGAGTTCCGAGAGGACGACGCCGCGCTCTTGCTCGATTTCCTTTTCGTCGAGGAGCATGCCGTCGAGGAAGTCGCGGAAGAGTTTGAGGCAATCGCTCGTCAACTCCTCGTTGGCTCGAGGAAGATCGAGTTGATACACCGTGTGATCGATTTGCGTTACGGCGTTGGTGTGAGCGCCGAACGCCATGCCGAGCCGCTGGAAGTATTCGAACGCCTCGCCCGGCTTAAAGTTCTTGGTGCCGTTGAAGGCCATGTGTTCGAGGAAATGGGCGAGCCCTTGTTGGTCGTCGTCTTCATAGCCGCTACCGGCGAGCACCAGCATCCGCAAGCTGCCGCGGGTCGGCGCGCTTTTGGTCGGCAGAATCGCGTAGCGGAGGCCGTTGTCGAGCTTGCCCCAAGTGACGCGCGGGTCGACTTTCATATCGCTTTGTTCGTGCGGCCAGGGGCGCGCGGCGACGGCGGGAGATTGGGACGCCGCAGGTTTGGTCTCTGCGGCGTGAAGCCACGGTGCCGTCGCAAGGGCGAGTGCGAGAGCTGCGATCGTCGAAACTTGTTTCATGGCACGGCTCGGCGAGTTTTGAGGCGAGAAGCAGGAAGCGATTTGAAGAACGGAATCGCCGAACGCGCGATTTCGACGACCCTGAGGCACCTCGCTTAGCGTGCGGGAAGAAATTGTGTTACGGCGAACCGACCCGATTTGCGGCTTGTCTCGGAAAATGTCCAGGCGACTGCTATTGATCGGAAATCGCGCGCTACCTATTATTTGACTGACCGATCAACTAATTAACTGCTAGCAACCATGTCAGCCACACGAAAACCCGGCCGACCGGTCGATCCGGACCTCCACGAGCGACGGCGAAAGCAGATTCTCGACGTCGCTGCAAGTCTATTTGCTGAAAACGGTTACGCCAACGCCGATACCCAAAAACTGGCCGATGAACTCGGTATTTCCAAAGGGACGGTGTTTCGCTATTTCCCGACCAAACGGGAGCTGTTCGCCGCGACCATCGAGCGGGCTTTGGAGCAGTTGCAGCACGACGTCGATGCCGCCGTCGACTTGGTGGACGACCCGCTCGCGAAGATCTTCGCCGCCATCACGGCCTATCTCCGCTACTTCGATCGCCGCCCGGAAGTCGTCGAGCTGATGATCCTGGAGCGGGCGGAGTTCAAAGATCGCAAGTCGAGCTATTTCGATCGCCACGACAAGTGCGACGAGAAGGACGAGCGCTGGCGGCTCATCATGGCGACGCTCGTCGCCGACGGACGCTTTCGCGCCGTGCCGGCCGAGCGGGCACGCAGCGTGCTCGGTGATTTGCTCTACGGCACGATCTTCAGCAACCACATGTCGGGCCGGCCTCGCTCGCTGGAAGAGCAAGCGGAAGGGCTGTTCGACATCATCTTCAACGGCTTGCTTACCGAAGCGGAGCGAGCGCGGCGTGCGGACGTCGACCAACCGGAATAACTAGCCGCAGGAAGCGGCGCAACAACTCAGGGAAGAGCGGAGCGGCCACGATGAGAGGTAAGTCTGTGCGAAAACTTCTGGGCTGGATCGGCGCGCTCGCGGTCGCCGCGGCGGCCGCAGGCTATGCGGGCTTATTGCCGATCGGGCGAAAGCCGGATGCCACGGCCGTCGAGCATGCGGCCGCGCCCGCGGCGACGAAACCGACGGAAGCGATCGCCGTCACCGTGGCACAAGCGGCCGCGCGACCGGTCGAGCGCCGTGTGCGCGCCGTCGGCACGTTGAACAGCTACGAAGACGTCGAAATCGGCCCGCTCGTCGACGGGCAAGTGCGGCGCATTCTGCACGACGTCGGCGACGTCGTGCCGCCGGGGGAACCGCTGCTGGAAATCGCCGACGACGACTTTCGTCTAATGGTGCAAGAAATGGGGCGCGCCCTCGAACTGGAACTGGCCAAACTCGGCTTGGGGACGCCGCCCGACGCCTCGTTCGACGTCGAGAGCCTGCCGGCCGTGTTGCGGGCTCGCATCGTGGAGAAGAACGCGGCCGACACGCTCGAACGCTACAAGAGCTTGGTGGATCGCAATGCGATCACCAAAGACGACTTCCAAAAAGCCGAGATGAATCTCGACGTCGCGCGGCTCGACACGAAGCAACGCTTGATCGAAGCCGAACAAAGCCTGGCCTCCGTGCGGCACCGTCAAGCGATTCTGGAAACGGCGCAAAAGCGGCTGAACGACACGCGCGTCGTCGTGCCGCCGCTCACTTTGACCGCGGGCGGGCCGCAATCACAGATCAACTTGGTGTCCATGGCGCCGTCGGCGGGCGCCCAGGCCCCCGCGTATACCGTGGCGGAGCGTTTCGTGGCCGAAGGGGAAATCGTGCGCGCCGCGCCGCCGACAAAGTTGTTTCGCCTCGTCGTGGAAGACCCGTTGAAGTTTCAATCGGCGGTGCCGGAGCGATTCGCGTCGCAGGTGCGCGTCGGTCAAACGGTGGAACTCGGCGTCGAAAGCCTGCCGGGGCGCAAACTTGAAGGGCGCGTGGTGCGCATTAGTCCGACGGTCGACACCGCAAACCGGACGTTTCAGGTCGAGGTGTCGGTGCGGAACGGCGAGCGTTTACTGAAGCCGGGTTCGTTCGCGACGGCGTCGATCTTGATCGGCACCGACGCTCAAGCGGTCACGGTGCCGGAAGAGGCGATCATGCGGTTCGCCGGCGTGACGAAGGTGTTCGCCGTGAGCGGCGATCAAGCGGTCGTCGTGCCGGTCGAAACCGGGACGCGGCTGGAAATCGCCGACGTGCGCGGCACGCCGCGCCGCTGGGTCGAGATCGTCGGCGGCGTCGCGGCGGGCGCATCGGTCGTGACGACCGGCCATGCGCAACTGGCCGAAGGGACGCCGGTGCGGGTGCGCGAAGCGCTGCCGCCGCCCGGTATGCCGCAGGGGCCGCTCGACGCCGACGCCAAGGAAGCGCGACGGATGCCGCAGGGAGCCGTGAGAAAGGAAGCTCGATGACGATTTGGGATCTTTGCATTAAGCGGCCGATTTTCACGGCCATGCTTGTCTCCGCGCCGATCGTATTGGGTCTGGCGTCGTACGCGCGGCTCGGCGTCGATCTGTTTCCGAACGTCGATTTGCCGCTCGTCACCGTGACGACGACGCTGCGCGGCGCGAGCGTCGAGGAAATGGAAACCGGCGTTACGAAGCCGATCGAGGAGATCGTCAACACGGTTTCCGGCATCGAGCAACTGCGTTCGACGACCAAAGAAGGCATTTCGCAGATCACGATCGAGTTCAAGCTCGAGAAGGACGGCGCGGTCGCGGCACAAGAAGTCGACGCCAAGGTGCGCACGATTCTGAGCCAACTGCCCGAAGGAACCGACGCGCCGATCATCGACAAATTCGCGCTCGACGCCGCGCCGGTGATGACGCTGGCCGTGAGCGGCAAACGCGACGCGCGCGAAATCACCGAGATCGCCAAGCGAACGATCAAAGAAGACCTGGAGTCGCTGCCGGGCGTCGGCGCGGTGATCCTCGTCGGCGGCCGTCAGCGGGCGATCCAGATTTCGATCGATACGGACAAGCTCCGCAAGTTCGAGAATCTGACGATCGAAGACGTCCGGCTGGCGCTCGTGCGCGAGAATCAAGAGCAGCCCGGCGGGCGGATCGATCAAGGCCCGCGCGAATTGGTGCTGCGGACGATGGGACGCGTGAAGGAGCCTGCCGACTTCGCCGACCTGATCATCGCCAATCGCAACGGGCAACCGGTGCGGATACGCGATATCGGCACGGTCGCCGATTCCTACGAGGAACCGCGCGGGTTGAGCCGGCTGTGGACGACCGCGGCCGCGGAGGCGAACCCCGCCGCCGCCGATGCGGCCGGAGACGGCGCCGTGAGTTTGATCGTGCAGAAGCAGTCGGGCACGAACACGGTGGCGATCGTCGAAGCGGTGAAGCAACGTCTCAAGGAGATTCAGAGCGTCTTGCCGGCCGATATCGACGTGGCCGTGATCCGCGACCAATCGAAGTTTATTGAAAATTCGATTCACGAAGTGCAGGTGCACTTGCTGCTCGCCGCGGTGCTGGTGAGCCTGACGATTCTGCTCTTCATGCGCGACTGGCGGACGACGCTCATCGCGACGCTTTCCATTCCGACGTCGATGATTGCGACGTTCGCGTTTATGGACATGATGGGCTTCACGCTCAACAACATCACGATGCTCGGCTTGATCTTGGCGATCGGCATCGTCGTCGACGACGCCGTCGTCGTGCATGAAAACATCTTCCGGCACATGGAAGAGTACGGCTTGAGCGCCTGGGAAGCGGCCGCCTCGGCCACGAAGGAGATCGCGCTCGCCGTCGTCGCCACGACAATGTCGCTGTTGGTGATCTTCGTGCCGGTGGTGTTCATGGGAGGCCGCGTCGGCCGTTTCTTCAGCAGCTTCGGCTACGTCGTCGCGTTTTCGATTCTGATGAGCATGTTCATCTCGTTCACGATGACGCCCATGCTCTGCTCGCGCTTTCTCAAAGCCGAAGACGGGCACAACACCAGCAAGTCCGGCTGGGTCTGGAGGGCCGTCGAAGGCTTTTACATGCTCTGCCTGCGGTTTTCGCTGCGGCATCGCTGGCTGATCGTGCTCGTCACCGTCGGCGTGTTGGCGTCGACGCCGGTGCTCTTCGGCGTCGTCGGTAAAGACTTCGTGCCGCGCGACGACACGAGCGAGTTCGAAGTCGCCGTGACGCTGCCCGAAGGCTACACGCTCGATCGGGCCGACGAAGTGCTGACCGAGGTCGATCGCCGTCTGCGCAAGCTGCGCGGCGTGACGACGACGTTCATCACGATCGGCGACACGACCGGCCGCACGACGCGCGGACAGGGGGAAGTGACGAAGGCGACCATCTACTGCAAGCTCACCGATCTG
Organism: Planctomycetaceae bacterium; assembly: GCA_016793115.1. Classification (GTDB taxonomy): domain Bacteria; phylum Planctomycetota; class Planctomycetia; order Pirellulales; family PNKZ01; genus PNKZ01. The sequence continues at coordinate 55,669 of JAEUIN010000147.1, forward strand.
GCGAAGCGCGAATTTTCGCAGTTCGACGTGATGGCCGATGCCCGCAAGATTCTGATCGACTACCCCGACCTGCGGGCGGCGGTGCAAGACGTGGCGGCGATCAGCGGCTCGGGCTTCCGCCAAGTGATGATCGATCTCAATCTGCGCGGGCCCGACATGCAAAAGCTGCAGGAATACTCCGAGCAGATCACGGCTTGGATGCGTTCGCGAGGGCACTACGTCGACGTGGACACGAGCCTCTCGTTTCGCAAGCCGGAAGTGCGCATCAATCCGATTCGCGAGCGGGCCTCGGAATTGGGCGTGTCGATTCAATCGGTGTCGTCGACCGCGGGCGTGCTCGTCGGCGGCGAACCGGTGAGCAAATACAAAGAGGCCGATCAACAGTACGACGTCTGGCTGCGGGCCGAGCGGCCGTTTCGCGACGACCCGAGCGAAATCGCGCGGCTCACGGTGCCGTCGAACAAGCCGGGCGTGGGCGTGGTCGAGTTGGGCAACGTGGCCCGGTTCGAAGAGGCGCAAGGCCCGAGCACGATCGAGCGATTTGCGCGGCAGCGGCAAGTCGTGGTGTCGGCGAACTTGGAAGGGAAGCCGCTGGGCGAAGGAGTCGACGAGTTGGCGGCGTATGTGAAGACGCTCGACTTGCCGGCCGACTATCGCTGGGAGTTCATCGGACAGGCCAAGAACCTAAACGATACGATGTCGAACTTCGTGATCGCGTTCGGTTTGGCGTTCTTGTTCATGTATATGATCCTGGCGGCGCAGTTCGAGAGTTTGGTGCATCCGATCACCATTTTGCTCGCGCTGCCGCTGACGGTGCCGTTCGCCGTGCTGTCGCTGATTTTGCTACGCACCAATCTTGATATCTACGCGATGTTCGGCCTGTTCATGCTGTTCGGCATCGTCAAGAAGAACGGCATTCTGCAGGTCGACTACACGAACGTGTTGCGCGAGCGCGGGGTGCCGCGCGACCAAGCGATTCTCGACGCCAACGCGGTCCGCTTGCGGCCGATCTTGATGACCACGGTGATGCTCGTCGCGGCGATGATTCCCATGGCCATGGGGGAAGGCCCGGGCGCGGCGTCGCGGGCCGGCATGGCGAAGGTGATTCTCGGCGGTCAGGTGCTCTCGCTGCTCCTGACGCTCTTGCTCACGCCGGTCGCCTATTCGCTGTGGGACGACCTGACAAACTTCGCCCGCCGCTGGGCGCTGCGATTCGGTTGGATCGTCGATCGCACAAACGCGGTGAAACCCAACGGCGAGATCGTTGTCGCCGGCGGGCATGTTCCAGCGCACTAACGACCGGATTGGGAACGGCAAGTGAAATCGGTCTTCATCGCAGCTACGATAGACGCATCATGAATTCATTGATTCGCGTCTTTCGGCGAGCCGCCAAGCTCATCACTCCGCCGTCGCTGCGGCCGATCGCCTATCTCAACTCTCGGGCCTTGAGCCGGTTACAGAAAGCGGTGCGCACCGGACCGTTTCGCGGCATGAAGTATGTCGCTGAATCGCATTGCTCCGCCTATTTACCGAAATTGCTCGGTGTTTATGAGCGAGAGTTGCATAGGTGCATCGAGCAGGCGTGCGAATTGCCGATCCATACAGTCGTCGATATCGGAGCCGCCGAAGGATACTATGCCGTCGGGATGGCCTTGCGCCGGCCGAAAGCGAGCATTATCGCCTATGAACTCGACGAAAACGCTCGTCGCCGGACTATTGAGTTGGCGGCGCTCAACGGCGTCGAAGGCCGGGTGGACGTCCGAGGAGCATGCGAGCCGGCGTCGTTGCGCGAGCTATCGTCGGCCGGTCTGACGTTCGTCGTCTGCGATTGCGAAGGTGCCGAAGCCGAGCTGTTGCGGCCCGAGGTCGTCGCTTGGCTCGGTTCGGCCGTCGTGCTTGTGGAAACGCACGATTTCATCGTTCCGGGAATCACCGACGAGCTTTGTCGCCGGTTTGCTGCGACTCACCGTATCGAAATCGTCGAACAAGAGCCGCGGGGCCGAGCCGACTACCCGTTCGACAATTGGTACGTGCGGCGCATGCAAGAATGCGACATCGTCGGCGAAGGGCGGCCGGCCCCGATGAAATGGCTGTGGATGATGCCGAAAACGTGATGCGACAAGCGTGTCGGCAACGCCGGCCTGAACGTGTCGAGTCATTCAGGACGATTGAGCCGTCGCTGCTCATTCGCCCGCTGTGCGGGCACCCGCTCCGCGCATGGGAGAAGGGAAGACGGATACGTTTACTTCTCGGCTTCGGCTTTGCGGCGGTCGAGTAAGTCGCGGATGGTTTTGAGCTGCGCGGCGAGCTTTTCGCCGTCGGCTTCGGCATCGAGCGCGATCGACTCGCCGAGGATCCGCTCGAGTTGCGTGCGGACCAAAGGACGTTGGGCGGGGGTGGCGCGGCGGGCCAGGGCGTACCAAACTTCCGGATCGGCGGCGAGCCAAGCGGCCGCGGTTTCCGGTTGCTCGTCGTTGTCGTGCGAGTCGAATCGCCGCGAAATGCCGCGAATGCGAAACATTTGTTCGGCGTCGAGCCGCTGCGGATTTAAATTCTTGAGATACGGGACGACGGAGCGCCCGAGCTCGCGGAGCTTTCGGTCGGCGTCTTCGCGCTCGACGTACTGCGCGCTGCCGAGTTGATCGACGAGCTTCGCCCAGGTATCGCGATCGAACTTGCCGAGCGCGTCGACCTGTTTGTAGAGGGCTTCTTCGACGGCTTTGGCCTGCGTGATGAGCGGCCAACCGGGACGCAACAACCGGAGCAAAGGTTCGAGTTCGGTCTGCGCCAACTCCGGTTCGGCGATGAAGAGCTGCCAGATCGAGTCGGCTTCGTAGCGTTTTTCGACCGGCTCGCCGAGCGTCACGACGATCTTTCCCTCGGCCGGTTGATCAAGCAGGAACGCTCTGCCGCCGCCGCCGCCGACGGGGCTGCGGCGAATCTTCAAGTGGGCGCCGCCGGAAAGCTCGACCGAGAGTCGCTGTGTCTTGCTCGTGAGTTGATAGTCGATCGAGGGGGCCGTGCCGTTCATGTCGACGCGGAGCGATTCTTGACGATCGTTCGTTTGACTGGTCGACGAGAAGTTACGGCCGGAATACGACGACGACGCTTTGACGCGGCCCGTCGAGATGCCGATCTGGAGATAGCGGAGGTTGTTCTGCAACTGCGGATTGAGTTGCACGACGCCCTGCGCCGCGGCCGACTCGGCGAACGCGGCGGAGATCAACAGCGCCGCCGGCAGGATCAGCGTCGGACGGAGGCGGTGCGGCATAGCGACCTCGGCGGTTCGGCGAATCACGACAAAGGCGGTGCGTCAGGCCACCGACTTTTCGACCTCGTCGGGTGGGTCTCGGCTTTCGGTCGGCGACGCGGCGTCGTGCGATCCATGGTGCCGACGATAATATCGATATCCGATGATCGCGCCGACGACCAGCAACACGACGACGATCGTCACGGCGATCTCGGCGTCGCGAATGCGGGCCAAGACCGCGTCGGAGTAGAAATAGGCAAGGGCGAAGAACGTCGACACCATGACGGCGGCGCAAAACAGGTCGGCGATCACAAAGCGGCGAAACGGCACTTTCAAAATGCCGGCCGTGATGTAGATCGGCGAGCGAATGCCGACCAGGAATCGGGAGACGAACAGCACTTTCAGGCCGTGCTTGTGGAACATTTCTTCGATGTGCTGCTCCTTCTCGGGCGTGAGATAGGAAGCGAAGAAAGCTCGCTTTTGCAGCAGGCGTCGGCCGAACTTACGACCGATGCCGTACATGACGATGTCGCCGACCACGGCCCCGGCAAAACAGGAAAAGAGCGCAATCCAGGGGTTGAGGATTGCTCGGCCCGGCGCGGCCATGCAACCGGCGGCGACAATCGGAACTTCTTCGGGAATAGGCAAGCCGCATCCGGTGAGCACCAGAAAAGCGAAAATGCCGAAGTATCCCCAGCCGAGCAGCGTATTCATGCCGAACAAGAATCCTGGAGCCAGTCTGGCGCGCAAGCCGGAACTTTGCTAAATGCGCGTGCTGCGTCGGCGGCCGCGACCGCGCGAACGGAAGCTTACGGCGCGAACCCGGTCTCAACCGTAGCCAATCGGTCGTAAACTACGGTCACGTTTGAGTATAAGCCTAGCCACCGCATTTTCACAACCTTCGGTAGAACCGGCCGTCGCAGAACACCCCTGCGGCCAGGGCGCCGCCGCGACACGGTCGGCGAGAATCGCACAACCGGTGCGAACGGCGCGCCGACCACGCCGAACGTTCGTCTAATCGACCAGCCGCCAAATGTCGTCGACGAGGCCGCAGACCGCGAGTTCGACCGAACCGCCGCCGCGGCCTGGCAAAAGCATCAGGAAGCCGATGTCGGGCCGAGTTTCGCAGAATTTGGCCGAGGCTTCGTAACCGAGCACGTAGAACGCCGTCGAGAGGGCGTCGGCCTCGGCTCCGCTAGGGGCGAGCACGGTAACGGAAAACACGCCTTCCGCAGGCATGCCGGTGCGCGGATCGAGAATGTGACCGTAGCGTTTCCCGCCGTGCCGGAAAAACTGGAAGCCTGCTCCGGAGGTTCCCGCCCCGCCATTGCGCACGATCACCTCGGCCAAGCGAACGTCGATACGCAGCGGATGGCCGATGCCGATGGGCCAGCCGGCGGCCAGGTCGCGGCCGGGATTCGCCGACCCGAAGGCGACGACGCTGCTCTGCCCGCCATGCCAGAGAAAATGCTCGACGCCCCGAGCGCGCAGCAACTCGGCGGCGCGGTCAAGCGCGTAGCCTTTGCCGCAACTGTTGAAATTGATCTCCGTGCCCGGCTCCGTGAAGCGCACGGTTTGCGCCGCCGCATCCAATACCACACGCTCGGCACCGACCTTGCCCCGTGCTTCGGCCAGCGCTTCGGGCGCGGGAATCGCGCCTTGTCGGCGGGCGAATCCCCACGCCTTGGAGAGCGGATCGGAGGTGATGTCGAATGCGCCGCCGGTTTCGCGATGCCAAGTCGCGGCACGCTGCAAGAGATCGAACAATCGAGGCTCGACGACGACCGGTTCCGCGGCCGCGCGGCGATTGATCTCCAAGACCTCGCTCGTTTCGCGATAGACTGTGAGTTGCGCTTCGAGGTCCTCGATGACGTCGAGCGCCGCGAGCGCGGCTTCGCCGGCATCGTCGGGAAAACCGGCGACGAGCGCGAGTTGGAAGTCGCTCGCCATCGCGGTGCGCGTGTAGCGCACCGTGTACGGCGCGTCGGCCGAGTCGAAGACGGCGAACGGCGAATTACCTTGGCCGTCGCCGAGGGCGGCGTCCGTCGCGGCTTTTCGTACTGCGTCGAGCGCGGCGCGGCCGGTGAGGAACTGGCGGCGCGAAGGGGGCGTCGGCTGACTCATGCCGTTATTTTAGCACGCCGGCCGCCGAGCGTCGCCGCGGTCGCTAGTCGAGCACGATCTCGCGGACCGAGCGTTCGATCGTTACGCAAATGTCGTCGAGCGGCAAGTCGTCGGCGTCCGTGCCGAACGGCTCTTCGATATCTTCCGCAAGCACTTCGATGCCGATCATCATATAGGCGACGACCATCGAGACTGGCGCGGCCCAATAGCCGAAGAAATCGACGAGTCCCCACGGCAGTGTGACGAGATACACGGCGATCGCCTGACGAATAAATCGCCGATAACCGGCGGCGATCGGCGTCTTCAAGATGCGTTCGCAAGCGCCGCAAATATCCATCAGCGCCGACGCGTGCCGGTCGAGGAACAACAACTCGAACCCGCCCAGTTGTTCGGCTTGCCGCCAGCGCTCGAGCCGATCGTAAATCTGCTGCGCCACATACGCCGGTACGTGCTGCGGCGTGTCGGTGCGGTTCTCAAAGCTAGAGAGTTCCTGTAGTCGAATCGGCTTCCGCCGCAGGTGCTCTTTCAAAGCGACGGCGAAGTCGATCAGCCGTTTGCCGATTTCCACCTTGTCGCGAGGTTCGGCCCGCACGCATGTTTCGACCTTGATTGCGAAGTTGCGGCTTTCGTTGACAAGTTGTCCCCAGAGTTTGCGTCCTTCCCACCAGCGGTCGTAAGCCGTGTTGGTGCGGAACACGAGCAGTAATCCGAGAATCAAGCCGAGCAGAGTGTGAAACGAGGCGCTGAGACGAATCGCGCCGTCTTCATAGGCGTCGATCCAGGCGACCAGCAGGCCGTAGACGCCGAGCGCGATCGTCCAAGGGATGGTTCGCAACAGATTGTTTTTGACGTCCAGCTTGACGCTCATCGGGCTAATCAACGGGGGGCGCTCAGTTAGTGCCGTAAGCTTAATGTTTTGTTAGGTTTTCGAATGGTATCGAAGAGGTCAAAGCCGTCCAAGGCGGGTGGTGTCGCAATTCGGAAATCGCTTGCATTTCTTAGCTTAGGGAAGTCTTTGTTGCCGGTCGCGGCCAGTTCGGCGCATAATAAACGCCGATCGAAAATAGCCCCCAGTCTGGGAGTTCGTCGGTATGTCCGCTCGATTTTGGCAGTGTTCGCGCTATGTTCCGGTGCTGGTGCTGTCTTGCGCGCTCACGGCGTGGGCCGCCGATGCGACAAAACTCGCTCCGCCCCCGAAGTTCGACGCTGCGGCCATCGGCGACCTCTTCTTCAAAGACGCGCGGCAACAACTGATCGGCAGCCCGCCGGTCGCCGGCGCGGCCGTGGCGACGCCGACGGTGCCCGGGGCGGCGATGCCGACCGCCGGTTCGCCTTCCGCCGCACCTGCCGCGGGGGGCTCGACCGACGGCAACGCCTGGTCGGCGCTCGTGAGCGCGGAGACGCTCGAGTCGGAGGTGAAAGCCCAACCGACCGAGATCGACAAGGCGATGAAGTCGACGAACCAGCAGAAGAGCGCTCGCATGGTCATGTCGTATTTGGCCGCGCTCTACGGCGTAATCTTCAAGTACGACGGCGAGGTCCGCTGGAAAGACGACGGCCAAGCTTTGCGCGACAGCTTCGCCAAAGCCGGCAACAATCTCAAGGCTTGGACCGACACGCAAAAGAAGCAGGTCGCCAAGTTGCAGACCGATCTGCGCGATTTGATTCAAGGCAATAAGCCGGCGCTTTCCACGGCCTTCGACGCCGAAGCCCCGTGGAGCGAACTGGTCGATCGCACGCCGATCATGCACCGCTTGGAAATGGCCATGACCGGCGAACGCCTCAACGGCTGGACGAAGGACGCCGACGCCGTGAAGAAAAACCAGGAAGCCGTGATTCGCGAGGCGGAAGTGCTGGCCATGCTCGGCCGCATCATTCAAGACAAGAGTTACGAACTCTCCGACGACGAAACCTATCTCGGGTTCGCTAAGGAATTGGAGACGCAAGCGATGAACGTCGTCAAAGCCGCGAAGTCGGGCGACGGCGCCGCGGCCTCGTCGGCCGTCGCCAAAATTCAAAAGTCGTGCGACGACTGCCACGGCGGCTTCCGTTAATCGCCGGCTGTTTGCTTGCCCGTCCGTCCTAAGTTCGGCGCCACTTCTTGGGAGCGAGTGTGCGATCCTGTGTCGCGCCCGCGCCTCTTGCGGCGGGCGCTCGGCTCGATGATTATTGTGGCCGCCGCCTCTCCTAGGAGCCGCCCGCCCTCGGCTCGTTCTTTTTCCTTCCGCTTACACGAGCACGCCATGTCGTATCGATTCGCCGTCGCCGTCGCCTTTGCCGCGACTGCTCTCTCCGTTTCCTCGCCGAGTTTCGCCGCCGACGCTCCCAAAGCGGAAGTCCCGGAGCGAACCGCGCAAGCCGGCGTGCCGCGAGGAAAGTTCACCTCGGGCGTGTTCGCCGAGAGCAAGATCTACCCGGGCACACGTCGCGACTACGGAGTCTATGTGCCGGCGCAGTACTCGCCGGAGCAGTCGGCGAATCTGATGGTCTTCATGGACGGCACCGGTTACTCGAAACCCGACGGCGCGTTTCGCGTGCCGGTCGTGTTCGACAACTTGATCCATCAAAAATCGCTCCCCGTGACGATCGCCGTCTTCGTCAACCCGGGCGTGATCCCCGCGACCAAGCCCGGCGCGAAAGACCGCAGCAACCGGTCGTTCGAATATGATTCGCTCGGCGATCTCTACGCGAAGTTCCTCGTCGACGAATTCCTCCCCGTCGCGCTTAAGGGGCTCAACGTTTCCACCGATCCCAAGCGCCGCGCCGTATGCGGCATTTCTTCGGGCGGCATCTGCGCGTTCACCGCGGCTTGGGAGCGACCCGATCAGTTCGGCAAGGTGATGAGCCACATCGGCAGCTTTACCGACATTCGCGGCGGCTGGGCTTATCCCGGCCTCGTCCGCAAGACCAAAGGCGCGCCGAAGCCGATCAAGATCTATCTGCAAGACGGCAAGGACGATCTCAACAACCTGTTCGGCAATTGGCCGCTCGCCAATCAAGACTTGGCCGCGGCCTTGCGCTTCGCGGGCTATGAGCACCGCTTCGTTATGACCGACGGCGGCCACAGCGGAAAGGCGGCGGGCGAAGAACTCCCCGCCGCGCTACGTTGGCTGTGGGCCGATGAAACCTCGCCCCTCGCGGCTGGGCCCGCTGCGGCAAAGCCGCCGGAATGGAAGCCGCACCCGGACGCGGTCGAGCGCGACGACGTGCCGCACGGCACCGTGGAAATCATGGAGCCGTGGAAGTCGCAGATTTTCGAGAATACGGTTCGCCAATGGGCGATCTACGTGCCGGCCCAATACAAGAAAGAAGAACCGGCCGCGCTCATGGTCTTCCAAGACGGCCACACGTACCGCGACGTGAAAGGCCGCTGGCGCGTTCCCGTCGTGTTCGACAATTTGATTGCTCGCGGCGACATGCCGCCGACGATCGCCGTCTTCGTCAGCCCCGGCCACGATCCTTCGAAGGGAAACCCGGCGACGCCCTGGAAGGCGTCGAATCGCAGCTTTGAGTACGACAGTCTCGGCGATCGCTATGCCCGCTTTTTGTTGGAAGAAATCTTGCCCGAGGTCGAGAAGCGTTACAACATCTCTCAAGATCCGGCCATGCGGGCCATCGGCGGCGCCAGCTCCGGCGGCATTTGCTCGTTCAACGTCGCCTGGGAACGCCCCGGCAAGTTCGGCAAGGTCTTATCGACGATCGGCAGCTTTACGAATCTGCGCGGCGGCAACGTGTTCCCGTCGCTCGTTCGCAAGACGGAGCCGAAGCCGCTGCGAGTTTACATGGCCGACACGAGCGGCGACGTCGACAATCAGTTCGGCAGTTGGCCGTGGTCGAACCAACTCATGGCGTCGGCCTTGCAATACATGGGCTACGACGTTCGCTTCGATTGGGCCGAAGGCTATTCTCACAGCAGCGATCACGGCGGCGCCCTTTTTCCCGAAGCTTTAAAGTGGCTCTGGCGTAAAGAGCGGCATGTGCCGACGCTCGATACCAAGGGGGACTTGCGCGGCGACCTGACGTTGCTCAAGTTGCTCGTGCCGGGCGCCGGGTGGGAAGTCGTCGCCGCTGGGCTTGGATTCGCCGACGCTCCCTGCACCGACGCCGACGGCAACTTCTACTACTCCGACATGAAGGCCCCGGCCGTGTACAAGACGGCCGTCGCCGACGGCAAGCGCACCAAGCTCGCCGACGAATCGATCAGCGGCCTGGAATTTGGTCCCGACGGCCTGCTCTATGGTTGCCAGGGAGCGCAAAGCCGCGTCGTGTCGCTGGATCCGAAGTCGGGCAAAGTCGAGATCGTGGCGACCGACGTGACGCCGAACGATTTGGCCGTGTCGGCCGAAGGCTTCATCTACATCACGGAAACGAAGTCGCAGCAAGTGACGCGCATCAACATCAAGACCCGCGAAAAGGCGATCGTCGACACCGGGATGGCCCGGCCGAACGGCATCGCCCTTTCAAACGACGGCGGCACGCTGGCCGTGAGCGAAGCGGGAGGAAAGCACGTTTGGATGTTCCGCGTGAATCCCGACGGGTCGCTCGATGCGAAGCTTCCTTCGATGACGCTGCGGCTGCCGATCGATCCGAAGGGAGAGTTCAAGTTCAACGAACCGCCGCCGTACGTCGCGGCTTCTCGCGGCGACGGCATGGCCGTCGATAAGGCCGGCCGCTGGTACGTGACTTCGGCCTTGGGAGTGCAGATTTTCGATCCGACCGGTCGGCAATGCGGCGTGTTGCCGAAGCTCGACGAGGCGAAGCCGCTCACGAGCTGCATCCTTGCCGGCCCCGGTCACTCGTATCTCTACATCACCCACGGCGACACGATCTATCGCCGCAAACTGACCGTCGAGTAAGAGAACCTGTCGGGTGGCGCCGGTGGCTTGCCCACCAGTGTTTGCTCGCCATTCAGAGCACTGGTGGACAAGCCGCCGGTGCCACCCGGACTACTTGCCGACGCAGTAGAGGTGCTTGCTCGATCGGATATAGAGCCGGCCTTCGCTCGCGGCGGGCGAGGCGCTGAAGTCTTCCGCGTCGTCGGTCAGGCGATTGACCGCGAGTTGTTCGAACTTCGTGTCGGCCTTGAACACGTACGCGTCGCCGCTGCGCGTCAGATAGTAGACCTTGCCGTCGGCGACGATGGGGGATGAGTAGTCTTGCCCGCCGCGGCCTCCTCCCCGTCCGCCGTATCCGCCGCCCCCAAAGCCGCCGCCGAATCCTCCCCCGATGCCTCCGCCGAAGCCGCCGGGTTGTTCGCCGCGTTCCGGTCGCGGCTGCGAGTCGCGATCGTCGCCGCGGCGCGGAGTATCGGCTTGTGCGGTCGTAAAGGCTCCGCCGGTGAGCCGCGCTTGAAAGATTTTCTTGCCGGTCTTCGCGTCGAGGCAGTTCACGATCTTGTTGGACACGAAGTAGACTCGCCCTTCGTAGACGACCGGCGTGCCGATCCGGTTGTTGTCGCGGCCTTGCCAAACGACGTGCGTCTTGCCGACGTCGTCTTTGCCGCCGGCCCGCACCGCGATCGATCCGCCGCCGCGCCCTTCGATGCCGATCACGGCGTCGCCGTCGACGACGACGCTGGAGCAATACGAATCGTTGTCCATCGCCGGACAGAACCAGCGGAATTTGCCGTCGGCCGGGTCGAAGCCCCAGATATCGTATGGGACGCCGATTACCAAGTCGGTCCGCTGGTCGTCGACCTTGACGAGCACCGGCGTGCCCCAGGTCGATTCGAAGCCGTCGGCCTTCTTGCGCCAGACTTCCTTGCCGGTCGATTTGTCGAGCGCGATCAGGGCGTTGCTTTCGATCGACGCCGTGACGATGACGAGATTCTCATACAAGATCGGGCTCGATGCCGTTCCCCAGCCGCGCCGATCGCTCTCGCTTCCGACGTCGGCCTGCCAGAGTTGCCTGCCGTTGAAGTCGTAGGCGAACACGCCCGACTTGCCGAAAAACGCGAAGACGCTTTTTCCGTCGGAGACGGGCGTGTGGGAAGCGTAGCCGTTTTCGGCGAACATCCCGCCGTAGCGATCTTCCGGCAGTTTGGCCGGGACGTCGCTCTTCCAAAGGAGCTTGCCGCTCACCTTATCGACGCAGACGAGATGCCGTTCGAGGTTCTCTTGGCCGTCGAGATCACCGCGGCCGCGGCCGGAGCCTTCGGAAGCGACGCCGTAGCCGGACCAACACGTGACGAACACCTTGTCGCCGACCACGATCGGGCACGATGAACCGGGTCCGGGAAGAGCGAGCTTCCATTTCAGGTTCTCGGTAGCGCTCCAACTGACCGGAGTCGGCTCCTTGTCTGAGCACACACCGGAGCCGTTGGGGCCGCGGAAGCGGGCCCAATCGGACGCGACGAGCGGTCCGGCCAGGCTGAACCCCAACAGAAGCGTGGAGAAACCGGCGACGCGGCCGAATCGACGGAGCATGGTAAAGCTCTCGAGAAGGGAGACGGGAAGGGTAGGCCATTCAACCCAGTTGCGGCGAGGAAGTTTCGCCGCGATCGAAAGGCCGGCCGAGAAGCCGCATAGATTTCAGCTCGCGACCCCGGTACCTTGCCGGGTGCCAATGAAGGTTGGGTCGGGCGTAGCGACGCCCACCCTACGAAGACATGTGCCCGACCGAGGAGCCCGACGCCGATGACGACCGCCGTTTTACTGCTGATGTTGCTCACCGCGGAGCCTGGCGCGAAGACTGATTCGATCGCCGTGGGCCATCGGCTCGACGTGCATACGCAGCCGGCCGATCCTCAGCCGGAATACGGCGGCGAGCTCTCCGCGGCACTGGCCCAGCAAGACTGGCTCTCCCTCTACGACGGCAAAACGACGTTCGGCTGGACCGGCTCGACGCTTTCCCAGGGAGTTCAGCCTGACGACGGGGGAAAGAACGCTCCGACGTCTACTCTAACCGGCGGCCGCACGACGACTCGCTGGCGCGGAAGGCTCGCGTTTCGCCTGCAGGTCGAATCGGCCGGCTGGTTCGTTTACGGCGACCGGAAACAGGAACTCACCGTCGGTTGGCGGTACTTCGAGATCGACGCTGCGGAGCCCACGGTGTTGGCCTTGGCCGACGGTCTCGCGGTGAGTTCGCTTGCGATGAAAGTCTCGATCGCGCCGCTCGAAGAAGCGTCGTGGCGCGTCATCAAGCACCCGCGTAACTCGTCGGACAAACAAACGCGTTGGTCGTTCGCCAAGGAAAGCGTGCGGGCGGTCGGCGGACCGGGTTGCGTCGAGTTGCAAGATCGTCTTTTGGGCGACTTTGTGTTACAGGCCGAGGTGACGACTCACCGACCGTTGGCGAACGGGGGCATTTTCTTTCGCGCCATCCCCGGCGACTTCATGAACGGTTACGAAGCCCAGATTTTTAACGGCTGTCTCGACCAAGACCCGGCGCGGCCGTCGAAGTGGAGCACCGGCGCAATCGACGACCGTCAGAATGCTCGCCGCGTCGTCAGTCGGGACGGCACGCCGTTCTCCTACACGATCAACGCCGACGGCCCGCACATCGCCGTTTGGATCAATGGTTACCAGCAAGTCGATTGGACCGACGAGCGACCGGAAGACGACAACGCTCGAAAGGGCCGCCGCACGAAGCCGGGGGCCCTGCAACTTCAAGCGCACGATGCGGCGACGGATGTGGAATTCGCGAACGTTCGGATTCAGTCGCTCGACGAACGGGAGTTCCGCTGAATGGCTTCCGTTTTTCTCGTCTTCGGCTTCACGTTCATCGCGGGCCTATGCGTCTTGGTGCTCGTGCAGCCGGAGTTTCGCTCCGATCTGATTTCGCTTTTCTACGTCGTGCTCGGGACTGCGGTGGCCAACACGGTCCTGGCTAAGCTGATGGACCTCACGTTCACGCCCGGCGGCTCGAATCCACAATTCGCGATACTTCCGTTCGTGCTGTTCTTGCTTGATGGGTGGATCTTCGCTCGCTACGCGTATATCTCTACGCCCCGCGCCTTCCTGGCCGCGGCACTGTTGGCCGCCTTCCCGCTACTAACGTACGTGCTCTACGTCTCCGCCCTGTTCATGCGCGGCGGACCCAATTAGCGCAAACAAAGGCCCCGCAACGAGCATGGCCGTGGAGTCTCGGCCGTGCTCTGCGGGGCTGCTATTGTTACTCAAACCGAATTCGCTTACTTCAATTCCTTGATCCGCACGTTCTTCCAGCGCACTTGCAGCGGTTCTTTGTTCTTGGTCGAGTGAACTTGCAAAGCGATGAAGCCGCTCGGGGTCATCGCGTCTTTTAGGTCGGCCGCGGGGACGCCGTTGATAAACGTCTTGATCGAGTCGCCTTTGCATTCGGCGCGGAACGTGTTCCATTCGTTTTGCTTGAACGCCTTGCCGGCCGCCTTGTTGTTCTTCAGATCGGCGAGCCAGCCGCGGCGGCCTTCGTCGTAGATGCCGCCGCTCCAGGCGCGGTCCGAGGGATCGATTTCCATCTGGTAGCCGTGCACGCGGCCGGCGGCGATCGTCTTCTGTTTGCCGTCGACTACGAACGTCTTGTCTTCTTCGAAGCATTGGCTGCGAATCTGCACGCCCGAATTGAGCTTGGGATCGACCTTGAAATCGACTTCGAGAATGAAGTCGCCGTAGTCACGATCGGTGCAGAGGAAGCTGTTCGGGGTGCCAAGCACGCTGGTGCCGACGATCTCGCCGTTCTCGACCGTGTACTTGGCCTTGCCGCCCCGTTGGATCCAGCCTTCGAGAGTCTTGCCGTCGAACAGCGGACGGAAACCGTCTTTGTCGTCCGCCGCGACCGGGGCGGCGATCGCCGTAACGGCGAGTAACGAGGCCAGAGCGACACGGCGAACGATGCGCGAAGAAAACACGAGCGAACTCCTCAAGCGATGGGGGTGCGATGCGTCGAAAAGGGTAAAATCACCCAGGCTTCGAAAACCGGCGGCTCACCCTATGCGACGCGAAAAAACCGTAGGCACAAGCGGCAAGACCGTTAGAATGCGCCGCGAGGAGAGCATTGTCCAGCCGCCCGCCTTCGGGAACCCGCAGGTTTTTGCCGAGCCTATCGGAGAAGCTAGAATTTCGCGTGTTTTTCACGATCGTCATCAACCCCAGGCCGCGATGGACGCGCTCGCTTTGACCGCCGTAGGCTCCGTCGAATCGCCGGCTTCCTCGAAGCTGCGGCGGGCCGTGTTCGCCTCGGCCGGCGTGACGTTCGTCGGCATCGGCGCGATCGGCGTCTTTGTGCCGGGCCTGCCGACGGTGATCTGGCTCATGGCGGCCTCATACTTCTTCGCGCGGAGCAATCCGCAGCTCGAAGCGAAGCTGATCCGCAACCGGTTCTTCGGCCCTTACCTGATCTATCTCGATCGGCCCGCGACGATGCCGCGACGGGCCAAGGTCTCGGCGACTCTCCTGATGTGGGGCTCGGTCGGCCTGAGCTTGGCGATGATGGCGGCGCGCGAGTCGCTGACCGCTTGGTTTGCCACGGCCGTCGTGTTTGCCGCCGCCTTCGGCACGTGGTTCGTGTGGAGTTTTGGCCGCCGCCGCTTAGGCCTACGCTAAGACGCGTCCCAGGCCCTAATTCAATCAAATCGTGGGTCGGCAGCCGGCGTTGAAAAGTCTTTACCCGCCGGCGGTCGATATGTTAGGCTAGTACGCATCAGCCCGCCCTTATGAACGCCGTCGTCTCGGTGCGATATCGCTCTGAGCTCGCACTCCCGCCCTCCGACGGTGCCGGCAGTTTGATTCGTCTGACTCAGTTCGCCTCCTCGACCCGCCTTACGACGCGAGGATTCGGTCATGCTACGTGTGCTCGGCTCGACACGGACGGTTTGCGACGGCCTCTCGCGACGTGAGTTATTGCGCGTCGGCGGTCTCGGTCTCGCCGGAGCCTCGCTACCGCAGATTCTCAATTGGCAGGCCCAAAGCGCGGCAAGCGACGTCGCTCGTCCCCGTAGCTTCGGGAAGGCGAAGGGCGTCATTCTGATCCATCTCTACGGCTCGCCGAGCCAACTGGAAACCGTCGATCCGAAGCCCGACGCTCCGGTGGAAATCCGCGGGGAGTTCGGTTGCATTCCGTCGAGTCTGCCCGGCTGCAACGTTTGCGAACTTTTTCCGAACTTGGCCAAGGTGATGGACCGCACCACGGTGCTGCGGTCGATGACGCACCCATACCCGCTGCACGGCGTGGCCTTCGCGACGACGGGAGTGCCCGTGATCGACGTGGCGATGGAGCTTAGCCCGCGCGATCCGAAGCATTGGCCGTACTTCGGCTCGGTCGTCGATTACATCGAAACGCAGCGGCAACAAGCTCAAGCCGGACGCGACCAAGCCGTGCGTTCGATCCCGCAGAATGTGGCGTTGCCGTTTCCGTTCAGCACCCGGCGCGTCGGCGAAGTGCCGCGGGCCGGCCCTTATGCCGCGTTTCTCGGCTCGGAATACAACCCGGTGTGGACCGACTTCGTCGGCACTGCCACGAAGTCGCACATTAAGACGCTCCGCGACATGACGTTTACGGACAACGATCCGTATATCGATTGCTCCGACGACACGCATTTCGTCGTGCCGTCGGCGACGTCGCTGCAAGGCGATATGACGCTCGATCGGCTCGACACGCGCCGCACGCTTGTGCAGCAATTGGAACAGCAGCGGCGTCACCTGGCCGCGACGGAAGCAGGCCTGTCGATGGATCGTTATCGGTCGATGACCTATGCGATGCTCCAAAGCGATTCGCTCCGCGACGCCCTCGATGTGCGCAAGGAGCCGCACGAGTCGCTCGATCTTTACGGCTCGACGCTTTTCGGCCGCTCGCTGGTCGCCGCCCGTCGCTTGATCGAAGCCGGAACGAAAGTCGTCAGCGTGTTCTGGGACGAATACGGCTTAGCCGGCACGGCGTGGGATACGCACCATGATCACTTCGCCCGCATGAAAAACGAACTCTGCCCGGGTCTCGACAGGGGGTGGTACGGCCTGATTACCGATCTTGATCGCCGCGGAATGCTCGACGACGTACTCGTCGTTTGCACGAGCGAACACGGTCGCACGCCGTCGATCAATAAGGCCAAGGGGGGCGGCCGCGACCATTGGGCTCGCGTTTACTCGACGATGATGGCCGGCGGCGGGGTCAAACGCGGCTCGGTCGTCGGAGCGAGCGATAAGCACGGCGGCGACGTGGCGCGCGATCCGATCAGCCCGAAAGACATGCTGGCGACGATGTACCACTTGCTCGGCATCGATCCACATACTTGGATTCAAGATGCCCTGGGCCGACCGCTGCCGCTGGTCGACGGCAAGGTTTTGAGCGACGTGCTGGCCTAACGGCGGCCAAGATTGCCGCGGCCGCGGCCGGCCCGACGTCGGCAAGACCGGCCGGATTTCCGGCCGGTCTCTGCAATTTCGCAGTTTTTCCTTCGGAATTGTGCAGCGAGCGTAACATCCGGCGTCCGTTTGCGCCGTGTAGGGGTGACCCACCCACTCCTCACGCCGCAAGTAAGGACTCCTGCCATGACCCTCCGCCGCTTCACGAAGCTCGCCTCGTTCGCCTTCCTCGGACTCTCGCTCCTTGCCGGCACGGCTGAAGCCGGTCATCCGGGCTTTTCGCAAGTGATGCGGGCCGTCGCCGGATCGCAGGGGGCTTCTCAACTCGTCCGCAAGGTCGCCAACGTCGGTCCGGCCGTCGCCCCAAGCTTCATCGGAAACAACGGTCAAAACAACAACGCCGGTCGCCAGATTCTCCGCACGGTCGTCAACGGCGTGATCCAAGAAGCCATCGGCGGCGGGCTAAACGGCGGAATCGGAGGCGGTTTGGGCGGGGGGGCATGCAACGGCGGCGGTAACGGCGGCGGAGGCAATGGAAACGGCGGCGGCATCAATAACGGCGGTAACGTCAATACCATCCCGCAGCAAACGCAACTCGTGTCGGTGATCGACCTGGAAATGGTCGACGTCGCCCTCGTCAATCAAGGCGACTCGCAGCAAGGTCCGCTCTACCGCATGACGCTTCGCAACAATTCGAACACGGCGATCACCTCGCCTTTCGCGGTCGCGATCTACGGCTCGACGCAGCCGACCGTCGGTGCGGATTTCGTTCGCGGTGACGGCCAAGTGAGTTCGCTGCCCGCCGCAGCCACGGCGACGGTCGACGTGCAAATGCCCGCCGGCTCGGCGAACTACGACTATATGACCGCGGTGATCGGCGAAGCCGCCGGGTTCCGCGACGCCAATGAGCAGAACAACAGCGGGCTCTACAACCGTACGGCGATCCGCGAAGTGCCGGCCAAGATCAACAGCGTGGGCATCGATCAGACGGCCGGAGCGATGGTGATCGACGGCGAAGGCTTCGGCGGCGAAACCGGCACGATCACGCTGCTGGTCGGCAACCAAAAATACACGACCACGGTCAAGAGCTGGTCGAGCAACCAAGTGATGTTCACGGTCGACGACTTCAACGGGGCCGCGGTCGCTACGGCCTCGTTCGTCGTCGCTCGAGCCGACGGTCGCTCGGCCCCGCCGCTCGACGTCGCTCTGGCGAACTAAGTGCGATCGCGACGGAGAATGAATCGGGTGGGGGAAGCGGGAGTCGAACGACTCCCGCTTCCTTTTTTTCGCGCCGCTCAACGTAACGTGTAGTCGAGGGACGGCAGCCGCTCGCGAGCCTGCGGCTGCGTGACGACGACCAGAGCATCGTAATCGTCTTGAAAACGTCGCAACCCGACGAGTGCGGCGGCAAAGCCGATGATGCCGCCGGCGGCCATGATGCCGAGGGCGACCTGCGCGTGTGCGCCGATGACGACCAAAATCACCACGGCCAGCATCGGCGTCAGAGCCGCGAGACCGAGGTAAATCCAACTCAAGCGCCGCAGTTTCTGCAAATGATCGCGATCGGCCCGGCTCATCGACGAGAGGCGAATGAAGAGCGGGTAAAAGTGCCGAACCGAGAGCATCGTGACGAGCAAAAACGGATAGGCCGCGGCGATCAGTCCGCAGAGCAGCAGCGACGTGAAGAAATGCGAATAGATTTGCCAAGGCACTTCGCCCAAGCCGGCGTGCATCGCGAGCGGATAGGCGAACCCGGCGACAATCCACAACGAGAGACTGATCAGCGACGCTTCATGGCCCATCATGAGGCAGCGCCGTCGCATGTCGCAAGCTTGGGCGTCGCTCAATTTGTTGCGCAGTTCGGGCGATCGAATAAACTTACCGACGGTGAGCGCGCGGTAAACGCCGTACGCTCCGCCGAGCGGAAAGAGCACGAGGTTGATCACCGCTTGCACGCGCTGAAAGACGGCGTCGGCTCCCTCCAATCGCAAAACGATTTCCGCGTGGTTGTAGAGATAGTTCAGCGCGCCGGCCACGCCGTTGGGCAAGATCGTCAGGCCGATCACGACCAGTGCGGCGTAGCGACAGGCGAAACGATGCAGAGGGTCGTTGCGCGGGATGATGAGACGCTGCGTCTGGGGATGGAGGCAAAGCTCTAGCTGACGCGCGAACTCTTGGCCCGAGGAGAAACGTTCGTCCGGATCGGGCGCCAAACAGCGCGCCAGGACGAGATCGAGGCCCGGCGCGTCGTGATGCACCAAGGGGCGCAACGTGTGGGCCGCGACGCCGAGCTTGCGGCGCTGCGTCATCTGCGCGAGCGTGAGTCCCCAGGATCGCTCGACCTGCTCATCCTCAAACGGCCGCATGCCGGCCAACAGCTCCCAGAGCATTACGGCGAGCGAGTAAAGATCGGCGCGGCCGTCGAGCTCGGCGGGCGTCCGATCGTGCGCCGGGTTGCAGGCTTCGAGTTGCTCGGGCGACATATAGGCCAAGCTCCCGCCGAAGTAAGCGGCAGGCGTTGCGCCGTCGAGCTTGGAGCTGAAACTAATGTTGAAATCGGCAAGCTTCGGCGACCCTTCGGCGGTCAGCAGTACGTTTGCGGGCTTGATGTCGCGATGAAGTACGCCGACCGTGTGCGCATAGTCGAGCGCCCGCGCAAGACGAGCGCCTAGCCAGCATACGACTTGCGGCCAGCGCATCGTTTGCAGCTTCTGGCGCAGCGGCGAATCCGCCGGCGGATCCTCGCCCCGCGCGTGCAGCGACGTATCGAGAGCCCGGAGAAAATGAGAACCTTGCCGCTCTTCGGGCGCGACGACGCGCAACCGATCGACGATCGAATGAAGCGTGCCGCCTGCGGCGTATTGCATATACATCAGCCGCAGCCCCGACTCCGGCATCACGCGCTGATCGTAAACTCGCACTATGTTCTCGTGGTCGAGTTGCGCCAAGGTTTGCGGTTCGGCGCCCTTATCGGCCGTGACCTTCAATGCCACGGTCCGCTGCATGCTCCGCTGCCTGGCTAAGAAGACGTCGCCGAACGCTCCCTCGCCGAGCTTGGCGATCAGGTCGAAGTCGTCGATTTTGTCGCCCGCCGAAAGCCCCAGCGAACGGCGCGGGCCTTGCTTGACCAACGTCGTGCTTTTGCCGAGCGAGGCGTCACCGAGCAACCGCTTCAGTTCGGAAGCCTGCCCGGGGAACCGGCGAAACAAATCGAGCGGCGGCACGGTTTCCCCGGCCTGCTTGCGAACGTGGAACTCTTCGTACAGCAGGTCGACCGGGATTTCGCTCGCAAGAAACGGAAACTTCTTCAAATATTCTTCGACGTAACGCGGCTGTTTAATTTTCAACCAGCGGTATTCCAAGTCGACCTTGATCAGCTCGACTGCGGTGAGCCGCCGGTGTGCCGCGGGAACCGCCATTACGTACTCGGCGACGGACGGAGCCCCCGACCCGCTTTCCCAGGCGTCGATGAATCGTTCGACGCTGCCGGAAAGTTGTTCCCACATGGCGCTGGCCGCGCTCGCCTCAAGCGGTAAGACGTCGGAAACGACGCCAAAATCGCTCGACGGTTTGGTAAATTCACGATCCGCGCTCATGTCGTGCATCGTACCCCTTCAGACTGGGCCGGTCCAGCAAGGTGCGATAGCATGGAAAGCGGTCCGTCGCCGCCGAGGCCGGGTTTCCCGTGCGTAACGAAACCGTCGGTTTTCCGCTAATCGATTCAGGCCCGAACGCAACTCATAATTAGAATTGAATTCATGTCGGAACCTTCGGAAGAGCTGTTGAAACGCGTTCGTGCGTCGGAACCCGGCGCGGTGGCCGAGTTTGCCGAAGTGCGCCGCCCTCAACTTATCGTCTACGTTTCGCGCCAGCTCGGTTACGCGCTCCGGTCGAAAGTCGAACCGGAAGACATCGTGCAGGAGACGGTGATTCGCGCGGTGCGCAATCCGCATTTGTTTAGTTCCGCCGACCGCGATCCGTTCGGCGTGCTCTGTCATTTGGCGCAAGAATGCATCGTCGACGCGCACCGCCGTTATGTCGCGGCGCAAAAGCGCGACGCCGGCAAGGAAGTGGCCCTCGATGGACGCTCGTCGGGCGACGACGTCGGCGGCGGGCTGCGAAACTTGCTCATCGCCAGCATCACCACGCCCAGCAAAGCCTTCTCGCGCAATGAAAAGGAGCTGCGGATGTGGGACGCCCTCGGCTCGCTTCCCGAAGAGCAGCGGGAAGCGCTCCGCTTGCGCTACGTCGACGGCTTGCCCACGAAAGACATCGCCCAGCGGCTCCGCAAGACCGACGGCGCGGTGCGCGTCATGCTGACGCGTTCGCTCGATAAGTTGCAGCAGCTTCTAGGGACTGATTCATAAACGCCGCTGTCAATCGACTCGCTCCGGCTTGATCGAGGCGGCGAGTTTCGCGACGCCGGCAGCATCGAGGCGAGCGGGCAACAGCGAACGCAGGTTATCATTCGCCGCGGCAATTCCCAGCGCGATCGAATTCAAGACATCCGCATGGCGATCGAGCCCCGCCGCGATCCCCGCGCACAGGCAATCGCCGCAGCCGATCGGATTGACAACTTTCGCGGCGCGCGGCGGCGTGAAACGCCACAAGCCGGCGTCGCGCGACGAGGCCCATACGGCGTCTTTGCCTTGCGTCACGACAATCCATTCCGCGCCGCAGCGGTTGATCTCGCGCATTGCGGCGTGCAGTTGATCATCGGAATCAAGCGGGCCGCCGATCGTATTCGCAAGTTCTTCTCGATTGGGCTTCACGAGAAAGGGCTTCGTCGGGCCCGCAAGTAGCTCGGTGAGCTCCGGGCCACGGACGTCGGCCACGATGCGGCACGGCGTCAGGTCGGCGAGATCACGATAGAAAGAAGCCGCGACTCCTGCCGGCAATGAACCCGTGAACACGGCCGTACGGGCCGAAGCCGCGGCAATCATATAAGCCGTGCGATAAGCGCGCAGCTCTTCCTCGGTGAGCGGTTCGGCGTTTTCGACGAGTTCCGTCGTCGTGCCTGTCGCCTCGTCGAGCAGAGTCGTGCAAAGCCGCGTCGAGCCGCTTGTCGTGATCCATTCGACCGACGCGCTAAGCGACGAGAATTCATCGGCAAACGGCTCCCGTGCCGGCCCGCCGACGGGGCAAATCGTCCGTGCCTCCGCCTCGAGCGCCGCCAGCGCGAGGCAGACGTTCAGCACCTTGCCGGAAGCGCAGCGCAGGACTTCCGCCGCGCGGTTCACCTCACCAAGTTCGAGCTTCGTAAAGCGCAGAATTTGCTGCCAAGCGGGCGTGAGGCCGGCGACCACGATCACAGCATGTTCTCCAAAATGTGCAAAAGTTCTTCGTCGTCGATCGAGCGAGGATTTCCGTTGAGACTGTTGCCGTGAGAGCCGGCGACGAGATCGGGGAGTTGCGCGCGCATCACGCCCAAGTCGCTCAATCGCGCCGGGACTCGCAGGCGCCGACAGAGGCCGGCGACGTGATCGACGAGCGCTTGGGCCGCTGCCGAGTCGTTCGGTTCGGCCAGGCCGAGGGCATGACGAGCCAACCGGGCGAGGCCGGCTTCCGCCGCGTTGCGATTCGCCGCCAGTGCCGCCGGCAGCATCACGGCGCAGGCCAATCCGTGCGGTACCCGGCAATGCACGCCGAGCGCCGCGGCGACGCCGTGGGCCAAACCCAGCCCGGAGTTCGCCAATGCCATCCCGGAAAACAACGCCGCTTGGGCCATCGCTTCACGGGCCTCGCGGTCGGCGCCGTCATGAACCGCCCGTTCGACCGACGGCAGCGCAAGTCGCAAGCCTTCCAAGCAAAGCGCCTGCGGCAGCGGCCGCGCGTTGCGCGTGATGTAGGCTTCAATCAACTGGGTGATCGCATCCATGCCGGTCCACGCGGTCGTCGCCGCCGACACGCCGACGCTTAATTCCGGATCGACTACGACGACGCGCGGCACTAGCCGCGCATCGCGCAGGCTCTTCTTAAACGGCGGATCGTAGGACGAGATCACCGCGTTTTTTGTCGCCTCGGTCCCCGTGCCGCCGGTCGTCGGCATCGCGAGAATCGGCAGCGGGTCGGCGACGAGCTTCAGACCGCGCCCGACACCCTCCAGATAATCGCGAACCGACGCGCGTTCCGCTTGCGGCGCGAGCGCGGCGACGGCCTTCGCCAGATCGATTGCCGAGCCGCCGCCGATGGGCAAAAGAAACCCGCCGGCCTGCGGCGTTCGGTCGGCGACGCGAGCGACCGTTTCGTCGACGTCGGCGACAAGCGGTTCGTGATCGATCGTCGCGACGACCTCGGCGGCGACGCCGCTTGCTTCGAGCCGCTCGCGAAGTTCGGCGACGGCACCGCTCCGCTCAAGAGTTCGCGAGCCGACGACGACCCACGCCTGCCGGCCGAGCGACGCCGCGGCGGCACCGATCTCGCTGCGCTTTCCCCAGCCGAACACGATTCGCTGCGGGGAAAAGAATTCGAACGGCGACATCAAAATTCACCACGGATGCGCGAAACTACGGCGACTCAAATGCAAAGATTAAGGCTACGTCAACGGAACTTCGTTCAGATCGACGCGCCCGGCTATTTCCGCGGACGGACCCGGGCGGGGCCGAGCCACTCGTCCCAAGTCTCGTCGTAATTGTCGTAATGGACAAGGTGCAACCCGTACCAGCTTTGCCGCACGACAGCGGGATACCATTTGCCTTCGTCGTCGCGGGCTTCGATCTTCGCTCCGACGGCATACTGCGGCGGCGTATAGGCGCGCACTTTCGAAGCTTCAAGCCATTCGTCGAAGTCGGCCGAGTAGTCGAGGTAGTGCACTTTGTATTGATTCGACGCGGCGTCGTATTCCAGCACTTCGGCTTTGAACCAATCGCCTTCGGAAAGCGCTTCGCAATGTGAGCCGGCTTTGGGGAGCGCTTTGCCGACCGCGCGGGCGACCTTCGTGTTCTCCGCAAAATCGGCCGAAGCCGTGAACATCGACTTTTGTCCCTCGACGAACGCCATTTCGCCCGAGATATAGCGGGCCGCTTCATCGAGTTCGACGAACTCGTCGCCGTCGTAATCGGCCGTCGGCCGGCCGTCGAAGGCTTTCACCAGCGAATCGGTGAAAGTCCAAGATCCGGTCGAGGTGTTGTGGGAGTACGACGAGGTGATCGCGGCATAGCCGATCTCGGCGTCGGTTCGCTGCTTCACTTCGTCGTAGAGCGCGCCGGAGTGGCAGCAATCGGCCAGGAGCAGTGCGCGATCTCCCGAGAAACGATTCTCGATCATCTTGAAGATGTTCTTTACCGCCCAACCCGAGGCGTCTTTCTTGCCGGCATCGAATTGCGCGAACCAGGTCTGATTCGTCTCGCGATCACGGTAGCCGTGGCCGGCGAAGTAGAAGATCAGCAAGTCGCCTTCCTCGGTCCGATCGAGCAGTTCGCCGAACTTGGCGTGAATGCGGACTTTCGTCGCCTGTTGATCTTTAAGAAAGACGATCTGTTCGTCGGGCACTCCATGTTCGCGCAGGCGATGAACGAAACGGACGTCGGCTCTATTTTTTACCGCGGCCGGAAAACCGGCCCAGATATCCGGATGTTGCCATTCGAGAATGCCGACGGCGAACACCCAGGTGCGGTCGGGTCTCCAACCGAGTTCCGCACCGTGTGAAGCAGCGGGCGAGCGGCCGCCCCCCATCGCGAAGAAAACGGCGACGACGAGAAGAGAGAGCGCAGTTGCTACTTGGCACGCGAGTCCGCGTCGTGCCGTGCGAAGTTCCATTTCGGGTTGAGCTCCAATTGCAGATGCCGGAACCGAACATTCGTCGGCCCGCCGGAGTGCAATTGTAACGCAAAGACGCCCCGTTTTGCGCCGGCCGGATCCGCCAAGTCGACGCAGACTTTGCCGTTCAGCAACGTTCGCACGCGACTGCCCACGGCGACGATCTCGTACCGATTCCACTCCCCTTTGCGAAGGTAGGCCTCGCCGGATTCCGGCCAGAGCAAACCGCGGCCATGCTCCTCATAAAGCTTGCCCCACCAGCCGGGGCCGACGTCGGCTTGGTAGCCGCGCACTCCGCCGTTCGGCTGCGCTTCGCTGCGGAACTGCACCCCGCTGTTGCCGCGATCGCCGACAAGCTTGACTTCCAGCGTCAGCCGGAAATCCGCGGCGATGAGATCGCTCACGAGAAACTCGTTGTTCTGTAGTCCCGAGGATTTGCCGACGAGCTCGCCATTTTCGACGGACCACAGTGCGGTGTCGCCCGTCCAGCCTGCCAAGTCGCGGCCGTTGAACAGCGATTTGGCGTTTTCCGGCGTCGCCAAGATCGGCACTTGTTGCGGCGAGGCAAGATAGGCGACGAGGGCTCGCACTTCTTCGTCGGAGAGCGGCTTGAGAATGTCTTCCGGCATCATCGACTTTTTGCTCGGCTCGCGCGAGTCGATCTCATCCTTAGGCACGACGTGCGTCTCCGTGGCGGTGATAAGCGTGAGCGCGGTCGGGGTTTCGTCGCGCACCAAGCCGGTCAGCACGCGACCGTCCGCGGTTTCCAGCACATGGGGAATGTAGTCGCGCCCGATCAACGCGCTCGGGTCGAGAATGTTCGAAAGTAAGTAATCGAGATTCGCGCGGTTCGAACCGGTGAGTTCCGGACCAATCTTGCCGCCGGCGCCGAACAAACGATGGCATTGAGCGCACGATTTCGCGAACACGGCTCGCCCCAGCGAGAGATCGGCCTGGCGCGGTTGCGGTGCGGTGACCAGCCGCGTGTATTCTCGAATGAGCTTCTGACGTTCCTCCGGCGTGTCTTGCACCGCGCCCCAGACTTCGCGAATCCGCGACTCCAGCGAGGCATCTTTCAGGTTGCGGAGCTGGCGCACTAAGTCGGCTGAAAGATCGGTGCGGGCCACCTTGTTTTGTTCGACGGCATCGAGCAACGCCTTGGCATAGGACACACGCGACGAGAGCGTACTCAAGGCGTCGCGTTTTTCCTCCGCGGGGAGCGTTGCGTAGATTCCCAATATGGCGACCGACGCGGCGGGATCATCATAAGCCGCGAGGCTGCGCAGAGCGGCGGACCGCATGTCGGCGTCGGAGAGGAGGCCGATCAGCTTTGGCGCCAGCCCGTCGACGCCGGCTTTCACCAGCGATGTTAGAGCCTGCCGACGGCGCTCGGGCGACGCTTGAGCATCGAGGAGCGTCGCTTCGAGCTTGGCGACGGCTTGCGTGTCGCCGAACGTGAGCGAGAGGCCTTCGACGGCCGCGCGAAGCTCCGCATCGTCGACCTTGGCCAACTCGGCGGTCAGCGCGGGCCAGCGCTTCGGCATCGGCAGGCGGCGGCGTCCTTGCAGGCCGGTCGTCATCTCGCGCAACAGAGCACGTCGGCCGGCGACGTCGGCCGGCACATTCGTGAGCAGTGATTCGATCGCACCGGGCGTACCAAGCTGCGCGAGTCGACGAACGAGGTAGTTGCGCACCAGTTCGATACGGCAGTCGTCGAGCAACACCGCGGCCAGTTCCGCGTCGGCCTCGACGATCGATTCCGCGCCGTACCAATACAGCAGCGGCAGGTTGTGATCGCCGGCGTCTTCGGCGTGCCGAAGCAATTCCCGCAACAACTCGACGCGCGTGTCGGCGTTGAGTCGCGGGAGGGCCGACGCGATAAACCGGCGCACGACGGGCGAAGAATCGGCCTTCGCCAAATCGAGCATCGCGATCGCCGGGTAGAGAGAAAGCTCGCGCTCGCAGGCGAGTTGCACGCACCAGCCTCGAACGTATGGACTTGCATCCTTCGTGAGCCGATCAATGAGCAATGGGGCTGCAATCTCGCCCGTCACGTGCAATGCCCAAAGCGCTCGCAGCCGACGCGTGTCGTCCGAATTCGTCGAGGCGATCGTCGACAATCGCGCCCGAGCCGCAGCGCTGATTCCGGGCGTAGTCGCCGCCCGCTCTTGCAAAATGCGGCGCGCGTGGCGAACGTACCAATCGTTGGAATGAAGCTGCAATTCAGCCAATTCGACGTCGGAAAACGCCTTAAGATCCACCTTCGCCGGCTTCGACTTGCCGTACGTGAACTTGAAGATGCGACCGTTGGAGCGATCATGCACTTCGAGTTCGCGGCGGTGGCACTGCTGCCGATCGTACCAGTCGATGGCATAGACGTCGCCGTCGGGGCCATAGGTGAAATAGAGCAGTTGCGACCAACTGTCGTTTGAAAGCAGGAAGTCCGGCGCACGATCGCCGACGTAGCCGCTACCGCGCGGAGCGAGCGAATCTTGATTGATCCGCGCGCCGTGAATGTTGTTCATGAAGATCTGGTCGCGATACTTCGCCGGCCACTTGCCGCCGAGATAGATCATCGCCCCGCTGTGCGCGTGGCCGCCGCCGGCCGAATCGCTCCGGCTATTGCCGGAGTGAGCCGTCGCGCCGATCCAATGACGATGCAGGGCGATCGTCTTGATGTCGTCGTAGGTGTAGGGATTGAAGTGCGAGCCGGCCTGCCGATGGTAGCGCGCGTTTTGAACGACATGGAACAAGTGCGGAATCACGCAGGCCGTGAGAAAGGCGTCGCCGCGGTCGTTGAAATCGACGCCCCAAGGATTGCTCGTGCCCTCGGCGAAGACCTCGAATTCATGCCGAATCGGATGGTAACGCCAGATGCCCGCGTTGAGCGGCGTTCGCTTGTCGTCCGGCGTGCCGGGCTTGCCGACGCGCGAATGCGTAAATACTCCGTGACAACCGTAGAGCCAACCGTCCGGTCCCCAGATGAAGGCATTCAGAGTTTCGTGCGTGTCTTGCGATCCCCAGCCGTCGAGCAGCGCCTGCGGCGGGCCGTCCGGCTTGTCGTCGCCGTCGGCATCGGGAATGAAGAGCAGTTCGGGGGCGGCGCCGACCCACACGCCGCCGAAGCCTAGCTCGAGTCCGCTGACGAGGTTCAGTTTGTCGATAAATACCTTGCGAGCGTCGAACTTGCCGTCGCCGTCGGAGTCTTCGAAGATCAAAATGCGGTCGCGAGCTTCTTCCGGCTTCACTTTGATCGGATAGGAGTACGCCTCGGCCACCCAGAGCCGGCCGCGATCGTCGATGGCCATGGCGATCGGCTGTTGCACGTCGGGCTCGCCGGCGAAGAGCGTGGCTTGAAAGCCGGGGGGCAACGTCATCGCCCGCGCGGCCTCGGCGGGAGCGAGGCCGTTGAACTTGAATTCATCGAGTGGTTCGGCGGCGGCCGGCTTGCCGGCAACCTGCGGCGACGGCCCGAACAGCGGTTTCGCCGCTTCTCGCTGTGGGTAGTTCGGCCGCTGGGTGAAGAATCGGAAGTCGTCGAAATTAATATGACCCCAGTGGCCCGTATGCTCGTCGATGAGGCGGATGAAAATGTCTTTGCCGGCGTGAGGGCGCAGGTCGACCGCGACCGGCTCCAAGCTTTCGACATTGCGCCCGGAACCGCTCCAGACGATCGTGCCGTCGTCGGCGCGAACGATTTCGACGCGTGTTTCTTTGTGTCCGCCGCCGCCGATCAGAAAGCCGGCCCACGGATGCGTGACCGGGAACGCTGCGCTAATCAGCGTGCCGGTCGGCTTGTCTTTCAGTCGCTCGTAGCCGCCGATCCAAAACTTGCCGTGGTGCCGACTGTTGCCTCGATTGCGCGCGACGACCGTGTCGCCTTCGATCGGCTGTTGTGCGAATGCTTCGCCGGTCGCTTTCCAATCGGCGAGCGTACCGGTCTCAAAATCGAGATTGAGTTCACGGCCCTCCGCCGTGCGCGGCAATGCGCCGGGCTGAGCGGCCGGAGCGGTCGGCGAGCGAAGTGCGGCGACGAAAACGACGAGCACGTAGAAGAAGCTGCGCATCGTGAAGACACCAAATTTAGTCGGAGCGTGGCGGTGCGGCGTGCGCACGGAAGTCCGGTGCGAATGAGACTTCGGCGTGGTTCTCCTTAGGCTACTCCAAACCAATCCGCTCGCCATGAGAGTTTCCGGCGGACGACTTGAGAATTCTTTCCGGTTCGTGTTCGGCTTCGACCGCGCCATCGCCGCAAATCAGGCGATTGTGCCGTATCGTCACGGCCAACCGCCTGAGATTTATTACCTTCCTAAGCGCGCTCGATTTCTCTTCCTTGGCAGGTATAACAAACCGCGCCGCGTTTAACGGGAACCAAATGGCAGGTGCCCGCGTCGAATTCCTCATCGACATGTGCTGTTGCCGTCGCCAGATTGCCGCCGCACGCCACTAAGGATTTAGGTCTATGCGTTGGTCGCTCGCCGCCGGAATCGCGTCGTTCGTCGTTTGGGGAACCGTTTGGATGGCCGGAGCCGCCGCACCGTCGGCGAAGGATTTCACCGCCGCGCGGAAGCAGTTCGATGCAGGCAACATTGCCGACGCCTTGGCGTCGTATGAAGCCTTGCTGCTCGCGCGGGATTACGACGGGGCGTCGGCCGGAGAACACTTGTCGATCGTCGCTCAAAGCTTCGAGAGGCTCAATCGAATGAACGAGCGCGACGCGCTGCTCGAAAAGCTCGTCGAAGCGCACGCGACGAAGAAAGACGTTTTAGTCGCCGTCGCAAACGAATATGCCCGCGGACGACACGACGGGTTTATCGTCGCCGGGAAGTTCGAAAGGGGCAACCATCGCGGCGGAGGCGAGTATGCCGACGCGAGCGCACGCGACCAAGTCCGTGCCGTGCAACTGTATTTGCGCGCCAGCCCGCTCGTCGAAGCCGGCGCAGCGGCGGATCGCGGCGGCTTCTTCATGGGGTTTGCCGAGGTGTTGCGGGGCTTGGCAGGCTACGGCGAGGAATGGCGACTGCAGGCGCTCACCGATCTGAAACAACTGCCCGACTACGAACGCCAAGGCCGTTTCTATCGTGGCTACGGCAACCCTGTCGGGGCTCCCGTCGATGCGGCCGGCGATCCAATCTTCTACGTCGTGCCGACGAGCTTTGAAGCGGCCAAAAGCGACGGCGAGCGTTGGCGTTGGGCCTTGGAACAGGCCGGCAGGAGTAACGAAGCCTTGGCGAAGTGGGCGAAACGGCAATACGCGGAATTCCTCAACGCGCAATTCGGCACGCAGACGATGGGCGCCTACGGATTCTGGTTTCGCAGCGATGCCGAAGAAGATCGGCCGCAGACGTTCGCGCTCGACACGCTGACCGACGAAGAGACGATCGCCCGCCTCGCAACCGGCGTTAAACGCTTCAAACTCCCGGATGAACACAACCCGATCAAGCTCTACAAGCAGCTCGTCGAAGCCGAGGGGACGAACGGACGCTACGACTGCCGTTCGCTGGCGGAGATCTACCAAAACCGACGCCAATTCGACACCGCCGCCGACTGGTGGCGCAAGGCCGTTGCCCTTGCGCCGCGCGGCGACCGTGAATACGAAGAGCAGGCGCTCAAGCAGATCGTCGACAATTGGGGGCGTTTCGAACCGACGAGCGTCGCGCCCGCCGGTCGAGGCGCGGAACTGTCTTATCGCTTTCGCAACGGCAAGTCGGTTTCGTTTACGGCGCACAAGCTGAAATACGATTTGCTGCTTAACGACATCAAGAAGTATCTCAAGGCCGGCGGCAGCCAGATCGATTGGGAACGGATCGATATCGGCAACATCGGCTACCGGATCGTTCAAAAGAATCAGAAACAGTATCTCGACGAGGAAGCGGCGAAGTGGACGCTCGACCTGGAGCCGCGGCCGCGGCATTTCGACCGCCGCATCTCGGTGTCGACTCCGCTGGAGAAAGCCGGAGCGTACCTCGTGACGGCGCAAATGGCCGACGGCAACGTCAGCCGCGTGATCGTGTGGCTCGCCGATACGGTGATCGCTAAGAAAACGCTTAACGGCCAAACGCTCGTCTACGTCGCCGATGCGGTGAACGGCAAGCCGATTCCGCAAGCCAACGTCGAGTTCTTCGGCTACCGGATGAAGCAAGTTGAGATCCCGGTGCTCGGCACGCGCTACTCGATCGAAACGACGAATTTTGCCGAATTGACCGACGCCGACGGCCAAGTGCGGCATGCCTTCAAGGAAGACGGAAATCGGCAGTATTCGTGGCTGACGATGGCTCGCACCGACGACGGGCGCCTGGCGCATCTGGGCTTCGCGTCGATGTGGCACGGCGGCTACCACGAGCCGACCTACGATCAGGTCCGAGCGTACGGCATCACGGACCGCCCGGTTTATCGCCCCGAGCAAAAGGTGCAGTTCAAGTTTTGGGTGCGCCGCGCGAAGTACGATCTCGAGAACTCGGCCGATGAGTTCGCGGAGCGCGAGTTCTCGGTCGAGATTCTCGACCCGCAAGGAACAAGCGTCTGGAAGAAGCAACTCAAGAGCGACCGCTTCGCCGGCTTCGCCGATGAATGGGAGTTGTCGTCCGATGCGAAACTCGGCGTCTATCAAATTCAGGTGCACGGCTACGGCGCGGCGTCGTTCCGCGTCGAAGAGTATAAGAAGCCCGAGTTTGAAGTGACCGTCGATGCTCCGAGCGAGCCGGTCAAGCTGGGCGACAAGATCACGGCCGAAGTCGTCGCCAAATACTACTTCGGCGCGCCGGTCACCGGAGCGAAAGTGAAGTACAAGGTGCTGCGTTCGGCGCACGACGCTCGCTGGTACCCGCTCGCGCGTTGGGACTGGCTCTACGGCCGCGGCTACTGGTGGTTCGCCTACGACTACGATTGGCTTCCCGGTTGGAGTCGCTGGGGGTGCCTGCGACCGATCGGCTGGTGGTGGCCGCAGCGGCACGATCCGCCGGAGGTCGTGGCCGAGCAGGAGGCCGACATCGGCCCCGACGGCAAACTGAAGATCGAAATCGATACGGCGCTCGCCAAAGAGATTCACGGCGATCAGGACCATCGCTACGAGATCACGGCCGAAGTCGTCGATCTGTCGCGACGCACGATCGTCGGCAAGGGTGAAGTGCTGGTCGCTCGCGAGCCGTTCAAGGTGTTCGCGTGGGTAGATCGCGGGCACTACCAAGTCGGCGACACCGTGGCCGCGGAGTTCTCGGCGCACACCCTTTCCGACAAGCCGGTCAAGGGCGTCGGCAAGCTCAAGCTCTTCAAATTGAGCTACGACGCCAAACGGGAGGCGAAGGAAACGCTCGTCGAAGAGTGGCAACTCGACACCGACGCGGCAGGTCGGGCTAAACAGCAAATCAAAGCCGGAGCGGCCGGCCAATATCGACTGTCGTACGAACTGACCGACGCGAAGGGGAACCGGCAGGAGGGCGGCTACGTCTTCACCGTGATCGGCGACGCCGGCGGCGCGAACGACTTCCGCTTCAGCGCGGTCGAACTCGTGCCCGACAAGCGCGAGTACGCTCCCGGCGAAAAAATGCGATTGCAAGTGAACACCGATCGCATCGGGTCGACGGTGCTGCTGTTCATCCGCCCGTCCAACGGCGTCTACTTGCCGCCGCGCCTGCTGCGGTTGGAAGGCCGGACGACCAAGGTTGAGATCGACGTCGAGTTGAAGGATATGCCCAACTTCTTCGTCGAAGCGTTGACCGTCGCCGACGGCAAGCTGCACGTCGAAGCGAAAGACATCGTCGTGCCGCCCGCCTCGCGCGTGGTCGACGTCGCCGTGACGACGTCGCAGACGGAATACAAGCCCGGCCAAGAGGCGGAGATCGAGTTAAAGCTCGTCGGCCCCGACGGCAAGGCGTTCGTCGGTCAGACGGTCGTCGCCGTCTACGACAAAGCGGTGGAATACATTTCCGGCGGGTCGAATGTGCCGGCGATCAAGGAGTTCTTCTGGAAGTGGCGGCGTCATCACTACCCGCGCACCGAGTCGAGCCTGGATCTGGCGTTTTATCCGGTCGCGAAGGAGCGCGAAGTGCCCATGGGGGACATCGGCGTGTTCGGCGGGGAAGTGATCGACGCCGACGAAGATCGGAGCTTGGCTTATCGCAACGACGTTCCGGCGAATGGTGCGCGCCGCTTGCGCTCGGCCGGTGGAGCGGTGGCATTTGGAGGAATGGGCGGCGGCTTAGCGGTGCCCGCCGCGCCGATGGCTGCGGCGAAAGCCGCTGGCGAAGGCTTAATGCAAGACGCGGCGGCGGCCGCGCCTGCTGAGTCCGCGCCCATGCCCGGCGGCGGGGAAGCGGCCGCGACCGTACGCTCAAACTTCGCCGACACGGCGCTCTGGATCGCCGCTCTGGAAACGAACAACGACGGCATCGCCACCGCCAAGCTCAAGATGCCGGAAAACCTTACGACCTGGAAGATTCGCACTTGGGCGATGGGGGCCGGCACCAGCGTCGGCGAAGGTTCGCTCGACGTCGTAACGACGAAGAAGCTCTTGCTCCGCATGCAGAGCCCGCGGTTCTTCACGGAGTACGACGAAGTCGTGCTCTCGGCCAACGTGCATAATTATTTGAAATCCAAGAAGAGCGTACGCGTCGTGCTCGAACTCGACGGCAAGACGCTCGAACCGCTCGGCGATCTTTCGAAAACAGTGGAGATCGACGCCGAAGGGGAGGCCCGCGTCGATTGGCTGGTCCGCGCGAAGCGCGAAGGAGAGACGGTCGTGCGCATGAAGGCGCTCACCGATGAAGAATCGGACGCCATGGAAATGAAATTTCCCGTCTACGTGCACGGCATGTTGAAGACCGAATCGTTCGCCGGCACGGTGCGTCCGGAGAAAACTTCGGCGCAGCTCACGTTCGACGTGCCCGAAGCCCGCCGCGTGGAAGATTCGCGTCTTGAGGTACGCTACTCGCCGACGTTGGCCGGCGCGATGGTCGACGCGCTGCCCTATCTGGCCGACTACCCCTATGGCTGCACCGAGCAAACGCTCAGCCGCTTCTTGCCGGCCGCGATCACGCAGAAGGTGCTCCGCGAAATGGGGCTCGATCTGAAAGACATTCAGCGAAAGCGCACGAACCTCAATGCTCAGGAAATCGGCGACGACCGCGAGCGGGCCGAGCAATGGAGGCGCTATGATCGCAATCCGGTGTTCGACGAAGCCGAACTCGCGAAGATGGTGAAGGCCGGCGTGCAGCGGCTTACCGATATGCAATGCTCCGACGGCGGCTGGGGCTGGTTCTCCGGCTACGGCGAACGTTCCTATCCGCACACCACGGCCTACGTCGTTCACGGTTTCCAAATCTGCAAGCAGAACGACGTCGCCATTGTGCCCGGCGTGCTCGAGCGCGGCATAGACTGGCTCAAGAACTACCAAGCCGAGCAAGTCCGGCTGCTAAAAAACTGGGGCAAGAAGAACGTCGACAAGAAGCAGTTCGCCGACGATCTCGACGCCTTCGTGTTCATGGTGCTCGTCGATGCCGATCATCGCGATGCCGGCATGCTCAAGTATCTTGAGCGCGATCGGCCGAAACTCTCCGTATACGCGCTCAGCCTCTACGGCCTCGCGCTCCACAAGCTCGGCGAGGCCGATAAGCTCGCCGCGGTGATGCAGAACATCGGGCAGTATGTCGTCGAAGACGCCGAAAACGAAACGGCGTATCTCAATCTCCCGTCGGCCGGGTATTGGTGGTACTGGTACGGCAGCGAAAACGAATCGATGGCGTACTATTTGAAGCTCTTGAGCGTCGCCGATCCGAAAGGGCGCGTCGCGCCGCGGCTTGTGAAGTACCTGCTCAACAACCGCAAGCACGGCACCTATTGGAAGAGCACCCGCGACACGGCGCTCTGCGTCGAAGCTTTCGCCGATTACTTGAAAGGCTCCGGCGAATCCAAGCCGAACCTCACGATCGAAGTCTGGCTCGACGGCAAAAAGCGTAAGGACGTGAAGGTCGACGCCGACAACTTATTCTCTTTCGACAACTCGTTCGTGCTCGAAGGCGAGGCGCTCGTGGCCGGCCGACATACGCTTGAGATCCGCAAGCAAGGCGACGGCCCGGTCTATTTCAACGCCTACCAGACGAACTTCACGAAGGAGCCTTTCATCACGGCGGCCGGACTTGAAGTCAAAGTCGAACGGAAGTTCTACAAGCTGAAACGCATCGAGGCGACTTCGCTGTCGGCCGGAGCCCGCGGGCAGGCGGTCGACGAAAAGATTGAAAAGTACGAACGCGAGGAATTGGTGAACCTAGCGTCGGTCGTAAGCGGCGACCAAATCGAAATCGAGTTCGTCGTCGACAGCAAAAACGATTACGAGTACATCGTTCTCGAAGACATGAAGGCCGCGGGCTGCGAACCGGTCGACGTGCGCAGCGGCTACAACGGCAACGCGCTCGGCGCCTATATGGAATTCCGCGACGAACGAGTTTGTCTGTTCCTTCGCAGCTTGCCGCGCGGGCGACATAGCGTTTCTTATAAAGTGCGGGCCGAAATCCCCGGCACGTTCAGCGCCCTGCCGACCAAGGCCTCGGCGATGTACGCTCCGGAACTTCGCGGCAACTCCGAAGAGATGAAACTGAAGATCGAAGACAAATAGCGGTGATGATGAGTGCGATGGGGCGTCGCCCCGCACTACTCATCATGCTCGTCGTCAAATGGATTCGGCTGCGACTCGAACGCTTCCAAGTCTTCCTCGGTCCAGCCGAAGTGGTGCGCGAGCTCGTGAATGATCGTTCGCCGAATCTCGTAGGCCACTTCGTCGCGTGAGCGGCAGATTTCTTCGATCGGCTCTTTGAAGAGCCACACGCGGTTCGGGTAGTCTTCCTCGTACGACTGCTCGATCAGCGGCACGCCCTCGAATAATCCGAGCAGCGTGTCTTCTTCAGGATCGAGCCCCAGATCGAGGAGTTGCCGTCTCTTCGGTCGATTGCGTACGTCGACCACGACGTTGTGCATCCGCTCCTGGAATTCCGGCGGCAGGCTTTCGACGACCTCGCCCGCGAGGCGGCAAAACTCGTCCATCGAGAGGCGAACTTCCGACATCGTCGCGACCTACGCCTTCGCCGCGATAAGTTGATCGAGCTCCGCTTTGAGCTTCGGCAGAATCTCGTCGTACTTATAGGCGCCGAGCTCGAGAGCGCCCTTTTTGAGGTTCACGTGGGTCGGCCCGCACCAGAGGCCGAGGTCGGCGTCGTCCGTCTCGCCCGGCCCGTTCACGCGGCAGCCCATCACGGCGATCGTCAGGTCGTATTGCTTGGCGTATTGCGTCATCTCTTTGACTTGCTGCGCCAGCTCGATGAACGCTTCGTTCTCCACACGCGAGCAGCTCGGGCAGCTGATGATGTTCAGCGTCCCCAAGCCGAAGTCGACGACGCTGCGAACGCGACCGGCGGCAATGTCGGCCAAGATGGCTCGCCCCGCGACGATCTCGTCGCTCTTCTTGGCGTTCGGCACGGTCAGCGAGACCCGGATCGTGTCGCCGATGCCGCGACCGATCAGTTGCTCGAAGGCGATCCGCGTCTTGATCACGCCGTCGGGCGGCAGGCCGGCTTCCGTCACGCCCAAGTGCAGCGGCACGTCGGGGCGTTGCTCGGCGAACCGCTTATTCACTTCGACCACCTTCGAGGGATCGGAGTCTTTCAGCGAGACGACGTAGCGCGTGAACCCGAGCTTGTCCAAGAGTTCGCAATGCTCCCAGGCGCTGGCGAGCATCGGCGATATCGAATCATCTTCAGGAAACTTGCCGAGTTTGTCCGGGTCGACCGAGCCGCAGTTCACGCCGATGCGGATCGCGCAATCGTTCGCCGCCGCGGTGTCGACGATCAGCTTCACCTTCTCTTGCCACGGCTTTTCTCGCTCGTGGTGATACAAATGCCCGGGGTTGTAGCGAATTTTGTCGACGCTGGGCGCCACGGCTTGGCAGAGCCGGTAGTTTTCCTGCAAGTCGACGGAAAGATTGGCCGTCGTTTGCTTGCGAATCTCGGCGAGCGCCGCGGCGTCTTTGTTGCTATCGACGGCGATTCGCACGACGTCGGCCCCGGCCGCGACCAAGTCGTTCGCTTGGCCCACCGTGGCCGCGATGTCTTGAGTATGGGTCGCCGTCATGCTCTGCACGGCGATCGGGTGTCCGCCGCCGATCGTGCAACTGCCGACCTTCACGGCCCGCGTGGGATTGCGCTTCAGTTCCAACTTCGTAGCTCCGCAGGGATTCGATACCCAAATTGTCGGAAAACCGCGGCGATTCGACAAGGCCGGCCCCTTCGACGGAAACACGCATCGCGATAGAATACGGCTAGACCACGGTACCGCGCGAGTCGGCGGTTGCCCCCCATTTCTTCGCTGGAAACGAGAGCCTGCCGTTATGTCGACCGCCGCCAAGACGCTGATTCGTGTGGGTCACAGCCCCGATCCCGACGACGCCTTCATGTTCCACGCCTTGGCCAACGACAAAATCGACACCGGCCCGTATACGTTCACGCATGAGCTGGTCGACATCGAAACGCTCAACCAGCGCGCCCTGAAAGGCGAACTTGAGCTTTCGGCCGTGAGCATTCACGGCTACGCCTACCTCACCGATAAGTACGCTCTCTGCCCGTGCGGCGCGAGCATGGGGGATCGCTACGGCCCGATGGTCATTGCGACGAAGAAATACTCGATCGACGAACTGCGCAACGTGACGATCGCCGTCCCCGGCACGCGCACCACGGCGTATCTCGCGCTGCG
This sequence comes from Planctomycetaceae bacterium, assembly GCA_016793115.1. Classification (GTDB taxonomy): domain Bacteria; phylum Planctomycetota; class Planctomycetia; order Pirellulales; family PNKZ01; genus PNKZ01. The sequence goes on from JAEUIN010000147.1 coordinate 92,812, forward strand.
GCTTTGCCTCGGCAATGATTTTTCGCACGTCGTCGTCCCGTTCGATCGGATCTTCGAAGCCGTGGAAGCCGGCGAGTGGGAAGGAAAGAAGGTCGATGCCGGCCTCATCATCCACGAAGGCCAACTCACCTACGGCGAGCGCAAGCTGGAACTCTGCGTCGATCTCGGCGAGTGGTGGTTCCAAGAAACAGGACTGCCGCTGCCCTTGGGCGGCAACGTGATCCGCAAAGATCTCGGCCCGGCCGCGATGAAGGAAGTCAACCGGCTGTTGCGCGAGAGCATCGTCTACGGCCTGGAGCATCGCAAAGACGCTCTGGAGCACGCACTGCAGTACGGCCGTGATCTGAATCGCGCCCAGGCCGACAAATTCGTCGGCATGTACGTCAACGATTGGACGGTCGATTGGGGGCCGAAGGGGCGCGAAGCGGTTCGCACGCTCCTGCGCCGCGGCTACGAAGCCGGCGTGATCCCGCACTTGGTCGAACCGGAATTCATCGACTAACCGGACGCGGACCGCGTCGGCGGCGAGCGGGAGCCGTAAGGCTCCCGTTGAGTTGCTTGAGACTAGGAGCGCGGTGCCGCGGATAACGGGCGGCTTACGCCGGCCGCTCGCTTGGCGTCGCAGCGCGTTCACTCCGTCGGCAGTTCATAGCAAGCCGCTTCTTCGTCGTTGCGCACAAGCAGCTTATTGCCGACCAGCACCGGTTGGTTCCACGAGATTCCATCCGGCAATGCCGTGATGCGGCTCAATTCTTCGAACTTATCCGGCCGTGCCGGCACCAACGCCAAATCGCCTTCCTGCGATTGCACGATCAGGAGATCGTCGACGAGCAGAATCTGCCCGTGGCCGTAGTTCATGCCGCGCTTCGAGCGCCATTTCACTTCGGCTTTGTCGTTCAGGTCGACGCACATCAAGAACTCGCCGTCGTCCAGTCCATAGGCGTAGCCGTCGCGAACGATCGGGTTCATGAACTTCGGCTTGAACTTCGTCGATTTCCACAACTCGTCGACCTTCCAAGCGTCGCCGCTTTTGGTGATCTCGAGCATACGGCAACCGACGCCGTAGCCGGCGGAGATGAACAGCCGTTTGTCGTCGATCGCGATCGGCTGCGGCACTTTCGGATCGTTCGAACTCCAACGGTCGTAGCTCCATAACACTCCGCCGGTTTCCGGATCGTGGCCGACGACCGATTGGAAGTCGACGATCACGATCTGCCGTACGCCGCCGAGCGTAAGTTCCACGGGCGAAGCGTAGCCCGAAGGATCGTCGCCGCCGTGCCAAACCGGCTTGCCGTCGGCGGCGGAGTAGGCGACCAAAGATCGCCCCGCCTTGCCGCCGACGCTGACGACGACCAAGTCGCCATGGATCTTCGACTTCACAATCAGGGGCGACGAACTCTTGCCCCACATTGGATTTTCCGCGTTATTTTCGGCGACGACGTCGCGCGACCAGAGCACCTTGCCGGTCGCCGCATCAAGGCAGTTCAAGAGACCGGCCGAACCAAGCGCGTAGAGTTTGCCGTCGTGATAAGCGGGAGTCGCCCGCGGACCATGCCCGCCGAGGAACCAATTGTGGCCCGGCGAGTCGCTATGCACCCACTCCAGTTTGCCGTCGCGAATGTTCAGGCAAACGACTTGCTCGAAGGCCTCATCGGTCGTTTGCTGCTGCGTGTAGACGTAATCGCCGACGACGACAAAGCTGGACCAACCGTCGCCGACCGGGACGCGCCACAGCAACTTCGGCGGTTTTGCGGTCCAATCGCGCGCCAGCTTCCCGCCGGCCGCCTTGAACTTGCCGTCGTGAGTCGGGCCTAGAAATGAGTACGAATCGAACTCGCCCGGGTCCAATTTCAGCGCGACGCTCGCAGTACGGGCCTCCGGCGCGACGTCGCCGACGTCGATGCCGATCGTGCGTGCGACGTTGAGCACCCACCGCCTGGGCTTGGCGATTTGCTCCATGTCGCCCTTCCAATCGAGGCGAAAAACGGCCACGAGGGCTAGGGCGATCAGCACGTACGCGACGGAAATCCGGCGTCGGACACGGCGCGATAATCCGGAATCGATCACGAGCCACGCGCACAGAGCCAACCCGATCAGCAGCGAGCAAACCTCGGTCGCCAGAAACTTCCGGGCGTTGTCGCCGAACACTTCTTTCGGTGTGAGTTGAATCCCGACGAGTGCCACGGCTCCTAAGATGACAATGGCCGACAAGCGACGAAGCGAGAGCGGGCGCTCGCTCGGAGGGAGCGTAGTTGCGGCGGCAGCGGCATCCTGATGCATAGAAGTTCCGAACCGATGGGCGGGCCAAGCGCGAACCCAGTACGCGCAGGTGCGATATGTTGCCGGAGCGCAACCGGCGACGAATTGTTACCGGCTGCGTCCCATTTTTCGACGGATTCCGGCGCGCGGCCTTAGTCGCCCGTGCGGGCGGTCACTTCGATCAGGTGATAGCCGAATTGCGTCTTCACCGGACCTTGCACGGTGTTGATCGGCGCGGAAAAAACGACCTTATCGAATTCCGGAACCATTTGGCCGGGGCGGAACTCACCGAGATCGCCCCCTTCCTGACCGGAGGGGCATTGCGAATGCTTTTTCGCCAGATCGGCGAACTTCGCCTCGCCGGTTTCGATTTTCTTCTTCAGATCGTTGCAGGCCTGTTCCGACGGCACCAAGATATGACGAGCTTTGGCCTTCTTGAGCATGACGTGTTCTCGCAGATATGAGTTTCAGGACGTGCCTCTTCAGTCATAAACATAGCGAACGGAATCACTTCCGAAAACCACGCTACGGCGGAAGCGAAACGATTTGCCCGCTCCGCGTGGCGTCGTAGGATGGGACCTGAAAGTAGTCTCACGCAACGACTTCCACCGGGCTTTCCGCAATCCGTATGACAATCGGACCACAGCAGGCGACGCCGCGGTGCGACTATCGCAATTTGCGGCCGACGCAGATCGTCGAGACGATCGACTTGCTGTGCCGTCGAATTCATGAGCGGTTTCCGGAATCGAGCCTCTACGGCGTGGCCCGCGAATTGCATCGGATTTCGCAAGAGGCCGTGGTCCGGGCCCAAGCGATTCGCCGGCCGAATCTGTGGTTGCGGGCCGGCATCGTGCTGCTCTTGGCTTTGATCGGCGTGCTGGTGGTGCAGGGGGTGCGCTATCTGCGGGTCAACGACGAGGTGTTCGAACTCGAGCACTTCGTGCAATCGGTCGATGCGACGATCGGCAGCGTCGTGTTCGTCGGCGCCGCGATCGTGTTTTTGTTCTCGCTGGAATTGCGGATCAAGCGTCGCCGCGCACTGGAGGCGGTGCGCGAATTGCGATCGCTGGCGCACATCATCGATATGCACCAACTCACGAAAGACCCGGAGAGCGTGACGCGCCGCGGCCCGCCGACGGCCTCGTCGCCGCGGCGGACGATGACGCCGTTTGAACTCGGTCGCTATCTCGACTACTGCAGCGAGATGCTGTCGCTCGTCGGCAAGACCGCGGCGCTGTATGTGCAAGAGTTTCCCGATTCGGTGGCCATCGAAGCGGTCGACGGGGTGACGAACCTGGCGACCGATCTGAGCCGCGCAATCTGGCAAAAAATCATGATCCTTGAAAGCGCGGGCGGGGCGGACAAGGTGAATTTGGTTTCGCCGGCGAGCGATGTGGTCGAGATCGCCCCGCCAAATATGCACGCGCAGATCGATTGATTGCCGCTGCGCGCGCCGCAGACTAGACTGTGCCTCCGAACGTTTCCCGCCTCAAGTTGTCCTCCTCGCCAGGAAAGTTCCCGTCATGCAACGCCGCGACTTTCTTCACAGCACCGCCGGACTCGCCGCAGGCGCGCTTTTCATGAACCGCGCCGTCGCGGCCGATGCTCCGGCCAAGAAGTGGCGCGTCGGCGTCATCGGTCACAGCGGTCGCGGCAACTACGGCCATGGGCTCGACACCGTGTGGGCCAAGGTGCCGGAAACGGAAGTCGTCGCGATTGCCGACGGCGACGAGGCCGGACTCGCCGCGGAGAAGAAGAAGCTCGGCGTCGCCGACGGCTTCACCGACTACAACGCGATGCTCGCTTCGGCGCGGCCGGAGTTGGTCGCCATCGGCCCGCGACACGTCGATCAACATTGCGACATGCTGCTCGCGTCGATCAAGGCCGGCGCCAAAGGCATTTACATCGAAAAGCCGTTCGTGCGCACGCCGGCCGAGGCCGACCAAGTGCTCGCGGCCTGCGCTAAAACCGGCGCGAAGATCGCCGTGGCCCATCGCAATCGATATCACCCCACGCTCGTCACCGCGGCGAAGATGATGGGCGACGGCGCGATCGGCCGCGTGCTTGAAATTCGCGGCCGCGGTAAAGGCGACAAGCGGGGCGGCGGCGAAGACCTCTGGGTGCTCGGCACGCACGTGCTCAACCTTTGCAGTTATCTCACCGGCGGGCTCACCGCCTGCTCGGCCGTCGTTAAGCAAAATGGCGAGCTCGTGACCAAGACGCATGTCAAGGAAGGCAACGAAGGGCTCGGCCCGTTGGCCGGCAACGAAGTGCATGCTCGCTTCGATTCGGCGAGCGGCATCACCGTGTATTTCGATTCGATCGCCGAAGACCAAGCGAAAAGCCAAGGCTTCGGGCTCCAAATCGTCGGCAGCGACGGCTTGATCGACGTCAAGATCGACACTCATCCGCTCGCGCAGCTCGCCCGCGGCAATCCCTTCCAAGTCAATAAGCAAACTCGCACTTGGGTGCCGATCTCCTCGGCCGGTCCGGAGCAGCCGGAGCCGCGAACGGATTTGAGCGACTATGTCGACAAGCACGTCGGACCGGTCCGTGATCTGATCGCGGCGATCAACGACAACCGCGAGCCGCTCTGCGGCGCCAAGGAAGCGGCCGCGACGGTCGAATTCGTGTGCGGCGTGTTTGAGTCGCATCGGCAGGGGGGAGCCCGGGTGTCGTTCCCGCTCGCCGAACGCGGCAATCCGTTGACGAAGTTGGCCTAGGATCGAAGACGAAATGCACCGTAAGAATTCCGCGGCGGTGTTGGCCGCCGCTTGGTCCGTTCTCGTGCTGTTTGCCGGCTCCGCGGTCGCCGAAAAGCCGAAGCGCGATGAACCGCCGCCGGCCCCGCCGCCGCAAGCCGTCATCGACCTCGGCATAGAACCGGTGCCGATCATCACGAAGCCCGGCAAGAAATACACCGCGGCCGAACTCGACTACGCGATGGTCATCGGCATCGACCGCACGCCCAAAGGCCGGCTCTGGGCGGCCTGGGTCGCCGGCGGCGACAGCGAGAAAGGTTTCTTCTGCGCGGCGACGAGCGACGACGACGGAGCCACGTGGTCGGAGCCGCGGCTCGTAATCGATCCGGAAGACGCGCCGAATGGATTGGCGCGGCGGGCGCTGGTCGGCAACTTTTGGACCGACCCGACCGGTCGCCTGTGGCTGTTCTACGATCAATCGCTAGGCTATTTCGACGGCCGAGCCGGCGTCTGGGCCGTCACGTGCGACAATCCCGACGACGACGAGCCGACGTGGTCTGAGCCGCGGCGCATTTGGCACGGCGCCACGTTGAACAAGCCGCTCGTCTTGAAAAGCGGCGAGTGGCTGCTGCCGATTTCGCTTTGGACGCGCGAGCGGATCGGGCCTGCGCCGCTGCGGAGCCTCTTCCACGAACTCGACGACCAGCGCATGGCGCACGTCTTCGTGTCGACGGATCGGGGCACGACGTGGAATCGCCGCGGCGGAGTGGTGATTCCCGACAGTGCGTTCGACGAACACATGCTTGTCGAACTCGGCGACAACACGCTTCGGCTGTTGGCCCGCACCAAGACGGGTATTGCGGAGAGCTTTTCCCGCGATCAGGGGCGAACTTGGACGAGTGCTGAGACATCAGTCATCCAGCACACCAGTGCCCGGTTTCATCTGCGTCGCCTCGCCTCCGGCAAGCTTCTGCTCGTAAAGCACGGCCGGATCGACGAGCGCACGCCCAAACGCTCGCACCTGACCGCCTTTCTCTCCGACGACGACGGCCGCACCTGGCAGGGCGGCCTGATGCTCGACGAGCGGACCGGCGTCTCCTACCCCGACGGTTTCCAAGCGCCCGACGGCGCGATTTACATCATTTACGATCACAACCGTGCCGCCGATCGCGAGATTCTCCTGGCCCGCTTCACGGAGGCCGACATCTTGGCCGGCAAATTCGCATCGCCGCAGGCCCGGCCGCGGCAACTCGTGCACCAAGCGCTGAAGAATCTCAAGCACTAGCGCGCCGGCGGCGGCTCCGGCGCGATCGGTAAGCGGGCCGCGATCCGCGTCCCTTCGCCGGGCGTGCTCTCGATCTTGCATTCGCCGCCGAGCAGCCGCACGCGTTCGGTCATGCCGCGCAAGCCAAAGCCCCGTTTCTTGGCCGGCGCCACGTCGAAGCCGACTCCGAAATCGCGAATCTCCAACTTCAGCTCGTTTCCCTCGCGCGCGATGACGATCCGCACGACGTCGGTCTCGCTGTACTTTTTGGCGTTATTCAACGCTTCTTGGGCGACTCGATACACGGCCGTCTGGAGCGACTTCGGCAGCACGCCGATCGTTCCTTGGTACTTGACCGTGATCATGATCTCGGTCGATTTAAATTGATCGACCAAGTCTTCCAGCGCGACTTCCAGAGTCGCTTCGTCGAGCACGGCCGGGCGAATGCCGCGAATAGTTTGCCGGCCGTCTTCAATGCCTTTTCGTAGCTTCTCGACGATTGACTCCAACCACGGCTTTTCGGCGGCATAGCGCGGATCGCCGGCCCGCCCCTCGAGCGCCATCATCGCACCGTAAGCGTATTGAATCAGCCCGTCGTGAAACTCATGGCAGAGGTGTTGCTTCTCCTCTTCTTGTACGTCGATCAGGCTGCGCAGCAACTCTTGCTCGTGCCGCAAGGCGTCTTCGGCGCGCTTGAGTTTGGTGATTTCCATGGCGATTCCCCCTACAAACCGGCGCTGGGCGCGATCGGTGTAGGGGAAAAGCGTCGTCATCCAGTGGTATTCGTTGCCCGAATCGCTGACGGACTCCTCGACGCGGGTCAGCGGCAGCCCTGATTCCAGCACTTGGCGGTCGTTTTCGCGAAAGCGCCGCGCGACTTCCGCGGGCCAGAAGTCGGCGTCGGTCTTGCCGTACCACGCTTCGCGGTTCGGAAAATGAAACATCTCCTCCGCCGCGCGGTTGAGAAACAGGATTTTTCCTTCCTCATCCTTGGCCCAAGCCAAGGTCGGCGTGTTGTTCATAAACGCGCTAAATCGTTCTTCCGATTCCCGCAGCGCGTCTTGCACGGCTTTGCGTTCGGTGATGTCTTGCATACAGCCGATCTGGCCGATCTGCGTACCGTCGGCCGCTGCGATCAATGCCGCCGTCCCCGAAGCCCAGCGCGCCGTGCCGTCCTTATGGACAAAACGAAACTCCGAGGTCGAATAGGGCCGGCCTGCGGCCATCGCTTCCAGCCACTCGGCGATCAGGCGATCGCGATCTTCCGGATGCAAGGCGTTCATCCAGCCGAATCCCATGGCCTCTTGCGGACTAATCCCGGCGATCTCGCACCACTTGTCGTTCACGAAAAAGGTGCGACCTTCGGCGTCGCTCTGCGCAATCCCGACGGGCGCTTGCAGGGCCAAAAAGCGAAATCGCCCCTCCGCCTCCTGTAAAGCGGCCGTTTGCAGTTTCACGTCGGTGATGTCGCGCGCGGAAGCGACGAGTTGTTGCGCATCCGGAACGACGCTGACTCGCCAAGCCAGCCAGCGATAGCCGCCGTCGCGACAGCGATAGCGATTCTCGAACCAGATCGTTTCATGTCCCGGCTTGCGCAGCAGTTCCGCTTCGCGCAGCGTCGCCGCAATGTCTTCCGGGTGAACGTACTCAAGATACGGCCGCGACGTCAGTTCCTCCGCCGTCCAACCGAACGTGCGAGTCCACGCCGGATTCACGCGCGTGAAGTAGCCTTGCTGGTTGGCCAGGCAAAGCAGTTCGTTGCTGAATTCAAAAAAATCGATCACGGCAAAATCCGTGGGCGCGGTCACGCTCAGGTGAGGAGTGAGCCCCCGAGTTCGCAGGTCGCGTCGTCGGCACGGGGGAAACCTGAAGTTTAAGCAATTAAGAGATTATTCACAGCAAGGCCTTGCGCGGCGAACAAGCTTTTGTCGGACTTCCGACGTCGTCTGCTCCATCACATGAGGATTGATTAATTTGACCCGCCCGATTTGGTTCCTCAAAATCGCCCCTGACACGGTGACTCGTTCTGAAATGCTCTACCGGTAAAGACATCAATGATGCCGTCGCGTCTCCGCCCAGTTGCACCGTTTTTGCCCGCTCGTTGCGACTCCTTCGCCGTTTATCTCATCGCTTGGGTATGGGGAGCGTTCGTTTCCCTCGGCGGCGCGATCGCGCCCTGTCGGGCTGCCGACGCGGCGACGAAGCCTAACATCGTCGTCATTTTTTGCGACGACCTCGGCTATGCCGATATCGGCCCGTTCGGCGCTCAAGGCTATTCCACGCCGAACCTCGACCGCATGGCGGCCGACGGTCGCAAGTTCACCGACTTCTACGTCGCCCAGGCGGTTTGCTCGGCGTCGCGCACGGCGCTCTTGACCGGGTGTTATCCCAACCGCGTCGGCATCCTCGGCGCACTCGGACCCAAAAGCGATCACGGCATCGCGGATTCCGAAACCACGCTTGGCGAAGTCGCCAAGCAAGCCGGCTATGCGACCGCGGCGTTCGGCAAGTGGCACCTCGGCCATCATCCGCAGTTTCTGCCGACGCGCCACGGTTTCGACGAATACTATGGGCTTCCCTACTCGAATGACATGTGGCCCAAACATCCGACGGCCACGTTTCCGGATTTACCGCTGATCGACGGCGAAGCGACGATCGAACTCAATCCCGACCAAACGAAACTCACGACCTCCTATACGGAGCGGGCCGTCGCGTTTATTGACAAGCATCGGGAGCGCCCGTTCCTGCTTTATTTGGCGCACAGCATGCCCCATGTGCCGCTGTTTGTCTCCGAAAAGTTCGCCGGCAAGACGCAGCGCGGCCTCTTTGGCGACGTGATCTCCGAAATCGATTGGTCGGTCGGCGAAGTCCTCGCCGCATTGCGACGCAACGGCCTCGACGAGCGCACCTTGGTGATCTTCACGTCGGACAACGGCCCTTGGCTCTCCTACGGCGACCACGCCGGCTCCGCCGCGCCGCTCCGCGAAGGGAAGGGGACCGCCTGGGACGGCGGCGTTCGCGTCTCCTGTTTGATGCGTTGGCCCGGCAAAATCGCCGCCGGCACCGTGTGTCGTGAGCCGGCGATGACGATCGACCTGTTGCCGACCGTCGCAAAGCTGCTCGGCGTGACGCTCGACCCCGCCCGCCCGATCGACGGCCTCGACATAGCCGGGCTCCTCTTCGGCGACGAATCGGCACGCTCACCGCACGAGGCTCTCTATTTCTATTGGGGTGAAGGGCTCCACGCGATTCGCTCAGGCAAGTGGAAGCTTCATTTTCCGCACCCCTACGTCCATGTCGACGTGCCGGGAACCGGCGGCAAGCCGGGGAAGCTCAGCCAGCGGAAAACCGAGGCGGCGCTCTACGACCTCGTCGCCGATCCGGCGGAAACGCACGATGTCGCCGCCGCGCATCCGGAGATCGTCGAACGGCTGGAAGCGGCGGCGGAAGCGGCCCGCGCCGATCTCGGCGACGGCCTAGCCAAGCGTGCGGGAGCGGGTGTTCGCAAGCCGGGACGGGTCGAAAAATAGCGAAAATCGCGGGCTATTCCCTCCGCCGCGAGAAAAGCTGAAACTTTATCTCCGCTTGCCGCGTCTCAGAGCCGAGCCGCGTTGCGCTCCCCGCGCCGGCGTCGGCCAAGCCAAGTCTGCGCCGCCTTTCCAGCCAGGAGTTCTCCTATGCGAGCCGCCTCTCGCTTTCTGCCGGCCGCGTTCTGTTTCGTTTTCGGTTTGAATGTTTGGGCCACGGCCGCCGACACGAAGGAGCCGCTTCCCTGGGACGATATCGAATCTTTGCCGCCGGCCGCCGCCGTGCTGCTGCAAGACAAGAAGTTTGCCGAGGCGGCGGACGAACTTGATAAGCTCGCCGCCGCCGCAGGGGCGCCGCGCGATCGCTTGCTTTTCGCGCGCGGCCGGGCGCTGCACTTCGCGGGTCGCTACGACGACGCGGCGAATGTGTTCGCCGCCGTCGAACGTGAATTCACCAAGTCGCCTTGGGCTCGCCGAGCCCGCTTCGCTCGCGCCGTGTCTTTGGCCAAAAAGGGCGACTTCGCCTCGGCCGAATTGATCTATCGTGCGGAAGCCGAGCACTTGCTCTCGCACGAGCGCAAACAAGAACTCGCCGACATCTATCTCGACTTCGCGCGCCGCTATGCGACTCCGCGCACGGAGCGGAGTCCGCCCGATCAGCCGCCCCCCGACTACGCCAAGGCCGTCGAGTTCTTCAATCAAGCCTTGGACCTGGGACCCAAGCCGGACCTGCGCCCGGAAATCGAATTGCAGCTCGCGCATTGCTTCCGTCTTTCCAACAACTTCGAAGAGGCTGCGAATCGCTACGCCGCCTTCGTCCGAGATCGACCGGACGACGTGCGGCAACCGGAAGCGCGCTATCGGCTCGGGGAATGTCGTCAGAAGCAAGGCCGTGCGGCCGACGCTCGCCGCGTGTGGCAAGATCTCGCGGCGCTCTGGCCCGGCGATAAACGCCCGCCCGGACCGGATCAAGCGGAGTTCGTAGCCTTGGCCGTCTACGGAATCGCGTCGACCTACGGCCTGCCGACCCCGACCGGCGACGACGACCTCGCCGCAGGCATTGCGGCCCTGGAAGCGTTTCTCAAGCAGTTTCCCGATCATCGGCTGGCCGACGATGCGCGGGTGCAACTCGTGACGAGCCGCATTCACCGCGGGCGATTTGCGGAAGCGGTCGCCGCGGCGGAGGATTTTCTGAACGAACCGCGCCGGGCGAAAACGAAGCAGGCGGCGGAAGTGCGCAACCTTTTGGGGCGGGCTTTGCAGCGTCAGGGCAAGTTTACCGAGGCGCTCGCCGCGTGGCGCAGTTTTCTCGTCGAGCATCCGTCGCATTCGGCTTGGAACGAAGTCCAGCAACAGATCATCGAAACGGAGTATCTGATCGGCGCGGAGGCGTTTCGCAAAAAAGACTACGCCGCGGCGCGAGCGCAGTGGAACGAGTTTCTCGCTCGCTATCCGCTCGACCCGCGCTCGCCTCAGATCTTGCTGCAATTCGGCCGCGCGGAGTTTCTCAACAAAAAATACGAAGCGGCGATCGACGAGTGGCGACGCCTCATCTCCAAATATCCGGGCACCGAGCAAGCGTCGCAGGCGCTGTTTGCCGTCGCCTCCCTGCTCGAAGAAAACCTCGGCAAGCCGCTCGAAGCTTTGGAGGAATACCGCAAGCTCACGTGGGGATCGCAAGTCGCCGCGGCCCAGGCTCGCGTCAATCGCTTGGTTGCGAAACAGTTCACGATCGCGAGCGAACGCGTGTTTCGCACCGATGAGCCGGCGAGGATCGCGCTGCATTCTCGCAACTTGCCGAGCGTCAACGTGCGGGTCTACACGATCGACCTGGAAACTTACTTCCGCAAGATGCATTTGGCGCGAGGAGTGGAATCGCTCGACTTGGCGCTCATCGACCCGAACCGCACGTTCACCTTCGCCGTGCCGGACTACGCGGAATACAAACCGCGCGAGAGCCGTATCGAGCTGGCGGGATTGGACGGCGAGCAAGCGTCGAACAAGCCGGGAGTCGTCGTCGCCACCGTGGCGAGCAAGACCCACGAGGCGACGACCCTTGTCGTACGCAGCGATCTGGATGTGATCGTCAAAAGCTCGCGCGACGAGGTGTTCGTGTTCGCCGAGAATCTGCGGACCGGCAAGCCCTGGCCGGGAGCCCGGATTCTCGTGTCGGACGGCGCGGAAATCGTTGCCGAGGGAACGACCGGGAAAGACGGCACGTTCCGCGGCACCTATAAGCAACTGGAAAACTGCAACGACGTCCGAGTGTTCGCCGTCGCCGACGGCCACACGGCGTCGAACGTCGTGTCGCTCGGCGGCGTCGGCGTCGGACAGGGGTTGGAAGAGCGGGGCTTCGTCTACACCGAACGCGCCGGCTACCGGCCCGGCGAGACGGTCCATGTGCGAGCCGCGCTCCGCGGCGTGGTCGACGATCGCTATGTCGCCGTCGCGAACAAGAAATATCGCTTGGAAGTCTACGATCCGCGGACTCGCGTCGTTCATTCGACGGAGGTGACGACCGGAGACTTCGGCACGCTGCACGGCTACTTCCAACTCGCCGACACGGCCGTGCCCGGCGACTATCGGGTGCAAGTGTGCGATGTCGACGGCCGCTGCTTCGCCGGGTCGTTCCGCGTGGAGAACTATTCGCTTGAGCCGGTCCGATTGTCGATCGACCTGCCGCGCAAGGTCTATTTCCGCGGGGAAGAGGTCGCCGGCACGATCACTGCGGCGTTTTATTATGGCACGCCGCTCGCCGGGCGTGAAGTGAGCTACTCGTTCGGCAACGGTGAAACGATCACCGGCACGACCGACGCCCAAGGCAAGCTGGCTTTCAAATTGCCGACGCGCGACTATCGCGAAGAGCAGCAATTGCGTCTCGTCGCCCAGCTGCCGGAGCGCAATCTGGCCGCCGCGGCCGACGTGTTTCTCGCCGTCCGCGGCTACTCGATCGGCCTGACGATCCCTCGCGACGTCGTCACCGTGGGCGAATCGTTCACGGTCGAGGTCAAAACCACTTCGGCCGACGGCAAACCGACTGGAGAGAAGCTCAGCCTGCAGGTCGTCGAGCAAATCACGGTCGACGGCGAGCCCGGAGAAAAGATCGCGGCGACGCACGAAGTGACGACCGACGCGAAGTCGGGCCTCGGTCGTCTCACGCTCGCGCTCGACAAGGGAGCGCGCTATCTGCTGCGCGTCGCAGGGCGTGACCGCTTCGACAACCCGGTTACGACCAGCAAGCAATTGTTCGTCTCCGGCGACGACGACGTCGTACGGTTGCGGATTCTCGCCGATCGGCACAACTACAAGCTCGGCGACGAGGCTAAGGTGCGGGTTCACTGGCGCGAAGCGCCCGCCTTGGCGTTGGTCACGTTGCAAGGAGCGAAGATCCTCGAATACCGACTCGTCGAATTGAAGACCGGCGACAATGAGTTGGCGATTGCCGTGAAAGACCATCTCGCGCCGAACTTCCATTTGGAGGTCAACGTCATGACCGACGTGCGCGACGAGCCGAAAGCCGCCGACTCCGCGCGACGCCGCCTTCGTCTGCACACGACGACGTCGGAATTCATGGTCGATCGCGATCTGCGGATCACGCTCGAAATGAAGCCCAAATCCGGCGACGGCAAGACGGCTCAACCGGGCGATTCGGTCGAGGTGACCGTGAAGGCGCTCGACGCGCAAGGCAAGCCGGCGGCCGCCGAAATCGGCCTCGCGCTCGTCGACGCGCAGAACGCCGATCGCTTCGGCGCCGCCGCGGCCGACTGGCTGCGCGCCTTCGCCGGAGTCTATCGTCGCCCGGCGATGCGCACCACGGCCAGCATCGACTTCGCGTATCGTCCGCAAACCACGGCGATCAACGCCCGCTTGCTTTCGGAAGAGGAACGCCTCGAAATCGCCGCTCAAGAACAAGAACTTCGCGAAACGCTCGAGAAGGCCGGCGCCGGAACGCTGACGCTCGGCGACGCGATGGACGGCGCGATGGGGAACCTCGGCGGCATGGTGCCGACCGCCGCCGCGCCGGTGCCGGCCGCGAAACCTCAATCCGCTTCGGCCGCCGGGCCGGTTCCCGCGACGCCCGCTCTCCAATTCCGCGGCGATGCAAACGGCCGAGCCGATCTCGGCCTCATGGTCGAGCAGCAGGCCGATAAGAAAGGGGAGGCGGCGAAGCGAAATTGGGCCGCCGCCGAAAACAGCTTCGGGGCCATCTTATTCGACGCGCCGACCGAACTTGAGATCGCTCGCTTCGGCGTCGACGCCAACTCGCTTTCGCGCAAGTCGCTGAGCGCTTATGCCGCCCGCGGACGCAGCGAGCTCACCGTGATCACCGACGGCGTGCAGTCGAACGTGCATCTCGGGGAAAAACTTGCCGAGCGCGATTCGGACGAACTCTTGCGCAGCCTCCGCGCCGACAACGCTCTGATCATGGCCGTCGCCGAGCAGCAAGAAACCGCGTACTGGAATCCGTCGCTTCGCACCGACGCTTCCGGCTCGGCCGTCGTCAGGCTCACCCTGCCCCAGCGCTCTACGCAGTGGAAGTGGATCGCCAAAGGCATCACGACGGAATCCGCCACGGGCGAAGCAGTCGACGAACTGACCGTGAAAAAACAGCTCTTCGGAGAGCTCTCGATGCCCGCCGTGGCCACCCTGGGCGATGCGATTGAAGCGTCCGTCGTCGTTCACGACGAACGCGAACTTCCCGCCGGCGCGCCGGCCGGCGACATCGTCGTCGTCCTCTCCGTGAAGGCCGGCGACAAGACGACGGAACTCCGCAAGACGATCCCGGCCGACAAATCGAAGCTCTACGAATTGTCGTTCCCGCTCAGCGCCGAAGCCGCGGCCGCCGCGCAAGGCTCGCCCGAAGCGATCGAGCTGACCCTCTCCGTCGCGGCGGGCGACGATCGCGACGTCGTGCGCCGCTCCGTGCCGCTTCGTCCCAACGGCTATTCCGTGATCGCGGCCGCGGGCGGATCGGTCACGAGCGACACGACCGTCTGGTTGGATCCGCCGGCTGGGTTGCAGGCCGAGAGCGCGAAACTGGAGATCACCGTCGGCGCGGCCGTCGATCGCAGCTTGCTCGAAATCGTGCTCGGCGGCCGCATGTGGTGCGAAGCGCATCTCCGCTACGCGTCGCCGCTGGAAACGTCGACCAGCGATCTGCTCGCCGCGCTCGCGCTCGAAAAACTCGTCAACGCCACGCGCGATCGCGGCACGGCCGAGGCCGCGGAACTGGCCGTTCGCGTGCGGTCGACGATCGGCTATCTCGCCGGCGCACAGGCCGACGACGGCGGCTGGACTTGGACCGGCAACCACGGCACGAGCGACCGGCGTGCGTCGGCAAGGGTCGTCTGGGCTCTCAGCGCCGCCAAGGCCGCCGGCTATAAAGTGCCCGACGACGCCTACGCGCGAGCTCTCAACTATCTCCAATCGCAACTCGCCGGCGTGGCCGACGACGATCTCGAAGGCAAGGCCGTCGTGTTGCACGCCTTAGCCGAAGCAGGCCGCGGCGATTTCTCCGTCGCGAATCGCCTCTATCGCTCGCGGTCGACCATGTCCGCCGCCGGCGCCGCTTACTTGGCTCTCGCCTTGGCGCGCATGGATCACGGCCCGATGGCCGCCGACTTGCTGGCGACGATCAAGCCGGCCGACCTCGACGTCTCTGCCGCGGCCGATAAAGCCGTGCAAACTACGCAAAGCGGCGGCGCCGAAATCCGCGCGCTCTTCGGGCTCGCGCTCATCAAAGCCGGCGTCGATTCGCCGCGGCTTAAGGAATCCGTCGATAAGCTGCTGGACTCGCGCATCGGTCGCCGCTGGTCGCCCGAGCGTGCGACGGGCCCCGCCGCGATGGTCTTGGCGGAATACTTCGCCAAGCATCGCCCCGGGGGCGAGCCGTACAAGCTCGACGTCGTCGTCAACAACCACGAGGTGAAGACGATCGACGTCGATCCCGCCGCTCCGCCGCACACCATCGCGGTGCCCGCCGCCGATCTCACGGCCGGCAAGCAGCGCGTGCAGTTCCGCATGACGGGTCGAGGCCACCTCGCCTATCAATGCGTGCTGGGGGGCTTCGTGCCGACCGAGAAGCTCACGAGCACCGTGAAGTCGTGGCACCTGCGCCGTCGCTTCGAGCCGGGTGTCCGCGAACTCGACGGCCGCGAGTTGCCGCGCGGCTTCGGCATCGTCGCCGGCAGCCACAACGAGTTTATCAATCCGCTCACGCAGTTGCCCATCGGCCGGCGCGGCCGCGTGCAGTTGCAGCTCTGGCGCACGTGGCCGTCGGGCCTCGCGCCTCAATCGGATGATCAACTCGACTATCTCGTGGTCCGCGAGCCGTTGGCGGCGGGCACCGCGATCGTCGAGCAATCCGTGCGCGGCGGCTTCGAACGCTATGAGTTGCTCCCCGGCGAGATCGTGTTCTACGTCGGCAATCGTCGCGGCATCGAGAACATTACCTTCGACGTCGTCGGCGCGACCGCCGGCGAATACCGTGCTCCGCCGACGATGGTCTTCGACGCCTACAAGCCGGAGCGGTTCGTCATCGACGACGAGCCGACGAAGCTCGCCGTGCTCCCGCGCGGCAAACAATCCGTCGACGCCTACCGTTGGACTCCCGACGAACTGTTCGAACTCGGCAAACGCTACTTCGCCAAGCGCGATTGGGCGGCCGCACGGCTGCATCTCACCGAATTGCTGGCCGGCTGGACCTTGGAAACCGCGCCCTATCAAGAGTCGCTCCGCATGCTGCTCGACGTGCATCTGCAGCTCGGACCGCCGGCGGAAATCGTCCGCTACTTCGAACTGGTCAAAGAGAAGTCGCCCGACTTGGAAGTCTCGTTCGATAAAATTCTCAAAGTGGGGTCGGCCTACCATGAACTCGGCGAGTACGAACGCAGCTACCTCGTGTTCCGCGCCACCGTCGAAAGCAGCTTCCTTTCCGATGCCGCGGTCCCCGGCTTCCTCGAATCGCAAGGAGAGTTCTTGCGGAGCGTCGGCGTCATGCGTCGGCTGATCGGCGAGTACCCCCCGGAGCCGTATGTCGCGGCGGCCGAATACGCGCTCGCCCAGCAGGTCTACGGCTACGCCCCGAGCGTCGCGGCCGACGCCAAGCTGCGGGCTCGCAAGCTCACGCGGCTCAATCTCATCGCCGCCGCGCGCCGCATGCTCGATGAATTCCTGACCGCGCACCCCGACGATCCGGCGGCCGATCAAGCCGCTTTCGCCGAGGCCAACGCGCTGCTTGAGCTCGAGCAATACGACGCCGCCGTGGCCCGTTGTGAAGCGTTCGCCCGGCGCTATCCCGAGAGCGACTTCCTCGACAGCTATTGGTATATCACCGGCTACGCGCACTTTGCGGCCGGCCGGCCCGACGAAGCTCTGGAAACCTGCCGTAAGGTGGCCGAGTTGAAACGCGTGGACAAGACGACCGGTCGCACGACCGAGAGCCGTAACAAGGAGCGGGCGATCTACATTCTCGGCCAGGTCTACCACAGCCTCGGCAAAGCGGCCGACGCGGTACGCGAATATCTTCGCGTCGAAAATCAGATTCCCGACGCCAAGAAGGCCGCCGAGTATTTCACCCGCCGCGAGATCAAGCTGCCGGAAGTGCTCACCATCCGCCCCGGCGAGCCGACCGAAGTCACGCTCAAGTTCCGCAACGTACCGAAGTGCGACGTGCGGGCCTACCGCATCGACCTGATGAAGTTCAGCCTGCTGCGGCAAAACCTGGAGGCGATTACGCAAATCAATCTCGCCGGCATTCGTCCGTTGCACGAGACGACGATCGAACTCGGCGACGGCAAGGATTATCGCGATCGCGAGCGCAAGATCGCGTTGCCGATCAAGGACGAAGGGGCCTATCTGGTCGTCTGCCGCGGCGACAACTTACATGCCAGCGGCTTCGTGCTCGTCTCGCCGCTGGTGCTCGACGTGCAGGAAGACCCGGTGAGCGGGCAGGTCCGCACGACGGTGAAAAACGCCGTGCAAGAGAAATACGCGCCGGGCGTGCACGTGAAGGTCATCGGCTCGCGCGACCACGAGTTCAAGGCCGGCGAAACGGATCTGCGCGGCGTCTTCTCGGCCGAGCCGGTCAGCGGCCGCTCAACGATCATCGCCCAAAGCAACGACAATCGCTACGCCTTCTACCGGGGCGATAAGGATTTGCTCCCCGCGCGCGAAGCGCAAATCGAGCTGAAGCAACAAGTCGAACAGCGCGGCATGCAGCCGAAAGACGCCCAACAAGGGACGACGCAAGCCGGGAAAGAATTCCTGCTGCAAGAACTGAACATCGGCAACGGCCTCCTCCAGCGCCAACAGATCGACAACTTACGCGACAACTACTTCAACAACCGCAGCAAAGGCGTGAAGGTGAAAGCGGCGTACTAACTGAAGGTGGAATTGATCACCGACGAAGGGTGATTCGTCACTCCCGCGTCATCACGACGCGGAATCCGGTGAAGTAGCCAAGCTCCGAAGGCTTGGATCTAAGTCGATTAGCGGAACCCACGAAATAATCGGGAAATGCACAATAGTATCCGCCGCGCCGAATGCGGTCGGTTCCCGCCGCCGGCCCCGGCGGATCTTTTCGCGGGCTGCGCGTGTAATAGTCGAAGGCATACCAGTCGGCGCACCACTCGTCGACATTGCCGTGCATGTCGTAGAGGCCCCAAGCGTTCGGCGGAAACGAGCCGACGGACAAAGGCTCCCAAACTTGATTTCCTTTCGGCTTAGAGCCGACCGGAAATCGCCCGTCGCAGCGACACTCGGTTCCGTTGCATTCATCGCCGAAGCTGAACCGGGTCGTCGTGCCGGCGCGGCAGGCGTATTCCCATTCGGCTTCGGTCGGAAGCCGATAAGTCCGGCGCGCTTTCTTCTCCTCGGGGAGTTCCGACAACTTCCGACAAAAGTCGACCGCTGCATGCCAATTCACCCATTCCACCGGAAAGTTGTTCGTGGTTTTCGGTTTACTCCGCGGTTCAAAAGCGAGCGGATTATCCGCTCTGTGGAAAGCGGGATTGCTTCCCGTAACTTGCCGATATTCCGCCTGTGTGACTTCATAGACGCCGCAATAAAACGGCCGCGAGATTTCGACTTCGTGCTGCGGCCCTTCTTCCGCCGCGTTGTCGTGGCTCGGCCGGTGCTCCGGCGGAGAACCCATGACGAACGTCCCCGCCGGAAGACGCATGAATTTCATTCCGATCGAATTGATGAGATCGGGCTCTCGCGGCGGGGGCTCGGCGGCAGCCGCCTGTGGATTGATCGGGAGCGTCGTCGAGAATGCGCTACCGACGATGAGGAAGATCACGACAAGCGGCGTGCGTTTCATGGAGGAGGAAGTTCCCGCTTCGATTGTGCCGTCGGCCGTACCTCAGGATAACAGATCGCTCGAATACGACGAAGCTTGCCCCTCGAATCGTCGGATTGCGGCGCGCGCCATCGTTGCCTTTCGCACTGGGTGATCCCGGGCGATCAGCCGAGCGCGACTTCGTCTCCGACCCGGATCGTCGCCCCCAACGCCGCCGGGGCGCGGGTGTTGATGGCGAGTCGATAGAAGTGGTCGAACGCGCCCGGCGGAGCCCAATTCGGCAACTCCATGCGGCGGTGCGAATTCCGCGATGAAGCGGGCCCGCGCCTCCGGGCTTTGCTGTTGAATCCCGACGGGATTCGGAATCTACGCGCAACTTGTCATCACTCGCACTCTGACCCCGCCGAAGAACTTAATACTTGAACGCGTTCTTGTAGTCTTGGAGTGTTCCGACTACGAACTTGACGTATCTCCGTTCACTAGCGGAGTCCGTGCCGCTCACGGTCCCGCGTAGAGCAACCGTATCGGAGTACACGTTCTCTTCGCCGGTGCATGGAAATCGAGTTCCGTCCGGCAACTCTGCTCGTAATTTGTGCCACTTATAGAACACGTCGATGTCGCCGCTGCGACAAGTGCCGTCGGCGCCGATCGTAAACAACGGCACGCCTTCACGGGTGACTTTGGGTTCGACGGACGGGTCTTCCGTTATCACCACGGTTCCTTGGTACCCCACCGTGAGGATGACGACGATGTCATGCGAGGGTTCTTCTCGGAAGTACCACACCACAGCGGCGGCAACGATTAACGAGATTGCCCCTGCGAATGTGCGTTTCATCGACGAATTGTCCAGTTGTCAGTGATCACAATTTCACGCTCTCAACGAGCGCGACCTCATCCCCAACCCGAATCGTCGCTCCCAGCGCCGCCGGGGCGCGGGTGTTGACGGCGAGGCGGTAGAAGTGGTCGAATGCGCCCGGCGGCGCCCAGTCGGGTAATTCCGTCCGGCGGTGCGACGTGAATTCCGCGACGAAGCGGGCCCGCGCTTCGCCCGATTCCGGGTCGCGCGTCGGCACGACGCAGCGGGCGCACGGGTTCACCCCTTCCAATCGCGCCGCGCCGATGCGAAACGTCACGGTCGTGCGCGAGCCTTGCGCGGCGAGCGGTGAATAGAGCCGGTCTTCCCAAAACGGCGGGCAGTCGGCGGCGTCGCCGTCGATCTCCAAGTTCGCGCGGAAGCGCCGCCGCACGTCGTCGAGCGTGAGCGGCCGGAACCACTCGGCGATGCGGCGCAGCGTCGGCGTCGAAATGAGCGTCGGCCCCGGCGAATCAAGATCGTCGGGGAAGCCCGTGTCGACGTTCTCGACGAACGTGACGGGAAAGCCGAAGTAGTCGCCGCACCAGACTTCGAGGTCGGTGTTTCCGGGGCGGAGTTCGAACGTCGCCGTCGGGCGCTGAGGCGCGGCGAGCGTCACGATGCCCGCCGCGAGGTCGAACGCGGCGCGAATGCGATGGATCGCCGCATACCGTTTGCCGTTCACGAAGTGCCCGTCGATCGCTTGCAGGGCGAAGCGACGATCGTGCCGCAAACCGCCGACGCCCGCGAACTGCGCTTCGTCGAGTGCGACGCCGTCGAACGACTTGATCGGATAGACGACGATGCGGGCGAGTCGAGGCATGAATGTTCGGTTAGCGCGGTATCGAAACTCGTTCACTCCGGCGTTTTCTGACGGCGCGGGTGCTTGGGGCTGGAGCCGAAGGCGAAGCCCCAGTTGAGCTGGGGCGTCACTTCGTTCTGCCCCAGGCACCCAGCCGTTTACTCGACGGGGGCCAATAGCGGCCGCCGCGAGATTTGGTAGAGCCGCGTGCTCACTAAGTCTTCGTACTTCGCCCAGCCGAGGATTTGGCTGTCGAGCCCCGTGTCGTCGGAGTCTTGCGTGATGAAGTAGCAATCCGGCGGCACGGTGATCGTCTTCGGCGCGGCGGGCACGACGAACGCTTTCGGCAGTTCGGCTTCCGGCGCGACGGCGTCCGTTAGTTGGTCGTTCACTCGATAGCGGTAGCCGGTCATCGAGAGCTTGTCGCCGGGAACCGCGAGAATTCGGCCGACCATCAGCGCGCCGGCCTCGGTGAACTGATTCTCGGAGGAGAGCCGAAACAAGACCGGCGCGCCGCGGACGAGCCGCTCGGACTGGACGCCGTTGTGATAGAGCAGCCGATCGTCGGCCCACACGCTCGGCTCCATGCCCGCTCCCTTGATGTCGATCAGCTTGAACGACACGAACAAGGCAAATCCGAACGCGGCCGCGGAGAGCATGAGCACGGCCGCGCCGAGCAGATAGCGCCGGCCGTAGACGGGCGGGCGTTCCGCCGCAGGCCAGGCCGTGAAGGTGGCGACGATCTCGACGATCCACAGCACGGTTCCGGCGAGCAACAGGCCGACCGTGGTCAGCAGCGCCGCGCGAGTGGGGAAAAACGCCGTGAAAGCGCCGGCCAAAAACGCGGCGACGCTGAGCGCGAAGGTGAGCTTGGCCGCGACGGGCCGCCCCATGAGGGCGAAGCCGGCGCCGGGACAGGCCCAGGCTCTGCGCCGGGCCGCCTTGCGAAAGGCGAACACGCCGTCGAGTTCGTTGGTCGCCGATTCCGAGGTCGCTGTCGCCACGGCCGCCTACTTTCTATGTCGAATCGAACTACGAAGGGAAGGAGTGCGCAGCCGACCGAGTTCGGCCGGCGCGAGCCGGCTGCGCGACCTGCCGCAATTCTACCAATCGCTCAAGCGTCTGCGGCGTTCTTCTTCCGGATCGAGCGGTTTCGGAGCGACGGCGGGCTTGGCGCTCTTGGCGGCGGGCACGTCGTCGTCGTCCTCATCTTCGTCGTCGCCGGCTTCGATCGTGCTCAAGCGATCGGCGGCCGACTTCACCCCTTCAAAGTAGCAGCCGATCGCGGCGGCGATGCCGCCGAGAATCGCCAAGTAGCAGCCGAGTGAGACGCCTTGGGAGTAGCCCGGACCGTTTTCGTCGGGCACGCCGAAATAGAATCCGATCGCCGCGAGCAGATAAATCGCGGCCGAGAGCAACCAGCCCCAGGGAGCGAGCCAGGCCCAAGGTTGCATTTGCGGCAGGAACGCGGGAGCGGCGTAGAGCGCGACGCCGAGCAAGATAAACAACACGCCGAACCAACCGGTCCACGTCGACCAACCATAGAGCGAAAGGCTGCCGCTGGATTGCGACATCGTCTCCTTGTCGAGCAAGGTCTTCTCGTAACCGTCGCCAAGTTCGGCGTAGTAGAAATCTTTGTTGAGCGACTTATTCGCATCCCAGCCGGATGTGTAGGACCGCGCTTCCAGCTTCAGTTCGTCGATCTCTTCCGGATCCATCCCTTCGGTGACTTCTTTCGGCGGCGGGTAAGCCTCGAACTCGCCGCGCATCGTCATGTCGGACACGACATGCCCGCGAAAGGCCGAGACGCGATATTTCGTGATGCCCCACCAGGGGAGAAGAAAGGCGACGAAGGCGATCCCGGCGCCGATATAGACGAGCTTGCGGCTGTTGTCGCGAAGCGCGCCGGCCGGCGCGGAGGCGGGAGCAAACGATTCGGAAGGAGTCGACACGGCGGAGCGAATCCCGTTCGGAGGTGGAAGAAGTGAGAGCGACGTGCGCCCCCGCACAGGGAGGCTCGACAGTCGAGTGTACTCGGCAGGCGGAGCGTTACAAGCGGCCCGCGCCGCGGCGGCCGATTCGACGAGCGCCGGCCGGAAGCGGTCTCGTGCGATCGGCCGCGACGGCCTAAAATCCCGTGATGCCGCCATCCGAAACTTCGACGCAAGCCGGCCCCGGGTCGACGGAAAGCTTACCCGACGCGGTCGAAGCCGGGGCCTTCGCGGAATCGCCGCCGCCGCGCGCTGCGCATCCTCACGCGACGCGCAATCTCGTCTCGCTGATCGCTTACGACGTGATCGTTCGCGTCGGTTGGATCTTCAAGACGGAAAGCGTGATCATGCCGGCCTTCCTCGACATGGTGGCCGGCCCCGGTTGGATTCGCGGCTGCCTGTTGGTCGTCAACCGGTTTGGGCAGAGCATTCCGCCGGCGTTGTTCGCGCGTCGGCTCAGCCGCTTGCGCTTGAAGAAGCGTTCGCTGGCGACCTGGACCGTGGCAATGGGGCTGCCGTTTCTCATCTTGGCCGGCGTGTGGAGCCAAGTGGGGAGCGCGCCGCCGAGTTGGACGGCTCCGCTGTTTCTATTGCTCTACGGCGCGTTCTCTTGCTGCCACGGTTTGAATCAGCTTTCCTACAGCACGTTGCAGGGGAAGCTGCTCCCCGTGCGGTTGCGCGGGCGGATGATGGCGCTCGCGGCGTCGAGCGGTTCGTTCATGGCGATCGGCTTCGCGTGGTGGCTCATGGGCGATTGGCTGCAAACCCGCGCCGGTTTCGTGCCGATCTTCGCCTTCACCGGGGTGTGCTTCGCGCTGGCCGCCGCTTGGGCGCTCGCCCTGGCCGAGCAACCGGACGAACGCGCCGGGCGGGCCGCGGTCGTCGAACATCCGCTCCGCGGCGCGTGGAACGTGCTCCGCACCGACGGCAATTTCCGCCGCTTCGCCGCCGTCGTCATGCTGTCGGTCTTCGGCACCGTGCTGTTTCCGCACTATCAGGCCATGGCGCGCGAGGAGTTAGGCCTCGTCGGCGGCAACTTGATGATCTGGGTGATCGTGCAAAACGGCGCGGTCGGCGTGTTCGGGTTGATCGTCGGCTACATCGTCGAACACTACGGCGAGCGCCGCGCGCTGCGGCTGGCCGTGTTCGGCAACGTCGTCGCGCCGTTGACGGCGCTCGCCCTCTCGGGCGTCGCCCCGGAAGTCGGCCGGAAGTGGTTCTGGCTCGTGTTCATTCCGCTCGGCATGACGCCGATCTCGCTCAAGACCATGGTCGGTTACACTCTGGAGATCGCCCCGGAGCACGATCATCCGCGCTATCTCAGCACGCTCAGCCTGTGCCTCGCGGTGCCGTTTTGTTTTTCGCCGCTCGTCGGCGCCATGGTCGATTGGGTCGGCTACGAACAGGTGTTTCTCGGCGGCGCGGTGCTCATCGGCCTCGCCGGATTGCTGACGTTTCGCCTTATCGAGCCGCGCCACGCTCACGCCGAAATTCATTAGCGTGCCGGCATCCGCCGCGATCCTTTACATCCGCCGCGCGAACTTTCATACTATCCCCTCGCTACGGAGTTCGCAGGCGCGCCCGAGGGTCGCGCCTTTCGCACGAGGAGTTCCACACGGATGTCGGTATTGTCGATGAGCGAACTGACCACGTTTCGGTGGTCGTTCGAGGAAGACGTCGCGCATTTCAAGAAAGCCGGCTACAAGGCTCTCGGCGTGTGGCGACAAAAGCTGGCCGACTACGGCGAAGCCAAAGGCGTCGAGTTGCTCGAAGAGTCCGGGCTTACCTGCTCGAACCTGCTCTGGTGCGGCGGCTTCACCGGCAGCGACGGTCGCGGCTTCCGCGACGGCCTCGACGACGCTCGCGACGCCGTGCAAACCGCCGCCGCGCTGCGGGCCGGCTGCCTGATCGTCTACACCGGCGCTCGCGGCGGCCACACCCGCAATCATGCCCGCCGCCTCCTGGCCGACGCGCTCAAGGAACTCGTGCCGGTCGCGGCCGAGCACAACGTGGTGCTGGCGCTGAAGCCGATGCACCCGGAGGCTTCCGGCGAGCTGACGTTTCTCACCGACGTCGCCGACGCCGTGGCGTTGGCGGACTCCTTCGCCGATCCGCACCTCAAGCTCGTGTTCGACACCTACCACTTGGGCATCGCGCCGAATTGGGAAGCGAAGCTCCGCGCCGTCGCGCCGCATTTGGCGATGGTGCACCTCGCCGACGGACTCGCTCCCAACGACGGCGAGCAATCGCGCACGCGGCTGGGGCAGGGCACGGTGCCGCTCAAAGAAATCCTCGCGGCTCTCGACGACGCCGGCTACGACGGCTACTACGACGTCGAACTGGTCGGCACCGACGTCGACCCGACCGGCTATCCCGACCTGCTCGAACACTCGCGCGAAGCGTTTCGCAATTTCACCGGGGCCTGCTAGACGGGTGGCACTGGTGGCTTGCCCACCAGTGCACGTCGACGCCGATTGCATCACTGGTGGACAAGCCACCAGTGCCACCGGCAGGAATCGGTAACCTTACTTCGGCGCGGAGTTCGCCGCCGTAGGCGGCGCCGTTTTCGCGTCGCTCGCGCGGGCCAAACTGCCCGGCTTGCGCACGTGCACCGTGATCGGGGCCGACGCTTCGAACTGCACCTTGCCGCCGCCGGCGCGCGGCGTCTTCGTCTCCGCGAAGCAGGTGCGGCTCGTCTCCGGAACCCAATCGTAGCAGGTCAGGAAAATCTGCCGCTCCGTCTGCTTCTCGGGAATCAGAATCCCATTGAGGCCGATGTTGTCGACGATGACGCCGTGCGGCAAATTCGCCACGTCGAACGCCACACGCTCCTCGAACCCGTTGCGCTGGATCTTCAAAGTCACCGGTACGGTTTGCCCCGGCGCGATCGTCACGTCGGCCGGCTCCAAAAACACCCGCAGCTTCGGCGCGCCTTCGAGCGTCACGTTCTTCAAGCCTTCGATCGGCTTGACGACGTCTTTCCCGTCGACCACGGCGCGAGCCGCGAACGTCACCTTGCTCCAGACTTCGGCGGGCGCCGGCTTGGCGTCGGCCGCGGCATGTACGACGATTCGCGCCGTGTCGTGCCCGGCTTCGATCGTAATCGGTTGTGAAATCGTGTAGCCCGGCGGCAGCGCGCCGACGTCGATCGCGATCTCTCCCTCGAATCCGTCGATCCGTTCGGCGTTCACCGAAATCGCCGCGCCGCCGCCCGCGCTCACCGAGGGCGCATTGGCCGAGAGCCGCACCACGAAATCGGGCATCGGCTTGCGGATCGAGAGGCGATAGTTGAAGTGATCGCCGCCGAATCCGCGCACGTCGCTCACGCGCACCACGTACGCGCCGTCGGCCGGCGCGGTGAAGGTCAGCCGCGAATCGGCCCCCAGCTTGCGCAAGGCGTCGTCGTCGTTCGCGTAGTACATCGTGTAGACCGGCAGGCCGTTGTTGATCAGCTTCGCGCCGATCGGATGCGGCTCGACGATATACGCCGGCTCGTCCAACGCGTGGCCGGCCGCGCTCGTGTCGAAGTAGCCGCGCCGCTTGCTCGCCGATTGGTAAAACTCGTAGCCCGAGTCCGGGCCGCGCGGCTTGCGAAACATCTTCACGACCTCGCCCGACATATACAGATATTCGTTCAGCTCCATCTCTTCCCAATTGAAGAGCCGCGCTTCGAGATTGTTCGAGTCGACGCTGCGGAACGTGATGTAGCTGTCGCGCACCGCTTGCAGCAGCACG
>JAEUIN010000156.1 GCA_016793115.1 Planctomycetaceae bacterium
GCCGACGACCACGCACACTTTGCCAGGTCGCGGAAACTTCGCCTTGCGCGGCCAGGCTTGATAGGCGCCGTCCAGAGCCACGGGCACGATCGGCACTCCGGTACGTTGCACCAGCGCACTAAAGCCCGGCTTGAGCGGCTGGATCTCGCCGTCGGGCGAGCGCGTGCCTTCGGGGAACAAGAGCACGATCTCGCCCCGCTTCAATCGCCGCATCGTTTCCTTCAGCCCGGAAAGCCCCAGGCCTTCGCGGTCGATGGGGATCGCATCGAGCGAATTGATGAGCCAGGCGAAGAACCGGTTCTTGAAGAGCGTGTCGCGTGCGAGATAGTTCACCCGTCGCGGGACGACGAAGCCGATCAGCGGCGGATCGAGATGGCTCTGATGATTCGAAAGCAGCAGATAACCGCCGGTCGCCGGCAGCCGCTCGCGGTGAAAACTGCGCAGGCGGAACATACCGAAGGCGAGCAGGCCGACGATGACGCGGATGAACGCGTACCAAGCCCGCATTGGGAATGAGCGTTCGGCCATCGGTAAGCAATGCGAGTTGCGAATCAAGTTGCGATATCAGGAGCCCGTCGCGTCGGCGGCGGTCATCCGGTTGCGGGCCAGCGCTTCAATCTCGGCGATCACTTGGTCGAGCGTCCGGCCGTCGGTCACCAAGTGAACGGCGTCGGCCGCCGCCACCAGCGGGCCCACGTCGCGGCCGGCGTCGCTCGCGTCGCGGGCATTCTGCTTGGCGAGCACCTCTTCCAGCGTGATCTCCTCGCCACGGGCCTGCAAGTCGAGGAAGCGCCGGCGTGCCCGTTCTTCCGGCCCCGCGGTAAGAAAAATCTTCAATTCGGCCTGCGGAAACACGACCGTCCCCTGGTCGCGGCCTTCGGTGACGACGCTCTTGCCTTCGACCGTGGCCCGCTGCTGTGCGACCAGTTGCTCGCGCACGCCCGGATTGTTCGCGGCGTATTTCACTTGCGACGTGATCTGCGTCGTGCGAATGGCGTCGGTCACGTCTTCGCCGTCGAGCCAGACGCTGTCGTCGTCCAAATAAATGCGAACCTGCCCGGCGAGCCGCACCAAAGCATCGGCGTCGTTCCAATCGAGCCCATGCCGCACGGCCGAGAGCGTCACGGCCCGATACATGGCGCCGGTGTCGAGAAACATGAAGCCGAGCCGGCGCGCAAGGCTGCGCGCGACCGTACTTTTTCCTGCACCGGCGGGTCCGTCGATCGTGATGATCATGGGTTCCAAGTATGCCGAAAGTTCGCCGCGCGATGAAGGTGCAAACTTTTCGGTTTGATTTCACCACGGAGCACGGAGAACACGGAGGAAAATCGGAAACGGGGATCTCGCGAAATCGCATTGTTTCTCACACTCGGATGCGACGGTAAGATGCCGTTACTTCAGCGTGACTTGCCTTTATCCGACTCCGTGTTCTCCGTGCCTCTGTGGTGAAACGAAAAATGCGAATCGTAACGATCCTCACTGCTATCGCCGTCACGCAGTTTGCCGGCGTGCAGGCCGGCGAGCCGGCGTTCACCATCGAGCAGGTCAAGCTGTTTGAAAGCTCAGGCGACTACGAGTATTCGCAGTGCCGCGGGACGGCCTTCCCCGACGGCCGCATCTTGCTGACGGCGCAAGAGATCGAGCGCAAGGGAGCCCACGGCTATCGCGACCTGTTTCAGTTTGAAAGCTGCGACGCGGGCCAAACTTGGAGCAAGCCGCGAAGAATGGAACCGCTCCGCCGTGGCGTAATCAACGCGGCTACGAAAGATGAGCGAGTCGTCGGCGATTTGTGCCCGCGGTACCACGCAAATACCGGCAAGGTGCTCGGCACCGGCAAGACGTTCACGTTTCGTGGCGGTACCAAGGAAGATCGCTCGGCCGAGGAGGTGTCGTACGCCGTTTATGATCCGCAATCGGATGCTTGGAGCGGGCTCAAAATTGTCGAAATGCCGAAGGCCGACCACGAAGGGAAACCGATCCTGCAACCGAACGCCGGCTGCAACGATCGGGTCGATTTACCGAAGGGCGACATTCTGCTGCCGATTCGCTACGGCAAAGATGCGAAAAAACGCTGCTACACGACGATCGTGGCGCGGTGCCGGTTCGACGGCCAGACCCTTACGTACGTCGAGCACGGCAGCGAACTCTCGCGCGACAAAAACCGCGGGCTGTACGAACCTTCGCTTCATGCGCTGGGCGGCAAGTTCTACTTAACGATGCGAGCGGATGACACGGCTTTTGTCTCGGTCAGCAGCGACGGGCTCAACTACAGCGAGCCGAAGGAATGGACTTACGACGACGGCCAAGTCCTCGGCAGCTACAACACGCAGCAACACTGGGCCTCGCACGCCTGCCGGTTGTATTTGGTCTACACCCGCCGCGGAGCCGGCAACGACCACATCTTCCGCCATCGGGCTCCGCTGTTCATCGCGGAAGTCGACCCGGTGCGACTGTGCGTGCTTCGCGCAACGGAACAAATCGCGCTGCCGCACAACCACGCCGACATCGGCAACTTCGACGTGATCCCGGTGAGCGAGAAGGAAACGTGGATCGTGGCCGCGGAATCGCTGGTGCACGGCAAACGCAACGGCGAAAACAACGGCGTGCTCGCGGCGCGCGTCGCTTGGAAATAGAGCTCTTTCGCTCACTTAAATACCGCGCCGCGGAACGCGCCGGCTCGTGCTATAGTCGGCCATCGGAGCGACCAAGATTTGGTCGCCGAACTATCCGGCAGCTTGACGATTCGGCGATGAAATCCACGACGCTCCCTTGCGGCCGAACGGTGTACTATCGTTCGCCGGCGGCCCTCAAAGTTTTGAGCCGCGAATTCTTTGATGATTGCGTGTACGAGCGTGAAGACGTCACGTCGCGAGACGGCGATTGCATTTTCGACGTCGGCGCGAACATCGGTTTGTACTTGCTGCAACTGAACAGCTCGCTCAAAAAGGCGACCGTGTTTTGCTTCGAGCCGCTGCCCGCTACGTTTGAACTGTTGCAAAAGAACGCTTCGCTCAACGATCGCTTGGGCGCCGTGCTTTGCAACTACGGACTCGGCGAGACGAGCGGCGAATTTCGGTTTCAGTATTTGCCGAGGATGGACGTCGGATCGACGATGTGCGGCCTCGACTCCGCCGACACGCGCCGCAGCGGTCGCGACGCCGTCTTTAACGAGATCGTCGAACGCAGCCGGATCGGAGGGGTTCTGTTGCGGCTCGCGCCACGCTGGGCGCTGTGGCCGCTGTTGGAGTCGCTGCGGCGGTGGAGCAATTCGCCGCGCACCGTGACTTGCCGAGTCCGCACTTTGTCCGACGTGATCGACGAGCACAATCTCGAGCGCATCGATCTGCTCAAGGTAGACGTTGAAGGGGTGGAAGAAGGGGTGCTCGGCGGCATTCGCGAGGAGCATTGGAGCAGAATTCGACAACTCGTGATCGAAACGCATTTCGGCCCAGAGCAGGCCGACCGCATCGCCGCGAAGTTGATCGGGCAGGGCTTCGAGATCTGTCGGTTGCCCGGCAACGCGGACCTGCCGCACCTGCAGCTCGTCATCGCCCGCCGCGCGGAGGTAAACTCGAGCCGACCGATCTCCGGCTTCAGGAACTACTCCGGATCGTTCTCAACGGCACCGTCCGAGACGGCCCCATCGGGAGCCCGGTGATTTGGGAAATGCAGAAGGATTGACGAAACACTTTATCCTTCGTCATTCTGGCTTCGGTATTCAAGCAGGCCTCTCACCCTCGAAGTCTCCTGGTGTTCGTGGCGATGGCCCCACACCGGAATTTCATGTGAGGCGTGCCGCGAATTGCGGGAATGGACAGTTCTCAACGTCGCCTGCAGTGGCACTGTCAAGACTCCGCTCCGGGCGAACGCAGCCAGCGATGCCGTGAGTCATAAAGGGCCATGATATGAAGCGCGGTACCGGCGTAGAATGATGGCCGCGCGTCAATCGCGCCACGAATGCCTTCCCAACCGAACACGATCATTATTAGACCGCAAATCAGGTTGAGCCCCGTGAGCAAACCTCCTACTTCGAATTCGAACTCCGCGGCTTCCGCCTGGGCTCCTGCTAGCCAATATAGAAAGCGTCCAACCAAATAAGTCGTCGCATAGAACCCGAGTAATCCATGCCAAGTGGCTGGTTCGTCCCAGCGAATACGGTCGTTTTCGGCCTTGCCGGGGCCGTTGGGCACCGGCGCGATGACGTTAGGGCGATGCTTCTCCTCCCATTCCGCATCGAGTACGGAGACCGTTAGCCCGCAAACCACGGCAACGACAAGGATGAAGTAGCGATGCATTTTCTTTCGCTTCGCTGCCGTGCGATGACTACGAGACAATTAAGAACCGACTCACATGCTAATAGCGGGCTTCGACTTCGATCCACTCGTAGGCGCCGATTTCTAAGGCGAGGCCGGTGTCGGTGGTTTCCGCGGTGCTGAGGGTTTCGCCGCGGGTGTTGACGACTCTGGATTCTTTGACCGGGCGGATCGTACGCAAACGGATGCGACCGCTTGCGCCTTCGGTTTCTAAGAGTCGCACGCGGAAGCCGGTGACCTTATCGGCGTCGACGATGCTTTCCCAGTGCGTGGCCTGCATGTTTTTGGCGTCGACGTGAAACAGCCAGCCGCTGGTGCCGGACGCCGGCTTCGGGGCGCCGAGAATCGGAACGAGCGGCGCCATGAACGCTTGCGCGTCGGCGGCGGGGTGCGCGCTTTCGACGACGATACCGTAGCGGAACTTGCGGCGCGTCTCTCCTTTGCTGATCAGCAAAGTATCGAGCATGCGCTCGCCGGTCAGCAAGTGATGCGGTAGCCCGTCGGGCAGGAGCAGCGTGCTCGTGGTGTCGGTTTCGAGTTCCAGAAAATACGGCGACTCGGGCCGTTTCCCCGTGGTCGGCACATGCATGTTGTAGAAGCCGCGACCGAGCCGCGTTTCGGGATCGCCCCAGGCGAAACGGGCGGCGTAGTACGACCCCCAGGCTTCAGCGCGCGGCTGCTCGGTG
>JAEUIN010000164.1 GCA_016793115.1 Planctomycetaceae bacterium
TGCCGGCTCTTGGCCGGGCAACGTCACGCTTCGGGCTGCCGACATATCGAGCCCACCGGCCGTTCCGCCGGAGGTGTAGTTTTGCTGAACACCGCGGGTACCTTCGGCGGTTTTCGGCTGGGCCGAACGTCCGGAGACCGGCAGGTCCATAATGTCGACGCCGCCGGCGGATGCGCCCGTGTAAAGGTTGCCGCCGGTAGTCGCAGGCCGAGTCGACGGCGAAGGCTCGACAACGCGAATCGATTGTCCCGACCCTGTGACGCCACTGGACGGCATTGCCGCGCCGGCAGTTCCGGTTAACCTCGCCGGAGTGGAAGGAGTCGAATTGTTCGTAAAGCTTGGCGGCGGTGCGACGGTACCTGTCGGGCTTGAGCCCGTCGCAGCGGTCGATGAACTGCCGAAACCGCCGGGCGGTGTGTAGACGGAGCCGGAGGGGGGCGCGGTGAGTGCGGGAAGGGAGGTGCCACCGGCACCAACGCTACCCGTCGGCGGCGGCGGAACCGTCGTGCGTCCGAGAAACGGATCGAGTTGCGTCGGCCGATTACGGCAGCCGACGAGCGCAATGCTCAGCGCAACAAGGAGAACGACGGACGGCCCGCGCCTCATGACCCGACTCCACTGGGGATTCGTAAGCGAACCGCACCACGCCGGAAGTGAAAAATAGCGTGAGGTCGCGGCCCGAAAGAAGGGGCCGCAACCATAGCAGAAACGCCGGCAGAGACTAGATCAGTTCGCCCAGAGCAATACTCACGGCGCTGTCGTGGGTGGCTGGGGCATAGCGAAGCGGTGCCCCAGGAAAGCGATCTACTTTCCGGGCCTTCGCGAGTACGCTCCAGACCCGGCCACCCGACGCTCCACGAGATCAAGATCGTGCTAGCGTGAGACCGTGTAAACCTTGCCGACGTGCGGGTTCACGATCCGCAGCGGCTGCACAGCCGCCGAGCGATCGCTGCCGGCAGCCTGCTTTTGGCCGGGGCGGACCGGAGTTGCCGAACGAGGCGCCGAGGTCGGCTTTTGAACGGGGGGTGCCATTTGCGGCGCAGGCTTCGCGCCGCCTTTCGGGCCGCCGTCGTAGTACGGGTTCATCAACACTTCCGGTTCGACCGCCGGCAGTTCAGGCGTCATCACGTCGCCGGAGTACGCAAACGGGCTGTAGCCGTACGTGCGCGGCACCGGTCGGCTGTAGTAGACTGGCGGATGCAGAGCGAAGTATGGCAGGCGATCTTGATCGTACACCGTGTAGACGTTGCGGCCGTACCATTGGCCGTTGCCCATCCAACCCCATTGAGCGTGAGCTTCTTCGGCGGAACCCAAAGCCGCGACGAGCGCGACGACGGCGAGGAGATACTTCATGATGGCGACTCAAGCGGAGTAGGATCAGGATTCGCGACACGTGTTTCGCTATGATCCAGAGTAATTGGAATGCCAGCCGCGACAATCGGCGGAACCGTGAGAAGCCGAAAAACCGGCAAATCATGGTATTTTCCGTAGCCGAACACCGTTTTTCGTACGCCCCATCGCCCGTGATCGTCAAACAAACCGAACTCACGACGCAGTTGAAGGCCGAAGCCATGCGGCTGGGGTTCGCGCTTTCGGGCGTCACGCCGGCCGTCGTGCCTCCGGGACTTGGCCGCTTTCACGAGTGGCTCGCGTCGGGCTTTGCCGGCACGATGCGCTACCTCGAAGATCGCCGCCCGGCGTACGAGCATCCGCGCCATGTGCTCGAAGGCGTGCGGAGCGTCGTCATGCTCGCGATGCCGTATCGCACAACGGAGCCGCAATGGGCGGGCGAGGGATTCGGGCGCGTGTCGCGCTATGCTTGGGGGGATGATTATCACAATCTGATTCATGACCGAATGCACGAATTGGCCGATTGGCTGCGCGCGATGGTGCCCGGCGCCAAGGTGCGCGGCGTCGTCGATACCGCGCCCTTGTTGGAACGAGAGTTCGCACAACTCGCCGGGCTCGGTTGGATCGGCAAGAACACGCTGTTGCTCAATTGCCATTTCGGCAGCTGGTTCTTTTTGGCCGGCTTACTGACGGACGTGGAACTCGACTACGACCCCGAGCACGAAACCGATCACTGCGGCACCTGCACGGCCTGCCTCGACGCCTGCCCGACGGACGCCTTTGTCGCCCCGTATGTGCTCGACGCCCGCAAATGCATCAGCTATACGACGATTGAGCTTCGCGAAGAGATACCGCTCGAACTCCGCGCCGGACACGGCGATTGGGCGTTCGGCTGCGACGTCTGCCAAGACGTCTGCCCGTGGAATCGTAAAGTCCCCGCAGTCGACGAACCGAGCTTCCTGCCGCGACGTGACGAGAATCCCTTGAATTTGATCGAACTATTTGATCTCGACGAAGCCGCCTTTCGCCGACGCTTTCGCGACACGCCGCTGTGGCGGGCGCGGCGGCGCGGAGTATTACGCAACGCGGCGATCGTACTGGGGAACCAGCGAGCGAAGTCGGCGGTCGCGGCATTGACTCGCGGACTCAACGATGCGGAGCCGCTCGTACGCGAAGCTTGCGAATGGGCGCTGGCTCGGGTGGCCGGCGCCTAGCGGAGCCCCAGATTTCTTAAGCCCTCACCGGGTCTTCGCGAGTACGCTCCAGCCCCGGCCACCCCGCGCTTACTCCACTTCGCACGACGTGTTTTCCGGCGACTCTTCCGGATCGTCGGGCGGATAGCGGCCCGGCAGGTCTTCAGAATAGTAGCGCCGCATCACGTCTTCCAGTTGCTCCGTGCGCGACACGGCGATGAAGGCGTTGCGAACGTCGAGGGCCTGCGGATGGAGGCGCGAGTACTTGATGCCGAACTTGCGCATCTGCCGGCCGAAATGGTTGGCGCCGTAGATCCCTTCGGCTAGGCGATAATGCTCGCGAATAACGGTGCGTTGTTCGAACACGCTCGGCGGCGGCGGAAGCGGTAAGCCGGCGGCCAAGGCTCGGCACTGCTGGAAGATCCACGGGTTGCCGATGCAGCCGCGGGCCACGGTGACGCCGTCAACGCCCGTTTGGCGAATCATTTCCAGGCAGGCTTGCGGCGTAAAGAGGTCGCCGCTGCCGAGCACCGTGCGACTTCCGGCGTGGCGTTTTACGTCGCTCAGAAACTCCCAACGGCTGGGGCCGATGTAGCGCTGATGGACCGTGCGACCGTGGACCGTCGCGGCAGCGATGCCGCGCTCGAAGGCGCCGTCGAAGATGGTAAAAAAGTTGTCGCGGCTTTGCTGCGTGTCGTCGAGGCCGCGCCGCATCTTCACGGAGACGGGAATGTGCGGCGGAACGGCGTCGCGAACGCGCGAGACGATCTCGAGTGCTACCGTCGGCGTGCTGAGCAGAAATCCGCCCCGACAACGACCAAGCACTTTTTTGACCGGGCAGCCGAAATTGATGTCGATGACGTCGAAGCCCGCCGCCACGAGTTCTTTGGCGGCCGAGGCGAATTCCGTCGGATCGCTTCCCATTAACTGACCGGCGACCGGATGTTCTTCCGGGCTGATCTGCATGAAGCGCTGCTTCAGCTTTTTGCCGGCGGTAAGCACGGTCTGATCGAGTACCACTTCGCACAGGCTGTACGAAGCACCGAGCCGACGCGCGATGACGCGCATCGCCATATCGCTATATCCGCTGAGTGCGGCCTGCACGACGGGGAAGCCGATCTGCACGGAGCCGATCGCCAAATGCGGCAGCGGAGCGACGGCGGCGGGAGTTTTTTCGACGAGCGACATGCCGTTATTGTCGAATTCTCGGCGGCCGCGGCAAGGGGAAGCGTCGGACGGAGAACGTCGCAAAACCGCCTAGGAACCGTGCTTCGCGAGCACCGGGCAGACGTCGAGCCATTGCCGATCGTCGCTGCCCATCCAGTAGAGCGATTCCGTCGGGCCCCATTCGCCCGGCTCGTACATGGCGAGCGGCGGTTCGCTGTGTTCGTCCCAAGCCTTGAGGATCGGGTCGACGATGCCCCAGGCGAGTTCCACTTCGTCGGCGCGAGCGAAGAGGCTGGCGTCGCCGGACATGACGTCGAGCAGTAGCCGCTCGTAGCCGTCGGGCATGGAGCCTTGGAATTGGCTATCGAAGCGGAAGTCTAACGTGGTGAGCCGCATCTTCATGCCGGCGTCGGGAACCTTCGTCTGGAAGTGCACCTGAATGCCTTCGGCCGGTTGGATGTGAATCACGAGTCGGTTGGCTTCGACCTTCTGATGCTTTTTCTTTTCGTTCGTGAAAAGCATGTGCGGCGGGTCTCGGAACTGAATGACGATCTGCGTCGTCCGGCAACTCATTGCCTTGCCGCTGCGCAAGTAAAACGGTACGCCCTGCCAGCGCCAATTATCGACGTGCAACTTGGCGACGGCGAAGGTTGCCGTTTGGCTGTCTTTCGAGACGCCCGGCTCCTCACGATAGCCGACGTATTGCGCGCGGAGCGTGTGCTTGGCGACTTCTTCCGACGTCATCGGGCGAATCGACTGCAGAACCTTCACCTTTTCATTGCGGACGTAATCCGCCTCGAATCGCGAAGGGGCTTCCATCGCGGTGATCGTCATCAGTTGCAGCAGATGGTTTTGGAACATGTCGCGCATGATGCCCGACGTGTCGTAGTAGCCGGCGCGGCGGCCGATTTTCACTTCTTCGGCGGCCGTGATTTGCACGTGGTCGATGTAGTTGCGATTCCAGAGCGGTTCGAAGATCGAGTTCGCGAATCGCAGCACTAAGATGTTTTGAACCGTCTCCTTGCCGAGATAGTGATCGATCCGGTACACCTGGCGTTCTTTGAACACCCGGTGCAGATCCGTGTTGAGCGACTTCGCCGATTCGGCATCGACGCCGAACGGCTTCTCGACGACGAGCCGGCGGGTCGATGCGCCGTTCTCCGTCGCGAGGCCGGAAGCGCCGAGGCGATCGACGGTTTCCAAATAGAAATGCGGCGAAGTCGCGAGGTAATAGACGCGCGAGGCGTTGGAGCCTTTTTCGACTTCTTCGAGCTTGCCGCACAGGGCTTTGAACGAGGCGTCGTCGTTCATATCGCCCGGCTGATAGAGAACCTTGGCCGAGAATTCGGCCCAGAGCTTTTCGTCGAAATCCTCACCGACGAACTTTTTCGTCGTCTCGGTGAGCTGCGTGCGCCAGGCGTCGTCGGTAAACGGCGTGCGCGAGAAGCCGATGATGTTGGTGTCGGCCGGCAATCGCTTCTTGCGGTGCAATTGATAAAGCGACGGAATCAGCTTCCGACTCGTCAGGTCGCCGGACGCTCCAAAGATGACGATCGTAGGCATGAGTGGCGGCTCACTGGCGAAGAGGCAATCGACGACGCTGCCGGACGTCTCGCGAAGAATCACCGCGGCGATTCTTCACGACGACCGACGGCACACAGGGTGCATCTAATACGCTGTGTGCCTGTTACACGGAATGCCGGATCCGCTGCCGCCCTAGCAGTGCGGCTCGAACTCGCGGTCCTACTCCGGCTTGCGGCGCAGCTCGATCCATTCGGTGTGAAACGTGCCGGGCTTGTCCGTCCGTTCGTAGGTATGAGCGCCGAAGTAATCGCGTTGGGCCTGGAGCAGGTTGGCCGGCAGCCGTTCGTGACGATAACCGTCGTAGTAGGCCAAAGCGTTCATGAAGGCGGGAATCGGGATGCCGTGCGCCACGGCCGTGCCGATGACATGCCGCCAAGCCGGCTGGGCCTTGGCCACGGCATCGCGGAAGTACGGAGCCAGCAGCAGGTTTTCGAGATTCTTCTCCGCATCGAAAGCTTCCTTGATGCGTTCCAAGAAGCGAGCCCGAATGATACAACCGCCGCGCCACAAAAGTGCGATGCTGCCGAAATCGAGCGGCCAGTTGTTTTCCTTCGCCGCGGCCTGCAGTTGCACGTAGCCTTGGGCGTAGCTGCAGATTTTCGAAGCGTACAGGCCTTGGCGGACGGCTTCGATGAATTGTGCCTTGTCCCCCTTGTAGGTTTCCTGCGGGCCGGCCAGCACTTTGCTGGCGCGAACGCGGGCATCTTTCAGGGCCGAGAGACTGCGGGCAAACACGGCTTCGGTCACCAGCGTGCTCGGCACGCCGAGGTCGAGCGCCAACTGGCTCATCCACTTGCCCGTGCCCTTGGCGCCGGCCTTGTCGAGGATCAGGTCGACCATGTACTTGCCGGTTTCGGGATCCTTCACGCTGAAGATGTCGCGCGTGATCTCGATGAGATAGCTGTCGAGTTCGCCTTTGTTCCACGACGAGAAGACGTCGTACAGCTCGTCGTTCGACAGACCGAGCGTCGACTTCAACAGCATATAGGCTTCGCAGATCATCTGCATGTCGCCGTACTCGATGCCGTTGTGCACCATCTTTACGTATTGGCCGGCACCGTCGGGCCCGACCCAATCGCAGCACGGAATGTCGTTGTTCGGGCCGACCTTGGCGGCGATCGCTTGGAAGATCGGCTTCACGAGCGGCCACGCGGCGGGGGAGCCGCCGGGCATCATGCTCGGCCCCTTAAGCGCGCCTTCTTCGCCGCCGGACACGCCGGTGCCGATGAAGAGCAGCCCCTTGCTTTCGACGTACTTCGTGCGACGGATCGTGTTCGTGTAGTGTTCGTTGCCGCCGTCGATGATGACGTCGCCCGGTTCGAGTAGCGGGATCAGATGATCAATCAGTTCGTCGACCGGTTTGCCGGCCTTGACCATGATCATGATCTTGCGCGGCCGAGCGACGTTCTTTACCAATTCTTCCAGCGAATGGCAGCCGACAAACTTCTTCCCTTTCGCGCGACCTTCCATGAGGTGGTCGACGACGCTGGTCGTGCGATTGAAGACGGCGATGCTGTAGCCCCGGCTCTCAATGTTGAGGGCCAGGTTCTCGCCCATGACGGCCAGACCGATCAAACCGAAATCGCACGGAGTTTTCGTAGCGGAAGACATTGCGAAAAGCCCAAGGGAAATAGAGGTGCCGGCCGCAAAGGCCGAGGAGCCTGCCAGTGACGCCGGACGACACGCGAGGCGGCCGTCGGCGAGCGGGCGCGAAGCGGCGATTGTACCGCCGGCGTGCCACTGCGGCAATTGGCCCAGCGGCGCTGAGAGCCGCAAAAAACAGAGAGTTTTTAACTTCGCGATGGTCGGCCGTGTGAATCCATTCGCGTCGGTGGCGTCAAACGCAATTGCTGTCGCATCCCGGCCTTGAATCGGGCCAGGATGCGACCGCAAATTTCACAGAGTGAGGGAAGGCAACTAGGCCGCGCGGCGTTTCGCAGGCTGCGCTTGGGCGGAGCCAAGTTGGCGCATGATTTCGACGACCAAACGTTCGACGGCGAGCGTCGTCACGACGTCGTAGAGCCGAGCGGGAATCAACTCTCCCTTACCTTCGGT
>JAEUIN010000408.1 GCA_016793115.1 Planctomycetaceae bacterium
CCTGGTGTTCGACGACTACGTCGAGCTGCATGGCGACAAATCATTCGGCGACGACCGCGCGATTCTCACCGGCTTCGCCAAACTCGGCGAACAAAAGGTGATGGTCATCGGCCACCAGAAAGGCAAGACGCTCAAGGAGCGGCAAGCCTGCCACTTCGGCTGCGCGCATCCCGAAGGCTATCGCAAAGCCATGCTGCGGATGAAGAACGCGGCCAAGTACGGGCTGCCCGTCGTCTGCTTCATCGACACGCCCGGCGCTTATCCAGGCATCGGCGCCGAAGAGCGCGGTCAGGCGCTGGTGATCGCCTACTCGATGTTTGAAATGTCGCGGCTGGCGACGCCGATCGTGTGCGTCGTCATCGGCGAAGGTGGTTCAGGCGGGGCGCTGGGGATCGGCGTCGGCGACCGTGTGGCGATCATGGAGCACGCGTATTATTCGGTGATCAGCCCCGAAGGCTGCGCGGGCATCTTGTGGAAGAGCCACACGCATAAGGAAAAGGCGGCCAAGGCGCTGAAGCTGACGTCGCGCGATCTGCACCGGCTCGGCGTGGTCGACGACGTCATCGAAGAACCGCTCGGCGGCGCCCACCGCGATCACAACCAAACCGCGGCCCGACTGAAGATGTACCTGCAGAAGTCGTTCCGCGAATTGAAGTCGCTCTCGACCGAACAACTCCTGGCGGCCCGCTACGAAAAGTTCCGCAAGATGGGCGTCTTCACCGAAGGCGCGACGGCGTAGGTTGCCGTCTTCATCGCGCCGTTATTCATCGTCGAGCACCTGCGCCTCGACGACCGGCAGCCCGGCGGCCGACGCCTTCTCCGCGGCTTTCATCCGCTTGCGATAGAGCGTCTCTTGTCGCGCTCCGAGCTTGCGCACCAGCGCGATCTGCAACACTCCGGCGACGATCATGAGCGCCGACGCCACGACCAGTAGCAGCGGCGGATTCGCCACCGAGTAGAGCCGTAGCGCGAGCATAAAGAGACAAAAGCCGAAGGTCAGTTTCGCCAACACGGCCGCGGCCCGCCATGCTCCGGCGAGCGCCGAACCGCGCTTCAATCGCCACGCCTGGCCGTCGCCGACGGGCACGCTCGGATCGGACCCGCGCCAGATTTCTTGCATCACGCTCAGCGGCAACCACCAATTCACGATCGGCACGACCCACCACACGAGCGACGTCAGCGGCTCGCCCCGCATGCCCGAGGTCCCCATCGCCGGTACGTTGCGATGGACCCGTAGTTGCCACCGACAGAAGGCGATCAGTTCCAGCCAGTACAGGCCGATGAAAGTCCCCAGGAGCCACTTTTGGTCCCGTTCAAACTGCTCGAACTTGGCCCGACGCGCCAGCGCTGCTTCGTAGAGAGCCCGCTCCTCGGCAAGTTCGGGAATGTCCAACTCGAGCAACCACTCGTGCTCGCTCATGGCGGCGACGTTGTGGTCGTCGAAAGGATTCAATTGCTCGACCCAGTCGTGCCGCGCGAGGTCGAGAAAGTAGTAGGCCGCAAAGCCGAACCAAGCGATCTGCACCAGAGTCACGACGATCAACGCCACCGCCCTCGTCGTCGGGCTAACAAAACCCGCGGGCCGAATCGGCGGTCGCTGCACTCCGATCGTCTCTCGACCGCTGCCGTCGTTGACCAGCCGATCGGCGAGAGAGGCCGAGGCCGGCCCTACGTCCAATTGTTCCAAGCCGGCGAAACTCGTCGCGTTCGCCCCCTGCCCGTCGTCAAAAGATTTTGAACGATGCCCGCCGGCAGCGGTCGTCGCTGCGTCCGCGGATGAAATGCCGCCGGCCCCGTCAGCTTGCCTAAGCCCGGTCTCGGAACTAATCGGGAAAGCTTCCGGAGCCGGCTCGGCTGAAGCACGCAATCCGGCGGGCAGGGGAGCGCCGTCGGGATCGCCCGCCGAGCCGGGCAGGGGGGCGCCATCGCGATGAACCTCTTCGGTCATAAGCCCGCTCCTCCTCAAAACTCCGGTTCAGCCCCCTGCCGGCCAACGAGAATTCGCCGGCCGCCGGCCGCCGACCGCGCCGGATTCTAAACCGCCGCCGGCCACCGGGCGAACTTCTCCACAGCCCCGCTCCGAACGCCCGACGAACTTCGGGCCGCCACGCCACCGCCAACATCGCCGCCGCAAGCCGACTTCAGAAACACTCACGGGACGTTCAGATCCAAAGTCATCAACACGCACTCAGCTCAACCAATCACGAGCCGGAGCAGGGCCCAAACAGGCCCTCAAACACCAAAACCAGCCGCCCCAACAACGTCCGATAATGTTTCTTATGTTCGGTAAGTTGCCCAGCTTTTCCCGGGAAACTGCCGTTTTCCTGTTTTCGCGGGTTCCTCCCGCCTTCTCCGAACAACGACGTTTCCGCATGGCTGCGGGCCGTCGTTTCTCGCTCGGTCGCACGGACGCGGCCGGGCCTTTTCATTGGCTCGTAGGCAAGGGGTTTTAGTCATGGCTCACGGAATGTTGTTGGTAGTTCACGGCGAGGTTTTTACACGCAAAGAAGGGGCCCGCGATGGCAAGGCGTACCGCCGGGCCGAGTTCCAAAGCCCCGGCGGCTTCTTCTCGGTCAACTTCGACAAAGCCGACGAGTTTGCGGCTTGTCCGGCTGAGGGCCAGCCGGTCGTTCTCACCTTCGCCGTGGGTGCGATCGAGAGCGCGGATTTCGGCAAGAAGACCCTCTCGGCGTTGAAGTTCCTGCGTGCGGAAGCGCCTCGGCAAGTCGGTGCCGATCCGGCCCGGCGTCAGGCGGCGTAAGCCCCGTGCCGCTCCCGGTCGTAGGTTCCGCCGCCTACGGCCGGGAGTTTTTCAACGGCGGGTTTGTTTCCCCCGGCAAACGGAGTTGACCCACATGAACGAACACGGCAAGCGACGGCTCCAAGAGCGTAAACGGCAACAGTCGGTGCTGTCGGAGCGATTACGCGAAATTGAACGATTACGCGAGGCAGGGGTGGTCAGCACGACCACGCCTAAACCATTGAAACAGTTGGGTTTGTCCTGGGCCTCTGAGTTGGCCGAACAGGCCGCGAAGCGGCCTGCGGGGGGCGAGTGTAGTAACACGCCCCCCGCAATTAGCCCAGTAGGGACCAAGGCGCAGCCGTCAGGCCCAGAAGGCGAATTTGCGGGCGGCGAAGACATGCTCGAAATCTCCCTCTGGATCGAATGGGGCGATTGGGAAGCCCTCCGCTCCCAACTAATAGCCGCGAAGGAGACGGCCAAGGCCCAGGCCGACGGGGCCGAGACCGATCGCGGTGACGTTCTCGTGATGTTCAACGAAGAGTTTCTGATGATGCCGACCGGCACGAACAGCGACGGGAAGGGGCCGCGGTTCACCTGGCGAATGAAGAAAGACGGCCGGACGTACTGCATCGCGAACCAGAAGCCCGGCTCACCCTATCCGACGATGAAAGTCGTCGTTGGCTCGCTGCCGCTGATGCTACGCGGTGCCGAACAGATATGGGAATTGGTCAAGGCCGACGTTGCGGACCTCGGCGGAACGATCATCAAGGACAAGCTCTCGCGGGTCGACGTTTGCATTGATCTTCCGAATGTGAACATCGAAGACTTCTGCGCGAAGTTCCGGGCTCATCAGTTCGTGTGCCGGGCGATCGGCCGCGAGGAATACGTCGAAACGTCGCTCCACGGAGCCGGTCAGAAATCGACGGGCTTCACCATTGGCGCCGGCGGGGCGTCGCTCTCGCTCAACGTTTACGACAAGCTGCACGAAGTCTGCAAAAAACAGGACGAAGCGAAGCTTCAGACGCTGATTGAAACGCGCTGGGGCGGAGCCCTGCCCGACTGCGCGACGCGCATCGAATGGCGACTCCGCCGCGAGAAAATCGCCGCGTTCGAAGTCGACACGATGGCCGACTGGTTTGCGAAGCGCGTCAACGTGATGTTGTACCTCACCACGGATTGGGTTCGGTTCACTCAGGGCGACGTTGATCGTAAGAACTTCCACCAAACCAAGGCACAAGTTTGGGATCTGTGGCAGCGCGTCGTGAAATCGCCCGTCTGCTTTTTTGGAGCGTGCGCGCTGCGGGCCTCGTCGCTTGTTAAGAAGGTTTGCTTCGACTTCAAGGCCCTCGGCCGTCAAACGCTCGGCACGCTCTCCAGCGCGATCACGTACGGCAAAGGCGTCATCAAGGACAAGGGCGAGTTTCTCGCCGAAGCTTTCGACCAACTCTGCGAGCTGGTCGACGGCTACGAATGGGCGGAGTATCTCAAGCGGCTCACTCGCAAACGTTCCGTGTTCGAAGCGTCGAACCCGGCGACGAACTTCGGGCCGCCGATGATGCATGAAACTTCACGCGGAACGTTCGAGCACTTTATGGCCGGAGGTAGGCGACTATGTGGCAGCTCATGATCGAGTTTCGCAACGGCGGCGCGGTTATCCTCCGCGCCGACCGCGACACGGTTTTCGCGTGGGTCGAGGAAGTGCAACAGACGCGCCTCTGGTCGGCGATCCGCATTTTCGATGATCGCGGCGCACTGCAAGACTCGAAGGGAGTGTTGCTCGTATGACCGAGTACCCCTCGCCGTTCGCGTGCTTCATGGAAGTGGCTTTGTACGGTTTGGCATTCACCGGCGCGATGTGGTTCATCGTTCAAGCGTTGAACACGAACCACTATGAGCGTTGGATTTTCGACGAGTCTGATCGGGGCGAGTAAGGAAGCCCGTCCCGTTGT
Source organism: Planctomycetaceae bacterium (assembly GCA_016793115.1). Lineage (GTDB taxonomy): Bacteria > Planctomycetota > Planctomycetia > Pirellulales > PNKZ01 > PNKZ01. Next base: position 4,693 of record JAEUIN010000408.1, read on the forward strand.
TTTGTGTGTCCGTTTCTTGTAAGGGGGTAGGTGTCATGGTTTCTTGCATCGTTACCGGCGTCGTGTCGTTCTGTGGTGCTTTGAGCAGCGCCACGAAGCTCGTCGCCCGAGGCGTCAAACGCGTCGGCGTTAAGGCGTTGACGTTCTGCGGCCTCACGGTCGGCGCGGCTCAAATCAGCCTCGCGCAGTCCGGTCCGACCATTCCCGATTTGGGTATCGACCCGTCGGATTACATCGCGCCGACGGTCGTGATCGTTGCCGCCGCTGCGGCCGTGGCGATCGGCTACAAGTTCGGCTGGAAGGCGCTCCGCCTCGCTCTCGGCTGGGCCGGTCGCGCGTTCCGGGGCTAGTGGGGGCCTCGGCACGTTAGCCGCGGCTGTTTCGGGGAGGGAGTTCCGCCGCGGGGCTCCCTCCCCTGCCCTTCACTTCCCGCGGCGTTCCTCACGGATGAGGTTTCAAGTGTGGGAAAAATTCTTCGCCGCAGCGCGGGACGCGCTTTTAGTCACGTACTTCATCTCTCACGTCGGATTCACGGCCTACGCGCTGTGTGTGTTTCGGCAGGGCTTCGCATTGAGCCCGCGCGTCGAGCCTTACGTTCCGCCGGAAACTCCGTTGCTCGAGCCGGCGGAGGTCTCGGCCGCACCTTCGGCGCCATGTTCCGAGCCGTCTGCGTTCGACGATGCGTCGTTCTACTCGTCTGCGGTCTTTCGTCGCTAGGTGCAGCATGACGGAAGCTCAAGGCGTGGAACTTCTCGCCAAACTCGATCAACTCGTTTTCGTCAATCAGGCCACGCTCTGTGCCTGTGGATTTCTGTTCGGCTTGCAACTGTGGTGGATTATTCAACGGGCGGTTTCTAGCAAAAGCTGGTGGGGCTAATCATGCTTCGCAATCTGTTGGCCGTCGCGTTGGTGTGCTGCTGCGTCAGTGTCGCCGAAGCGGCTACTGGCGACTACACGCCCGGCCGTGGTTACTACTACCGCATGGGCGCTCCGTCGTTCACGGAGTACTGGATCAATCCCGCCGTGTCAGGGGCTCCGGCGGGTAGCGTCTGGGGCACGTGGATTGAGGACGGGGAATTTTACAGCGGCTGGATCAATTCGAGTATTACCACGGCGCTCGGAGTCCCTGCCGGGCTCATCCCGAATAACTGGGCCGGGCTCGGCAACTATCCCGGCACTTCGACGCCGGTCGAACGCTGGATGGCCTCGAACCTAAGTAAGCTCTGGGACCTCAACGACGATGGTTTGATTAACGCGGCCGACTACGATCGGTTCGTAACGGATATTGACGGCGACGGTATCCCCAACGACGAGGACACCGACAAAGACGGCGACGGCGAACTGGACGTTGTTGAAAACAAGATCAACGAAGCGGGCGAAGTGCCTGCCGCGATGGATTGGAACCAGTTCGTAGATCGCGACGAGGACGGCTTGCCGGATATGGCCGACAGCGACGGCGACGGCTGGCCGAACTGGCTCGAATCGTTCCCAAAGGATGACGGCAGCGGCACGATTTCTGATCCGAATGACGCTATGTCTCACCCTCCGGGAAGCTCGTCGAATCTCGACGATTGGCTCCCCCTGCTCTCTTCCAAAAACCCGGACTATCCCGGCTCCGCGTTTCAAGGTCCTAACCCGTTCGGAGACGATGACGGCGACGGGGCCTGGAACTTCTTAGAGCTGATCACGCCGACGCCGCAGGATGACAACACGTGGTACCCCGACGGCAACGAAGATGGTATCTGGGACTGGTTCCTGCCGATGGGCGGCGGAAGTATCGGCGTCATTCCCGGCGATCCGGACCCAGACCCAGACCCGGACCCAGACCCGACGCCGCCGCCGCCTCTGGTGAATCCGCCGCCGTCCTCTTCCATGCCGGGCGGCGCTCCGAATCCGTCACTCCCGACAGGCGGCGGGCCTGCTCCGTCAACCGGGCCGGTCCTGATCGCTCCGCCGTCGCCGAGCGGGACGGCGAATTACACGTACGTCGATAACAGCAACTCCACGCAGATGAACAACATTGGCGGCGGAGATTTCGAATACAAGAACTCCAGCGGCACGACGTACAACGTCAACGTAGCCCCCGGCGTTGGCTCCAGCGGCACGACGCAAGGCGAGGGGGATTACGTGGTAATCGACATTCCGAAGGGCGTATCGACGAATTGGCAAGGGGCGGGCGGCGGTACGTGGAAACAACGCCAAGGCCCGCGACAGGGCGAAGCGCTCGAAGGCCAAGCGGAAAGCGTCGCCGAAGGAATCAACAAACTCGGCGGGCCGAAGTTCGGCGGGGCCGGTGGTGACGGGCATTCGTACGGTTCGGCGACCGGCGAGGTTGTATCGTTCACGCTCACGATCCCGGGCCTCGGCGAAAGAACGTACACCGTCAACGTGTTGCCCGATACCTCTACGTGGTATGGGGCTATTCTCGAACCGTGCCGTCTGTTCCTGCTCTTCGCAATCAAGGTGCTCGCATCATGGTACACGTTTCAAAAAATCTGGTTAGCGTTGCGGCAGTCTTGGTAGCCCTGCTCTGCGTCCCAGCCTCGGCCGACGCACAAGCGAAGCGTATTTACCGGCACACCGACCCCTCGGGCTCGGAGCCGGAGCGCACCACGCACGACCCCGGCTGGTGGCAACGTACGTTCGTTGGCGTCGATGCCAACCTAGACGGCAAGTTCACCGACGGCGAACGCGGCATTCTGATCATCGCGTACGATGCGATCGCGTCCGTCTTTCAAGGCGTGCAAGACTGGATCATGTCGGCCCTGTGGGCCGTCATCCCGGAAGATTTGATCGAAGATATGACGGACCTCGCCGGTTACTTCCGAATCGCGAACCTGTGGTTTCCGCTCGATTACTGCTTCGGCCTGCTTGTCATCTACTACGGTTTTTTGGGCGGCTTGCTGTTCGTCAAAATGATGGTCTCGCTTTGGGAACTCATTCCGTTTAACTAAGAAACCTGGCAATTTCTGTTCGGTTCCAACGCACTCTAGGGCATGTTTCCCCCGCGTCCCTGGGTGCCGGCCGCAAACTTCCACTCTTTTTAGATCCGTGCCGGGCATGGCGCCGGCCGCGAGGGGGAACGATGGGAAGCCACTCGACCGTAACAGTTACCACCGGCCGTGCCGGGGCCGGGAAGTCCTTCGTACGCTGTGCGATCCAGTTCGTCGACGAACTGTTGCCGGAGACGGGCCGGAAGATTTGGACGAACTTCCCCCTCGGCCGCGTGCCGGATCATCATTGCTATCCGCCCGCCTATGAGGGCGAGACTTTCCGCGAGCGGATCGCGGAAGCCGTGGCCGCGAAAACGGGCGGCACGGTCACGGAGTACTTAGAGCGAATCAACCTGATCGACCGCGAGGAAATCGAGCGTTGGCGGAAAGGTGAATCCGGGCCGTGGGATTTCTTCAAAGACAAGGACATCTCGGAGACGCATATTGCGATCGATGAGATTCACGTGTTTTGCGGAGCCGAGCATAAACCGGTGGTAAAGGCCGCCTGGAAAAACTGGCTCGGAGAAATCCGTCACCGTGGCGCGACGGTCGAACTCATCAGCCAACACCGGGACAAGATCGCGAAGGAACTCGTCAAGGAGGCCAGCGTTCATATCTCGTTGGTGAAAATCGACGATACCCGCGATCCGGTCTGCGGCATCAAGCTCGCGGACTGGTACGAACTCCGGGCCAAGTTTCTGACCGGCGAGTACACCTCGACCGTGGCAGAATTTGAGAAGATGGACGTTGACGGCCGCCTCACGCAAACCAACTACCGGCAGTTCAAGTTAACGGGCGATTACTTCCGGTTCTACGATTCGTTTTCCGCTCCTGAGTCCGGCAGCGGGTCTGGTGCTAAGCTGCCGGAGCATCAATTCCAACGCCGGGGCCGCGTGTCCCTCCTCTGCTGGTTCCTGCTCAAGAACAGCGGGCAACTCGGCTGGCGTATGGGGCTCGTCGCGTTCCTGCTGTGGCTGACGTTGTTCGGCGGTGCCGGTGTCGCGGCTCGTAAGTTCGGCGACGTTGTGCAAGGCATCGCCGCGACGCAAAAGGCGAAGCTCACCGCCAAGTCCGAAGCCGATCGGCCTCCTGCGGCCGGGCCGTCGAGCGGGCCAAGCGTCAAAGCAATGCCGCGTGCCGGATCGCCGGAAGCGGCCGAGCGTGCCGAACTCGATCGGCTCGCGGCTCAAGTGTCCGAATTGGAGAAACGCGAGGCCGTGGCCTCGGAGATCGTGCTTGTTGCGGAAAACGAAATTGTCACTCGCGGCGGCGAGACGTACGGCGTCGGGTCGGTCATCGAACTGGGAAAACACAAAGGGGCGAAGGTCGTGTCGATCGACTACCGCCGGAGAAATGCGAGGCTCAGCAATGGGGAAGTTCTGCGTATGGGCGGCGGTCTTGGTGGCGGCGTTGACGGGATGCCAAACCTGCCGGGAAGTGAAAGAACGCCTCACATGGAACGACCGGCCCTCGCGCGTTACCCTGTCGGAAATCTACGGCCCAATGTCGGCCGAACTGACGAGGCCGGAGAGCCGAAGAAGTGACGAGCAGCGGTTGACGATCGCCGTCGAGCGTATGCCGATCACGCTTTTCGCTCGGTGGGTCGCCGAACGTGCGGGCGTGTCCGTCGTCGTCGACGATCGGCTAGAGCATCGCACCGTTACGCTCGACGTGCGCGATGTGGCCGTGTCTGATGTTCTCGGAATGGTCGCACGCCGGGCCGGATCGCAAGTCACTCGCCAAGGCAAGCTCTACTTCCTCGGCGAGCTGCGGCCGGAGGATCGCGGCGTTATGGTCCGCAAGTGTACCCGGCTCTCTCAGGAGGAATGGACGCAAGCCGTGGCGGTGCTGCTCTCGGAGCATGGCCGTTGCCAGCCGTTCACGGATGGGCTACTTGTTGTCGGCGACCGCGTGGAAGTGTTGCAACGCATTTCCGAACTGATCGACCAAGTCGAAGCGGCCGAAGCCGCCGCCTGGGTCGTGCAACTCTACGTTGTGTCGTTGACGTCGGACGACGTCATGAGTCTGGGCCTCGACGTTCTGCCCGCTCTCGAAGTCGCCGCAACGGTTGCATCGGCAAGCAACGGCGGGCTGGCGAACCTCACGCCGAATGCCTCACTGAAGGGCGGCTTAGACGTTGTTATGAAAGCGGCCCGCGAACGGTCCTCGGTGAGCATCGTAGGCGAGCCGCTGTTTCTGCTCGTCGATGGTGAAACGTCGCATCTCGGTTCCGGTCAGCGTGTCCCGATTCCGCTCCGCACAGTCAGCAACCAAGGTACGGTGAATACAACCTCTTATCAGTTCGTCGACACCGGGTTTCAACTCGATGTTGGCATCCGCGAGGTCGGGTACGATCGCACCAGGCTAACCGTTAACGCCGCGATCTCGTCCGTCGTTGGATACGTCGACCAAGCTCCGATTCTCGCGAAAGACGATTTCAACTCGGCCTCCGTGATAAGCTCCGGCGGCGTGTATCTGCTAGGAGCCCTCGACCGGACCGGCAACGAAAAGACCGTCGCAAAGTGGCTGGGCCTTGGCGGTCGGGACAAGCAATCGAAGCAGCTCGTTCAGATATGGGCCAGGGCCTACCGGATCGCCGGGCCGATCACTTGCGACACGCGGCCGGAAGCCGGGGCCGACGGGCGGAGCGCCTTAGCGGAGCCCTCGGCCCTGGCGCCGGCCGGAGGTGAAGAATCACTTCCACCAGGCGTTGGAAGTCAAACCGAATCGCTTCCAACGTTGCCGATCACTCCCCTGCCCCGAGTCGATGCAACCCAGGAAGTTGGCCCGGTGATGTTGCAGTAGCCGTCCGCTCCCGCAGCAGACCTCCATAGGTCTAAGCGAAGGGTGCGCGACGGCGTAGGAGTATGCCGCGATGATGAGCGCAGCGAACGCCAAAGGTGAAAAGTGAATAAGTCAAACGTTCGTCCGATCAAAACGGCGAGGCGTCATTGCCACGTCGTGCGTCGAAAGTCCGACAATCTCAATGGGATTGTCTCGAAGCGAACGCTCCCGCTCGCGGTGCTTACGACCGGCGACGATTCGCGCAATGAAGATCCCGGCGGCCGTCACGCCCAACAGCGTAAGCGGAGCCCACAAAGTAATCGCCGCATCAACGACTTTGCCGGGCAACTTCCTCCCGAAATCGGCAACCGTCCCGTTGATGATCTCTTTCGGATCGGCCTTCGGTTTCGGCAGTGCAGGCCGAAGCGGCTTCGCTTCGTTGCGCGGCGCAATGAACGGAGTCGGTGCGTCAGCATGGCCGAGGTGAGGACCGATCGGGCGCGGCGAGACGAGTGGCGGGAGATGAATGACTTCCGGTGCTTGAGTCGCGGCGGGCGATTGTTGCTGCGGCATGACTTGCCCCCTGTTTAGTGTGAGCTAAATCATACCAGCCAGCCGCCGCTAGCCAACTTTTCCGTAAGCATGTCATCGTGTCGGAGTCGTTAATGCGCTATTCAATTTGGGAAGATCAAAGGATGGTGGCTTTCTTCGCGGAGCAATTTGCGTTGCATCCGGAAGGCGTCGTGCCGATTCACTGGGCCGCGCGGCTCTGCGCAGTTCATCGGGAAACGCTGCTGCACGCCGTGGCGACGGGCCGCATGCGATCGGCGACCTACGGCAAACACCCGGTCATTCGCGTCATTCCGTTTGTCGACGTCTGCCAGTATCAAGCCTGGCGGGCCGGGACGCTGCGGCGACGTGATTGGGCGCAACTGACGCGCGACGCGCTTCGCAACGAACAGCGGAATTTAGAACGCGTCGGCGATACGATCGTCTGCACCTGCTGCGGCTGGGCCGACGCGATCGAGAACGTCAAGAAGCGCGAGCCCGAAACGCGGCTGCCGCTGGGACGCTGGCCGCATGATCTTTCAACTCCGGACGATGCACCCGCGCTTGAGAACGATTTAGCTAAGCAGCAAAGTGAACGCTGAACCGCGCTACACTAATCGCGCGCGAAGGCGCGAACGAAATGTTCCGCGCGGGACACTAAGTTAACGCTCTTCGCGCGTGCTCGCGCGAAGGCGGGGCATCGACATGCGGAATTGAGTCTTATGTGGCGCTTCAGGCTTAAGGCGTAGAAAGATGCGGTTGCGAGAATAGTCGATCACAGCCGCATGGGAAATAAGCACATCAGCTCCAATTACGCCGTCAATTTCAGAATCGCCGTACGCCTCTAACGCGATGTTAAAATCGGTCACGTCAATGGAGCGGACGCGTAGAGAAGCGGTCATAATTCGGTCGATCTGAATTGTCGCGATATTGCAAAAGTAAGTTGCGCCGCGAGGCGATGGTGATGCGATATCCTGCCAGTTCAAATTAAGAGCCTTAGTTCGAACGGGATCAAGATGCGTTGAGCTCGCGCCAGTGTCGATGACCATTCGCACTGGGGTATTATTCACGTGGACCGTTTTAGCAAGATATCCTGAGCCGAGGCGATCGACGGCAATACAAACGTAGCCTTCCGCCCTCAACGCGTCGCCCAGAGGGTCAGGGCCGCCGATAGATGGTGGCTCGGCACTCATCGCGTTGGCAGCGGCGGTCATCTGGATCGCAAGGCCGAGGTACAGCGCGCGCATATAAAACCTCACATAGGTGTGTACTGCAGCAGCGCAGTGGGCCTTCTCAAAATGAACCGCCCTAAACACTAGAATAACGTCCGCAATCGGAACGACGCAAAACGCTCACGAACTCAGAATCAGCTCGATCCAATGGCGACCCTGCCCAGGATCTGCTATTCGGGCTCTTCTGCCACAACGACTAAGCTTCGTCGTCCCGTTCCCGATTCATAAAACAACGCCAGCATTCGTTCACGGCAACCATCATCCCAAAACGTGACGTTCAGAATCGCCTGCTGCGTCGGCAATATTTCGTAGGCTACGGTACGGCCAATATCGAACATCCAGTCCCACGAGGTCATACGCCATTGACCATCGACAAAGGTCTCCTGGAATAACTGCATCTCTCCTGTCACAAGTGCTCGATAGTACAAAGCCGAAGGGCCGCTATTTGATACGAGGACTTTCAATGCTCCAGCGGTTTTACCCGTAGGCGTAACTATTGGGAGAGTTTTCAAAGGGTTTGAAAGATCAAAATACTCGAGCCACCTCGTATCGGGCGGTGATGAGGGCGGTGCCGTTGCAACGACTAAGTCCCTTGCGACTCCTCCGGGCGGCGCGCGACCCAAGGCACACGTTAGCGCGGCAATGCAAAGCAACAGCGCAAGAAAGCTCCGTGGCATAATGTGGCCTAACTTTTTGTGAACACGCGCCGGCACCGGATCTAGAAGTCCATCCGAAGGACGCTGCCAGCGTCAGTAGTCGTGTTCTCTCAACGGCTTACCGCGATTCTACGCAGCGCTAATTAAACCATCAATTCTCGCACGGCCAAGTTCGGGCTGCGTTGCGAGCTCTCCACGCCGCACAATCGGTCAAGAGTGCGTTCTCAGGGGACGATACAGATTGACAGGTCGGACGGCTACGGAGTAGCCTCTCGACCTGAAGCAAAAGAAAAGGCCGCACGGGATTGGCGTCCCGTACGGCCCATATGCTTCTGCCCGGCTGACAACCGGGTTTTATATCGAGCCCCGTAGTGTTGACGCACTCCGTTGCTCTCCACACCGAAACGCAATGGAGTTGCGTTCGATGATCGAAGCCGTTCTAAGTCCGCGCTTGCCATTTGGCAAGTTCGAAAAGGCAACAGGGCTCTCCGTATGCCCTGATTTACGGCACTCTAGCGATCTATTCGCCAAAAGGCAACCTAGGTTGCCAATGTTTCTTATGTTCGGTTCCCAGTGTCGTTTTCTCGGGGAATAGTCGCTTCGCGTGGTGTTGGCGGCCGACTGGCCCGTTGTCGTTAAGTCTTGGGATGTCGGTTCGTCGGTTCCGGTTTTCGGCGCGGTGGGAACCGT
>JAEUIN010000213.1 GCA_016793115.1 Planctomycetaceae bacterium
CGGCGGTTCGGCTGCGTCGCCAAGCGCCTCCGGCGTGCTTGCGGGAGGGGTGGAAGGGCTCACGGCGGCCGGAGCGGACGGAGCTTCCTTGCTCCCCTCGATGTCCTTACGCGCGCTATCCGCTCCCGCACCCGGTTGCAGCAACAACAGTTCCCCGATGAGCGCCGCCGCGTGCAACTCCGTCACGTCGGACAGCTTCTCAACCGTCCGGCCGGCGATGCGGCTCGCCATCTTCAGCATCAACGCCCCTTCGATCCCGCCGGCCTTGCACAACTCGATGACGCGGGCCTTCTTCTCCGGCCCGATCGGCGTGGTGGTTGGGTTCGCGGGGTTCGCGGCGTTCGTCGGGGCGGGCTTACCGGACGTGGCGGCCGTCGTCGAACGGCTTGCGGGAGGAGCGGAGTTCGTCGGAGCGGTTGCGGCTCCATTTCCGCCGGCGGCACTCTCGGGCGCCGAGGCTCCACTTCCTCCCGCAAGCGCGGCTCGCTGTGCGGCCGCCGCGGCTTGGCGTTTCTTCGCAACGTCTTCGCCCGTTGCGGCCGTTTCGGCTTCACGCTCGGCGATGTACGCCCGCAGCCGCAGCCGTTCGTCTTCGCTCATCACGTCGGGCTGAAAGCGTTCCGTCGCCTTCAGATTGTTGAAGTCCGGCGGGTTCGCGATGTAGCCGCGAATCGCTTCCGGCGTCGCCTCGGGCAGTCGATCGGGCAGGCAGTTCGTGATCTTCAAACGGCCGCCGATAAACTCCGTCTTGGCAACGCGCGACTTCAACACGACCGCCGACGGGATCTCCGTGTTTTTGTCGCGGCGGAACTCAAGGAACAAACTCGCTAACTGCCAGAGGGTTTCCTTGCCCTTCGGCTCCCTCTTGCCGGTCGGTGCGCCGCCCTTGAATTCGTCGCGCATGTGCGTGACGTAATAGAACGTTTGAAACTTCGTGCGGATGTCGTCGAGAAGCTGTTGCTGATAGTCCTTCACCGCGCCCCAGAAGATTCCCGACGACCGAGCGAATTGGGCGGCGGTGTATCCGAATTTGTCCGGGTTCTCGTCAACGTATTGCGCAAGTCCCGTTTCGATCTCGCTGAACGGATCGACCATGCCCACGGTGTATTTGCCGTCCTCGCAGGCTAGCAATTCGTCACGCCACAACAGAAAGCGTTCCTTCGCCGTATACTCCCGCGTACCGAACTTCTTACGGAGAAGCATCGCCATGTCGCGGTGTTTGAAGCCGATGCCGCGATAGCTGAGTGACGATCCTTCGTTGTCCCAAACGAGCGTGCGCGGGCCGGGATCGATCGTCAGGCCGAATAACGTCTTGCCGGTGGAGAACTCGCCGGTGCCGCCGATGACCGGAATGGAAACGCCGTTCCAAAGTTCCGGCATTCCGGCTTGCGGGGAGGGCGGGTTCACGATGGGCGGCGTGGATGTTGCGACGCCTGCTGGCGTGCCTACTACGGTTGCCATACTGCTAATCTCTTCCTTTCTTCCTTCGATGACTTTCGAACTCACTTCTGTCTTGTCGAACGGCGCGGCGGCCGACGCGCCCGCTACTGAATCAACTTCAATTTTCGCGCAACGCCGTGCGTCATGTGCAGGTCGTTGCGGAGATAGCACAGCGCCTGATCGACGTTCTCGCTGAACACCTTCGAGAACAGAGCGCCGTCGCCGTTCTTGCGTCCGACTCCGAACGCACCGGCGAGCTTGTCGAGGGCGACCATTCCGGCGCTTCCGCCCACCCCGCAAGCCCACACCCGCATCGTGTCGACGAAAAGCGGATTGAAGAATCGGCCTTGCTCAAGCACTCCGGCGGCGACTGGAACGCCAAGCAACCAAGAGCGGCGAACAAGAAACGGAAGGTCAAAACCGTGAGTGTTATGGCCGACAAAGCAGCAATCACCGGCAGCGCTAAAGTAATCCCAGAAACCAGCAAGAAGGTCGATTTCGCTGCACTTCGCGTGTTGATATTCAACATCGGTGTAACCTTCCTTCGTGAAGAGGTAGCCGATTGCGAGAACTTGCCCGGTGAGCGGATCGAGCGCCGCCTTGTCGAGGACGGCGGCTTCGTAGTCCTGTTTCGCGGTGGCCGACTTCGCGGCGTGTGCGGCGGCGTCAATCGCGTGCTGTTGTTCGGCGGCGGCGATCTTCTCCGCGATTTTTGCGGCGTCTTTGAGGTTGCCGGTTTTCACGGCCGACGGATCGAACGGCGGGAACGGCTTGATCGATTCGGGATCGAACGGCGGCACGACTTGCCAGAGACGCTCCGGCGGAAGCGGGCCAGTTTCGATATCGAAGATGATGGCGTGACGGGCCGTCGTCGCCGTGAGCTTCGGTTCGACGTAAGACGGCTCGGCTGCGCCTTCGCCTTGCGCTTGCGGGAGGGTGGGAAGTTCGGCGTTGATGTCGTCGGTTTCGTCGGCGACGGCGGACATGGAAGCGCGCACGGTCAGGCTCCTTAAATTGCGATTGGTGAAAACCACCCCGGCCGTCGCTGCGCTAGGTCTCCGCTTCTTCGCGGAACGCAACGATGTGCTTCGTGCCGGCCGGGTTGAGAGGAGGAAAGGAACGGAACACGAACTGCGAACACGAACGTCGGACGTACCAGCGGACTCAGACGACTTCATCCATTCCGAGATACTGCGGGCCTTGTCGCCCTACAGGTGGATTACAAACGGCTTCGGCCGCAGGAACGTGGCCTGAAATGGCGGGTCGAATCTCTCCGCCTTCTCGCAAGATGGCCTCGAACACCTCTTCTCGGTGAACGGGGATGTCGGGATGTGCCGTAATCCCGAGGCGAACTTTGTCTCCGCGAATGTCGACGATCTCGACGACGATATCGGAGCCGATGCGAATTTTTTCATTCCGTTGCCTGCTGAGAACGAGCATGGGTGGAACCCTCCGTGGGTGAACTGAAACGCTTCGTGCGGTGAACCGCGAACTTCAAACTTCGACCATCATTCGGCCGACATCGAACCTCCGAGCGATCGCGCCGCCCGCTCCGCCTTCTCCCGCAAGCTCGCGAAGCGCGCACATGCGGTTCAGAAACATGCAGGATCGGCCGTCCATTACTTCCGACACCCGGTCAAAGAAACGCTGAATCGCTTCTCGCGAGGTACAAAGCGTCATGCCGACGCGCACCGATTCAAGTCTTACGCCGAAGATTCCGACCTTCGCCCATCGCATGAACGTCTGGAAATGCGGCGTGCGGCCGTTCGATCGTCGCGGAAGCCAGTCGGCTCGCGCGATTTGCAGGAAGGAATAGAGTTGTTCGTCTTGGAGCATGGGTGCTAGGTGCCTACTTAGATTTGGCGGCGAGCGCTTTCGCGAACGCCGTCTTGGGTTTCGGGCCGCGCTTCTTGGCCGGCAGCAACAGACCCTTTTTGATTAACTCCGCTTCGGTGCAGTTACCGCGGCGAATGTTCTCGGCGGCGATGCGAACGCACTGAGAACAAAGGCCGCGCGAGTAAGCAGTTCGATTGCATTCCGGCACAAGACAACGATCGCTTAGAAGTTGAGCCCCAGCGCCGACAGCGCTTGCCTCGCCGCCGCCAACTGCTGATCGACGCTCATCGCTGGAACGGGCAGCGGTCGCGGTTCCATTCCTTGAACGACGTACCTTTGGAGTGCTTCGAGACTCGTGATTCGTTTGCCGCCGAGCTTTGCGCTTTCGAGCACTCTTTGTTTCGGTCGACCCTTGTGGTCGTGCGTTCGAAACCATGAGTAGATTGTCTTGGGACTGGTGTGAGCGCGTTCGGCCGCTTCTTCCACCGAGAGAATTGTTTCGCGAGTTACGTCGACCATTGGTTTTGTTCACGACTCACTACCGTCCGTGCCGAAGAGTTATGGCTTTGCCCGATTCCCTGCCGTTTGTTCTCGATCTGCCCTGACCAACCCGAGAGTTCTCAATTCCTCTCAGGACGTAACGGATGGTAATCGTTCTTTGTACGAAGTCAAACAAAGACAGATAAAGCTATACAAAGAAGCGTCGCAAGTCGTTTGCTAGACGCAACTTCGGTCGTTGCATTTTTTTGGCAACCGGCTACGATTCCGACATGCCAAAGGATTCGTTTGGGGATTACGACGCCGAATCGATTCGCAATCTGGCCGCGCGTATGGGCGAGTTTCAGACTCGCTTTCGTGCGCTAGGAGAGGCGTGGGGAGCTGAGAAATTCGGCACGCTCCGCATCGCGAAAAACGATCAGCGCGATCGGGCGATCAAATTCTTGACGAACTTCGCGGCGGCCGTGGAACTCGCAATTGACGAAGCGCGAAAGCAGAGCGGCCGGTTTACGGTGAAAGCCGAGGACGAAAAGCCGGTGCGCTCGAAGAAGACCAAGCCGAGTTAGCGGCCTGTCCGATCTGTCCGATTCGTTCGAGCGATGTCTGTTTTTGCCGGGTTTTCGGTGAGAGATTTTCCCGAATCGTAATTGCCGAGGGCGCACCAAGAAGAATCAAAAGTCTTTTGCCGGTATCACCTTAGGGCGGTTAGCTCAGTTGGCAGAGCGCCATGTTTACACATGAGGGCGTTGCGTTGTGGATAAAGAACTTACGACAAATAAAACGGACAAGTCTGTCCGAAACATCTTCCGAACTCCGCGATATCGTAAGCATTCGACGAGCGATTTCGGCTTCGTTGAAGTCGATGGAAAACGCCATAGATTGCCGGGGGAACATAACTCGGCGGAGTCGGTCGCAGCCTACCACGACTTTTGTGCCGCACTAAAGCGCGGAGCGCCCGTTGCCGTGATTAATAGTCCGCTCGGCGAGGCGATGTTAATTGCTGTTTTGGCTGCACGCTATTTAGAGCATTCCGCTCGGCACTACGGCGCAACGAAGCGCGGCGAGCATCGCAACAACATGGATGCGATTAGCCACTTGCTCAAGCATTGTGCAACCGTTCGTGTTGTGGATTTCGGACCTAAAAAACTGATCGAGCTACAACACAGGCTGGCCGAGACGAAGAAACGAATTCGTCGCGGCAACGCCAGTATCGAGACAAGCCAAACGCTTAGCCGCAAATACGTCAATTCGCTGGTTGAGCGAATCCGTCGCCTTTTTTCGTGGGGGGTATCGCAAGAACTCGTCAGCGGTGCGCAATATCATGCTCTAAGTCAGGTGAAGGGACTTCGCCGCGGTCGCTCCGCCGCTCGGGAAACAGCCAAGCGAAAGGCCGTGCCGCTTCGCTACGTCGCTCCGGTGCTGCGGCACGTTCCGAGAGTCGTACGGGCGATGCTTCGCGTTCAGGTGTTTACCGGCGTTCGTAGCGGCTCGATCTGCAACGCTAGACCGGAGCAGTTTGATACCACGGGCGACGTTTGGCTTTGGCGTCCGCAACACAAAACCGAATACCTTGAACGTGAGCTTGTGATTCCGATCGGGCCGCGATGCCAAAGAGTTTTGCGCCCTTACCTAACGACGGCGCGACCGGGCGACTTCCTATTCAGTCCGCGCAGCGTCGCCAACAATCGGCGCTACAACAAACGCTATCGGTCACAGAGCTACTGCGTTGCCGTCGTGCGTGGCATCCGACGGGCAAATAAGGCCCGTAAGCCGGATGAGCAGATCCCGCATTGGACGCCGCATTTCATCCGGCACTACAAGGGTGACACGGTGAACGCGAAATATGGCATTGAAGCGGCGCAGGCGGTGCTCGGCCACGACGACATGAGTGCGACGAAGCTTTACAGGTCTCGTCGCTTGGACTTGGCTACGCGAGTCGCCAAGGAAACCGGTTGAAGTATGGCGGCCGGACAAAGCCGCTTATACTCCTCAATGAAGGCTTTGCGAGGGTCGTCAAATCGAATCGTTCGACTGTGACCGCCTTCAACGATGCGAAGGCAAAGAGGAGGGTAGGGGCCGTAGCTTTCAGAGCAAATCACGATGATCTCCCGAGCCCGTCTTGGGCTGGTTGGGGGAGAGGTTGCGGGCGTGCAACCGGCCGGTTTCCGCCTCACATTGAGGCCGTAGGGACAACGTCGCTACTATACACGCGAACAGGCAGCTATCAAGACTTTTTGGGAAAACAAAATGAAAGCGTTTTTTGTCGGCGCATGTTTGCTAGTTTTTGTCGGGTGCCAGAGTCAGGAGGAGAAATTTCGGACCGCCCAGGACAACGTAAAGGCAGAACAAGCAAAGCTCGATACGATCTACAACGAATTGCAGGTTGTCATTAATCACATCGCGTCCACCACTGACAATTCGAGGCCCGTGGAGGTGCTTGACGCCGAGATGGACGCAGCGACGGCGGAACTCAAGACGCGATATAAGTTGCAAAAACTGATTGTGGAAAAGGCTGAAAAAGAACGCGACTCGATCATTCTCGGGAAGTGACAATCGCTCGCCGCCATCTCCACCCCTTCCCGCAAGCCGTAGTAGCGAGGTTTGACGATGCCCGGTTTTGATCCTTCACGCTTCTCCGGCCGCGTTGACTGCGGGTTTGCCAACTGCGGCAGCGATCAGGGGCGACCGGCTCAAATCTCACTCGCCGTCGACTGCCACGCAACGGAGGGCATTTCGATCGCCCTTCACGCGGCTTGCGGGAGGAAGGAAGTCTTCGCGATCATGGGTGCCGAAGGGTGGCCGCAGTTTCTTCGCGCCGTGAAGGAGGCCGAGAAGGTCGTGAAGCAACTGATCGACGGCAAGAAGGCCGACGAATTGAGGATCATCGTGCCGGGGGCGGGGTGATCTTCTTAGGTCGCCCCCGCGGCTTCGCCTCGCGCCGTATCTCGGCAATGCGTCTCAGGTCACTTGGTCTCAGCAGCAGCGTACCGCCGACCGTGCGAATGCCGAGCGTCGGATTGTCGGCGATGATTCGTTCCAGCGTCGTGCGGCTGATGATGCCTGAGGCTACGGCGTCGGAGAGGGTGTAGAGAGTCATGGCGTGCGAAAAAGCCGCCCGCCCCCTACTTCCGTTTTGCGGCGTCGTTGCTTAGGCGACGAGAGGGCGAGCGAGAGTGCGAGTTTTAAGCGACCGTTTTTGCGAAGCGCGATTCAACGTCAGCAACAGCGGCCGCAATCGCTGCGAAGATTTCA
>JAEUIN010000214.1 GCA_016793115.1 Planctomycetaceae bacterium
CGGCGTCGTGAGCAACGGTCGAGCCCGACTCACGCTCGAAACCAGCGGCCGCTCGACCGAAAGCGCCATCGACTGGCCCGCCGGAACGCTCGGCGAGTTCGGCATCGCCGACTGGTTGCTGAAGAATCCGCCCCGGCCGGGCACCGTCGGCAAATTCCCCGGCTTCCTACCGTACTTCAATCAGATTGTCGAGTTCACGCTGACGGCCAAAGAGAAAGAGTCGGTCGATCTGGCCGGCACGAAACGCGAGCTGTTGCGCGTTGACATTCAAGCCACGATGCCCGGCGGGTTGAAACTCGACTCCACCGCGTGGGTCGACGACCATGGAGAAGTTTGGAAGAGCGCGTACCCGGCGCTGCAGCAAACGACGCTCCGCACGAACCGCGAGCAAGCGTTGAAGCCGGGCGACCCGCGGGCGGCGGTCGACATCGGGCTGGCGACCAAGGTGCCGGTGACGCCGCCGCTGGAGAAACCGTACGAAACGAAAGCGGTTCGCTACCGCGTCATGCTCGCCGGCGGCGACGCGGCGGCATTGTTTCCCGCCGGCGATTCGCAACAGATCGTCCGTCGCGACGACGGCTCGGCCGAAATCACCGTCGTCGCGTTACGGCCGGATTCGCCGAAGTTGCCGAGCGACTCGAATGTCGCGGCGACCGCAGGCCCGACCGACGGCGATCGTCTGCCGAATAATTGGGTGCAAAGCGATGCGCCCGAAGTCGCGAATTTGGCCACCGAAGCGGCGGGCACGGAAACCGATCCGTGGGGGGTTGCCGTAGCATTAGAAAAGTCCTTGCGCCCGAAGTGGCGCGAGCAGCCGCTCGGGACTTCGTTCGCTACGGCCGCCGACGCCGCGCGGCAACTTTCCGGCGATTGCACGGAGTACGCCGTGCTGCTGTGCGCGATGTTGCGCTCGCGCGGCATCCCGGCCCGCACGGCCGTCGGGCTGGTGTACGTCGACCACGAAGAGGCCTTCCTCTATCACATGTGGACCGAAGCCTACTTCGCCGACCGCTGGATCCCGCTCGACGCGGCCTGGGGCCAAGGGGGCACCAACGCCGCGTATCTGAAGATCGCCCACACGAACTTGGCCGGCGTCGATCCGCTTTCCGCGATGCTCGGCGTCGCTCAAGTGATGGGGCGACTGAAAGTCGAAGTGCTCGAACGGAAGTAGTTGACGCGCGCCCGTCTCGCCATGACGGAAAAGCTGCCGAAAAGGAGGCGGGTGGAGGCTTCGCGATGGTTGTGCCGTTAATGAGAATACGGCAAAGGGTTGTGAAACGAGTAGGAAGCCAACAACTAGGCTCCCCACTGTTAGCCGCAGACCGACGAAAGCTTGAGGTTTCCCATTGATTGGTCCCGCCAACTAGAGAGCAACCTCGATTGAGTGCCGTCAGCAATCGCCGCAAGAAGAGCTTCAGCCATCGCGCGCTCCTTTAGTGCCCACGTGCGCTGAGGCATTTCGTCGTACGATTTCTGAAACAGTCTTGTCGCTTCATGTAGCGAGGCAACTGCCTCCGCAATGTGGCCTGCGGTTGCGTAACAACATCCCAATTCGAAAAAAGTATGCGGATTGCCATCCCTTGAAATATCCGCCAACTCCTGAGCCAGTCCCAACGCACTCGATGTCGTGTCAAACCAAGGCAACGCGATATTGCGGGTCTTTTCGCAAACATCTTGCATCGCCTCGTCAGCACGCCACTGCGATTTGGCGCTCCACGACCCATCGTTTGAGCGCCCGCGAGGAAGTCGGCGAAACGTTGTTGATCCGACGCCATCTTGCAGCCGCGTGATGAGCATACTGGCGTAGCTAACGCAAAAGTCTTTGCCGCCATAACGCGACAACTCAAGACCCAAATACTGAAAGACACAACCATTCGTTACGCGTATGAACGAACGCTTCGTGTAGTTCCTAAATCCGTGCTCCTGAAGAATTGGTATCAAATGCTTGCGAGTTGCAGCAGTCAAAGCGTCCTTGGAACGCCCCGTTGTCCGCCATTTGACTCCCTCGAACAGTTCGAGAAACTGCGTGTAGTTGGAGATGAGCACTCCGGATCGAGCCAAAAGATCCTCTTGCCAGAAACGCAATCGACCGTACTTGCGAGTTTCGTTCAATGATCCAAGCAGCCGATTAAACGCCTCGTCGCCGATAGAAGCGGCAATTTGGTCGATCTGCCAGAGGCGGGTTAATTCGTCCATCAAATGCCAAAAAAAAGAACGCCTAACGGAAGTCTGACCACCGAAGTTCGGCGCATTTTAGGAAGTTTATAATCGCCAATCGATCGCTGCCACATTGGCAGCCCGACATGCCAATTTCCTGGAACACGGCAGAGGAAACTTTAGCTGTGGATTACAGCAAAATCGCCTGGGCGATCGCGAAGTAGAGCACGATCCCCGTGACGTCGACCAAGCTCGCGACGAACGGGTTCGACATGAGGGCCGGGTCGAACCCCAGCCGTTTGAGGCCTAGCGGCATCAGTGCGCCGACGAGGTTGCCGCAGAGCACGACCGCGCAGACCGCCAGACCGATCGTGAGCGGAAGTTTCCATATTGGGCCCGGCGGCAGGTCTTTGCTCGGTGTGATGAGGGCCCGCAGGAACCCGACGGCTCCCAATCCCAAGCCGAGCGAGAAGCCCATCAGCACTTCGCGGTTGAACACGCGGAACCAATCGCGGGGCGTGAGTTCGCCGAGTGCCAGGGCCCGCATGATGAGCGTGGCCGATTGCGAGCCGCAGTTGCCGCCGGCCGAAATAATCAGCGGAATGAAAAACACCAGCGCCGGCACTTCCTCGAACGCGCCTTGAAATTTCTCCAGCGCCAAGGCCGTGAGAAACCCGGCGACGAACAAGATCGACAGCCACAACGCCCGATTGAGCCAGAGTTGGCGAAACGACGATTCGAGATAGGTCTCTTCGAGCGGACCGACGCCGCCCATCCGGTGCACGTCTTCCGTCGCTTCGTCGACGATGACGTCGATCACGTCGTCGTGCGTGACGATACCGACCAACCGGTGTTCGTTGTCGACGACGGGCAGCGCCAGCAAGTCGTACTCGCGCAGCTTTTCGGCCGTGGCTTCGCGATCGTCGTTGACGTTCGCATAGACGCAGTCACGCTGCATGATGTCGGCCACGCGACGATGGGCCGGCGCGATAATCAGGTTCTTCAGCGAGACGAAGCCTTTGAGATGCCGGTCTTCGTCGACGACGTAGCAGTAGTAAATCGTCTCGCGATCGGGCGCCACGTGCCGCAAGCGTTCGATCGCCGCAGCGGCCGTTTCATCGGCGGGCACAAGCGCGTAGTCGCTCGTCATGACCGCGCCGGTCGAGTTCTCTTCGTACGATTGCAGGCGGCGGATGTCCTCGCGCTCGGCTCGCGCGAGCAGCTGAAAGATGTGATCCGGCCGCTCGACGGGGAGCCGCGACATGAGGCCGGCCCGCTCGTCGTGCGACATGTACGTGATGAGGGCCGCCAGGTCGTGGTCGTCCATCAACTCGGCGACGGCGTCTTGCAGCGGCTTATCGAGATAGTCGAAGATCGCGGCCCGCTCGCGCCCCGGCAACAGTCCGAGCACGAACTGCACGTCGGCCGCTTCTAAATCTTCGAGCAGTTCCGCCGCATCGGCCGGGTGATGACCGGAAAAGAAGTCGCGCAGGCCCGCCTCGTCGCGCTCGGCGACGAACTCACGTAGATCGGGAGCGAGCAGAGGGTTGCGCATGGACAAACCGAGAGGCCGCGCGATGGTT
>JAEUIN010000247.1 GCA_016793115.1 Planctomycetaceae bacterium
TTTCTTGACCGGCTTCTTCCCTTCGGCCGACTTCTTGCCGATCAGGGCTCCGGCCACGCCGCCGACGAGCGCGCCGACCGGTCCGGCGACCATGCCGCCGAGCATCGCACCGCCGATGCCGCCGGCCGTTTGCTTGGAAACTTCCGGAAGGTTCACGTTCGGCTCCGGCTGCGCGCTCTTGGGCGACTTCGTCGCCGCTTTCTTCTTCGCCATGTTCTTCATCGACTCGCGAGATGTAAGGGTCGTAACGCGATTGTTCTAAGCAACCTGCGCGCCGGCGTCGAGCGGAAATGCCGAATGCGGAGCGATAAGCGGCGGAGGGCGACCGGCGCTTTTACTTCAGCGCTTTGCGGTTCCGCGTGGCTTCTTTCCGCGTGCGCCTCGCTGCGCTCGACCCACCCTACAATTCCCGATGCCTTATGGTCGACCGCGCCTGACGTTCTTTGTTTCCACATAGCCCCAATAGCCGCCGATCATGTGAGGGAATTTGCCGGGCGTGACGTGGTAGTGCGGTCCCCGGTCGGGGTCGTCGTGCACGTTGAATTCGTTGAGCGGGTTCTCGATCGAAGCCTTGGCCATAACGCCGGCCGCTTCGTAAGGGCCGTAGACGGGGAAGCCGTCGAAGGCGAAACCGATCAAGGGGGAGTGATCCGTGCCGTCGTCGATCCAGGGCGTTTTCACGCAGACCGGATACTTGTGGTAGTGATATTGCTGCTGCGGGCTCGGGTGGCCGCAGCAGCGATCGAGTCGCCAAAAGGCTTCGACGGCGTCGGCGTCGTAGGGATCAAAGAACACGACGCCGTTGACCGCGACGCCGATCGCTCCGGGGTTCATGACATAGCGATCGGCGATGCTCGTCATCGCTTGCCGGCCGGGATTCGGCTTCGGCTCCAGCGGCAAGTAAAACGTCTGATCCTGCTCTTGGATCACGTTCGGGTTGCCGTCCATCGCGCGGGCCACGTCGGGGAAGACGGCCGTCGGATGGTTCGGCAGATTGTGCGAGCGAAGCACCAAGTGAGTCTTGGTGAACGTAATGACGACATTGTCTTCGACATAACGATCTTGCTCGACGCGCTTGCCGTTCTTATCGAGATAGCCGCGGCGGAGCCAGGCGCTCATGTTGTCGGCGAACGGGGTTTCAAGCCGGCCGGCCAAGTAGCACAGCCGATCGGCGTTCGTATGATCGAAGCGTTTCGGCGGCGTGCGGGAGGCGTCGTCGCGCGGATCGTAGTACCAGCGGCCGCCGAGTGCGACGAGCTTCGCCAAGGCCGGCGGCGAAGACGACGGACGAGCGCTGCGCTCGGCGATATGCGCCGCATACTCGGCCGGTTCCGGAATCGGGAGCAACCGCACTTCGTCGACGAGAAACTCGCCGCGCTCCGCCGGACCGTCGCCGCCGCGGAAACCGACCGAGAGCCGCAACGTGTCGACCTCGGGAAACGGCGTGCGGAATTCCAGATCGTAGGTGCGCCAGATCGCCGTCGCCGTCGGACCGGTCGCGCCGCTCGGCACGTCGCGACGAAGTTGCTCCAGCGAACCGTAAAAATTTTGCGAGATGGAATCGAGCGGGTTCGAGCCGTCGGCCGCGAAGAATTCGCACTTGAGATAGAGCTGCTTCGACGAGGAGGAAAACTTCTCTTGGGCGAGCCCGCGAATGCTGAAACGGAACCAACGGTCGAGGCCGGAGCCAAGCCGCTTCACGGTCGTCGTGAGCGCAGCCTGGCGCGTGCCGTCGCCGTCGAGATCGACGCCCGAGTTGAGCCGCACGCCGAAGCCGGTGCGGTCGGTCGTCGGGTCGCCGAGGTAGCCGTAGGCGGCGTCGCCGGCGAGTTCGAAGCCGTAGGGCGCTTTGTCGCCGGCGGCGGCGAGCTCCAGATCGGCATTGGCGATCAGGCCGCGTTCGGCTTTGGCGTCTTCGGCGGGAGAGCGGCGGGGAACAACGGTGTCGAGCGTGCGGAGCGCAGCATCGGCCCGATTGGCGCGCGGCGGACCGAACGGCGGCCGGCCGCCCGGGGGCGGAAAGCGGCCGGGGGGACCAAACGGAGGCTGCGCGACGCCGAAGCGGGCCGCGGCCAACAGCAAGGCGAAGAGCAGGCAGGCGACCACGGCGCGCGGCATAGACGACCTCGTGAAAAAACGGGGCTCATCCGTTAGAGAACGGACGAGCCCCGAGATTGTCTACTGGAGATTCTTCCGAGCACGGGTGGCAAGCCGGCGGCATCCGCCCGACCGCCCTAGTTGCCGAAGAGGCCGTTGATGCTGGGGGCGGCGCCTTGTTGCGAGCCGGGGAGAATCGTCGTCGGGCTGGCGCTGCCGCCTGCGCCGATAGGAATTCCGCGTTGCGAGCGATCGACCGAATTATCTTGGCCGGAGCCGCCGCAACTGTCGCACCTAACGCGTCCGCCGCCGCTGCAGAACTTGCATGCCACGCTAATGCGGCGATCCATGAAGACCTTTTGGCCGGTCACCGGGTTCTGCCCCGTGATCTCGCGGACGAAATCGCTCACCTTACCGTTGG
Source organism: Planctomycetaceae bacterium (assembly GCA_016793115.1). Taxonomy (GTDB): domain Bacteria; phylum Planctomycetota; class Planctomycetia; order Pirellulales; family PNKZ01; genus PNKZ01. The sequence continues at coordinate 2,519 of JAEUIN010000247.1, forward strand.
AGCAGCCGCGGGCGGGGCAACGCATCGTCTTCGAGCCGTTGCAACGCATGCAGGAGTTGTCGACGAGGAAGTTCGCGCCGACCCGCTTGTTGAGCCCGACGTCGGCCGCCGGGCGCTCGGCCATGATCACGACGCAGGCCTGCGCGACCTGTTTCTGAATGTCGTCCCACGGTTGATCGGCGCGGTTGTGGGGGACGCGGCGGTAGTTGGGGATGATGTTATGGTCGTACCAAACGCCGATGCCCGTGATGTAACGATTGAGCAGCGTTTCCGACGAGCGATGGCTCAAGGCCAAGACGTTGCCCATGCTGTCGACGATCGGTCCGCCCGGCACGCTGGGGGCGCGGGGAATGTCGTACACCGGGCGACCGTAGTAGTAGTATTGGGACGGACGGATGGCGCGACCGCGAGCGACCTTGAGATGCTTGGCTTCGGTATCGAACAACGGGTAGGCGGCCACCAGCACTTCGTCGTCGGTCTTATGGCCCCAATTGTCGATGGGCAACGGACGGCACTTCAAATCGGGGCAATGCAAGACGGCCAAATCTTCGTATTCCGCCGAAGCGGTGAGCATCGCTTCCAAGCGTTTCCCCGGCTGATTCGGATCCGCGATGAGGAAGCCTGCGGCGCCGCGAGTCGACGCGCGCGTCGTGAGGATGTATTCCGAGGCGATGCAGAACCCGGTGCCGCAGACGTGAATCGTCTTGTCGACCGTTTCGTCGGCCGGCAGCGCGTCGACGGTCTCATCGAGCGGCGGCTCTTGCGGCAGCACCATGTATTGCCAGCCGTAGGTGCGGGCCTGCGCGGCGCTGACGTTGTTTTCGATCACCAACGCGGCATAGATGTCGGAAAGCTGCGACACGACGGCGGCAGGGACGAAAATGGCGCGGCTGCCGGCCGCTTCGAACAGCTTGCCGATGTTTTGCACGATACGTTTGTCTTTGCAGAGGGCCGCGGCTTGCCGCCAATAGCCGAGCGCCTCGACCGGTTTGTTCTGGCGCAGCGTCACCAGCGCCAAGTTGTTGAGCACCGCGGGGTTCGTGGGATCGCGGCTGAGGCACACCTTGTAGTGCTTCTCGGCTTCTTCAAATTTTTGCACGGCGATCGCGAATACGGTCGCAATGATGAAATCGGCTTGAATGTCGTCGGGAGCGACTTTGCTGGCTTGTAGCAGCTTTTCGAAACCGATCCGGTCTTGGTTGAGACGGACCATTTCGAGACCTTGATTGATGAGAAACACGGCATGCTTGCGAGCCGTGAGGCTTTCTTCGCGCGTGACCCACTTCGGGCCGAGGCGAACGAGCTTTTGATCGGCGAGCTTTTTGAACTCGGCGACTTGCCGCTGCGCCGCTTCGCGCGCGGCGGCCGGAATGCCTTGATCGGCGAGGAAGGCGCTGTAGAGATCAAGGGCTTCGTCCGGGGAGCGGCAGAGCCGCGCGTCGCGATCGACGGCCTTGAGCATACGATCGGCTTCTTCGGGAGTTTTCGGAACCACGACGGCCTGGGGCGCTGGGGGCGCGGCTTGTCCACCCCCGACGGCGACGGCAGGGGGAGCGACGCCGGCGGGCGCGGCGGGAGCGCTCGCGACGGGAGCCGGCGCGGCGGCGGCAGGCATCGCGGCGGGAGCCGGAGCGGCGGGCGGAGCGGGAACAAGCGCGGCCGGGGCGGCGCCGCCGGGAGCGAGTTGCGGCGGCGAAGTAAGACTGGCGACGTAGGCTTGATCGTTGGGTGACAGCTTTTCGAGCGCTACGTCGATGATGACGCCGTCGCGGCGGCGGAGCACGATGACCGTGTCGGATTTTTTGCCGAGGTATTCGGCGTCGGTCGTAAACGATCCGGACGCCGCCGACCAAATGCGATACTCGGCGGCGACTCCGCTCGTGAAGATGCAGGCGGAAATGGCTACGAGCAGTGCCGTGAAGCGATTCATTTCACTCACCCCTGGGATGTCGTGATCCCGACGGCGGTCGGGACTGATTCGGCGGCGCGATTCCTGCGCCGCACCAGCCTGCGGAGGGAGTGCGATCCACCACACACCCCTCGTGAGAGCTACCGGCCGATCCTAACACGGCGGTAACACGCAAGCAACGCCGCTCTCACGGAGATTTCCCGGCGAGAGAGAGCCGGGCGCGGGAAACGTCGTAGCCTCCGGCACGTCATGCCGGCGGTCGATCGCGACACATCGAGATAGAGGAATCGCGCACAAGTCGTACTTGAGTTCGGCAGCGTGAGCCGGGAACTAAGACGGGAGCTTAGTCTCGGCTCGCTTCCGGCGGCGGCGATAGCCGAACCAGCCTAACCCGGCGAGGCCGACAAGCATTAAGCTTCCCGGCTCAGGTACGGAGGAATAGTTGATGTAGAGGTTGCTGCCGGCGGCGCTGACCCAGAACGTGCCGCCGGGGCTGAGGCCGTAAGGGCCGGAGCCGAAGACGCCCGGCTCGGCAACGACGTTGAACTGGCTGAGGTAACCGTCGGCGACGCCGGCGTTTTCGACCCACAGCCAGCGATAGGAAGCGTCGATGTCGCCGGGCGAGGTTTCGGTGTTGTCGAGCGTGGTCGCGGCGTTGGGATTGAAATCGTTGGTGCCGTAGAGACCGGTGCCGAGATCCCACGAAAAGACCCGGACAGTGTAGTTGGAGCCGCTGAGGTTGAGCCCGCCGCCGAGGATGGATATGAAATCCCAATCGGTGATGCCGCTCGTGGTGTTCCCGAAGTCGACGGCGCCGAAATCGAAGACGAAGCTCGCGCCGTCTTGCCAATCGGCGGCGGCGACCGAGGTTTGGCCGACGCCGTTGTTGTCGACGCCGTTGGGGCTATAGCCGGGGCTGAACGTGCCGCCGCCTTGCACCACGAGTTGCGTCGAGGCGAGCGACGCCGAACCGTTGAGCGTGCCGCCGGCCACCGTGGTCGGGCCGGTGTAGTTAACTGCGGAGTTGAGCGAAAGCGAGCCGGAGCCGGTCTTGGTGAGCGAGCCGCCGGAACCGGTCGTGATGCCCGCCGACTGCACGATGATGCGGCCCGCGCCGCCGAACGTGACCGCTTGCCCTGCGCCCGCGACGCCGCCGGAGAGGGTGAGCGTATCGGCGTCGGCGGCGATCTTGGCGGGCGCGGCGAGCGTGATCGCGCCGCCGTAGGTGTTGTTGCCGGAGACGCTGCGGAGCGCGCCGCCGGTAAGGACGCCGTCGCCCGAGAGGCTGAGCGCTTCGGCGGCGATATTGATGCCGCCCGCAAGTTCCAGCGCGGTGAAATCGGCGACCGTCGTGCCGGCGACCGAGGAGCCGAGCGCCGACGAGTGTGCGGCGCGGAGCACGCCGCCGGTGATTTGCGTCGCACCGGTGTAGGCGTTCGCGGTGTCGAGGGTGAGCGAGTCGGCGAGACCGCCGGATTTGACGAGTGCGGCCCCGCCGTTGAACTCTGCCAAGTTGCGCAGCGTGCCGGCCTGCGCCGTGAAGTTGATCGTATTCGTCGCCGATCCGATGGTGAAGTTGCTCATATCGAGCAGGGCCGACGCGCCGGCGAGCGTAAGCTTGCCCTCGGTCGCGCCCATGCCGGTCTGGCTTCCCTTGACGATGTCGCCGAGTAGGGTGACCGAACCGCCGGTGATTTTGATTTCCGCGTTGGCGACGCCCGCGCCGGTGCTCGTGGCGAGTGTTGCGGCCGCACCGGAACCGGAGCCGATCGTCACCGCGCCGCCGCCGAGTTCCATGATGCTCGTCGTCGTGTTGCCGTTTGCGCCCTTGGTCGACATCGTGAGACTCGCGATGACCAGGGTGCCTTGGTCGAAGCCGAAATAGTTGTTGAGCGTCGCGTTGCGATTCTGCGTTCCCATCGCGACGGCGTCGAACAGCAAATCGGCATTGTGGCCGCGAACGTCGAACGTGTTGCCCGAGGCCCCGCTGCCCGCGGTCGTCGCCGAACCGGTGCCCATGTTCAAATCGGCCGCGCCGACTCCGTCGGCGGCCCGAACGACGAGAGTGCCCGCGCCGGCGATGGTGATCGAGCCGAGATCGCGCGAGCCGGTGCCGATGTTGATCGCGTTGACGTGCATGGTGTTGGCGCCGGCCGCGAGCACGACGGCGTTCACTTGGCCGGCCGCTCCGGAGTTTTGGCCGGAATCCCCGACGTTGAACGCGTTGGCGCGAACCGAGAAAGTCGCCGAGCCGGTGGTCGGCAACAGCAGTGTGGCGGTTTTTCCCGCGACGGCGGTGCTGTTGACCGGATTCACACGCACCGTGCCGGTCGCCGCATCGAGCATCAAGGAAACGTTCGTGAGTCCGGTGAAGTCGGCGACGGTGATGTTGCCGGCCCCGTCGTTGCCGCCGACGCCGAACAAGCCGTTGGTATTGGCGTTCTCGACGCGGAATTCACCGCCCCCGCCGGCTGAGAACAGCGTCGTCGAGTTCGTACCGTTGCCGCCGATCGTCACGTTGCCGTTGATCTGCAATGTTTCCCCGACGCCGATCTGCACGCGAGCCACATCGACCGTCGAGTTGATCTGCACAAGCAGCGAGCCGAACTGGGCGCTCACGCCGGAGAGATCGAGCAAGCCGCCCGTCGTGACGGTGTCGGCGCTGCCGAACTGGAGCGCGCCCGCCATGTTTTGATCGACGTTGCTGCGCAGCGTCCCCTGGTTGATCGTCGTGCTGCCCAGATACGTGTTCGCGGCGTTGAAGTTCCAAGTGCTCACGCCCGCCTTGAGAATCGAAACGGTGCCGAGCGGGTCGACAATTGCGCCGAGCCCGTTCTCGAGCGACGCGTCGGAGGTTCCGGCGAGCGTTAGCGTTTTCGCGCCGAAGAATTCGCCTTGAACGCCGCCGAGCACGAGGGCGCCGGTGCCGTCGGCATTGATCGCCACGCCGCCGGTGCTTCCTTCCAATGCGATCACGCGGTTCGACGTGTGACCGGAGCCCGTGTAGGTGAGCGCGGCGGTCGCCGTGCCGAGACCCAAGCGAATGAGGCCGGCTTCGGCCGTGGTCGGCGCACCCAGCGCGCTGGAGCCTGCGCCGACGTCGGCGATCGAGTTGAAGACCACGGTGCCGGCCTGAATCTCCGTATAGCCGGCGTAGGTGTTGAGTCCTTTGAGCGTGAGCACGGTGGAGCCGGTTTTGAGCAACCCGCCCGCTCCGGCGAGGACGGCGTCGATCGTCGCGCCGCTTTCGACGGCGAAGCCGGCGGCGGCCGAGACGGTTCCCGTGCCGGCGACCGCGGCCGCGGCGCCCTGCAAGGTGACGCGGGCGAACGACGCGCTAAACGTGCCGACGTCGAACGTGCCGCTCGTGCCGACGGTGAGTTCGCCGGCGAAGCTGAAGCTGTCACCGACGGCGAGGACGCCGCCGTTGACCGTGGTCGTGCCGGTGTATCCCGGCGCGACGGCGAGCGTCAGCCGACCAAGGCCGGCCTTGGTGAACCCGCCGACGCCGGTACCGAGCGAACCGGCGATCGCCAGATCGACGCCGTTGGTGTCGAGCGTGCCGCCGCCGATCAAGAATTGAATGTTGCGCGAGGTGAGTTCGTCGCCGGAGTAGGCGGTCGCGAGTCGCAGCGTGCCGCCGGCGAAGATCAGATCGCCCGACAGGCCGCCGATGTTGTCGAGATCGGCGATTTCTAGAATCCCTTCGTTGAGCACCGTTTTGCGCGTACCGCCGCCCGCCGTGTTGACGCCGGTGAGGACAAGCGCGCCGCGACCCGACTTGGTGATGTCGGCGATCGAAGAGAGCGTCGAGTTGATCGCCGCCGCGAGCGCGGCCGTGGTCGCGTCGGCCGACGGGTTGACGACGGTAAAGACGTATTCGTTCGTCGCTCCGACGCCGATGTCGGCGAAACCGTTGAGCACGAGCGTGTGGTTCGAGGAGTCGGCGGCGGCGGTGTTGAGCGTGAAGAGGAACGCGCCGCTCGTGTTGGTGAGCGTGCCGGAACCGGTCAAGGCGACCGACGAATCGGCCGTGTTGTTGTTATGCAGCACGAGAGCATTGATCGTTTGTCCGGCGAGCCCGGTAAGATCGGTCGTGAGCGACTCACGAATGTTGTCGGCGTTCGACGCTTTGGCGGCGAACGTGTTGAATTCATTCGTGAGATTCAGCGGCACGAACCCGCGCCCGGAGACATAGGTGACGAGCGTGTTGCCCATGTTGGTCACGGTCGCGGCGGCCGTGAGGTTTTCGCCGATCGCCCACGGGACGATGCTGACGTTTTTCGCCGAGCCGCCGACGGTGCCGCCCCCGCCCACCAAGTTGCCGGCCGCGGCCAACCACGCCGTTTGATTCGCGGCGGTGCCGATGCGGAACTGCGTCCGTGCGCCCGACGAGCCGCCCAGGTTGATCCCCCGCGCGGTCACGGTGGCGTTGTTGTTGCGGACGAAGTCGTCGGCGACGTAGGCGGCGACGGCGCTCGTGCCGCCGCTCGCCTCGGCGCTGAGATAGTTGGCGCCGGAGTTGAACGTCAGCACGCCGATCGTTTCGCCGTTGCTCGCATTTTGATCGGTGCTGATGTAGAGCCCGCGGGGAACGACGCCGCCGTCCTGCCCGCCCGCGGCGGAGTTGAGCGTCACCGAGGTGGTGTCGAGGATTTTGTTCGTCGAGCGCGTGCTGCTGGTCGAGCTGAGCCAGAGCATACCGCCGTTGTTGACGGTGAACGTGCTTGCGGCGGTGGCGCCGAGGTTGCTCATGACGTAGCCGCCCGAGTTGACGACGACGTCGCCCAGGAAGTTCAAGCTGTTATTGCCGTAAGTGGCGTCGAGCGGGCCTTGCTTGACGATCGTCCCGAGGCCTGCGAAGCGGCCGCTGAACGAAGCCGCGGCCGTTTGATTGAGCGTGAGCACGTGGCCGTTCAGATCGACCACGGCCAAGTGGTCGAGTCCGGCCGTAGCGCTGCCGCCCGACAGTCGACCAACGGTTTCATCGTCGTTCAATAACAACGTCACGGCATGGTCGTCGGCGAAGTTGACGATGCCCGCGTCGCCGATCGCATTGCCGCCGGAGGCGATGATCGTGCCGTCTTGGAGATCGATCGTGCCGGTCGAGGTGCTTTGTCCCGTGAGGACCAGCGTACCGCCGCCGCTTTTGGTGAGGAACGTCGCGGACCGCAGGTCGGAGGCGATCGTGAGCGGTTGAGCGCCGTCGTGGGTGAGAATGATTTCGTTGGTCGCGGCGGCGAGCACGCCGCCGGTGATCTGCGTCGCGCCGGTGGCGGCCGACGTGACCAAGATGCCGCCGCTCATGACGCCCAGCACGCCGATCTCGCCGACGGTGATCGTCGACGCCGAAGGCGCGTTGAAGCGCAGGCTGTTCACGGCTTGATAGTTCAGCGTGCCGGTGTAGCCGGTCGTGTCGTCGGTCACGTGGTCGAGGCGATTCCAGAGCGCGATGTCGTTCGATGCGCCGGCGTACGTGAGTCCGGCGATGTTGCCCGCGCCGTCGTTGACGGCGAAGTAGGTGCCGGTCGAATCCTGGACGGTCGCATAGCCGGCGGCTCCCAACACTCCGTAAGTGCCGTTGGCCGTGGTCGTTTTCACGGCTCCAAACGTCGGTTGCACGATCCGCAGCGTGCCGTCGGTCGACGTGTTGGAGCGCGAAATCGCTCCCAAGTTCAAGTACACGAACGTGCCGTTGCTGACAAGCTCCAAGCGGCTCGAACCGCCGCCGCCGAGCGTCGTGCTCGTCACGCTTTGCGTCGAGTCAGCCGCCCCGTTGCCCAATAGCCGTACCGTGCCGCCGCGGAGATCGAGGGCCGCACCGTCGTTGAGTTTTAGATTGTTGTCGGTCGTGAAATCGAGCACCAGCGCCCCGGAATCCACGCGCGTGGCGACCGTGCCGGTGAGCCCGGAATTGTCGCCCGTCAACACGACGTCGCCCAAGCCTTGCTTGAGCATGCTCGACGTGCCGACCAGATCGGCGTCGACTTGCCCTTCGAAGAAACGGAAGCCTTGCGAGTAGTTCGTACCGGCGAAGTTGCTGATGAGCGTTCCGGCGGTGACGTTGCCGACGGCGCTGTCGATGATCCCTCCGAGATCGAGACGCGGGGTGGCGAACGTGAAACCGTTGAGGTTCAAGGTGCCGACGCCGGTGTCCATGATCACGAAGTCGAGCCCGCCTTCGGCGAGCGGACCGGAAACGTCGTCGGTGAGGATGTTGATCACGCCGCCGCTGCGCGCGTAGAGCCCGTTGCTCGTACTGGCGACGTAGTTGAGCATCGAGGGCGTCGCCAGATTGAGCACGGCCGTGGGACCGGCGACGATGATGTCGTCGGCGAACGTATTCGCGGCGCCGGCGAGAGTCCAGTTGCCCGAGTTGACGAGGATGTCGACGGACGTGCCGCTTTGCGTGATCGGCCCGTTGATGACGCCGGAGCCCGTGCCGACGAGCGTGAGCGTCGCGGCCGTGGTCGCGGCGTCGATCGGTCCGTCGTAGGTAATCGTCGCCCCGTTGCCGCCGCTCGCATCGAGCGTGCCGGTGCTTGTCGCGAATGAAATCGCGCGGTTCGTCGCTTGATCGACGCCGCCGACGAACCGCAGCGTACCGCCGGCGAGAATGAGCCCGTCGGTGCCTTGACCGAGATTGCTCGGGCCGCCGCCGTTGTTGCTCACGGTGCTGAAGGCCAACACTCCGCCGCCGACGCGCACGAATCCGCCGAACGTGTTCGCACCGTCCAAGCGCAACACTTGGTAGTTGTTGCTGCCCCAAGCGGCGTCGCCGTTGATCGTGAGATTGCGACCTGCGCCGCCGTCGGAGATGACGCCGAACACGACGTTGTCTTGGCCCTGCAGCGTGAAGCTCGAAGAGCCGGAGTTGTGAATGATCGCATCGGCGTTGAGCAGAATGTTGCCGGTGATCGTGAGATTGCTGAGCAGATCGGATTGATAGAGCCGGAGGATCAGCGCAGCACCGCCGCCGCCGAGCACGATGTTGCCCGCGATGTTCGCCGTGAACTGGCCGGTCGTTTGCTGATTGTCGGCGTGGAACTCGCCGACGGCGTTGCCCGCCGTGTCGTCGATCGTGAGTCCCGCGGCGAGCATGTTCCACGTCTGTCCGGCCAACCCCTTGAAGAGCACTCGGCCGGTCTCGATCGACAGCGCACCGGTGCCGAGGCTCTGCTCGGTCCGCAGGTCGATCGCTCCTTCTTGGATCAACACGTCGCCCGTCCAGAGCGGGTTCGCCTGCGTGATGACGAGCGTGCCGGTCACGCTGTTGCCGGCCGAAAGGGCCGGGTTACCGTTGAGCGTGAGGCCGCCCGGGCCGCTGAGCACGCCGGCGAGCGTGATCGTGCGGGCCGTCGCGGCCGTGACGCCCATGTCGCGGGTGCTGATTGTCGAATCGGCGGCGAAGTTGATCGTGCCGCTATAAGTTTGATTGTTGCCGCCGGCGGCGAGGGTGCCGCCGCTTAAGACGAGGTTGTTGGCGAAGGTGCCGCTTGTGGCCGAGTTGTAATAGAACAATGACCCGGCGGCGACGGTGACCAGCGAGGCATTGCCGACGGCGGCGTTGCCCAGGGCCGTGAGATTGTCGACTTGCAGCGTGCCGCCGGCGACGGTGACGCTCGGCACGGCATAGGTCGGATCGGCGGCCGCGGCGACGACGACCTTGCCCGCGCCGCTTTTGGTGAGGGCTCCGTCGCCGGAGAGCGCTCCGTTGACGGTGAGCGTTTGGCCGGCGGCGGCGATGCTCCAGGTTTGCGCCGCGCCGAGACGGAGCGGGGAGTTGATCACGACGCTCGGAGTGCCGTCGATGAGCATCGCAATGCCGTCGGTCGCGACTTGCGGGCGAATTTGCAAGCGGAACGCCGAGTCGACGCCCGGATCGATCGTGACCGAGGCGGGCGTATTGGCCGGCACGGTGCTCGGCTCGAAACGGAGCGAATTGATGGTGATGCTCTGTTCGAGCGCGGTGACGATCGCCGCGCCGCCGGTGAGCACGTCGGATTGAAACACGGCGTTGGTTCCCGCTCCGGGAATCGAAGCCGGCGCGGTGAGCCCGTCTTTCGTCGTCGACCAGTTGCCGACGCCGCCGTTCCAAGCGTCGTCGATCGCGCCGGTCCAGTAGAGATTCCCGGTCACGAGCGCGCCGGTCGTGATCTGCACCAAGTTATCGGTGACATTGAGAGTGATCGACGTAAACCCGCCGGGCGTGCTGCCGAGCGCGTAATTGCCGATGCCGAGCGGACCGCTGAGGAATCCGCCGTCCAGCGCGTTGAGCAGCGTATAGGTCGTACCCGGGTTGAGGCCTGCGTCGTTCAAATTGAAGAGCAGCGAGTTGCCTGCGCCGAGGCTGAGCAGCCCGCCGCCGAGGAGCCGCAGCGTGTCGGTCTGGAGTCCGTCGCCGGCGACGGCGAGATCGCCGACGTTGAGATTGAGCGTCACGGCGCCGGCGCCGACGCCGCCGAGATTCAACGTCGACAGATTCAGCAACTGCGAGCCTGCGCCGTCGATCAGCGAGAGCAGCGAGCCGCCGCCGACGGTGACGGAGGTGATCGCCGTCGACGTCAGCCCGCCGCTGAGCAGAAGAGAACCTGCGCCGGTGACGCTGAGGGCGTTGGTCGCGCCCACATTGGCCGCGAACGTCAATGTGCCGCCCGTCACGGTCGTCGCGCCGGCGTGATTGAAAGGGCCTTGCGAAAAGACGGCGGCTCCGGAGCCGATTTTGGTGATCGAGAGCGCACCGGAGCCGGTGTTGGAAATGCCGCCGATGACGTTAACCGCGCCGTCGGAGGCGCCGTTGTTCGCGCCGAGGATCAAATGGCCGGGCGCGGCGGAAGAGTTGTCGATCGTGAATAGTCCGGCGGTGGTCGCGTTGAGACCGTTGAGCGTTTGCGTATGGCCGTTGAGATCGAGCGCCGCGGTGACGCCGGCGGCCGGATTGACCAACAGGTCGCTCTTGCCGACGCCGCTGGGCAGCGCCTCATCGACGCCGATGCGGAGCGTGCCGCCGCCGAGCGTCATCGTACCGCTAAACGTGCTCGCGCCGTTGGAGCCGCCGAGCGTGAGACTGCCGTAGCCGTTGTAGGTGAAGTTGAGCGGTGCCGAGGTCGCGTTGGTGCTGTCGGTCAGCGAAGAATTCAAGATCGTGTCGCCCGAACCGTTGAAGATGACGGAACGAGCCGCCGCGTCGACGTGCGTAAAGATCGGCGAGTTGATCGTGAAGAACTTCCCGGCGGGAAGCGAGTTCGTCACCACGGTCGACGTGCTCGACGTCGTACCCGTGATGCCGACGTTGCCGTTCAGCGTGAGGCTGTAAGCGCCGATGACGTTCGTGGAGGTGGCGGGAGCAAACGTCGCGTCGTTGGCGATCGTACGGTCGGCCCCGGCGGCGAAGATGGAGCTATTTGAAATGATCAACCGGCCCAGGCCGACGGGGCCGGAGACGACCGCGCCGGCGAGCGGCGTGGAATTCGCGCCGATGCCCAGCGCGCCCTGACTGATCGTCGTCGTGCCGGTGTAAATATTCTGACCGGAGAGGATCCAAGTGCCGGCCTCGCTCTTGCTGAGGGTGAGCACGCCGCCTGCCGGGTTGTCCGCCAAGACGGAGCCGATCTCATTGGCGTCGTTGGAAAAACCGCGAAGCGTGAGCGTTTTGCCGCCCGTCCCCGTCGCCGCGTTGGCGACGTTCGAGAGCCGGATCGCGCCGGACCCGTTGGCTTCAATCACGGTGCTCGCCGTCGTGCCGGCAAGCTGGATCAGGCGATTCGACGTTTCGCCCGCGCCGACATAGGTGAGCACCCCGGACGTCGAGCTTGTGCCGATCGTGATCTTACCGGAGCCGTCGCCGAAGCTGCTCGACGTACTCGCCGAGTTGCCGAAAATCGTGGCCCGCACGGTGCCGCCGTTGATATTCGTATCGCCGGAATACGTGTTGAGTCCGACCAGCTGCAAGATGCCGCTCCCGGTTTTTATGATGCCGGCGGTACCGGAGATTGCGCCGGAGATGGTGGCGAACGCGCCGCCGGTCGTGGAATTGGCGTCGACCTGGATCGTGCGCTGCGTGCCGCCGAGGTTGATGGCGTTAACGATCTCGACCTCGGCGAGCGCCGTCGTCGAATTGAGCACCAGCGTCCGAGCGACGAAACCGCCGCTGCCCCAGGTGAGCAGGTCGCCGTTGCCGCCGATATTCACCGTGAGCTTTGAGTCGTAGGCCGCGAAGCCGGCGTTGGAATTGCTCGTCCAGCTCACTTGTCCGCCGCCGGTGCCGAGCGCTCGAGTAAAGAGCCCGCTCGATTCCAGCACCGCGTTCTGGGTGGTCGACGTGGCGAACAACAGCGGGCTGTTCGGCGACAGACTGGAGCCGTCGATCGCGCGCAGGGTGCCGCGGACCAAGCGGGTAACGCCGGAATAGGTGTTGTTGAGCCCGCCGAGCATCCAGAGACCGGTACCGTTTTTATTGACGCCCAGCGCTCCGCCGAGCGGGTTGTCGATCAGTTTTAGGTCGATACGGTTGTCGCCCGCCGAACTGCCGTCGAGATTCAGGTATTTCGCGCCCGTGGCCGACGATCCATAGACGATCGGCGAGGTATTGCGAAAGACGATCGTCGCATTGTTCAGGCCGCTGGAGTTGATCGTCGCTCCGCTGTCGGCGCCGCCTTCGATCGTGAATAGTCGGTTCGTGCTTGCGCTCGTGGCGCCGCCGTAGATGATGCCGCCGGGGGACGTGGCACTGGAGCCGGCGAATACGAGGCTCGCGGCGTTCGTCGCGTCGTCGGTCGCATCGCCGCGCCCCAGACCGGACGCTTGACCGATATCGCCGAGGTACATGATCGTGATCTTGCCGGTGCCGTTAATCGTCGTCGAACCGGTGTAGGTGTTCAGCCCGCTCCAGGTCATGGAGTTGCTCGTGCCGAGTTTCACGACGCTCAGCTTTCCGATGCCGTCTTCGATCAGGCCGCTGAACGTGCCGGTGCCGTCGGTCGTGCCGCTGCCGATCGCGAGGACGGCGGGCGAAGAACTGCCGTTGGTGATCCGGCCCGCTCCGTCGAACGATCCGATCGAGGAAGACGCGCCGGTCAGCATCGAAGTGCCGTTGAGATCGAACACGGCTCCCTGCCTCAGCACGAACGGCGCGTCGTCCGCCGCCAAGCGGCCGGTCGACGTGAGCATCACGGTACCTTCGTTGATGTTCGTCCCCCCCGTTTGCGCATTGAGGGCCGAGATGACGAGCGTCCCTGCGCCGGACTTGGTAAGCCCGCCGGTAGTCGTCGACGTGATCGGGGCGTTAAGCGTGAGCGTGTCGCCCGCGGCGTCGACGCGGATGATCAAGTCGCCCGCGCCGCCGGTCGTAATACCCGTGCCGCCGATCGAGGCCGCGCCGCCGGTCGCCAAGATGCCGCCGGGCGTGCCTGCGCCCGCGTTGATGGTAAGGAGTCCGGTTTGCTCGACGGCCGTGCCGCCGAGGCTGCCGACGATTTTAAGCGAACCGATCGTCACGGCTCCGCTCGATACGGACGAGCTGACGAGGTTGTGGCTCCCGTCGACAAGCGCGCCGGCGGCGGTCACGAATCCGGCGTCGACGTCGTACTGCGGGGCGCGCAACTGGGCATTGAGCGCCGCGGGGGCGTAAGCGAAATCCGCACCGCGGAAGTAGGTATACCCGCCGACGAAGCCGGCCGTCGGCAAGGCGCCGATGAAGATCGAGCCGCCGGAGTCGGGCGCGAAGTTAAGCGTCGTTCCGTTCGGCCGCCCGAAGGAGAGCGTCGCGCCGCTCGTAACCGTCGTGTCGGCGCTGACGACGAATTGCGTGTCGTTGGTGATGCTGACGATCGTCACCGCGGCGCTGCCTCCGGTCATGACCATGCCGGGCACCAAACCGGCCGTGCTGCCGACCGTGACGGTCGTCGTCGTACTCCCCGCCGCGGCGGTCTGCGTCGTGCCGATCGATTGAAAACCGAGAATCGCCGTGCCCCCCAGGCCCGACGTGACGACGACGTTGCCCGAGCCCGCGCCCAGCGCGAGCGGGCCGAGTTGCTCGCCGCTCGCCGCGCCGTCGACGCCGATATATTGCAGTACGCCGCCGGCCGCGCCCCCGTCGGCGACGAATCCGACGGCCGCGAAGTCGCTCAAGATATTGCGCGATCCGGCCGGGACCACGTCGCGCAGTTTGAGCGTCCCGCCGGCGATCTGAGTCGAGCCGGAGTAACCGTTGGCCCCGGAGAGTGCCCAGGTGCCGTCGCCGACTTTCTTGACCCATGTGCTCCCTGCGCCGCTGTCGACAATGGAGCCGTTGATCGTGTTGTCTTGCGTGTTCGAGCCGCCGAGAGTGAGCGACTTGTAGCCGTTGGCCGAGGTCGTGAAATTCGCATTGAACACGATGCCCGCGCTCGCACCGGTTTGATTGGCTAGGATCGTCGCGCCGTTGGTCGTGCCGCCGAGGCTAACGACCTTGTCCGTCGTCAGGTTCGTGGCGAGCAGATTGTTGCCGATGATTTCGAGCGTGCCCGCGGCCAAGCCGGTGCCGTTGGCGCCGATCTTGATCACCGCACCGTTGTTCGTGAGCGAGCGAAAGTCGGTGATTGCGAGCGTACCGCCTTCGATGTTGATCTGTCCGCCGATCGTCGAGGCGGTGCCGAGAATCGTCATCGTGCCGGTGCCGCGCTTGGTGAGAATGTGATTGCCGCCCGAGGCCAACACGCTGCCGGTGATCAGCGAATCGCCGTTGCCATTGAACGTGAACGTGCGGGCGGTACCGTTGGTATTGTTCCAGAAGTTGCCTTGAATCGTCGTCAGGCCGTTGCCATTGAGCGTGAAGACGCTGTCGCCCGCATGGCTCAACGCCGCCATGTTGCCGACGAACGTCACCCCGTAACCGTTACGACCGTTGAGCACGAGCGTTTCCGTGGCGTCGATCGTCAGCAAGTTGAACGTCACGGTTTGATTCAACAGATTGCTGCCCACGGCGTGGTCGACGAAGATCGTGCCTCCGTTGTCGAGCCGCACGCGTCGGCTGTTGAAGTCGAACGTATCGGTGCGAATTTCGAGCGTGCCGGATTGCATGCTCAGCGCGCTGGTCGACGTACTCGTGCCGAGCGCCAATCCCGACGCGACGCGGAGGAACCCGCCGTTGACGGCGACGATGCCGCCGAAATCGTTGACGCCGCGCAGCTCCAGTGAGCCGGAACCGAGCTTCGTAAGGCTGCCGGGACCGCCGATGTCGCCGCTCACGATGAAATTGCCGGCCCCGGTGAAACTGATCGTCTGACTGGAAGGCCCCAGCGTCATCGGACCGGTGAACGTCGCGGTGCCGAACGCCGAACCGAGATAACTTCCCGTCGCCGTGACAGGAACTCCGCCGACCGGGCTCAGCCCCGCCGGGTTGTCGCCGAACGTGACCGCGCCGGTGTAGAGGTTGTCGCCGACGTTCAACAGCGCGCCGTTGTCGGCCGTGATCGCGCCGCCGGTGAGCGCGAGGGCGCGGGTGAACGTCGTGCCGGCCAGATTGTTGTTCGCGCCGCCGACGACGAGTTGTCCGCCGCCGCTGCCGCGCAAAATGTTCCCCGTGACGACGACGGCCGACGTGTCGGCTCCAAGCGCGCCCGCCGAGAGAATGCTCACCACGCCGGCGTCGATTTGCGTCGTGCCGAGGTAGCTGTTCGTCGGATTACCGAGCCGTAGCGCACCGTCGCCCCTCTTCCAAAGGCCGGCCGTGCCCGTCAATTGTGAATCGATCGTCGCCGAGGCTCCAAAGCTCACGCGCGCCAAGCCGCCGGTGAGTTCAAGCGATCCGCCTGAGAGCGTATAGTTGTTCGCAAACGTGATCGAATTCGCCAATTCGCCCGCCGAGAGCAAGATCGTCGCAGGATCGGCGAGCGCGCCGGGATTGGGAATCACGTCCGGCAGTAAGATGTCGGTCGCCGCCGTCGGCTCGCCGAGATCCCAATTCGCGGGATTGCTCCACTGAGTATCTCCGCCGCTCGCCGCAGTCCAGGTCGCTCCGCGCGCTTCCAACGGTATGCCCATGAATACGAGCCCGACGGCCGACAAATGCGCCGCCGCGCCGTACAACCCACGACGGACTGACGGCAACAATCGCCGGCGAACAGACGCACTCGAACCAAATCCGCTTTTTTTTCCAAACATAGCGACTCGTTATGCGCCGTGGAGCGACGCGAACATTCGTCGCGGTGTTCGTGAGGCACCGCAACCGAAATGGGGGGATGAGCAATCGGAGCAGAAACGAGATAACGTTCGCGCCGAGACCAGAAGGGCGGGTTAGGTAAGGCATGCGGCGTTCCTAATCAGAGAACGTGTGTCGAACGGAGGGCGTCCACGCGACCAGACTTCGCGGGATCGCCGAAGAAACCCCCGGCGTTGGTCGATGCGCGACCGCTCAAATTCAAAAAATTTTTTTAAGTGACCGCAACGGCCGGCCGACGGACCGCGACGTTCTGTCGGCATCGGTCGATATTTGCGGGGGACAGCGCCGACACGCTGACACTGTCGCGGCTCGTTCTGCGGTCTTACGCAGCTCCATTCGGTGTATGTCCAAAGCGGCGAAGCACCCTTACTCGGTAACGCCGCGCCCCGCAGTCGCTCGCTGAGTAGGACGAGGGGAGCACCATAAAACCGGGGAGATCGGTGGCTGACTCGGGGACGGCGCACTTTTAAACGCTAAAGCGCTGGAAGCTCCCCTCGATCTAGCTATATTCAATGGAAACTTCTCTCGCGTTCCAGCCTCTGCCGTAGACCGCGCTCGTATGCCGAACAACCACGCCCTCGTCGCGACTTTCCTGCGGAGCGCTCGCCGCATCGCATGGTTAGGCCTCTTTGCGTCGGCGTCACTGCTCACAGCGACGTCGACCGCTGCGGAGCCGCGCTCCTCCGTCAGCGCGGATGCCGACAAAGCCGAGGACGCCGACTCCGACGAGCAAGCGCGACCCCAACCAGCGGTCGTCTCCGTCGAGACGCGGCCGACCAAGGTTCGCGTGCCGCGCATCGAACATCGAACGCTCGAGGTGTATGTCCGCCGTTTGAACGAGCTTGGCCTGTCCGTCGCCGCCGACGGAAAGCTCTTCGCCAGCGATCGATTGATCGGCACCAAGCCGACCAAAGACGAATGGGTGGCGGCGGGCTCCTCCATCGCCGTCGAGATCGAGCGGGTCGTTCCTGACGTCACGAAGCTCAAGGCGATCGACGCCGTGTCGGCCTTGCGCAAGAAAGAATTCGCGGCCGGGCCGACTCATGAGGGTAAGTATCGCAACGGCGACATCGTCACCGATCAATTTCCTGCCGCCGGCGAGTATCGCTCACGCGGCACGAAGATTCGTCTTACGATCGAACGTTCGTCATCGACCGACGACGACGACGAAGCCGCTCGCTAACTCCGTTTGTTCGCGCACGTACTCTCCCATTCGCCATCGCTCTTCAGTTGCCGCTCGCAGCTCGCGTGCGGCGCAGGATCAGGAAAGGAACCGTTTTATGAAGCGCTCAGGCATGAGTTTGCTCACGGTCGCGGCCGGCCTCGCCCTCGTCTGCCCCGCCGCGGCGGAAGCCGCGAATCCGCAGCGCTATGCGCTGCTCGTAGGCGTGAACAGTTACACGCACCTTTCGGATCTCCATTTTTGCGAGAACGACATGCAGTCGCTCCGCGAGGCCTGCGTCGCCGCAGGCTTTCCGGAAAAGAACGTCACCTACATGCACAAAGGCTCCGATCGGCCGGAGCTGATTCCGGTGCGAAATCATGTGCTTGAGCAATTGAAGATTTTGCTCGGCGGCGTGCAGCCCGAAGACTTAGTCCTCGTCGCCTTCAGCGGTCACGGCATGCAAGTCGGCGAAGAGTCGTATTTCTGTACGATCGACACGAAGGCCGAAGATCCGAAGCAAACGATGGTCGCCGCGGCCGACATCGTGTCGCTGCTGGAATCGAGCAAGGCCAAGCAAAAGTTGCTGATCATCGACGCCTGCCGCAACGACCCGCTGCCGGAGGGCACTCGCTCGGCCGCGGTCAACCCGCTGGCTCCCGATTTCACGCGGTCGATCGTGTCGAAAGACACGGCGAGCGGCGGCCTCGCGGTGCTCGCCAGTTGCGACGAGAAGCAAGTCTCCGTCGAAGATCCGCAACTGCAGCACGGCGTGTTCATGAACTTCGTCATCAACGGCTTGCTCGGCCACGCCGACGCCAACCGCGACAAGCAAGTGACGCTGCTCGAACTGCACATGTACGCCGAGTATGAGACGCGCAATCACGTGCGCGTGACGCGCAGCATGTTGCAAACCCCGAGCCTGCGCGGCGAATTTACGGGCAACTACATCTTGGCCGACGTGAGCGAGCGGCCGCTGAAGCTCGACCTACAGCCGGTGTCGGCGAGCGGCGCGACGTCGAAAGGCCCGTCGTCGCTCGAGATGAAGCTCTACGACGAAGCCTACGGCCTTTTCCAACAAGGCAAGACGACCGAAGCGATCAGCGCGTTCGAGCAACTTGTGCGAATCGCCGAAGACGCGCAACTCAAAAAGGTCGCGCAGTTGAAGCTCGCCTCGTCGTACTTGGCCGTCGACCCGGTCGGCTACATCGGCAAAGCGCTCGAGATCAATAAAGCGGCCGGGCTCGACGCCATGTCGATGCTCGTGCAGGCCGACACGGCCAACGTGATGATGGGCGACAAGGCGATCGTGTCGGTGAAGGCCAATCAAATCGTGGGCATCTCCAGCGCCGACGGCGAGTGGTTCTACGTGGAGAGCGTCGACGGCAGCCCGCTGGCCGACGAGCACAAGGGCTACCTCTACAAGACGGCCTTCCAAAAGCCCGCCCCGAAACCGGCGCCGGCCGCGGCCGGTCGACCGCAAACGCAGCAAGTCGCCTCCGGCGGGGGCTACGGCTACGGATACGGCAACAATAACAACTACAGCAAGTCGGCCGGCAACAACGGCGGCGGCTCGTACGATTACTACAAGCAGGAACTCGACTACTACGATCACCCGGCCGACAAGGGCCAAGTGACGCAGCTTCGTCAGGGCCTCACGGAACTGGAGAAGATGGAACGTCGCGGCGCGAGCGACGCCGCGATCATGGCCAAGGAACGCCAATTGATGAAGCAAGCCGAACAGTTGGAACGCAAGCAGCAAACTCGCGAAGCGATCCAATCGTTCTTCGGCGGCGGCCGCAACCGCTAGCGCACGCTCCCGAACGTCGGGAGCACAAGACTGTCGGGAACGCCCTCCGCGGGCGTTCCGCCCCCTCGTCGCTAGGCTGCGCCTAGCGACGAAGCGTTCCCGGCCGGAACCGGAAACCAGTTCGAATTCACCAGCCGTTCGTACGGAGCCCCTCGATGAACCTCTGCACCTTGGTTTTGCTCGCGGCCCTGCCGGCCGGCACTCCCGGCGAAGACATCGCCGAAAAGATCGTCCAAGCCGGCCACACGAAAGTCGGCGTCATCCCCAGCGTCATCAGCCGCAAGGGAGACGAAGAAGCCACGGTCGGCTCGCTCGGGCCGCGCGCCGCGACGCTGGCCAAAGACGTGCAGAATCAACTCGTCGCGCTGTCGACGAGCGGCAAGTATCGCGGCAAGTTCTCGGTCGTGTCGGAGCGGGTGATGCGCAATGCGCTCAACGAAGTCGCCAAGAACCGCCCGCTTCAGGTCGACGACCTCGGCAACCCCAAGGCGCTCAAGGCCATCGCCGACTACACCGGCGCGAAAGGCTTCATCACGCTCGGCGTCGATGAGACCGACGAGGTGGCCGTCGTGGACGACGACGGCAAGAAGGAGAAAGTCGACACCGACGTCGACCGAATCAAAAAGCAAGACTTGGCCGATCTCGACACCGGCGAGATCGAGAAACGCGACAACGCGCAAAAGATCGAAGCCAGTTACACGAACGACGAGGGGGACGAGTTTCACAACGAGTCGTATCGCGACGTCAACACGTTTTCGAAGGCCGCGTATATGGGGGACAGCTTCGAGCTGCGCCGCTGGGAAGGCGACACGCTCCTCAACCTCGGAATCGAAACCGACCATCCGCAATTCGCCGAGGATAGTCACTGGGAATTCGGCCTCGGCGAAAAGTGGGAAAAGGAGCAGTTCCAGTATTTGAAGTCGTCGTACGAACACCCGCTCGACGTCGACGGCTTCCCGTTTGAAATCGAAATCGTCGTCGACGACACGGTGCGCAAGCCCAAGAAGGTTCGCGGCAAGTACCTGGTCGAACTCAATCCCGGCGAAGAATACGCCGTGTACATCAAGAACGGCGCCGATCAGCCGGTGGCCGTCGCGCTTTATATCGACGGCGTGAACTCGATCGACAAGCAGCGCCGCGAGCCCGACGCTTTGGAAAGCGGCCGCCACTGGTCGCTGCCCAAGGATTACACGATGAACGTCGCCGGCTGGTACACGATCGACTCGAAGCTCAAGACGCAGCAAGCCAACAAATTTGAGATCGTCAAGCGCGATGAATCGGTCGCCGCCCAGAAAGGCTTCGAAGAAAACATCGGCATGATCACGGCCATCTTCTACGCCAACGACGCCGTGACCGGAAAGTACGTCGACTATCCCAAGGATTCGCTGCTCGACAACCTGCGCAGCGTGTTCGGCGAAAGCCAATTCGGCACCGGCAGCGGCGAAGAGTTCGACGAAAAGCTGGAGTTCGCCACCGTGCAGCGCGGGCTCATGCTCGCCGCCGTGACGATCTACTACCGCAGCGAAGGGGAAATCGAGAGCATCCTCGCCGGCAAGAGCGACGACTTCGTGCTCGGCGATTCGGAGTTGGCGAAAGTCGATCTCGACGACGAAGACGACGGGAACAAGAAGAAAAAGAAGAAGCCGAGCGACGACAATGACGAAGACAAGGAAAAGTCGAAGGCTAAGAAGGACGACGAAGAGCTGAAATTCGACTAGGCTCGGCGGGAGAACTCCGATCGACAACTGTGACCATGCCCGCGTGAAGCAGTCCCGCTTCCACTTCGGTTTCCTGTTCGCGGCGGCTTGCTGCGCCGCGCCGGTCGTCGCTGCGCCGGCGTCGCTCCGCGGCGACGAGCGGGAGCGGCCGATCTCGGTGCGTAACGCGACGGAAGAAGCGATCGACGTATGGGTCAAGGCGTTTCGCCGTAAGTCGGCGGAAGCGAAACCGGCCTGGACGCCGTCGCCGCCCGATGAGCCGACCGTGTACCGATTTCAGCTTGCCGCCGGGGAGACGAAAGTGCTCACCGGCGAACAACCGGCCGCGGCGGAGACCGACGCCGCACTCGATCCGCACGCCGCGGCGCCCGCGGTCGTCGCGGCTCCCGCCGGCAAGCTGTCGGCGTCGAAGATTCGCATTTGGGCCGAAAGCGAAAGCGGCGAACGCTGGACGAGGTATCGCGACGCCGATCTCGCGACGAACGACGACGCCTCCTCGGCGAGCGACGACGAGCCGTTCGAGTTCGAGATTCATCTCAGCGGACGAGAGCGCGTCTACAAAGATCGGCTTATCAAGTTGACGAACAAAACGCTCGAACCGCTTTCGATACGATTGGAGTATCGCACCGATCTCAAAGACGACGCTCCGTGGCGGAAGCTGGAGCCGTTCGAAGTCGCGCCCGGCGCGACCGGCCTGCCGATCACGCCGCAAGGCATGCGGATCCGCGCGGTGGAGATCCGCGTCGCCGGACAAGGCGAGAGCCTGAAGTTCGATGAGCACGAAACGAAGGGACTGCGCGTCGTCGATGCGCACGACGGCGACACGGCGATCTACAAGGCCGAGAAGCTCGGCGTCTTTGACTACGTCTTTCGCCCGCCGCTCAAGCCCGGCAAGAAGCCGGCGGAACCGGCCGCAGAGGCGAAGTTCGATTAAAACGAGCGAGTTAACGTCGCAGCGGGTCCGATTTCGCGGCGACCGTGAGCGGTTCATCGCCCGGCCGCGGGCGACCGACGCGGCTCGCGATGCTGCGAACGTTTTCCGCCTCGGCGGCGTTCGCCGTCGCCCAAACGGTTCGATCGCGGCGTATCGACGCTAAATGCCGTTCCACGTCGACGCGTTCTAAACGTACGGCGAGCGCATCATCGACGTCGGACGCTCGCAAGACTCGCTCTAAAACGAGTTCGCCCAGATGATTGTTGAAGTGGGAGCCGTTGACGTACCACCGCATGTCGCGCGCGGAGCCCGCTTCCGGAACCGGCTCGCCGCGCGCAAGGAGTAGCCGGTGAAATCCCAAACCGCCGGAACCGGACGGCCCGTTCGCGCGGCCTCGTCGCAGCAGATCCGCGGCAACGTTCGCTTCCAATCTTCCAGTGCTTCCCAGTGGCCTGCCGCCCGTACGGCCTCGAGATCGACGGCGTGAACCGGCCAGGCGACGACGATCAGTTCCACTCCGTGCTCCAAAGCGCCGGTCGCGGCACGGCGAAACTCCTCGTCGCGCGCGGGCGAGCGGCGGAAACCTCCGTAGAACCCCAACCCGCGGCAACGACCGGCAAGAATCCGAGAACGAACGTATACGAACTGAAAAGCACGCGCCGCCGTCCTTGACCGCAAAAGATAGCTCGTAGCGCGCAGCGACGCTGCGCGGCGAGAGAAATGCCGGCGAGGGAATACCGACCGACCGGTGATCCGGTCAAGAGCAACGGCGGCCGACGTCGTAGCCGGAAGCGCCGCCGAGTCGCTCCCGGCCGCAAGCAACTCCGCCGTTTACGCCAAAATCTCGCGGGCCACTTTGCCGCCGGTTTCAGTCAGGCGGAAGTCGCGGCCGGCATAGCGGTAAGTCAGGGCTTCGTGGTCGAGCCCAAGCAGGTGCAAGATCGTGGCATGCAGGTCGTGCATGTCCATCACTCCTTCGACGGCCGCGCCCCCGAGTTCGTCCGTCGCGCCATAGCGATAGCCGGCTTTCACGCCGCCGCCGGCCATCCACATGCTGAAGCCTTTCGCTTGATGCCCACGACCGTTGCCGTCTCCTTTGTCGTCGGCGACCGAGCGGCCGAATTCGCCGCCCCAAACGATGAGCGTGTCTTTGAGCATGTCGCGTTGTTTCAAGTCGGCGATTAGACCGGCGATCGGCCGATCGATCGCGTCCCAGCGGCCTTGCAAACCTTCGCGCAGATTGTTGTGGTGGTCCCACCCGGCGCTCGTCAATTGAATGAACCGCACGCCCTTCTCGCACAGCCGGCGAGCCATGAGGCAAGCTTGGCCGAACCGTTCGGTCGTTCCGTCGTCGACGCCGTAAAGATCGCGCACGTGCCGTGGTTCGTCGCCGATGTCGAACGTCGCCGGCACCGAGGTTTGCATTTGAAACGCCAATTCCGACGACTCGATCACTCCCTCGAGTTCCGGCTGGCCCGGCTGCGCGGCGAGCATCCGGCGATTCATCCGTTGGACGAAGTCGAGCTGCTTCCGTTGATCGCCGGGAGCCAAGTGAGTGTTGGCGATGTTCGGCACGCTCCGTGAGCCGCTCGAAAGCCGAGTGCCTTGAAACGTCGCGGGCAGAAACGCCGAGCCGTAGTTCTGGGCGCCGCCGTTGTGCGAGATCGGGTCGATCGTGATAAACCCGGGCAGATCTTGGCTCTCGGTCCCCAATCCGTAGACCAGCCACGAGCCGAGCGAAGGCCGCACGAAGTTTTCGCTGCCGGTGTGCATCGACACGATCGCCTGATGATGCGACGGCGTCTTGGTCTTCATACCGTTCAAGAGGCAGAGTTCGTCGGCTTGTTTGGCGAGTTCCGGAAATCCGGCGCCGAGCATGAGCCCGCTCTTGCCGCAGGGGCGAAAGTCGACGACGGGCGCGAGCGGGCGCGACTTGCCCCCGGCGCCGAGCTTGGCGAGCTCCGGCTTCCAATCGAAGGTGTCGAGATGCGAGGGCCCGCCTTCCATGAACAGGAAGATCACTCGCTTGGCCGCGGCCGGAAACTGGGGCGGCTTCGGCGCGGTGGGGCTGACGTAGCCGCCCGCCGGTTTCGTCGTTTCCGCGGCCGAAACCGCGCGACGCGAGGTCCACTCGTGCGCCAGCGCCGTCGCGGCCAGCCAACCGAACCCCGCGGCGGTGTTTTGCAGAAAGCTTCGCCGATCAACGACCGGCAGCGTGTCGCGGCAAGTGCGCGCCGCGAAGGTTTGTCGAGGCGCGGTCATCGGGCGACTCCGGTCTTAATACGTTGAGCGAGCAAATAATCGGCGAGCGCGGTCACGTTGCGGCTGAACGTTTCGCTGGAGATAAACTCCGCGCCCTGGGCGAACTTCGGCTGACCGACAAGGCGCTGACCGGCATAGCGATCGATCCACCGCCCTTCGGCGTCGAGCGCGGTGACGATCGCGCGGACCTCGGCTTCGGTAAGCGGCGGAGCGGCCGACGGCGGCGAGCCCGCCGAGGCGCGGCGATAGTCTTGTTCGATCCGCGCCAAAAACGATTCCGTCTTCCAGCCGTAGTGGTCGGGGAGCCGCGAGTCGTCGTAGGTGAGCGAGTACTTCTCTCCCTGGCGCGTCATATAGAGCGGCTTGTTCGTCCGCAGTTCGTAGTAGCGACTGAGCCGGCCGTCGGGGAGCAGCGAGCGCTTGAGATAGGCCAGGGCGGCCGGAATCGGCTCCAAGTATTTCTTGTCGCCGCTGAAATCGGCGATCCGAATCAACGTCTCCATCACGTCCTGCGATTCGCGACCCGTCACCGCCGGCTGCTCGAACTTGCGGGCCCAAATCGGCCGCATGTCGTAGCCGTACTGCTGGCACCAAGCCGGTTGCGGCTCGGGCATTTGGGCGAGAATCAAGAACTCGCCGAGCTTGAGCACCGCTTGCTTGTAGCGATCGTCTTTATAGATGCTCCAGGCGTCGATGAGAGCCGCCGTGGTGTAGCCGGCGATGCCGTCGTTCAGGTTGTACATGTCCCAATAGTTTTTGACGCGCCCTTCGGTGCGCCAGTCGTAATCGGGATAGCTCGGCTTCACGACCGGCTGCGACGCGACCGGGCCGGTCCATCCTTGCGGGAACGCGCCGTTGGGAAACTGCGCGGCGAGCAGAGCGTCGAGAGCGGCGAGCGTCGCTTGGTGAATCGCGGCGTCTTCAAACTTGAGCGCTTGGTCGAGGTGCGCCAAGAACTGAATCGCCGACTCGCCGATGCCGTCGTCGAGCGTGGAAAACTTCGAGCCTTTGCCGCGGGTGCGTCCGTTGCGGTAGTCGCCGGCCGCTTTGCTTTCCGGATCGAAGTCGACGAAGTTCGTCCAGCCGCCGCTCTTGAGTTGTCCGTAGATGAGCGCTTCGCCGGCGGCTTTCGCCGCGGCGAGATAGGCGGCGTCGCCCGTCGCTTCATAGGCCTTGAGCAGCGCAAGCCCGACGGTCGGCGTCGCGGGCGGCTGCACCCAGATTTGCGATTTGGTCGCGAGCCCTTCACCCCACCGCACGCTCAGGTCCGGAGTCGTGTGGTAGACGTAGCCGCCGTGGAGTGCGACTTTCGTCGTGTAGTAGTCGACGGCCTTTTTCAGCGCCGCAGCGGCGTCGCCCGGCAAGGCGGAATCTGCGGCGCGAACGCGCGCGACGTTCGCCGGTGCGAACCCACAAGCGACCGAGACCAGGATCGCAATCGTGCTGCGCAACATTTCAGGAAGCACTCTCGATTAGGGAACGTAACGAAATTCAGCGCTCGTCAACAGCGCTTGCACGAAGGCGGTCCAACGATACCGCACATCGTTCGCGCCCACGGGTTGGAGAGAACTCATGAACTCCAAGGCCGCGGCGATTTCGTCGGGTTTTGCCTCGCGACTCAGCAACCGCCGATAGGCCAAGCGCACACGACCGGCATCGTTCAGCGAAGCATCCTCGAAGAGCCGCGCGGCGGCGGCGGATGCGCAATCGACGACGAGCTCGTCGTTCAACAAGAACAAGGCCTGCGGGGCGACGGTCGTCACTTCGCGGTCGCCTTTGATCTGCGCCGGGTCCGGAAAGTCGAACGTGCCGTACACTTCGGGCACGTTGCCGCGCACGACCGGCAGATACACGGTGCGATACGACGACTCGAGACCAAAGATGCTTTTCGCCGCCGATTGACCGGCCTTGCCTCCGATCCCGGAGACGGGCACGATCTGCGGACGTTCCAGCGAGAGTCGACCGGCCGCGGCCAAGAGGGAATCGCGAAGCGGTTCCCATTCCAAACGTCGCAAACTCGCACGGCCGAACAGCTCGTTGGCCGGATCGAGTTTCGCGCTCGGAGTGCCGCCGGCGGAGCTGGTGCGATACGCCCGCGTGAGCACGAGCGAGCGGATCAGCTTTTTCGGCGACCACGCATCGTCCATGAGCCGCAGCGCCAAGTGATCGAGTAATTCCGGATGCGTCGGTCGCTCACCGGTTGCGCCGAAATCGTCGACGGTGCGCACCAAGCCGCGGCCGAAAAGGTGCCGCCAAACCCGATTCGCGAACACGCGGGCCGTCAGCGGATTCTCGCGCCCGGCGATCCAGCGCGCCAACTGCAATCGCCCGCTGACGCCGGGCGCAATAGCCGGCATGCGAGGCAGGGCGGGAATCCGGACGTCGCCGCGGGGAGGCGCCTCGCCCCGTTCATACGGCTCTCCCTTGTCGCGAATCGGGCAATCGCGAGTCTCCCCTTCGACCACGCCCATCGCCACGTTCGGGTCGGTCGCGTAACGAATGTTGCGCTCGCCGCGGCTCCAAACGTCTTGGTAGTCGCTCATCGTGTGAATGGGCAGGCCGCCCGTGCCGGCAAGATCGACGTCGCTCGCGGCCGTCGCTCCGGCGCTGCTCTTGGCGACCGGCAGTCGAACGAGGTAGTCGACGTCGACGTAGCCGCCGCGCCCCATATCGCCCTGCCAACCTTGCCCGCTGAGCGTGTACGTGCTGTAAAAGATGCCCGCGAGCGCGTAGTAGTCGCGCATCGTGACCGGATCGTATTTGTGATCGTGACATCGTGCGCAACTAATCGTCAGACCGAGAAAAGCTCGCGTCGTGACGTCGATCTGGTCGTCGACGCGGTCCATGCGGAAGTGCTCTTCCGACTCGGGTCGCAGCTCAGCGGTGCCGAGACTCAAAAACCCCGTGGCGGTAAGTTGCTTGCGGCGCGCCGCGGCGTCGGCGCTTGAAAGCAAATCGCCGGCAAGTTGCTCGGTGATGAATTTGTCGAGCGGCGTATCCGCGTTGAAGGAGTCGATCACATAGTCGCGATAGCGCCAGGCGTAGGTGAACGGCGCGTTCCACGACCGGCCGACGCTGTCGGCGTAGCGCACGACATCGAGCCAATGGCGCCCCCACCGCTCGCCGAAGCGGGGCGAAGCGAGCAGCTTGTCGACGAGCGATTCATAGGCCGCGTCGCGCGCCGAGCCGCCCCGCGAGGCCGCGGCGACGAACCGCCGGAGTTCGTCTTCCGTCGGCGGCAGACCGGTCAGGTCATAGTGAATGCGTCGGCAGAGCGAGGTGGAATCGGCCTCGGGATTCGGCTCGATGCCGGCCGCTTCAAGCTTAGCCAACAGAAAGCGATCGACGTCGTCGCGCGGCCACTCTGCGGCTTTGACCGCAGGAATCGACGGCTTTTTGACCGGCTGGAACGACCAAATATCGGTCGTGAGATTGCGCCCGGCGACGAGCGGCAAGCGAGCCGGGAGCACGATCTTGGGCGGCGTCGGCGGCACGATACCGTGCGCGTCGAGCGCGGCGACGCTGCCCGTCGCGGCGCGATTGACGCCGGCACGCGAGGACCGAGACGGAGGCGACAGGCCGGGCCCGCTCATCATGCCCGGCGCACTCATCCCGCCGTCCATTGCAGGGGAGGGGGCGGCGCGCCGGGGAATTCCGCCGCCGGCCGCGCGCTTCAAATCGTCGACCTCGCGCCGAACTTGCTCAAGCGCTTTGAAGAGCGGATCGTCGGGAGACAACGTTCCCGGCGGTTCCGCCGCCGCGGCGACGAAGCCGACGACGAGCAAGCCGGCGCAGAGCGGTAGCGTAAGGCGATGCATTCCAGGCCGTTTCCTTCCAAGAAGACGCCTGTCGGA
>JAEUIN010000411.1 GCA_016793115.1 Planctomycetaceae bacterium
TCCGTTTCCCAGTCTTCCGTTTCGTCGAACGTGAAGCCCCGAGCCGCCGCCCACTCGCGCAAGGCGGCCAAACGCTTTTGATTCGCCTTGTAGCCCCAGTAGGCCAGCACGCCGAACAGGACAATAAACCCGACGAAAATAAACGGAACCAGCGTTTCCAAGCGACACACCTCGCGGTGATGAAAACAAGCGACGAGCCGTTATTCGCAGCAGCCGAAGAAATCTTTTGTTTGCCTCCCCTCGCCCCGTGTCTTTGAAAATACGGGGGAGAGGGGCCGGGGGTGAGGGGGCAGAACTTCTCGTAGACGTCTGGTGTCAAACGCTCGTATCACTGCCATCCGGCACCCGCCTTCGCGGCAGCAATTGGAACATTCGCCCCCGTCCGGTACCAACGGAATCCCCCCGCCCCCACACGTTTTCAGCTTGCGAAACGGCCATGAGCGAACCGAATTGGAGTTTCCGAACCCGGGCCATTCACATCGGCCAAGAGAACGACGCCGCGACCGGCGCCGTCGTTCCGCCGCTGCACGTGGCCAGCACCTTCGTGCAGCATCATCCCGGCGAGTGGCGCGAGTTCGACTATTCCCGCAGCGGCAACCCCACGCGCAAAGCTTTCGAAACCACGCTCGCCTCGCTCGAAGCAGGCTGCGGCGCGTTGGCGTTCGCCTCCGGCATGGCGGCCACACACTGCGTGACGATGCTCCTGGAAGCCGGCGACCACATCCTGGCCGGCGCCGATATCTATGGCGGCAGTTACCGCCTGCTCCACAAGATCTGCAACCGCAGCGGCATCAGCGTCACACTGGTCGACACGACGAATCACGACGCCCTCGAAAAAGCCTTCACGCCGAAGACGAAGCTGCTCTGGCTCGAAAGTCCCGGCAATCCGCTGATGTCGATCTCCGATATCGCGGGCTGCGCCGAGATCGGGCACAAGCACGGAGCGCTGGTCGGCATCGACAGCACGTTCGCCACGCCGGTCCTCACGCGACCGTTGGAACTCGGCGTCGACGTCGTCATGCACTCGGCCACGAAATACATCGGCGGGCACAGCGACCTGCTCGGCGGTGCGCTCGTGGTCCGCGAACCGGAGTTGCTCAAGCGACTGTACTTCACGCAAAACGCGACCGGCGGCGTGATGAGCGCGTTCGACGCCTTCCTGGCCTCGCGCGGCCTAAAAACCTTGGACCTACGGGTCCGCGAGCAATCGCGCACGGCTCTCCGCTTGGCCGAAGCGCTGGCCGCCGACAAGCGCGTCGCCAAGGTCCACTATCCAGGCTTGCCCAGCCACCCGGGCCACGAGATCGCCCAACGACAAATGCAAGGAGGCTTCGGCGCGATGCTCTCCTTCGAAACGGTCGGCGACTTCACGCAAACGAAGCGCGTCTGCGAATCGACCAAGCTCTTCCAACTCGCCGTGAGCCTGGGCGCGGTCGAATCCCTGATCGAACAACCGGCCAGCATGTCCCACGCCAGCTACGACCCGGCCGACCGCAAGAAGCATGGAATCACCGACGGCCTCATCCGCCTCTCCGTCGGCCTGGAAGAGTTTGATGATCTTTGGCAAGACCTCGACCAAGCGCTGACTACGGCACTCAGTTAGAGGTTTTGGACGAATCTCTGTACGGCAAGTCTTCCGCATTTGACGACCAGCTGCCCAAATTCAATATAGAGAAACATCGATGTACCGCTAAAAAGGGAGTGCTTGCCAGCACACCTCCATCTGGCTATAAGAACTCAACCACACTAGTGGGGCGATTTCTTTTTCAGGAGGTTGTGATGCGACATTTTGCGTTCGTTGCGATGATCTGCTCTTTGTCCGGAGTCGCGTGGGGAGAGGATGCCGACGGGTCAAAGAAACCGTCCCCCGCTGCAGAAGTAAAACTTGCCGATACCTATCGCGTAACTGTTACGACGCCGCGAGGTCATGACGCCGGCACAGACGATGACGTCCACATCCATATCGAGGACAGTGACAACAATGAGATTATCAAACTCCTAGACGACACCAGCCGAAACGACTTCGAACAAGGCAGTCGAGACACTTTTACGTTTCAAGACGCACGTATCCAGCCCATTGAACGCATCGGATTTCATCTTGAACGGGCCAACAACGATACGAACTGGAGATGGAAGTGTGGCACGGTTCGAGTCGAAAATCGTACGACCGGCTACGAGGTGTTCTGCAACTTCGATCGCTGGATAAATCAACGAGACGTAATATTCTGGTATGACACACGCCTAAACAAGTTTGTGCTGGAAACCAAAGACGGCAAGGTCGTCGAAGAATTTACAATTCGTAACTAGCTTCGGCAGGTTTACGACAGTTGACGGGGACTAACGGTCCCCATCAACTGTAAATTGCGTCAGAGTTGGCTTCGTCACAGCTATGACGAAGTGGGATCGAAGAACGGACGTGTGCTGGGAACTTCTACCTGACATCTTGCTCCAGCAACCAATCTTCCAAGATCACATGCTCCAAGTATGGAGCACGCAGCAGGCCGACGCGAGTTGACAGTACCGGCGCGAGCCAAGCTCTTCTGGCGATGAGCGACACGGCCTGTTTGCCCCAACTGTTAAAACTTCGCCCGGCCGTTTGGGCCGCGACGTTGTCGCTGAGACGTTTGAAGGTCGCCGGGATCAGGTTCGGGTCGGGCCCGATGTGCAGGACGACCTCCGCGCCGCTGCCGAGAATTTCGCAGACGCCGTCCCACAAACGCTGCGGCCGTTCCAACCATTCGACGATCATCTGTCGGGCATTGAAACCGTTGTAGCTCATCTTGCCCGTCACAAGCGACAAGACGTTCGGGTGCGGCACGTTAATTCCGCCGGCCATGAGGTGCATCGCCTTGCCGGCTCGGCTCGGAATCTCGCGATCCCAGAGAATCGGCGTGTGCAGCGGCGGCCAGGCCCCTTCGGTCTTGCGCAAGTTGACGCGCGTCCCCAGCACCGTATGCATTCGGGCCTTAAACTCCGCGAGCGTCCCGCGCTGCCCGATCAGCAACAGCGTGTTCGGCGAAAGATACGACGACACGGCGATGATGCCGTGCCCTTCTTGGTTGATCTCGATACAAAGCCGCTGCACGGCGACGACGTCGAGTTCCGGCCCGCGCGAGAAGAGAATGCCCATCGACGCATCGACGGCCAATTCCGCACACTCGCCGCCGATCGCAACCAGCGGCGGTAGCGCTTGATCGGCCACGAGCGTGCCGCCCGCGATGAGGGCCGTGATCTCGCCGAGGCTGTAGCCCATCGAGAATTTGGCGTGTCGATAGTCGGCGCCGAAGAACTGGTCGAGCAGTTCAAGCTGGGCCATCTCGGCCGCGATGATCAGGGCGATGTCTTCGGCAAAGGTTTCGAGCGTGCTCTCGCGCTTTTCTTGAACGCGCGCGACGAGATCGACATGCCGATGGAGCGCCTCCGAGCAAATCGCGCCGGCCAATCGGAGGTGC
>JAEUIN010000297.1 GCA_016793115.1 Planctomycetaceae bacterium
GCCAGGACATCTATCTTGGACCGCACGGCTATCTTGCCTTGCCTATCGACCGCACCAACTGTTTGGCGCGCCCGTCGGGCAGCATGAGCCGCGGCTGAAACGCCACGTCATGCCTGCGCCGACCCAGTAGCTGCTCACCGAAGTGCTCGTGAACGGGCCGACCTGTTCGGAATCGTGGAACATTCCGCCGGCCATGAGGTCGAAGTCGACGCCCGGTAACGCATCGACGATGCCAACGCCCGCCGTGATGCGGTGTTGACTCGTAATCGCCAGCAGGCCTTCGGTGTATTGCACCGCAGGCAAACCGCCGGGAATTACGACCCCGCCGACGGTGAGATCCGGCGTCGCGTCCAGCGGATTCGCGGCCCAAACATATCCGGAGCGAAGGCGAAACCGGCCGGCGGTCAACTGCGAGCCGAGTTGCACGACCCACTGATTGTCGTAGACGGCGCGGAACAGTGCGGCATCGTCCCACATCTTGTAGAGCACATCGACGCCGAGCAGCAATCGCCCGTCGAGCAACGACGAATTGGCGACGCCGAAGCCGATGTTGCGAGGCATTTCCATGTCGACGTCGACGTTCGCCTGGAACGGCAGGAATAGCGGATCGACGATGACCGCGTTGTCGAAAGTGAACGATTGCTCGGTCTGGTAGTAGGCGCCGACGGTCGTCGCCTCAGTCATCTTGAAGTTGGTTCCAAACGTGCCGCGCGGTGCGTAGCCCGGCGTCATGCCGCTGTGACGGACGAAAGGGCTGTCGAAGAACGCGATGCCGAACGAGCCAGTGGCGCCGACGGACCAGCGATCCGTGAGGTCGACGCCGAGCGAGGCGGGCATGTTGAAAATGACCGAGCCCATGTTCGTGCCGTTGCTCTGCGGTACTTCGCGGAAGTCGGCGAAGCCGCCGGACGTCGTGACGAAGCCGAGCGCGAACACGGCGGGCAGCCCGAAGGCGCTGAAGTCTTGAGAGACGCCGAAGTTGCCGACGGGTGTGCCGGGAGCCGAAGACGTCGCCGAGTAAGGTTGAATGAGCGCCGGTCCGACCGTCGGCAGATTGCTGGTCTGCGTCATCTTGAAGGTGACGTCGGCCCAGGCTCCGCCGAAGTGAAACTGCGTGCCGCGAAACTGCGTAAGCGTCGCCGGGTTACCGTTGATGGCGCTGACGACGTCTTGCGGACGAGCGATGCTGACGCCCCCCATGCCGCCCGAAGCAGGCATGAGCGTATTGTGAAGTTCCGTGCCGAACGGCTGGGCTTGGACCTTGCCGGCAATTCCGAGGATCGTGATCACGATCACTGCGGAAAGTCTTCGCAAATTGGCTTTCATAATGTCCGCGCCGCCCGTGCGAATTGGCCCGTCTATAAGGATTGCACCTTCTCTCGCATCGGCATTTCCTGAGCAGATCGCCAACGGAAAAGGCCTGCCGACGAAAACGGCTCGACAATTGACAAGGACTCAAAATCTCGCAGTGCGAACGACGTGCTTGATAGGAGCGTTTGCACTACTGTTCCCTGTGAGTTCTTTATCTTCGGGCCGGCAGGTCAGTGGTTGGTGTCCGACACCGACTCGCAGTGGTTCTGTCGCATTTAGGCGTTGCTCGAGTCCTTGACGGACGCCGAATGCGGCATAAACACGCAGCGAGTCACAACCGCACACAGGCGGATTCACGCTAATTGCGTTCCCCCATCCGCGTGGTCAATATTGCGGTTGCGGTTTTGCGAAACGCCACGAATTTGGATTCATGGCTCGACGAAACTCGCCTCACGTCTAAAGGAAGTCTGCATCTATGAAGATTCCACTCCGAGCCCGCCCCGTCATCGCGGCGGCGCTGTCCCTCTTGGCGTTGTCGACCGCCGTCGACGCGGCCTCGGCGCAAGACAAAAAACCCAACATCGTCGTCATCTGGGGCGACGACATCGGCGTTCACAACATCAGCGCCTATAACCACGGCATCATGGGCTATCGCACGCCGAACATCGATAAGCTCGCCAACCAGGGCATGTTGTTCACCGACTCATACGCCCAGCAAAGCTGCACCGCGGGCCGTGCTTCATTCATTCTCGGCCAGCATCCGTTCCGCACCGGCTTGCTGACCATCGGCATGCCGGGCAGTGATCACGGCATTCCGGATTGGACTCCGACGATCGCGGACCTGCTCAAAGAACAAGGTTACGCCACGGGGCAATTCGGCAAGAACCATCTCGGCGACCGCGACAAGCATCTCCCGACCATGCACGGGTTCGATGAGTTTTTCGGCAACTTGTACCACCTCAACGCGGAAGAAGAACCGGAAACTTACTACTACCCTAAGGATCCCGAGTTCCGCAAGAAGTTCGGTCCGCGCGGCGTATTGCATTGCCGGGCCGACGGCAACGGCGGGCAGACGATCGAAGACACCGGTCCGCTAACGCGCAAGCGAATGGAGACGATCGACGAAGAAGTGCATAAGCATGCAATGAACTTCGTCGATCGCAACGCGCAGTCGGAGAAGCCTTTCTTCCTCTGGTACAACAGCACGCGCATGCACGTTTGGACGCACCTCAAGAAGGAGTCGGAGGGAAAAACGGGAATCGGAATCTATCCCGACGGTATGGTCGAGCACGACGGATTCGTCGGTGACGTGTTGAAGAAGCTCGACGATCTCGGCATCGCCGACAACACGATCGTCGTTTACAGCACGGACAACGGCGCGGAAACGGCGTCGTGGCCCGACGGCGGCACCACGCCGTTTCACGGCGAAAAAGGCACGACCTGGGAGGGCGGCTTCCGCGTTCCGCTACTCGTCCGCTGGCCGGGCGTGATTAAGCCGGGAAGCATCGACAACAACATCATCTCGCAAGAAGACTGGATGCCGACGCTCTTGGCCGCCGCGGGTGAACCGGAAATCGTCGAAAAATTGAAGCAGGGTTACAAAGCCAACGGCAGGGAGTTCAAAGTTCACGCCGACGGCTACAACTTCTTGCCTTACTTCAAAGGCGAAGCTAAAGAAGCACCCCGTAAGGAAATCTTTTACTTCGGCGCCGGCGGTGAACTCAACGCGCTACGCGTTCAAAACTGGAAGATTCACTTCGCCGTGCAGAACGGCAATATCGCCACGGCGGTTCGCGAGGTTCCCGGCTGGCCGCTGGTAATCAATTTGCGAGCCGACCCTTACGAAAAGGCGCCGCATGAAGCCGTGGTCGGTTACCTGCGCTGGTACGGCGACAATCTCTGGACCTTCGTACCGGCTCAGATCTACATCAAGAAGTTCCTGTCGACGATTCCGGACTATCCGTTTCAATCGGGCAGCAGCTTGAACGCCGGCGGGATCAACTACCAGACGCTGAAAGCGGCCGAAGTGTTAAAGAAGCTCGAAACGCTGTCGCCGCCGAACTAGTTGATTTCACCAAGTCGTCGCGAACGGTCCGGGGGCGCGGTTAACCGTGGCCCCCGGACACGTTGCTCATGAGTGCGGCAGACGGCGACCGTATGCGGCACGGGTGTTGTTTCCGTCGCGGTATTTGGTCTTCATCTCGCAATCATCCCCTGCTTTGGACACTGATATGCACCCTAAGCGTTGGTTTCCTCGGCTCGTCGGGATCGCACTGATACTCGGCTGTTTTGTCGTCTCACGGATACCGCAGGCCATCGCTCAGGATACAAAGCCGGAATCGAGCCCATCGTCCACGAACCAATCCGCAGCTACGTCGTTTCAAGACCTCGAACGACAAGTCCTGCAGCATCGTGCCATCGAGGCGGTGATCTGGGGAATGCCGGCGGTCAATCGCGATCTCATGTACCAGGCGATGCTCCGCGAGACAAAGGCCCGAGACAACCAGATGCTCTATTGGTCGCGGCTGCTCGACTGGAAGAACCAGACCCTGACGCCCAACACCGATGTGATCTATCTCACGCCGCACTTCGACACGAAGGACGTGGGGCCGGTCGTCATGGAAATTCCACCGGCCGACGGTGGGGCCATTGTCGGCACGATCATGGATGGCTGGCAGACGCCGCTCGAGGATGTGGGGCCGGCCGGCGCGGACAAAGGTAACGGCGGAAAGTACCTCATCCTCCCGCCGGGCCACGCTGACAAGGCGCCCGACGGGTACATCGTGCTACCGTCGTCGACGTACAAGGGGTATGCCCTGCTGCGGTCGATTCGGAAAAGCGGCAGTGAAGAGGACTTGGCCAAGGCGGTGGAGTACGGCAAACGGATCAAGATCTACCCGTTGTCAAATGCGGACAATCCGCCTCCGACAACTTATGTGGATGCCGCCGGCGTTCTGTACGACGCGACGATTCCGTATGACATCCGCTATTTTGAGTCACTGAACCGCGTGATCCAGCACGAGCCATGGTTGGAGCGCGACCGTGCGATGATCGACACCTTGCGTGCGCTCGGCATTGAGAAGGGCAAGCCCTTCGCCCCCGATGCGAAAATGGTCCAGGCCATCAACACCGCCGCCGAGCAAGCGCATCGCTATCTCGACGGGAAGTATCACGACCTCACCAGAGGACCTTTCGCGCCAGGCAGCCGATGGTGCTTCCCCGAGCGGATGGGGCTTGTCTTTAGAGCGGCTCAGGAACAGTTTGCGGACCCCGACTTTTACCCGGTCGAGGATCGAGGCCTGCTACTCTCGTTTATTTTCTTCCTGCCCAAGCGGCTTGGGGAAGGCCAGTTCTACCTGCTGGGAATGGTGGACGCGGAAGGCAAGCCGCTAGACGGCAGCAAGACCTATCGGCTGAACGTCCCGGCCAATGCTCCCGCAAGGCAGTACTGGTCGGCGACCAGTTACGATCGGAACACTCACGCGCTCATTCGCAACATGTCACACGCAGCCCGTTCCTCACAGAGTCCGGGATTACAGGTCAATACGGACGGCTCCGTCGACCTCTACTTCGGGCCGAATGCCCCGGAAGGCAAGGAGTCGAATTGGACCCCGACGGATCCTCAAGGCAAGTTCGAGATCCTCTTTCGCTTCTACGGCCCCCTGCCGTCGCTCTTCGACAAGACGTGGGTACTGCCGGACGTCGAACTTGTGGACTGAAATCTAGCCTATAGTGATCCGTGAAGGTCCGAAACCGCAAGGCAGTAGCCCCCGAGTTTGCATGCTAAGAAAGCTGCTTGTACTTGGCAAGTATCGCGCCCGGACCGGTTTACTCACCAGTTGAGCATCAAATGACTAACGACGCTTCTTCCCGTCGGGAATTTTTGGTCGGCTCCGCTACGGGGGCCGCAGCGCTCTTGCTGTCTTCGCAGACGGCTTTTGGATCGGAAGGAAAGAAGACTTTCACGATCCTGCACACCAACGACCTACATTCGAATTTTCTTGGGATGAGTCCGGCCTCGGACTACTCTCCGTTTGATCTCGACAACGACCGGACGCGCGGCGGTTTTGCACGCTTGGCGGCTTTGATCTCAAAGCGTAAGGACGCGCGCAAGCAGCTTGGCCCCGTGCTCATCCTTGACGGCGGCGACTACAGCATGGGGACCGCGTTCGGCGCCGCCACCCGCGAGACCGGCGCGGAGCTGCGTCTGATGTCGCGCATGGGCTACGACGCCACCACGCTGGGCAACCACGATTTCGACCTCGGCCCGGACGGGTTGGCCGAATCGGTCGAAACGGCCGTAAAGTCCGGCCCCATTCCGACAGTGGTTGCCTCCAACACCGATATTTCCGCGGAAGACCCCAAGCTGACGGGACTGCGGAAGCTCACCGGCGATGGGGCAATTCGCCGACACTTGGTCATCGAACGCGGCGAAATTCGTTTCGGCATCTTTGGTCTGCTGGGAAAAGGGGCCGCGTTCTATACCGTGGGCGCGGGGGCCGTCAAATTCTCCGACGCGATCGAAACGGCCAAGGAAGCGGTGAAGCAACTCCGGGAGCAAGAGAAGGTCGACGTCGTCATCTGCCTCAGTCACGGCGGTGTGGAGAAAGGTGCAGACGGGCGTTTCACCGCCGGTGAAGATGTACAACTGGCGCAGGCCGTTCCCGGCATTGACGTGGTCATCGGTGGGCATACCCACACCGAACTCAAAGAGCCGATTCTGGTCAACGGACGCACGCCCGTGGTCCAGACCGGGAAGTACGGCGACAATCTCGGCGAACTGGTCATCACCCTCGACGGCAACAAGCTGCAAGTCGAGTCTTACAAGCTGCACCCGATCGACGACTCGATCGCCGGCGACAAGACCATCGCAGACGAGATCGAGAAAGTTAAGAATATCGTAACCGACTCCGTATTCGCGTCGCGAGGTTACCGAATCGATCAGCCGTTAGCGGTCGTGCCTCGCGATCTGCCGAATACGTTTACGGATATCGCGGCCGGTACGTTACTGGCCAACCTCGTCACCGACTCGTTCCGCAAGGCCACGAAAGCCGACATCGGGTTTACGGCCAACGGTCTGATGCGCTCTTCGCTGACCCGCGGCCAATCAGGCGTGCAAACCGTCTACGACGTCTTTGCGGTAGCCCCGCTCGGTGACGGTATCGTAGACACCACGGCGGGCAGCGCACTCGTTACCGCGTACTTTACCGGCGCGGAACTCAAGGCGATTCTTGAATTCTGTCTCCTGGATAATCCGTCGCACCCCGGCGAGTATTTTCCTCGCGTTTCAGGCCTGCGGTATTTTTACGACAAGTCGCGTTCTCCGTTCGACGTGGTGACCGCCGTCGAGATCGGTGACTTGGATCGCGGCTACACACCAATCGACGTCACGGGGCAAGACAAGCGGCTCTACAGCTTGGCGTGTCCGCTCTACCTCGGCCTGTTTATCGTGGCGATTCCGAAGTACACAAAGGGCAAGCTGACGCTAGTGCCGAAGAACAAAGACGGCGTGCCTCTCAAGTCGCGGACGGAGGCGCTAGAGATGCCGCAAGGCGGTTCGCCCGATCTGCTCCCGCCCAAAGGCGACGTCGATGGGAGCAGCGTCGCCGTCGCGACCGCTGAGCTAAGCGGGGTCCGGGAAATCAAAGAATGGCAGGCGATCATGGATTACCTGCGCGACTTGCCGGCC
>JAEUIN010000406.1 GCA_016793115.1 Planctomycetaceae bacterium
GTCGTAGTCGTTATCGCCGCCCAGGCTGATGCTTGTGGCGCCGGAGCCGGTGACCGCGGCCTTCTCAATGTTAAGTTCGTCCATTCCGGCGCCCATGTCGACGCTCAGAGAGGTCACGCTGCTCACGAACGCGCCGCCGGAATCGCCGAGCGTGAGTTCGTCGGCGCCGCCTTTCATATTGGCTTTGAGGCTGATCGGGCCGGCCAAGTTGATCGTGAAGATGTTGGTGCCGGGGCCCGTTTCCGTCGCAACGACCCCCTTGAAGCTGAGATTCGTTTGCACTTGGCCGGGGCCGGTTTTAAAGCCGGAGACGGTGAGCTGCGCGGCTCCCGTCTGAACGATCTCGACGGAGTTTGCCGAGTCGTCGCCGGTGACGCTGAGCGTACTTCCCGACAAAGCCACGACGACATTGCCGGCAAGATTGAGCCGACGCTCTAAGGCTTCAACTTGAAGCTCGCAATACCTAGGGTGTTTCCGGTGGTGCCGCATCGTGATTTCCTCCTAGTTGTAGTGGGAAACTCCACTGTTGAGGGATAAGACGCGGCCAAATTACCCCTTCAAATTAACAAGTGCAAATTACTCACCACCCGATAGTACTGATTAAAATTCGCGCAGAGAGCGGAACAAGGAGCATCTCATCCCCACGGCAATCGGCGGATCGGTCTTCCCGGGCATCTGGACGCGGGCCGTTAGCAACCTTTATCGGCGATGCCGGACTTGAGCTTACGCCGATAACGGAACGCGACCCCCAAGCCGGCCACGGCCAAGAGCATCAAGCTCCCCGGCTCCGGCACGGCCTGATAGTTGATAAACAGCGCGCTGCCGACCGAGCTCACCCAGAAGCGGCCCGACGGGCTGTAGCCGCCGCCGTCGCCTGCGAAGACGCCGGTTCCGGAGCGATTATCGACGACGTTGAACAACGCAATCTCCGCTTGATCGCCGAACACGGTGCCGAAGCCGTTGGTGATGCCTCCGTCGGCCATAAGCCATTGCCAGCTGGTGGGTACGACCGGTTCGGGCATGGCGTCGAACGTGTTGCCCCCGTAGTCCGAGTTGTCGGCCAACCAGGAGTCGACGTAGAGCGTGATCGAGGTCGTCGCGGCCAACTGCAGAGTGCCGCCGACGTGAACAAAATCCCAGTCGGTGCCGAGATTATCGACGCCGCGGAAATCGAACACGAGATTCGAAGAATCGTTCCACACCAAGTTGCCGGCGATGTTCATCTGGCCGACGCCGTTGCCTTCGAAACCCGCCGAGTTGGATCCGGCGCTGAAGCCGCCTCCGGCGTTGACGACGACGCCGGTGTTGATCTGCGCCGGCGTCGTCGGCGAGCCGCCGTTGAACATGCCGCCCGAGACGCTCACGCCGCCGCCGGCGATCGAGCCGTTGACGGTGAGCGTGCCGCCGGAGACGTTCGTCGTGCCGACATAGGTGTTCGCACCGGTCAGCACCTGCGTTCCGGAACCGGTCTTGGCGAGCGCGACGCCCCCTTGCACGGTGCCGCCGTACGACCCTTGACCGGACCCGCCGAACGTGAGCGTGTTGATCTGCGCGGCCGAATTGCCGATTATCCCGGCGGGGCCGTGGATCACATCCACCGTTTGATCGAAACCGTTCAAGTCGAACGCGCCGGACGAGCCGCCGGCGAACGCGAGCCGCCCGGAAGTCGGCAACGCGTCGTCGCGGCCGATGCGCAGCATGCCGCCGGCGATCGTCGTATCGCCGTAGGTGTTGGCCCCGGACAAGATCACCATGTCGTCGCCGACCTTGGTGAGATTGCCCGAGCCGGAAATCGCACCTTGAATCTCGAGCACCGCGCCCAACAAGATTTCCGGCGTGAACGTGTTGGCGAACGACGTCTGCGGATACTCGCCGTTGGGAATGTTTTGTCCTTCCACGGTTTGACCGATGCGCGCGTCGCCCGCAAGTTGCCAACTCACGTTCGGCCCCGCCGTGCGAAACGTCGTCCAGACCAGGTTGTCTTGCCGAAGGTATCCTTCGACCGCCGACCCCTCGCCGAGCGTGATAGTGCGAGTGCCTTGCAAGCTTGTGTCGAGTTGCAGAATCACGCCGTCGGGTACCGTGTAATCGCCGTCGACGCCGCCGCGCGCTCCTTCGACCGACCAACGCTCCAACGATCCGACTTGCTGCACGACCGTCGCCAAGGGGTTGAAGTCGTCGACGTTGATTTCGAGCACGCCGTTGCGCTGGAACGTGGCGGTGCCGGTCGCATCGCCGAGGCTGCCGTCGGAATTAACGCGCAACGTCCCTTCGCCGACGAAGATCCGGCCGCCGACGAACGTCGCGCCGTTGTCGTTGAGGCCGAGCGTGCCGTCGCCGACCTTCGTCAGCGTGCGGCCGACGCCTGCGAGCCCGGCGAACGTAACGCTGGTCGAGATGCCGCCGCCGGTATAGCTGGTGGCGTCGACGATCAAGCGGGCGTCGGCGTTGAGCGTCACGAGGCCGGTGTTGAGCGACGTGCGCGAACGTTCGGTGAGAATCGTCAAGACCGAAGTCGGATTGCCGGCCGTGGCGTTCAAGTCGATGTCGGCGATCGTCGCCGTACGGTCGTCGGTGCTGCCGAACGTGAAGTTGATGCGGTTGTTGTCCCAACTGATGATCTTGCCGGAGGTGAAAGTCGCGTCGGCGGCGTTGCCCGTGTTGAGGTGAAACGTGAGCGTGCTGCCGACGCTCGAGCCGCCGTTGAGCACGACGGTGTTCGAGGCATCCGCCGTTCCCAAGCCGTCGAGAGCTTGGACTTGCAGCGTTCCGCCGTTGACGAACCAACCGGCGGAATGGGTTTGCGGAGCGTTGACGACGAGAACTCCGCCGCCGAATTTTGTAATGCCGCCGCCGGCGACGATTCGGCCGTTGAGCGTGACGGTGCCGGAGTTGTAGATCAAGGCTTCCTTCTCGCCGTCGTCGCCGAAGACGAGCGAAGGATTGACGACGATTAAGGCGCTGGTGCTCCCGGTCGTGA
This sequence comes from Planctomycetaceae bacterium, assembly GCA_016793115.1. Lineage (GTDB taxonomy): Bacteria > Planctomycetota > Planctomycetia > Pirellulales > PNKZ01 > PNKZ01. The sequence continues at coordinate 2,981 of JAEUIN010000406.1, forward strand.
GCAGGCCGCCGCTGCGAATCGTGATGCGATCGGCGACCCCGAGGGTGTTGGAAATCGTCGCCGTACCGCTGGTGCTCGTAATTCGCAGGGCATGCACGGTGACGTTCGACGTGAGCGTTGCGCTGCCGGTTTGAAATGCGATGTCCGTCGCCGCGGCCGTCGGCAGCGACGTCGTCGTAAACGCCGCGTTCGACAAGCCCAAGGTGGAGTCGTAGGTCAGAAAGTTGCCGGCGGTGGCGTTGATCATCGACGGCGAAAGCATCCCCAGGGCGTCGACGGGCGCGGCCGATGCGAACGCATCGATCAGAATGCGGTCGCCGAGAGCCGCCGCGGAACCGAGCGACGTGGCGGAACCGACCGTGACGGTCAGCGTATCGCCGACGCCGCCGCGCGTTAGGTCGGCGAACGTCAACTGCGTCTGACCGTTGGTGGAGCTGCGCACCGAGGTGAGGGTCGCTCCGCGCGTGTAGGTGAGCGCGCCGAACGTTTCCGTGCTCGTCGTGTTGCTGTTGCCGGCGAAGCTGAGTTGAGCGCCGTCGAGAGCGACGGGCGCGGAATCGAACCAGCGATTTGTATTGGACGACGCGCCGAACGTGAGCACGGCTCCCGGATGCAAGCGAATGACGTTGCGATTGCCCGTCGCCAAGGCCGCGGTATTGTCGAGGAACGACCCGTTGGTGCCGGACAAAGCGAGGCCGCCGAAGACGTCGACCGTGCCGCCGCCGAGCGGTGAATTGGTTCCGCCGCTGACGAGCGTGGCCGTCACGCCGCGATTGATCAACGTATCGCCGGCGTAATTGTTCGTGTTGTTGAACACGACGCCGCCGGAGTTGCCGTTGAGCAAGAGCGAGCCGACGACCACGGAGTTGTCGCCGGTAAGCAGATTGTTGGAAGCCGCTAGGAGCGTCAGCGTCGCTCCGCCGCCGCCGAGACGATAGAGATTCCCTGCGCCGGCCGTAAGTACGGAGCCGTTGTACGTGCCCGACGAGGTGGCGCCGAGGTACCAAGTGCCGTCGCCGAGCGAAGCGACGACGTCCTGCCCGTAACTGCCGCCGTTGACGGCGAGCAGGCCCGAGGTCGTGGATTCGAGATTGAAACCGGTCGCCCCGACGGGAGACACGTTAATGGCGTCGCCGAGGCCGATGACGGCGAGCGCCGCTTCGGTACTCGTCACGACGACCCGCTGGCCGCCCGCGATGTTTTCGAAATTGGGCAGCGAATGCAGGATGAGCCGGCCGGAGCCGTTGACGAAGACGTCGCCGCCGCCGAGCGTCGCCGTCGCGTTCATCATCCGCACCGTGCCGGCGTCGATGAACGTTCCGCCGGTGAAATCCGTCGCGGCCCCGCTGATCTGGATCTCCGTCGCGCCGATCTTCGTAAGCGAGTAGTCGCGTCCGCCGCCGTTGATGCCGCCGGCGAGCAACACGGGCGCCGAGGAGGCGTTGATGGTCGCGTCGCCCGAGAGATTGATGTCGCCGTTGATGCCCAAGCGATAGGAATTGCTGGCGGTCGTGGTCAGCACCTGATTGCCGATGTTCAAATTGTTGATCGACAGCGTTTGCGAAGTCGCCGATCCGGCCGTGCGGTTGACGTTGATCGTGACGTTGCCGAGCACGTTGACGTCGAAGCCGGCGCCGAAGCCGAACGTGCCGCCCGTGACGTCGTTGCGCAGGATCAGGGTGCCGGCGATGAGATCGACGTCGCCCGTGCCGAGCGCCTGCAAGCCGCGGGCGTCGAGCGTGCCGCCGCTGAGCGTCGTGCCGCCGGTGTAGGTATTCACGCCGGCAAGAATGAGCGTCGTGTTGTTGTTCACGTCGGTCTTGTGCAGGCGCGCCAAGCCGCTGACGACGCCGTCGACGATCATGATCTCGGCGCTGGTGTTGAGCGCCAGCGTGACGGTGCCGCCGCCGTCGGTGGAATTGAGTTGCAGCGCCTCGCTGACGTTCAAGCGGAAGAGGTTGGAGCTGTTTGTGGAGACAATGAGCGTCTGGCCGGCTCCGCTGTTCGTGTTGAACGTGAGCCGCGGAATCGTCAGGTTCTTCGCCGTCCCGCCGGCGCTGGAGATGCGATCGACGTTGATCGTGGCCAGGGGGACGTTGTCGTCGAGCACCACCGAACTGGTGAAATCGGCGTGGGCGTCGGCGCGGAGTTCCAAGGTCGTAGCGGAGAGGCTTGAGCCGGCCAGACGAATTGCGAGCCCGCCGAGCGAGTTTGCGTTTTGCAACTGCAGCACGCCTCCGTTGACCTGCGCCTCCGGCGCTTCCGCACCGGCGGTGATGCCCGGGTTGGCGCCGGTGATGGTGAGCCGGCCGGCGCCGCTCTTGGTGAAGCCGGCCGCGGTCAAGGCCCCCGTGAGATTAAGGGTCGTCGAGTTGTAGATCACCGCTTCGGTCGGCGTGGGGCCGCCGAATTCAATGGCCGAGCCGACGGTAATGCTGGACGTCGTCAACAGGCCGCCGCTGCCGATTTGCAGCGTGCCGCCGCTGATCCCGGCGGTCGCTTTCACGGCATAGGCCTCGGCCGTGCCGCTCAGCGTCTCGGCGGAAGTCACGTTGACGATGTCGGTCGCGGTGGAAGCTGTGAGCGAGGTGGCCGAAAAGGCCGCGCCCGCGAACCCATTTGCACCGTACGTCAGGAACACGCCGTCGGTGCCGTTGACGAAGTAGGGCGCGACCATGCCGTTGGTCACCGTCGGTGCGCCGCCCGCCACGATCAAGCGCACCGTGTCGTTGCCGACGCCGCCGATATTCGCCGCCGAAGCGCCGCCGCGAGTGAAGGTGATCGTTCCTTGGCCGACGCGCGTGAGTTCGGCCAGAATAAGTTCGGCCTGCGCGCTCGTGGCCGACTCTTGCACAAGCACCACGCTACCGCCGCCGAACGTGACGTCGCCGACTCGCTCGCTGGTCACGGCGCTGGTCGCGTTGCGGCCGATCAGTTCCAAAGCCGAGCCGGGAAGATGAATCGGGGTGCCGTCGTGCCACTTGTCGACGGAAGCCCCGGCCGTCGTGCTGGTGTAGTCGAAGCGCAAAGCGCCGCCCGGACGCAAGACGACGTCATTACGATTACCGGTGCCGTCGGCCCGCACGAACGTGCCGAACACGTTCGCCGTCAGGCGTCCCAACACTTCGATTTCCGGCGTCGCCAACGTGGCGCGAAACTCGAGCGTATTGCCGATCGTCGAGGTGCTGCCTTTATGGACGGTCGTCCTTCCCGTGTAGCTCTGCTCGCCGTTGAAGATGATGTTGCCGTTGGAGTTGGTCACTAGGCCGCCGCGCACCAAGCCGGTGCCGACCGAAAGATCGGCGGCGCCCGTGAGCACGTTCGGATTGGCGATGGTCAACACGTTGCCGCCGCCGCCGAGGCGATACATGTTTCCCGCACCTGCGATCAGCGAAACGCCGGTGTAGGTGCCCGTATCGTTCGAACCGAGGAACCAAGTGCCGTCGCCCAGCAACCGCATATCGTCGATTCGATCATAGCCCGACGTGTTGATGCCGACGACGCCGCCGGTGAAGGCGCGGAAGTTCACTTCGCTCAAGGAGTTGATCGTGCGCAAGCCGAGGAGCGGCAACGACGATTGACTGCCGACGAGATCGACGCGCTGCCCGGGATGAATGTTCGTGGCGGCCGCCAATCGTAGTGCCGCACCCGGATTCACGAGGATTGCGCCGGGGCCGAGTCGGGAATCCGGATTGTAGACGGTCGCGTCGGCCGTACCCGCCGGCTTGTCTCCGAAAATCACGGTGCCGCCGTTGATCGCCGTTCCGCCGCGATGCGTGCTCACGCCGTTCACCCACAGCACGGCCGAACCGAACTTGTTTAGCGTTCCGCCGGCAAAGCCGTCGGCGTCGACGATCGGGCCGTGCAGAATGACGTCGGCCGAGCTGACGTCGAAGTACGCGTTGCCGGCGAGGGTCAACGGGCCGGTGATGCCGATCCGATACGTGTTTGCGCCGGTGGTGATGAGCCGCGAATCCTCGCGGAACGTCAGTGAACGAATCTCGACGTTCTTGCGCGCCGCCGTCGTACCCAGCCGATCGACGTAGATCGTGCTCGCCGGACCGGAGAAGACTTCCAGGTCGAGTCCGAGGTCGATGTCTTCCGTGGTCGTCGCGGTGCCGTCGCCGTCGTGAAGAATACGAAAGGTGCCGCCGCTCATGCGCACGGCCGAGGCCCCGGCCAACGCGAAGCTTGAGCCGGTGCCGTAGGCGTTCAAGGTACCTTGGAAAACGTCGACCGTGCCGGTGAAGTTGTTGGCGTCGACGCCGCTCGCGGTGTTCGTAATCGTGAGCGTACCGGCCCCGGCTTTTGTCAGCGCGCCGCTGCCGGTCAGAACGCCGCTCAAGGTCATCGTGCCGGCCGTCACGTTCAACGTCGAGACGCCGCGGATCGTCGACGACCCGAGAATCTGCAAGCCGAACGAGTTGGCGGGCGTCACGGTGAACGTGCTCCCTTGCACGAGCAAGCTCTTGAATTGCACGGTCTTCGTCGTCGCGGCACCCGAAACGCGATCCAGGCTGAGAACGCTGTCCGCACCGACGAGCAAATCGTTATCGAACAACAGGTTTTGCGCCGCAGTGGTGCCGTCGCCGTTGATGCGCACCTCCAGACGGCCGCCGTTCAAAGTCAACGGTCCGGTGCCCAGCGGATTCGCTCCGACGACGGCATCCGCTCCCGCGAGCGATTCGGAATTCAAAACGCGCGCCGTGCCTTCGGTGACCGTCAATCCGCCGGCGAACGAATTACCTTGCGCCAAGACGAGCGTTCCAGCTCCGATCTTGGTCAACGAGCCGGAGCCCGTCATATTCTGATCGATCGTCAGGACGGGTGTCTCCGAAAGGCTGGAGCCGCCGTCGACGCCGATGGTTCCGGAGCCGGCGCCGATGGTGATCGGACGCGTGAGGGTGAACGTACCGCCGGTGCGCAAGGTTCCACCGTCGAACCGCAGTGCTTCGCCGGCCGCGCCTAAGTTCTCGTCGCCGAACACGAATACGGTACCGCCGTTGAATGACGTGCCGCCCACGTAGGTGTTGTTGCCGGAAAGCGTCAGCGTTTGACCGCCGAGCTTCGTCAATCCGCCGGAGCCTTGAATCACGGCGGAGATCGATGCCGGCGCCGCGGTCGTCGTAATGATCGCTTCCGAAGCGCCGAAGTTGAGATTCGTCGTGTCGATCGAACCGCCGAGCAGATTGACCTTCGCGGCCGTCGTGCCGTCGCCGATCGAAAGCGTAAACGCGCCGTTCACGACCTGCTGATCGACGACCAAGCCGAGCCACGCCCGGTTTGCGTTGAGTTGATTAATCTTTCCTGCCTCCGCTCGATAGAACGACGTCAGTCCGAAAGCGTCGTCGTTGATGTCGACGGCCGCCGACGGCTGGGCGACGACCAGAAAGTTGCCGGCGTCGACCGTAATGAAATCGCCCGCTGAATTGGAAATCCACGGAATGATCGTGCCGGGGCCGACGCCCGGATTCGCGAAGTGGAAAAACTCCGTGACGTTTAAACTGCCGGAGCCGGCGGTGATCTGCAAGGTGCCGTTGCCGACCCGCACCAACGATCCGGCCGAGAACGTCGTCGAACCGCCCGCCGTCGCGTCGACGATCAAGCGCGATCCGCCCGCGACCTGGAGTGCGCCGGTCGTCAGTGTGTTCGTGGTCGTCGTCAGGCCGATCAGGCGCAACGTGCCGCCGGAGAGCAAGATGTCGTTCGTCGTTCCAAACGGGCTCTCGCCCGCGCCTTGTGCGTAGCCGGTGAGCACGGCACCGCTGTTCACGGTGATGCCCGCGAGTTGCATGGCGGCGTCGACGACGACCGTGCCGGCGTTCAGCGTGAGCGTTCCGGCAATGTCGCCGTCGCCGGTCAGAGTCATGAGGCCGCCGCCCTCTTTGACGACGCTCAAATTGCCTAAGAAGCGGCCGGCGAAATCGGAGTCGAGTCCGGTCGCCCCCACGGTCAGCACCGCCGCCGTCGCTGCTTGGTTCTCAATGACCGCCGCACCGGAGATGCCCGAGATTCGCGACAAGCTTTGATTGTTCCCGTTGAGTTGGAACTGACCGGCATTGTCGATGTTGAGTCCGTAAACGACGGGGAGGGCATCGGCGCGGCTGATGCGCAGGATGCCGTCGGCGATCGTCGTCGCGCCGGAGTAGTTAAAGTTTGAGGTCGCGACGTTGCTTTGCAGCAATTCGCCGGCACCGGTTTTCAGCAACCCGCCGGCGCCGATCACATTGCCTTCGAGCGAATAGACCACGCCGGCGCCGACGTCGAACGTTCCGCCGACCGATCCGAAGTCGATTTCGCGAGCGCTGAGCGTGTCCGCGGTCACTTGTAGCGTCGCTCCGACGCCGACGAAGGCGAGTCGGCCGGCGTCGCCGAGCGCCGAATCGGCGGCGATCGCCAGAATGCCGGTTTCGATGCGCGTGCCGCCCGTGTACGTATTGCCCGCTTGCAGCGTCAACGTGCCGCTGCCGGCCTTAGTGAGCGTGCCGACGCCCGCAAGCGTCGTGTTGAGCGTGAAGTTGTGCAAGATGTCGGCGACGATGACCCGGCCGCCTCCCCCGAGCAACTGTACGGCGCGAGACGAGGCAAGATAACTCGTGCCGTCGATCTGCAAATCACCGCCGTCGAACAAGAGCGCCCCGCCGACGCCCAACTGATCGTCGGCCGAGACGCGCAACACGCCTTGCGCGAGCGTGGTATCGCCCTGATAGGCGTTGGCCGTCGTGAACAGGAGCGTGCCGAGCCCCGTCTTGGTGAACGAACCCGCACCGGCGATTCCGGTTGTCATCGTCAGCGTGTGGGTCGCATCCGCGACGTCGATCGTTCCCCCGTCCGCATTCAGCGTGACGGCCCGCGCAAATGTTCCGAAGGACGTGCCGGAAATTCGCAGCGCGGCACCGCCGATCGTGACTCCGCCCGCGGCCGCTCCCAAGTTGGCGTCGTCGGCGACGTCGAGAACCCCGCCCAGAATCGAAGTGCCGCCTGCGTAGGTGTTCGTGCCCCGCAAGGCTTGCACGCCGGTGCCGATCTTCACCAGTGCGCCGGGTGCTTCAATCGTGCCCGCGAAGCTGCCCGAGCGATTCGTCGCGCCGATGGTGAGCGTCGCCGAGTTGAGCAAGATCGTACCGCCGTCGCCGTTCACCGCGCCCACGGTCTGCGAGAACCCGTTCAGATCGAACGTGCCTCCCGCCGCAAGATAGAGATCGGGGGTGTCGGGCGTGGCGTCGAGCGATCCGGCCCGCAAGACGCCTTCATTGATCGTGGTGTCGCCGAAGTAGGTGTTCGGGGCAGTGAGGGTAAGCATGCCCGCGCCGACCTTCGTCAGGTTGATGCCGCCGCGAATCAGGCCTGCGTATGTGGAATCTGCGGCGTCGCCCACGGTGAGCGTGTTGATCGTGTAGGCGCTGTTCTCGATGATTCCGCTGCCGCCGACCGTGTCGAAGTCGTCGGCCAAATTGCCGATGCGTTGATTGAAGCCGTTCATGTCGAGGATCGCGCGACCGCGCGTCGTGAGCAAACCGGCCGTCGGCAGCGCATCGTCGGTCCCAAGGCGCAAAATGCCGTCGGCGACGATCGTATTGCGATAGGTATTCTTGCCGCCGAGCACGACGATGTCGTTGCCGACTTTCGTAAGATCGAAATTGCCGTCGATGACGCCGTTAATCTCGAGAATCGCACCGGTCACGCTCAACGTGTTATTATTCTGCGTCGGCGAGCTCGGAACGCCCTTAGTATCGTCGATGAAATTCACGGTGCCCAACGGCAGCGTGCGGCCTATGAACGAATCGGCGAGCAGGCGCCAAGAGATATTCGCCGCCGCGGTGCGATAAACGGCCGTAGCTTCGTCGTCGTAACGCATGAAGCCCCATACGCCGCCGCCGTTGAGTTCGATCGTGCGAACGCCGGTGACGAGATTCGTCGCCAGTTGCAGATTTTGGCCTGGAGCGAGCGTGTAAACGCCGCTCGTCCCGCGGGCATCTTCCACGTTCCAACGCTCGACCGAACCTGGATGGAAGTTCAAGGTTTCGACCGTCGGCTGGAAGTTCGCGACGTCGATCTCCAGCGCACCGCCGTAGTAGACGTTGGCGACGCTGCCGGCGCCGCTCCCCAAGCTACCGTCGTTGGTCACGACCAAAGGTCCGGAGGCGATGTTGATCGTGCCGAAGACGAACGTGTCGCGAATATCGGGAAGGATCAACATGCCGTCGCCGATTTTGGTGAGGCTCAACCCAAAGCCGCTCAATCCGCCGAACGCCGTACCGACGCTTTGTCCGTAACTGGAGTTTACGGCATCGACGTTGATCATGTAGTCGGCGTTCATCGTCACCATGCCGGTCCGCAGCACGTTGCGCGAATCGTCGACATAAAACCGCAACCCGCTCAAATTGCCCGAGCCGGTCGTGTTGAGATCGATGTCGCCGATCGTCAGTTGACGATCGGTGCCGTTCGGGTCGAAGCGAATCGTGTTGTTGTCCCAAACGGAGATCTTTCCGGCGCTGAGAAACGCATTGTCGGGGGTGCCGGGATTGATCGTCAGGTAAAGGGTCGACCCGCCGCCGGCGCCGCCGAAGAGCTTCACTTGATTGCCGACGCCCAAAGCTCCGAGAGTGGAAACTTGGAGGGTACCGGTGTTGACGTTCCAATCGCCGGTGAACGTGGCTTGATTGACCATCAGTTGCAAAGCGCCCGCGCCGAACTTCGTGACCGCGCCTGCGGAAATCTGTCCGCCGATTTGCGTCGTGGCCAGCGTGTAGATCAACGCTTCGCTTTGCCCGGAGGCGCCGAAAATAAGATCGGCGTCGATGCGGCGCGTGCTCGCGGAGTACGACAGCAATCCTCCGCTGCGGATGGTGATCGCGCTCGCCCCCGACCCGCCGCGCGCCACGGCCTGATCCGTGCGCAACGCGTATAAATCGAGATCGGTATTGAGCGTCGCCGCCGTCGACGAGATACTGACCACTTCCGTGCCGTCGTTATCAAGCGCCGAGCCAAACGTGCCCGACACCGACTTGTAGAAGGTGTTCGCCGCCGTGGTGTCGATGAGTTTCAAGCCGACCGACGAGTCGTATTGCAGATACTGGTTGTCGGTTCGGTCGACGATGTAAGCCGGCAGCATGTTGCTGACCATCTGCGGCGGGGCGGCGATCGTCACGCGTTCGTAGTTCGCCGCCGCGCCTAACACGCCGGCCGTGTGGCCGACCGTCAGCGTGCCGGTATCCAGGCGCGAGAGGCTGTCGAATGCGAACTCGGCGCCTGCGGCGGTGGCCGCCGCCCGCAAGACGATCAGATCGCTGCCGGCGCGATACGTAATCGCTCCCATCTTCTCGTAGTTGAAGAGCGTAGTCGACGTCGAACTGCGAAGATCGAGCGTCGAGCCGTTCAGTTCGACGCCGACCGTATCGGCCCAGCGACCGCCGGTCGAGCCGGGTACGTTGAAATTCGACGAGGTGGAACCGAATCGCAAGATCGCACCGGGATGGAAACTGTACGTGTTGGCGTTCGGATTGACGTCGCCGTTCAGGCCCGACACGGCCGAACCGAGCGTGCTGTCGAACGTGAGCGTACCTTGTACGGCGACATGACCGAAACCCAGCGGCGTGTTGAGATTGCCGGAGCGAATAAACAGGCTCGTCGCCCCGAACACCGATTGCGTCACGAGCGTCCCGCCGACGTAATTGTTGGTGTTGTTCAACACCACGCTGCCGGTGCCGTTCGTCGCCTCTTTGCCGAGGACGAGACGCGCCGAGCCTTTGAGAATGTTGTTGCTGGCCGCGAGAATTGTGATCGTCGAGCCGCCGCCGCCGATCCGATAGACGTCGTCGGCGCCCACGCCAAGCGACGCGCCCGTGTAAGTCGCGCTGTTGGCCGAGCCGAGGAACCAGCGGCCGTCGTAGAGCGTCGCCATATCGAGCGCCAAGGCAAACGTGCCGTCGATGCCGAGCACCGCGCCTTGCCCGCCGGTCTGCACGTTCGCGCTCGGCAAAATACCGCCCACGCCGGTGATCGCCTCCTGCGAAGCCGGGGCTTGCCCGAGGCCGATCACGCCGAGACGAGTGGGATTGCTCGTTAGAAAGATTTGCTGACCGCCCGCTGTGTTGACGTTGTTCAAGTTGATCATGCTCAAGCGTCCGCCCGCATTGATCGTCACATCCCCGGTGCCGAGCCGGCCGGCGGCGTTGGCCACGCGGATGAGCCCTTCGTTAATCACCGTGCCGCCCGAATACGTGCTGGGAGCGGCGGCGCTGAGCGTCAACGTACCGCCGCCGAGTTTGTTGAGCACGTAGCCGGCGTTGGAAGTCGTTTCCGTGATTGCCCGGAGCATCGAGAACGACGACGAAGCGTTGATCGTCACGTTGCTGTCGAGCACCACGTCTCCGGCGAATTGCGACGTTTGCGAAGTGGCGTTCGCTACCGTGACGATCGCTTCGTTGCCGATTGTCAGCTTGTTCGTCGCCGAGCCGATCGTGTGGGTCACCGCGCCGCTGCCGCTAATTCGTTGGAAACTGAACGTCGTATTACCGTTGATCAGAATGTCGTTGCCCGCGCCGGTGAAATAGGTGGCCGTCGCCGTGGCGTTGCTCTTCACCGTGAGTTGCCCGCTGTTGAGCGTGATCGCGCCGGTGCCGAGGCCCGCCGGGTCGCGAACTTCAAGGATGCCGGCGTTGAGGATCGTGCCCCCCGTGTAAGTGTTGGCCGTCGTCAGAATCAACGTGTTGTTCGTGTTGCTGGTGCTGGAGCCCCCTTTCCACAGGCCGGCCGTGCCGCTCACCTCGCCGTCGAGGGTGGTAATCGCCGACGACGTGATGATCGACGCATAGCCGCTGCCGTTGAGAACCGTCGGGCCCGCGACGGTCAGCGCAAACGTGTTGCCGCCGGTGATATTGAGCGTCTGCCCGCCGGTGGTGCTGACGTTGAACGTCAAACCCTTGATCGTGTGCGTCTGCGTCGAACCTGCGGTGATTCGATCGACGCTGATCGCCGCCAGCGGAACGTCTTGGCTCAACTCGACGGCAGCGTTAAACACGGTGCTCGCATTGGCGCGCAGCTCGAGCGTCGAGGTCGACACGGTCGAACCGGCCAACCGAATGACTTTCTCGGTCGTCCCCAGCGCCGCGGCGTTCTGAATCTGAAGCTGTCCGGCGTTGACCTGAATCGTCGTCCCCGTGAGGTTGGGACTAGCCTGCGTGAGCGTCAGTCTGCCGACGCCGAATTTGGTCAGGTTTTCGGCGGTGATCGAACCTGTCAGCGTCGTCGTACCGGTCGTGTAGATCAAGGCTTCGGCCGGGGATCCGCTCGTGCCGAAGATCAAGTTCGCCGTCAGATTGCGCGTCGACGTGGTGATCAGGCCGCCGCTGCGAATGGTGATGTCTTGGCCGCCGAGAATGTCGCCGCTCGTGCGAAGGGCGTACACGTCGGCCGCGGCGGCCAGCGTGGTGGTCGCCGTGACGTCGACCACCTCGACGCCCGTGCCCGCGGCGAGAGTTCCGGCATAGGCGGCATTGGCGAGGCCGTCGGCGCCGTACGTCATGAAGGAATGATCGGTGCCGTTGACGATGTACGGCGCGACGATTCCGTTGGTGACCGTGGGCGCTCCGCTCGCGACGAGAAACCGAACGGTGTCGCCGCCAACCTGCCCGATATTGGCGGCGCTGGAGCCGCCGCGCGTGAACGTGAGGGTTCCCTGCCCGACGCGCGTCAACGAAGCGACGGTGAGTTCGGCCTGGGCCGCGGTTCCCGACTCTTGCACGAGCACCACGCTGCCGCCGCGGAAACTCAAGTCGCCGACCGTTTCGCTGGTCACCGCGTTCGTGGCGTTGCGACCGATGAGTTCTACGGCGGAACCATTGAGCACGATCGGCGTCGAATCATGCCACTTATCGATCGACGGGCCTGCGGCGGTGCTGGTGTAGTCGAAGCGGAGCGCGGCTCCCGGAGCCAGCACCACGTTGTTGCGATTTCCCGTGTTGTCGCCGTTAACAAACGTGCCGTTCACGTTCGCCGTAAGCCGCCCAAACACATAGATGTTGGGCGAGGCCAGGGTGCCGCGGAAATCGAGCGTGTTGCCGATCGTCGACGTGCTGCCGACGTGAACGATGGTATCGCCCGTATAATTTTGATCTTGAGCGAAGACGACCGTACCGGTCGTGTTGCCGATCACCGTGGCGTTGTAAAGCCTCCGACCGACCTCCACCGAATTGTCGCCGGTCACGACGTTCGGCAGGAAGATTTCAACGGACGAGCCGCCGGCGCCGAAGCGGTAAACGTTGCCCAAGCCGGCGCCCAGCGTCGCGGCGCGGTAGCTCGAAGTCCCGACCGCACCCAGGCTCCAAGTGCCGTCGCCGAGCCGCGCCATATCGAGTGCGGTCGAATACGTGGCGACGTTCAGCGCCAGCGCCCCGGATGTGTTGCTCCGGATGCTGAACGCCGACGGGTCGGCGTCGAGCTGGAGATCGGCGCGGGCTAGTGAAAGCGCATTGCTCGCAAAGTTGTATCGCTGGCCGGCCGAGATATTGCCGAGCGCCGTGAATCGCACGGCGGCGCCGGGATTGACCGTGACGTTGCCGGTCCCGAGCGTAGCGTTGCCGTTGTAGACGATGCTGCTCGAGCCGAGCAGATTACCGAAGATCACGGTTCCGGCGCTGATCACCGTGCCGCCGCGAAAGTTGGAGTTGTCGGCGTTCACGTAGAGCGTGCCGCCGCCCAGTTTGTTGAGCGTGTAACCCGGACCGGTGTCGATAATCTCGCCGCGCAGCACCGTGCCTACGCCCGCATCGATGCGAGCCGCATCGTTCAATGTGGTAACGCCGTTGAACGCGAGCGAATAGGCCGTGGTGCTCGATCCGGTGATAACCAGACGCTGTTTGGCGATCGTCAGTCCGTCGAGTTCCAAAGTCTTTTGGCTCGCCGTCGTGCCGATTCGGTCGACGCCGATCGTGCCCGCCGCTCCGCTCATGACGACGTCGCCGCCGACGTAGATCGTTTCTTGAGTGCTCAAGCCGTCGCCGTCGTGGCGCAAATTGAGCGTGCCGTTGTCGAGAATGATGTCGGCTCCGCCGGAGGCGCTCGCGCCGTAGACGCCGTTGACTTGCACCGTCCCTTGCTTGATGTTCAAGAAAGCGAGCTCATTCGGCGTCGACGTCGACGCGTTCGACAGCACGAGCACGCCCGCGCCGAGCTTCGTAATGCCGAATCCCGATCCGCCGCCCAAGATCTGCCCGGCGAGCGTGAGCTGCGCGGTCGGAGTGTCGAACGTGGCGCCGCCGGTCAAGGTCGTCGTGCCGTCGAACTGCACTCGATATCCGTTCGCGCCGGTCGTTTGCAGCGTGCGGTCGCCGATCGTGAGCTCGCCGAACGTAAACGTGGCGTTCGTCGCCGACGTGGAAGCATCGCGATTGACGTCGATGACGCTCACCGAGTCGGCCGGCCCGCCGAGCGTAACGTCGTAGCCGCCCGACGGTCCGAATACGGTGCTGCCGTCGGCGCGCAGCGCCAAGCGTCCGCCCGCGAGCGTGATCCCGCCGGTACCGAGACCAAGCGCCTTATTCGTCTGCAGCGTGCCGCCGCTGTTGATCGTCGTCCCGCCGGAATAGTCCTGCGCGACGTTCATCACGACGGTTCCTTCGCCGTTTGCGAGGGGCGAACCAATGATCAGTCCCGCCGTTCCGCCGAGCACATTCGCCTGCGTCAGCGTCAACGCGCCGCCGCCGCCGCCGAGTCGATAGTTGTTATCAATCCCTGCCCCAAGCGAGCTCGCGGTGTAAGAGCCGTTGGTGTCCGTGGCTCCCAAATACCAAGTGCCGTCGCCGAGCGAAGCGAGATCGACCGGCGTGGAAAAGGCGACGTCGCCGCTCAGCGCCAACACGCCGGAAGTCGTCGATTGAATGCCGGAGGCGGCGATGCCTCCGCCGCCGACCCCCGCGGTGACGTTCGTATTAAAGGCGATTCCCAACACGCCGAGAGCCGATGAATCGCTGCCGACGTTCAAAATTTGGTTGCCGCCGAGATTATTGGCGGCCAACCGCAACATCCCGCCGGGTCCGACGAGAACATTGTTGCCGACGACGTCGGCGCCGAGCGTGCCCGCCCCTTCAATGCGCAGCACGCCGCCGTCGACGACCGTGGTGCCGCCGCTGTAGGTGTTCATCCCCGACAACGTCTGCAAACCCGGCCCCGATTTCACCAAGGCGGTTCGTCCGGCGCCGTCGGCGATAACGCCGTCGAACGTGACGTCCTGCCCGAGCGAGCCGCCGATCGTGAGCGTCGACGTCGTCGCCGCCGCGCCGTTGGTCACCGTGCCGACTCCGCTGAGTCGAGCGATGGTGTCGTTGAAACCGGCGAGATCGAAGGCGGAGCCGGCGTCGACGAGTCGCAACGGGGTCAACGGAAACGTCGGCAAGGTGTTGGACGCGCCCAACCGCAAGGTGCCGGAGTTGCGCACGATCGTACGACCGCCGTAGCTGTTTGAACCGGAAAGCACGAGCGTCGCGCCGTCGACGATCAGATCGGAGTTTGCTCCGCTGCCGCCGATCGAGCCGGCGACGTTAATCGTTCCGCCGCCCACGAACGTCAAGCGCCGTCCCGCGCCGTCGATATTCCCGCCGAGCGTGAGCGTGCCGGTCGACCCGATCGACGAATTCGCGGCCAACGTGATGTCGCCGGCGTAGTAACTCGTGCCGCGGCCGGTCAGCGCGCCGACGCCGACTCCGCTGCCGGCGAGCGTCAACGCTTCAAAGGCGGCGTAGTTCACGTCGTTGAGCACGAGTTGCGCGCCGGCGGCGACGTTCGTCCCGATTTGGTTGTCGCCGAGACCGAAGTCGGCGTTGACGATCAACGTGCCGGCTTGCAGATCGGTTAAACCATAATAGGTGTTGAGCGTATTCAATTCGAACGTGGAAGCGCCGGTTTTGACGAATCCGTATCCGCCGACGGCGCCGTTAAGCGAGACGACGCCGGTTCCGTCGCCGCCGATCACTTGCTCGAACGTTCCGAAGTTGATTTCATTATCGACGATGAAATCGCCGCTTCCCGTCTGCAGCAGCGCCGGCGCGACTCCGTAAAAATTAATCGTTCCGCCGGTGATTTCGTTCGCGGCCGTCGAACTGCTTTCGAGGGAAATCCCGTTCACCGTGAACGACAAATCGGTGTTCTCCGCGACGTAGCTCGTCGCGCCCGTTCCGCCGAAATGCAGCACGTCGCCGCCGAACAAACCGTTGGGCGTCGTGCCGCTTTCCCATTTGGTCGGATCGTTCCACGCGCCCGACGTATTCAACCAGATAAAGTCCGCGGCTTGGATCGGCGCCGGTGCGATCGCAAGAGACGTCGTCAGTGCAAGACACACCGAAGTGCGTAACGACTTGCGAATTGCCTTACCGAACGATCGACGAAACGTCGCCGATCGAGATCGGCGGCCGCTCCATTTGCATTCACATGCGCTGCGACTGATGGGCATCGGTGCGAGGCTCCCATTGTGGGTCGTCGATTTCGACGACCGATCGGTCCGGCAAGCGACCGCTCTCAAAAAGAAATGAAGAATTGCGCGCGGACACCTCCGACATGACCAAGTCGGAATGACGTCGATTCACCGCGACCAAAGGTGACTCGAGCGTCGACTTGGCGTCGCGAAGAGAGCGACATTGATGAAATCTAGTTGCGAGAAATTTCGCATCCAGATCGACGAAGTGACGCGGCCTGCGTCACAGAGTTGCGCTGCGGCGGCCAACATGTCGCACTCAACTGCCACGGCGGCGCGCCGTCGCTTGTCAGGTTCGACCGTGTCGCTCGACACAATTCGAATTCGATCTCCTGCAAGCTACGCGCGAGGTGCACGGCAGCGCCGGCTGTTTTCGCGAATTGTTCGCGAGTCAGTTTGTCGCGAACAAAAAAAGACCATCGCCTGCGGAACAAAACCAGCCTACCGGAGCGCCGCTCCGACGCGCCGGCGGGGGCTACCGGCGGGCGGTCGAACGCCGTGCCGGATCTTGTCGATAGACTTCGCTCAGGATCGCATAGAGCTCCGGGTGCAGTTCTTGCATCGCATGCGGCCGGGTCAAGAACGTCTCCGTGATCACGGCGAAAAACTCGGCCCGATTCGTCGCGCCGTAACAGTCGATCAACGTGTGACGACCGTGCGCACACTCATGCGTTAGTCGGCGGAACTCCTCATCGGTCACTTCGAGCCAACGCCGATCCTGTTGCGCGGTTTCCAACGGCGGCGTGCCGTCGACATTGCGACCGTTGAGCATGTCCAGTTGGTGCGCAAACTCGTGATAGACCACGTTACCATGCGTTCGCCGCCGGCCTCCGGCGAGCACGTCGGTCCAAGAAAGAACCACCGGCCCGCGATACCAGGCTTCTCCCAGTCGAGCCGAATCCGCTTCGGCGACGCCCGCTCCCGACGAAGTCGCCGCGCCGGGCGCGACATAGGCGGCCGGATAGATGAGAATTGAAAGCACATGGTCGAAGTACTGGTCGCCGAGGCCAAGGACGAGGATGCCGACCTGCGCGGCGATCGTCACGCGAACTTCATCGGTGATCGTCAAGCCGCCGCATCCCTCCCAATGCTTCTCGGCGGCGAACACCTGAACATAGCGGCGGACCGTCGCTTGTTCGTCCTGACCGAGATCGCGGTAATCCCGCACGTTTTGTTCCAACGCCTCCCGCCAAGGTTCGGGAAACGGCCCGGATCGCAGCGAACGACGTCGCCGCTCGCGAAGCCAAGAGAAAATCACGATGGGTCGTTCTCCGCGACGCCTTCCGCGGCCGACATTCCTTGGACATGTTGCAAATACGCGCCGGCGATCGCCGCGCGCCGCACCGTGGCCGTCAGCGTCCGCGTCGCCGGATCGCCGACGACGGGCAATTCCAGCAAGTTCTCAACGACGAACAACTCCATCGCCCGATCGACCGAATCGGTGGGCAGCAACGTGGAACACTTGGCTCGCATCACGTCGGCCGCGACGATCAACGAGCTTGCCTCGACGACGCGCATGGCCGCAAACGCTTCCTCGATGCCGACGACTCCCAACAATCCACCTTGCTCGTCGACGACCGGGGCGACGCCCTGGGGATTGAGCGCCAATCGATCGCGGATGCGCTCAAGCGGCGAATCGGCGCGGAGGCAGGCGGCCACGTCGATCGGCGTCTGAAACTGACCGACCGTAAGATCGCCCAACATTCCCCGTACGAACTCGGCTTGGTGGGCCGGCGACCGCGTTCGGCTAAGCACTTGGGCGCTATAGATCGATTGTTCGTCGGAAAGTAGAAATGACAATACGCAGACCCAAAGCGTCGGCAGCAATAAGTCGTAGCCGCCGGTTAACTCGCCGACCATGACGATCGTCGAAAACGGCGTCTTCGCCGCCGCGGCGAAAAAACCTGCCATGCCGACGACGACGAACGTCGACGGGTGCGGAACGAGCGCCGGCCAGAGATGATGCAGAGCCACGCCCAGCGCTCCGCCGCCGCAACCGCCGATCACCATCGACGGACCGAATACGCCGGCCGAACCGCCGCTGCCGATCGTCAGCCCTGTCGTACAGATCTTTCCCACGGCGACCGCGAGCAAGAGCGCAGCGAGCGTCAGATTTCCTGCTTCCCCCGGGGTGAGCGTCAAACCGGTCTGCAAGATGCCGTAGCCTGCGCCGAGCACGGCCAGCACTTGCGGGTCGCGGCCGAACGCGTAGTATAGCGCGAGTCCGACCAAGGCCGAGAGCAGGGCGCCCACGGCCGGCTTCAAGTGCGGCTTGAACCCCAGTCGGTGAAATTGGTGCGTCAGGCCGTAAAAGCTCCGTGTGAACAGCATCGCCGACAGCACACAACACAAGGCTAAGAGCGTATACGGAATCAATTCCCATACGGAATTGAAGCTCAATGCCTCCAACTGCGCCGGCGACAGCGTAAACAACGGCTCCCAGCCGAAGGCAAGCGCGAACGTGCAATAGGCCACGACGCTGGCAAGCGCCGCGGGCATGATGACCTCGGATTCGAAATCCGGCGACGCATAGAGCACTTCGGCGGCAAACAACGCCCCCGCCAAGGGCGCATGAAATATCGCCGCGACACCGGCTCCCATTCCCGCCGCCATCAAGACGCGGCGTTCGGCGGGCCTCATTTTAAGTATGCCGCCGAGGAACGACCCGAAGCCTGCGCCGATCAGCGCGATCGGCCCTTCACGACCGCCGGAGCCGCCGGTGCTGATCGTCAGGGCGCTGCTGACGATCTTGATAAGCGGCACGCGGGGCCGAATGAAGCCTTGCCGATGATGGTAGGCCGCGATGGCCGAGTCGGTGCCATGCCCCTCCGCTTCCGGAGCAAACGTATAGACCAGCCATCCGCTAAGCAACCCACCAAGGGCGGCGACGATTGGAAGGAGCCACGGCTGAAACGCCGTGGGCGCCGCGGCGAACAACGCCACTTCACCGCCAGGTTCCGCGGGTTGATAGCCTGCGAAGCTTTCCAAAGCGGCGTACAACACCGCTTTACAAGCGGCATAGAACCCAATGGCGCCGACCCCGGCCACGACGCCGACCACGAGCGACATGCCGAGCAAGCGAGCCTGCGATCGAACGCGGCGCTTACTGAGCGACAAGAATTCAGGAAACCATCGAATCGGGTGCGACACTGCGGGCAGTTCTCGTCGATTGGAATTGCGCACCATGGACGGATCATCTCTCTGTTCGCGATATATTGCGAGGCCGCGCGGCGCCGAAGTCTAGCATGGCCGGCGTAGCGACGTGACAAGATCGCTCGGTGCGTCAGGTAGAATCCCGCCGTGGTTTTGCACAAATTCCCTCCGTCGGAGGGCGCTGCCGGCGTCGCCTCCCTTTGAGTCGTCTCCGCACAACTGCGTAGTACCACACGCGAACGCATCCCGACTCAGCTTGTCTTGCCTGGGCGATTCGCGATACTTCACATTCGGCTAAGGAGAGCAATCGAACTGCCGATTCGGCTCGACGACGGCATCCGACTGCTCGAAAGGATTCGAACCGCTTTCGGCCGTGAAGACTTCATAACTAAGGCGGCCTTCCAAGCGGACGACGGCGGCGGAGTCGTTAGTTCGTTTTTCGAACCGCCGCAAGCTCCGCAACGATCTCCGATCGGTCAAGTTCCGTCGTGCAACCGTACGTCTTTCTCAATACGCTGTTCGTCGGCTTCTTCGCCTTCGCCGCGATCCACTACTTTTTGATGTGGTGGATGTCGCGCAGCGAACGTCTTCTCCTCTACTTCTCCGCGCACTGCTTATCCTTCTCCGGCTACATTCTCTCGTTGCTCTGGATCGCCGCCGCACGTGATCCTAAGGCGTTTCTCGTCGGCATCGACGGACGCATAGCGTTCGGCATGGCGGCGACCGTAACGACCGTTTGGATCGTGCAACTTCTCACCGGCATCCAGGCTCGGCGGTACACTTGGTTTGTGACGATCTCCGGCGGAGTGATCGTCTTCATCCATCTCTTCATCTTTCCGCTCGGCGGCGAGGTTCAAGAAATCTACCGCGCTCCGCTCCCGTGGGGCGAGGTCGTCACCGTCGGCTGCGATGCGAAGCGCGGCTGGTGGATCGGACCGATCTATGCCTTGGCGGTCTCCGCCGACTTGTTCGCCGTCTTCGCCGGTTGGCGGCTGGGAAGGCGCGATAAGATCGGCGCGCTGTTGATCTTCGTGGCCAGCGGCGGCAGCATGGCCGCCGCGGTCGCCGGGTTGTTCGTCGACCTCCTCCACAGTCGTCTGCCGTATATCGGCGATTTGCCGTACGGAACCTGGGTGATTCTCATCGGCATTCAGATTTCGCGAGAATACCGTCGTCGCAGCGATGCCTTGCGCGAGAGCGAAGAGCGGTATCGTATGCTTGTCGACAACCAAACGGAATTCGTCGTGAAGTGGCTGCCCGACGGCACCCGTCTCTTCGCCAACGAGAGCTACAAACGCTATTTCGGGCTGCCGGATCAAGAGTGCGTCGGCACGAGTTTCCTGCCGCTCGTCGCGCCCGAATATCGCGAAATGATTCGGCGCAAAATCGCTTCGCTCACTCCCGAGCGTCCGGAAGCGATGGAGGAGCACGAAGTCTTGAAGCCCGACGGCGGAAGGGGCTGGCAAGAGTGGATCGACCGCGGTCGTTTCGACGTTCAAGGACGGTTGATCGATCTGATTTCAACGGGCCGCGACGTTACGCCTCGCAAGCAAAGCGACTTGGCGCTGCGGCGCAGCGAAGAACGCTATCGATTGCTTACGGAGCGGGCCGGCATGATGGTCTGGGAAGCGGACGTCAAGACGTTTTGCTTCACTTACGTCAGCGATTCGGCGGAGCAATTCCTTGGGTTTCCGGCCGAAGAGTGGTACCGCTCCGGATTCTGGGAAGCGCAAATCCATCCCGACGATCGCGCCGCGGCGATTGAATCATGCCTGAGTCATATCCGCCTGAAAATCAATCATCGGTTCGAGTACCGCATGCTTCGGGCCGACGGACGAACGCTGTGGGTGGAAGACGTCGTCAACTTGATCGTCGAAGGCGACGAAGTCGTCGGGCTGCGCGGATTACTGATCGATATCACGGCGCGTGTCGAAGCCGATGCGGCCCTCCGAGAAAGCCGGGAACGATTTCGCGGCGCCTTCGACCACGCTGCGATCGGCTTGGGAATCGTCGGCATCGATGGGCGGTGGCTGAAAGTCAATCAATCTCTTTGCGATATGCTCGGCTACGAGGAATCCGAATTGCTGGAAATGGACTTCCAAGCCATCACGCACGCGGAAGACCTCGCGGCCGATCTCCGGCTCGTCCGCCGCACGCTGGCCGGCGAAATCGATACGTTTCGCATGGAAAAACGCTATCTCACGAAATCGGGGAGAATCGTTTGGGCTCTGCTCTGCGTCTCGTTAGTTCGAGGCAATTCGGGCGAACCGCTTTACTTCGTTTCGCAAATCGAGGACATCACCGAGCGCCGAGAAGCCGAACGCAAACTGCTCGAAACAAGCCGAGCCAACGAAGAGCTGCTTGCGCTGCTGGACACCTTGCACAGCGAGGCCCCCGTCGGCCTCGCCTTCGTCGATTCCGACTTCCGCTTCGTTCGCTGCAATCGGGCGCTCAGCGAGATCAATGGAATCCCGATCGAACGTCACATCGGCCGCACCGTCGCCGAAGTGGTTCCCGAACTCTGGCCGACGCTGAAACCGATCTACGAAGAAGTTCGCGCGAGCCAGACGGCGTCGGTCGACTTCGAAGTCGCCGGGATTACGCCGGCCGTGCCGTGCGGGCACCGCCATTGGCTCACCAGTCTGTATCCTGTGAGAATCGGCGACGAAGTCATCGGCTTGGGCTTGATCGTCACAGAAATCACCGAGCGCAAGCGCATTGAGCAGGCCTTCGCATCGAGTGAAGCGCGTACCCGCGCCATCCTCCGTGCGGTTCCGGATTTGATGATCCATCTCGACTCGCATGAGACGGTGCTCGACTATTCCGCGCCGCAACCGTCGGTCGACGGCGGCTGTTTGGTCGGCAAGCGCCTCGACGACGTGTTTCCGCCCGCGGTCGCCGCGCAATTTCGCGAGCATTCCGCACAAACTCTCGCCGGCCGCGGACCGCGGCACTTCGAATACCAACTCGATTCCGACCCGCGGGAGCGGAAGTCGTACGAAGCCCGCATGGCTCTCTGCGGCACCGGCGAAACGGTGACGATCGTTCGCGACGTCACCGAGCGCAAGCAACTGGAGGAACGGCTTCGCCACGGCCAAAAAATGGAGGCCATCGGCCGACTGGCGGGCGGTATCGCGCACGACTTCAACAACATCGTCACGGTCGTGTCGATCTACGGCAAATTGATGCTCGAAACGATGTCGGACGACGACCCGCACCGAGCCGGGGCTCAAGCCATTCTCGACGCGGCCGATCGCGCCACGGGACTGACGCGGAGCATTCTGGCGTTCAGCCGCAAACAATTGGTCCAGCCGGTCACCGTCGACTTGAACGAAGTCGTGCGGCAGGCCCAACCCTTGCTCAAGCAACTCCTCGTCGACGAAATCCGCCTCACGGTCGATCTCGACCCTCAGCCGTGCTACGTGCGAATCGACCGTCATCAGATCGATCAGGTCTTGATGAATTTGTCCGTCAACTCGCGCGATGCCATGCGCGACGGCGGCCGATTGACGATCGCAACTCGGATCGTCGCCGCGCCCGGCGCGGAGAAATCGTCGTGTGAGGATGCGGCCGAACGGCGACGCGTCGAGTTGATCGTCACCGATACCGGCACCGGCATCGACGAGGCCGATAAAGAGCGGATCTTCGAACCGTTTTTCACGACCAAGCCGGCAGGACGCGGGACCGGTTTGGGGTTGGCCGTCGTCTACGGCATCGTCGAGCAAAGCGGCGGCGCGATCCGCGTGGAAAGCCGGCGCGGCGTCGGCACCGCGGTCAGCATCGACTTTCCGCTTTCCCTTTCCGAAAGTTCGCCTCTTCCGACGCCGAACGCGCCGCTTGCCGCGGCGAGCCGTGAGTTGATTCTCGTCGTCGACGATGAAGAGCCGATCCGCCGAGCGGTCACCACGATTCTAGAGCGTTCCGGCTATCGAGTCGTCGCCGCCGCCGGCTGCGAAGATGCGTTGCGCGCATTCGAGCGGCGAAAAGACGAAATCCGCCTGCTTTTGACCGACGTCGTTCTCCCGGACGGCGACGGGCGCGGGATCGCCGAACAAATCACCGCGACGTACGGTCCGTTCCCGGTGCTGCTGATGAGCGGCTACCACGACGTCGGCGATGAATCGAATCGCTGCGGCCGCTTGCTCGAAAAGCCGTTCACGCCGGAGACGCTCACGGAAGCGGTCCGCCGATCGCTCGACACCGCTCGCTGACTAGTCGGTAAGTCTCGACCTACCTCATTCGGTCGCCGGCGGACGCCTCGTCCGGGATCTGAAATACGGAGTCGGCGGCCGGCCCGCAGAAGCGGCCGCCCAGCGACTCTTGAGGAGCGTCGAGTCGGTATTCCGCGATCCGATTGTACTGCGAGCGTCGTCGATGCGTGTCGTCGGAATCGACCACGGCGACGATGCGCCCCAATTGCGCGACCGAAGCGATGCCGAGCTTGTTGAAGATTTGACGACGTCGATTCTCGACGGTCCGAACCGACACCCCCAACCGCGAAGCCACCGTCTTGTTCGGCAGCCCGTCGAGAATCATCTCGATCGTCAGGCGTTCTTTTTCATTGATCAGCGACCAAACTTCTCGAGCCCTCCGTTCGCGACGACAGCGCATCTGATTCATGATGCTCCACTCGCACGCCTCGCGAACCGTGTCGCGCAGCCGATCGAAAGCGAACGGCTTTTCGAGGACCGTCCAACATCCCAGAGTCATAGCTTGCAACGTATTGGTGACGTCCGCATAACCGGAGATCACGATGTTCGGACGATGGCGCGTGCGCCCTTCGTCGGCCAGCGAATGAATAAGTTGCAGACCGTATTCGTTCGCCAACTGTAAGTCGACCAACGTGCAGCCCGGCTTCTCGTCGAACTGCTCGCGCTGAGCGGCGAATTCCGCGGCCGAATGAAAACAAACGACTTCAAAGTCGAGCGGCGCAAGTACGGCCACGATGGCTCGTGCGACCAACGCATCGTCGTCGACGACGACGACGCAGGGACGAACCGTGTGTTCCGTTTGACCCAACGGAGACATGTTTTGCATGAAGTCGGTCATCCCCTTACCCGAGACGTAACATAACCTCGCCGTCATTGAACTAGAGAGAGTGTAAGCACCCACTCCCAAGGCGACGACATGAGTGTCTTCGGCAGCGTGGATTTCAAACTTGATGCGGCAACCTTTAGGGAAGTTTCGGGCGCATACCGAGTTAGCTACACTCCTAACGGTTCCGTAAGCACTCTCGCCGGAGGGGGAGAACGGAGTCCGCGTTAAGTGCCGAGGCCAATCATATGCGAATCATCGCGACTTTTCGTCTATGCCAGGGCCGGCATTTAATTGGAATCGTCGGGTCATTCAGAAGTGTCGAACCAATCTCGCCCCTCGAAAGTTTGGCTTTGACGCGTCTGCGTCAAAGCGAATTCACTTGGCAGAATCCTCGAAAAAATCTTCGACGCGTCGGTTACTTCCCGACAAGACCGGCTCAGCCGATCTGCCGTCGCTTCAAGGAGATATAGCCCATCAGCAAAATCACGGCACCGATCGTCGACATGATGATGCCGGAAGGATGAATCGTCGAATCACGCGGGTCGACTCCGAACAACAACGACGATAAAAACCCGCCGACGAGCGACCCGGCCATACCGAGTCCGAGAGTCAACAAGAAACCCAGCGGTTGACGACCGGGAACGAGCAACCGACCGAGCAATCCGGCGATGATACCGACTATAATCCAACCAATCATGACCGAGCCCTTTCTGTGCTTCAACTTTTCTACCCGCCCAAGCGAGTCGAGCGGCCACGGAAGTGGCTGTAGAGCAAAGGGCGTGCCGCAGGGCCGGTCCGCGACGGCGACTAGCGATAAGCTAAATCAGCTTACGGCGTTCCAACAAGTTCATGATCTGATCGACACACTGGGCCGTCGAAAGCTTATCGGTTTCCAGCGTGAGATCGGGCGACTTCGGTGGTTCATAATTGGCCGACACGCCCGGAAACTCGGCAATCTCGCCGGAGTCGGCCTTGGCGTACATGCCCGCTGCGTCGCGCTTGCGTAGCACTTCACCGGGGGCGGTCAGATAGATTTCGACGAAGCGCTCCGCGCCGACCGTCTCGCGCGCCTTGCGGCGCACATCTTCGTCCGGCGCGAGAAACGCGCAGACCGCGATTACGCCCGCATCGTTGAAGAGCTTGGCGACCTCGATCGAGCGGCGCAAGTTTTCCGAGCGCTCCCAGGCCGAAAAGCCGAGCCCCTTCGAGATGCCGTGCCGCATGTTCTCGCCGTCGAGCACATACACGCTCTTGTGCGCGTCGAATAACCGGCGCTCCAGTGCGTAAGCGGTCGTGCTCTTCCCGGCGCCGGTCAACCCGGTCAACAAGACGGTCGCCGGACCGTGCCCGGTCCGCGCCGTGCGCTCCGGCAAGCTCACCGGGTTCGAGCTCTCCGGCTTCCGCTGTTCCGCCTCGACGACGTCCCACAGATCCGCGCCGAACCCGCCGAGCGTGCTTTCGCGGTCGATGATCATCCCCGCGCCGACGGTATTGTTCGTCAGTCGGTCGATGAAAATAAAGGCCCCGGTGTTGCGGTTCTTGCGATACGGATCGAAGGCGACCGGCGAACTAAGCGTGATCTTGCAGCGCCCGACTTCGTTCATCTTCAGTTCGGTCGCATCTTGCCGATGGAGGGTGTTGACGTCGACTCGATAACGGAGCGCCGCGCAGCTCCCCGGCGCCGTCTTCGTGGTCTGCTTGATCAGATATTGCTTCCCGGGCGCGAGCGCTTGGTCGTTCATCCACACGACCATCGCTTCGAACGTCCGATCGACGCGTGGCAAGTTGTTGGGATGAACGAGCATGTCGCCGCGGCCGCAGTCGATTTCATCCTCCAGCGTGAGCGTGATCGATTGCGGGGCGAACGCCTCGTCGAGATCGCCGTCGAAGGTGACGATCCGCGCCACTTTGCTCTTGCGGCCCGACGGAATCGAAACGACCTCGTCTCCCTTACGCACGACGCCCGAGGCGATCGTGCCGCAGAAGCCGCGGTAATCCAAATTGGGCCGGTTCACGTACTGCACCGGCAGGCGGAAATCGATCAGGTTGCGGTCGCTGGCGATATGCACCGTTTCCAAGTAATGCATGAGCGTGCCGCCTTGATACCAAGGCATGTTCTCGCTCGCGTCGACGACGTTGTCCCCCTTCAGCGCCGAGACGGGAATGAAGTGCAGGTCGCCCATCTCGAGCTTCGTCACGAAGTCGGTGTACTCGCGCTTGATCTCCTCGAACCGCTCTTGCGAAAAGTCGACGAGGTCCATCTTGTTGACGGCGATCACGACGTGCTTAATGCCCAACAGCGAAACGATGAAGCTGTGCCGCCGGGTTTGTTGCATCACGCCGTGCCGCGCGTCGATCAGGATGATCGCCAGGTTGCACGTGCTCGCGCCGGTCGCCATGTTGCGCGTATACTGCTCGTGGCCCGGGCAGTCGGCGATGATGAACTTGCGCTTCGCCGTCGAAAAATAGCGGTAGGCCACGTCGATCGTGATTCCCTGCATCCGCTCTTCTTTGAGCCCGTCGACCAAGAGCGACAAGTCGACCTCGCCGCCGGCCGAGCTCTTCTTCGCGCTGTCGCGCGTCACCGCGGCCATCTGGTCTTCGTAGACCATTTTCGAGTCGTGCAGCAGCCGGCCGATGAGCGTGCTCTTGCCGTCGTCGACGGACCCGCAAGTGAGCATTCGCAAAAGCTCCTTGCGCTCATGTTGCGCAAGGTACTCGTGAATATCACGTTCGATCAGTTCTTGTTCGGATTGCATCGTCATGAAATACAGCCGTTGTCTAACGTTTCGAAACGATGAAGGCGGAGCGATGAGCGCTGAAGTTCGGATGTCGACCGAACTTCAGCGCTCATCGATCATCGTTCCGACTTAGAAGTATCCTTGTCGTTTCTTTTCTTCCATCGACCCCTGTTCGTCGTGGTCGATCACGCGGCCTTGGCGTTCGCTCGTCTTGGCTAGCAGCATTTCTTGGATGATTTCGGGCAGCGTCGTCGAGGTCGATTCGATCGCGCCCGAGAGCGGATAGCAGCCCAAGGTGCGAAAGCGGACCATCTTGATTTCCGGCTTCTCGCCCTCTTTGAGCGGCAGCCGATGGTCGTCGACCATGATCAGATTGCCGTCGCGTTTCACGACCGGTCGCGGCTTCGCGAAGTAGAGATCGGGAAGCGGAATCTGCTCCAGGTGCACGTACTGCCAGACGTCGAGTTCGGTCCAGTTCGACAACGGGAAAACGCGGATGCTCTCTCCCTTGTTCACCTTGCCGTTGTACAAGCTCCACAGTTCGGGCCGCTGATTCTTGGGATCCCACACGTGGAACTTGTCGCGGAACGAGTAGACGCGTTCCTTCGCGCGGCTCTTCTCTTCGTCGCGCCGTGCCCCGCCGAACGCGGCGTCGAATTGATACTTGTCCAAGGCCTGCTTAAGCGCCTCGGTCTTCATGATGTTCGTGTGTTTCTGGCTGCCGTGCGTGATCGGGCCGATCCCTTGCGCGATGCCCTCGGGATTCGAATACACGATCAGCTTCAGGTTGTATTCCTTCGCGATCCAAGCGCGAAAGCGGTACATCTCTTGAAACTTCCACAGCGTATCGACGTGCAACAGCGGAAACGGCGGCGGCGCGGGATAAAACGCCTTCTGCGCGACGCGCAACATCGCCATCGAATCTTTGCCGAGCGAGAACAGCATCACCGGGTTTTCAAACTCGGCCGCGACTTCGCGAATGATGTGGATGCTCTCGGCCTCAAGTTGCCGCAGATGCGTCAGCGAATAAGAAGACTCGGTCATGGGCGAATGGCGATCTCAGGCGCTGGGCGTCGTTCGATTCGAAACCGAACGACGCACGGGAAGTGGGGGTCGACGCCGAAGCGTTCGAACACGTCGGGAAGGCTCGCACACGCTTCAGGAAGCGCGAGCACGGAAGAGCGTGCGGCGAACGCAATACGCGCCGCACAAGGCTCTCCTTAGCCGGCAACTTGCGTAAGTATAGGGAACTTGGGCGAGAGCGAAAAGGTCGATTGGGCAGTCAGATTCCTTTGCGCAACACGAGTTTGAGCTGCGTCGCCTCGGAAACCGCGCGCGGCGTTATCATTCGCCGTTCGAGCGGCAAATCGCCCCCTTCGAGCATTCGGATGAACGTCTCGTACGGCCGCCAATTGAGCTCTCCCAGCCGGCACACGGCCCCGCATTCTTCACCGGTCGCCTCGCGAAACGCCTTGTAGATCAACTCCGAACAATACAGCTTCTCGTCGTCGAAGTCGTAGCGCATGTCGTACGGCTTGCCGAGATGCCGCCGCGCTGCGGCGATCATCACAGGCAGCTTGTCTGCATACTTTTCCTCAAAGCGATACACGGCGAATCCGGCTTGCCGGCCGCGGGCGATCCACTGGGCGAGCGGCGTTTCCTTGACCGGCTCCACGGCTTCCACCACGACCCACGCCTCGTCGCGCCGGGCGACGATGCCGCAGTGCGAGTAGGGTGATTGCGTCGCTCCCTCGATCGCATTGATCAGCGGGCCGCGCGGCGACGATTGAAAAACCAAGTCGCCGAGCCGCGGCACATAGGCTGCTATCGCGGCCGGCGGCGGCGCTTCGGGAGTCGTCGCCTCCGCCGACTCCGGCGGCCGACAGCCGGTCAGAACGGACGCCGAGAGCATTGCCGCCCAAGCGACCCCTACCGACGATCGACCGCCGTGAAACCGTTTCATAACGCACTCCCTCGCCAAGCTTCCAGGCCTTTAACGATCGCCTACCGATCATCCTTCCCAAACCACATCATATGCTGCCAAGGCAAGCCGTCGAATTGTTGCGCGAGCTTGTAACCGCTGGGCTCCAGTTCTTTCAGAATCTGTTCCTTCGTCATCTTGTGCTCAAGCTTGATCGGCACGTTCGGATCTTCCAGCCGAAACTCGACAAGCACCAGCTTGCCGTCGGGCTTGAGCGCCCGACGCATCGCCGCGAGCATCTGTTCGGGATGCGAGAACTCATGGTAGACGTCGACGCAGAGAATCACGTCGCACGATTCCGGCGGCAGCAGCGGGTCGACGACCGTGCCGAGCACCGGCTTGATGTTCTTCACGCGATCCGCCTTCGCACGCTCGTTCAACAGCGTGAGCATTTCCGGCTGGATGTCGACGGCGTAGATCAACCCTTTCGGGCCGACCCGCTTGGCCATCTTGAGAGTGTAGAAGCCGTTGCCGCAGCCCATATCGCACACGACCTGGCCGGGCGCGAGCTTCAGCTCGCGCATCAGCTTGTCGCAATCTTCTTCGCGCTGCCGCGAATCGCGCGTGAGCCAAGGCGCGCCGAGAAAGTGCATCGTCTGCGCGATGGTGCGCCCTTTATAAGTCTCCAAAGCAGGCGGAATTTTCACGGGTGCGGCCGTCGCCTGGGGGACGGAGGCGGCCGGTTTCCCCGTCGCGTCCTGCGCCGCCGAGCGATCCGCGGCGAGTCCTCCGGCCAAGACAAAGAACGCCACCGCGCCGCGCCCGATAATTCGAATAAGAAAAAGCATGACTTGCCGACGACTCGAAGAGAGAAGCGTTCCAGGCCGCAGCGGTCATCATCGGGCGAGCAAGCTCGGCGGGCAACACGTGTCCGCGGAGAAACGCCTTCGCTCCCGCCGACAAAGTGCCGGCTGCCGTTGGCAGTCGTACGGAAATTCGTCTACGATGCGCGAGCACGTCCGGGCCGCTAAGGCTCGATACACACACGTTTCGCTTGAGGAATTCGCACCATGGCCGAACAAGCCAAACCCGAAGCCCCGCGCGCACCCGCGCCGCAACCGATCGACGAATCCAAGGTCGACTCGCAATATGCCAACTTTTTCCGCGTAACGAACACCGGCGAGGAGCTGATCGTCGATTTCGGCCTCAACGCCGCGACGGTCGAATCGCAACACATCCCGGTCGTCCTGGGCCAACGGGTCGTGCTCAACCACTTCACGGCGAAGCGCCTGTTCCAAGCACTCGGTCTAACGCTTGAGCGGCACGAAAAGACGTTCGGCATCGTCGAGACGAACGTGCAGCGGCGCATCCTGCCGAGCGCTCCGCAAGCCCCGGCGCGGCCGAACACTTAATCGGCCGCTGTTCTGGTTCGTCGCATGTGGCACGTCCCTTCGAGTTGGCGTTTGTCGTCGTGGCGGCGCAAAGCTTTGCCCGCCTCGCTCGCCTACGAGCGCCAATTCGCCTCCGCCGCCGACGACGCTTTGCTGCAGGCGAGCCGTGCGCTCGGCTATCGCATTAAATCGGGCGAACCGCTCGGGCCGATATTGCCGGAAGCGATCGGCCTCGTGCGCGAGGCATCGCGTCGAACGCTCGGCCTGCGGCAGTACGACGTACAACTTCTCGGCGGGCTGGCGCTGTTGCGCCGGGCGATCGTCGAGATGCAGACGGGCGAAGGGAAGACCCTCACCGCTTTGCTGCCCGTCTTCCTGCGCGCGCTCGCCGGGAAAGGGATGCACGTCGCCACGGCCAACGACTATCTCGCCGCGCGCGACGCCGAAACGCTCCGGCCGGTTTACGAAGCGCTGGGACTGCGCGTCGGAGTCGTCACGGCCGACGCCTCTCCAAGTCAACGCCGCGCGGCGTATCGCGCCGACATTACCTACGGTACGGCCAAAGAGTTCGGCTTCGATTTTCTTCGCGATCGGATCGAACTGCGCAAACGTACCGAACGCGGCGGCGGAGTTCTCGGCCGCGAAGCCGACGTCGCCCTACAACGCCCGCCGTATGCCGCGCTGATCGACGAAGCCGACGCCATTCTCATCGACGAAGCGGGGACTCCTCTGGTGATCGGCGGCGCGCTCGGCGCGACGCGCGTCGCCGAAGCGGCTTGCTATCGCTGGAGCGCCGCCAGCACCGCCCAATTTCGCGAAGGAACCGACTTTATCGTCTCCGAACGCCCGCGGCGTTTGGATCTCACGGCCGACGGACGTCGCAAGGCCCGCGATCTCCCCAAACCGCGCGAAGCGGCCGGGCTGGCGTTGTCGTCACTGTACGAATTCATCGAGCGGGCCCTGCGCGTCGAGCGCGACTATCTGCGCGAGCGGCACTATGTCGTTCGCGATAATCCGCGCGAGCGACGGCAAGAGGTGCTCATCATCGACGAGTTCACCGGCCGACCCGGCGAAGGCCGCCGCTGGCAGGACGGCATCCACGAAGCGATCGAAGCCAAGGAAGGTCTGGCGATTCAATTTCAAGAAAGTCAGGCCGCGCGCGTCACCGTGCAAAGCTTCTTCCAGCGCTATCCGTTGCTCTCAGGGATGACAGGTACGGCTGCGGCCGCGCGTCGCGAGTTGGGCAAGACCTACCGCGCGGAAGTCATCGTCGTGCCGACGCACCGACCTTGCTTGCGTCGGGAGTTGCCGCCCCGCGTGTTCGGCACCGCAGAGGCAAAATGGCGCGCCGTCGCCGATGAAATTGAATCCATGCGCGCGCTCGGCAGGCCGGTGCTCATCGGCACGCGCTCGATCGATCGCAGCGAGCATCTTTCGCGCTTGCTCACGGCGAGCGCAATCCCGCACGACGTGCTGAATGCTTATCAATTGGCGAACGAGGCGAAGATCGTCGAACGCGCCGGCGAGGCGGGCCGCGTCACCGTGGCCACGAACATGGCCGGTCGCGGAACCGACATCAAGCTCGACGACCGCGCCGCGGCGGCCGGCGGACTGCATGTGATCGGCACGGAATTGAATGAGTCGCGCCGAATCGATCGGCAGCTCAGCGGACGCGCGGCGCGGCAAGGAGATCCGGGGTCGTTCCGACAGTTTCTCGCGCTTGACGACGATATTCTTAGGGTAGGCCTGGGTGAAGCCGCGGCCCGCTCGCTGCAGGCCCAGGGCGCGGAACGCGCCGGCCCGTGGGACCACCGCGCAAACCTGTTTCGCCGAGCCCAACGTCGACTTGAGTCGCGCTCGTATACGGCCCGCCGGATCTTGCAGTATCAGGACCAAGAGCGAGCCAAGGCCTACCACGAGATGGGGCTCGACGTTTACCTCGACGCCCCTCCGTAGGCGATGAGGCTCCGCCGAGGTCGGCCCATACGATCCTAAGTCCATATGCGCACGTCGGTTACACGCGAGCGGCATGACGGCCGCGATGCCTTGTCGCAGACCGCCGGGCTTGACGAAACCTCTACCATATCCGTAAGTTACGAAATTCCATCGGGTCTGCCGATTGGTCGCCGCACGCCACCTTAGCTTCAATTGGTAGAGCACCGCTTTCGTAAAGCGGGGGTCGCGGGTTCGAATCCCGCAGGTGGCTCTTTGTCGTCCGGTCGTTCCGCTTCGCACGAAGCGGAAGACGCGGGCGACGCCGCGACCGAGGATCGGGCCACGGCGAGTCGGGGACGCGAGCCGCGAAGCTCGTCGCCGGCTCATTCTTGCGACACGGACGTCGGAGCGCGGGCACGACGGAGTTCGCGAAAAAGTTTCGAAGTTTCAGGGGGAGATGGTACGTATGTCGCAAGGCTTAGAATCGGGCGTGAAGCAACTGGCGTTGTCGAATAGTCCGTTGTCGCCGGCCGAAGTGAAGCAAGCTTCGGAGGCCGTCTCGTCGGAAATGTCGAACTTCCGCGCGCTGGCCGACGCGGTCAACGAATTGGAAGGCAACGAGAATCCGTCGCCGGCCCAAAAGGTCCGTCTCGGCATTTGCTATTACCTGCTCGGCCGCAATCGCTTGGCCACCTCGACGCTCAGCACGGCCGACGGCGGAGCGCTGGCTCTGTTCTATCTCGGCAAGGCCAAGTTCGCGCAAGGCGACTACAAAGGCGCCGACGAAGCCTATCAACGCGCCGCCACCGGCGGTTTCCCCGCCGATGATTGCGTGCTGGCCCGGGTCGATGCGCTCCGCAACGCCGGCGACTGCAAAGGCGCGCTCCAATTGCTCGATTCGCTCTCGGGCGCCGTCGAACAAACCGCCGAATATCTCTATCAGCGCGGCGCCACGGTCGCCTCGCTCGGCGGCAATCCGCAAGAAGTCGTCGCCCTCTACGAGCGGGCCGTCGACGTCGACGGCGGTCACCCCGGCGCGCTGTTCGGCTTGGCCGTCGAAAACGATCGCCGCGGCAACGACGACGTCGCTCTCGAACTCTACCAAAAGTCGGCCGCGCGTTTCCCGACCCACGTGGGCGCGCTGCTGAATCTCGGCATCTTGTACGAAGATCGCCAGCAGTACGAAAAGGCCCGCCAGTGCTACCAGCGCATTCTCGACGCCTACCCGAACGATCCTCGCGCCCGTCTCTTTTTGAAAGACGCGCAGGCTTCGAGCGACATGTTCTACGATGAGAATGAAAAGCAAAAGCGCGATCGCTTGGCGCAAGTGCTGAGCATTCCGGTCACGGATTTCGAGCTCTCGGTTCGCAGTCGCAACTGCCTGCAGAAGATGGGCATCATGACGCTCGGCGATCTGACGCGCTGCACCGAGCAAGAACTCCTCGCCAGCAAGAATTTCGGCGAAACGAGCTTGAACGAAATCAAGGAAATGATGGCGTCCAAGAGCCTCGAACTCGGTCAACTCGCTCACGAGCGGGCTCGCACCGAAGTCACCTATGAGCCGGAATCGCTCAGCCCGGACGAACAAGCAATCCTCAACAAGAGCATCGCCGAATTGAATCTCTCGGTCCGTGCCCGCAAGTGCATGGTCCGCTTGAACATTCAAACGGTGGGCGAATTGGTTCGCCGCACGGGCGACGAAATGCTGGAGTGCAAGAATTTCGGCGTCACCAGCTTGAACGAAGTTCGTGAGAAGCTGCAGCAATACGGCATCAAGCTTCGCGGCGACTGATTTCACCGCAGCGTTTCGATGGACGAAGCAACGAGAAGCGCGGCGGACCGCACGGTTCGCCGCGTTTTCTGTTGCGCGACGGGCGACGCTCGACGCTACAATCGGCGACGAAGGAGACTCGACATGCCGCGTTGTCCGATCTGCGCTCACGAGAATCCGAAAACGGCCGCACGCTGCGACAAATGCAAAGCGTGGCTCGTGCAATCCGCCGAACTGCCGCCGACCGCGGCCGCCGCTCATGAAGCCGAACCGGGCATCGACGAGGCTTTGGCGGCGCAGTTGATGGAGCTCGTTCGCGTCGGCAGAAAGATTGAAGCGATCAAAGTCGTCCGCGAGAGAACCGGCTGGGGACTCGCCGACGCGAAAGACGCCGTGGAAGCGCTCGAAGAAGGCCGGCAAGTGTCGCGCTTCGACGAGACTCCCAAGCCGCCGCTCGCGATCGGCGATGCGGAAATTCTCGAACTGGTGCGCGGCGGTAATCTGATCGGCGCCATCAAGCTGCACCGCGAGCGCACCGGCGACGGGTTGCGCGACGCGAAGCTCGCCGTCGAAACGCTGGCCCGGCAGCACGGCGTGCCCGTCGCACAAGGCGCCGGCTGCGGCGCCGCGGCTTTGATGATGGCGCTGGGGGGCGCGGCGACCCTGCTGCTCGCGGCTTATGCCGTCGCGGCGAATCTCGGCCTGAACCTGTGGCTCAACTAGCGCGATTACCGCCACGAGCCCGCACGATCGGTTATGACGATTCTGCCGAGCGTGCCGGCCGCCTCCGCCGACCAAACGTCGGTTTGCGGTAGGCCGCAATTCTGCGACGTGAGTGACCTATCCTTGAGCGACAACTCCGCGCAAGGACTCCGCTCATGCAAGCTCGTCGGATTCATCAACACACCTCGCTGCTGGCCGTGATTTTGCGGTTTCTCGACGCGGCGGGCATCGTCGTCGGTCTCTACCTCGCCGCGGCGCTGTGCGGCGCAAACGTCGGACAAGCGGCCGCCGCGGCGGCGGCTTCGGCCGTCGTCGCGTTCTTTCTCGCGGCCGAGGTCACCGGCCTTTATCGCAGCTGGCACGGCGTGTCGGGCGATCGCGAACTCATCTGCGCCGCGCTCAACTGGGCCGTCGCCGTGCCCGCGCTGCTCATGCTCGGCTTCGCGACCGACATGCTGACGCCCGTTGTGAACGAACTCACTCACTCCGGCGCGCTGGCTTGGCTGCTCACCGCACCCGCCACGATCGCCGCCTCACGCGCCGCCTTGCGGCTATATCAGCGCCGTCGCCGCGCTCGTGGCCACAACGTGCGCGGGCTCGCGATCGTCGGCTGCACCGAAATCGGCTTTCAACTCGCGCGCAACATCGACAAGGCTCCGTGGAGCGGGCTGCGCACCGTGGGCTTCTTCGACGACCGGCCGGCCGAGCGACGCGCCGCGATGCCGGCCGACGTCGCCTCGTGCGTCGGCAACATCGACGAACTGCTCCGCCAAGCGGCCGACGGCCGCGTGCACATGATCTACATCACGCTGCCGCTGCGAGCCGAGAACCGCATCAAGAGCGTCTTGAGCCGCCTCGCCGACACGACGGCGTCGGTCTATCTCGTGCCCGATTTTTATGTGTATGAGTTGCTTCATTCGCGCTGGATCAACGTCGGCGGGCTGCCCGCCGTGAGCATCTTCGAAAACCCGTTTTACGGCGTCGACGGCATGGTCAAGCGACTGCTCGACGTCACCGTCGGTAGCTTGTTGCTCTTGGCCGCCTCGGTGCCGATGGCGCTCGTCGCGCTCGCCGTGAAGCTCACGTCGCGCGGGCCGGTGTTCTTCAAGCAGAAGCGCTACGGACTCGACGGTCGCCCGATCGACGTCTGGAAGTTTCGCTCGATGAAGGTTTGCGAAAACGGCGCGGAGGTGAAGCAGGCCGTGAAAAACGACAGCCGGCTCACTCCGATCGGCGGATTCCTCCGCAAAACGTCGCTCGATGAGCTGCCGCAATTGTTCAACGTGCTGGAAGGAACGATGTCGCTCGTCGGCCCGCGACCGCACGCCAACGCCCACAACGAACATTTTCGCAAGCAAATCCAAGGCTACATGCTGCGGCACAAAGTGAAGCCGGGCATTACGGGCCTGGCGCAGGTCAGCGGTTGGCGCGGGGAAACCGACACGCTCGAGAAGATGGAAAAACGGGTCGAGTGCGACCACCAATACATCCGCGACTGGTCCCCGTGGCTTGATTTGAAGATTCTCTTCCGCACGGTCTTCACCGTGCTCTCGAAGCAAAATGCCTATTAAAAGGGCCGCTTCTCCCCCCCGTCATCTACCGTCTGAGCGATAACCACACGCTGAACCCGGCTGGCCGAATCCGGTCTATCCCACCCGACCCAGTTATCGCGAACAACCAGTATTAGCTTGCGTTCCTGTTAGCACACCACTATTATCCCTCATAGCAAGGGGTTAATACGCTAGTAATAGTGGGGTATCGAAATGCTACGTCGTTGGTTTGCGCGTCCATTCGCTCAGTCCCGCAACAAGAACGGTTCCGATTGTCGCGAAGCTCGGCTCGGTGTCGAAGCCCTCGACAAGCGTCTCGCGCTGGCGGGCAACGTCGTGGCAAGCCTCTCTGGAACCACGTTGACCATTACAGGCGACGACCTCGACAATCATGTCACCGTCTTCCGCAGCGCCACCGGCATTCAGGTGGGCGGGCAATCCGGCACGAATATCACCCTAAAGGCGAACACGCCCGGCGCCGTGAGCCAATCGTTCGCGGTCGCCGACGTCAGCAAGCTGTCGATCCGGATCTACGGAAAGGGGGGCGCCGATAAAGTTAGCCTCTTCGCGCTCGACTCCAACCCGTTGACGATCAAGTCGCTGACGGTCGACCTGGGCGCCGGTGCGGACAATCTGTCGATCACGCAGACGCGTCTCATGCAGACGGGCACGAACGCCATCACGCTCGGTACCGCCTCGCAAACCGATAATGACCAAATTGAAATCAACGGACTGCAAGTCCACGGCAACCTGTCGGTCGCCCTGGGAGGCGGCTCCGACTATTTCGAATCCAACTTCGGTTTCAACGTCGGCGGCAAGTTCTCTCTCGATACGAGTTCCGGCGACGACACCGCCTACGTCGATGCCGGAACGTACGGTTCGCTCGACGTCCGCTTAGGCGAGGGCAACGACAACGTTCGTCTTGGATACAACACGACCGCGTCGAACTACATGCGTGTGATCGGTGCGGCGTCGGTCGACGGCGGAAACGGCACCAACGGCGTGAGTTTTCTTTACATGGACTTCGATTCGACGGTGTCCGTGAAGGGGGGCACCGGCCGCGACGTCGTCACCTTTGAAAGCACATTCACGGCGGCCGGTAAGCTCACGGCCAACCTCGGCAGCGGCGACGATCTGGTGCAAATCGACGGCAACGGTTCGGTCAGCGGCGCCGTCGACGTCTTCCTCGGCGAAGGCAACAACGAGTTCCTGGTCGAGAGCCTCTCCGTCGGCGCAGGCTTCAAATACAACGGCGGAGCGGGCAACGACGTGCTCGATATCGAAGACGGCATGCTCGTCACCGGCGCAATTTCGATCACCGCAGGCAACGGAGCGAACCAACTCACGCTCGATGCGCAGACGACCGGCGCATTCACATACTCCGGCGGCACCGGTATCGACACCCTGAACTTGGGAGTGTTTTACATCGGTACCGCGGCGACCTTCTCGACGGGCGCAGGCGACGACGCGATTCGTCTCGACGACTTCCGCGCCGGCGGCAACGCCGTGTTCAACACGTCAACCGGCAACGACCTCGTCGAAATCGACGGACTGGGCAGCGTCATCGGCGTGTTCGACGCGCAACTGGGCGAAGGTCACAACACTCTGACCATTGAAACGCTTTCGGCGGCCGGCGGATTCAAATACACCGGCGGAGCGGGGGTCGACTACATCACGATCGAAGACGGCCTGCTGACCAAAACCGTGACGGTGAAGACCGGCGCGGGCAACGACGTCATCAACGTCGACGGCATCGCCAAGACGGTTCTCTTGGCGAACGTCGATAAGATCGACGTCGATACCGGCGCGGGCGATGACCTCGTCGTAGTCAGCTACGTGTTCGCAACGGATGTGCGGGTGAAACTCGGTTCGGGTTACGACGAACTCAGCGCGACGTCGATGGTGATCTCGACCTTCGCCCAAATCGAAGGGGGCTCGGAACTGGACTTCGGCTACTTCTCCGGCTCGTTCCCAAGTCTTCCCTCGAAGCTCAAAGTCACCGGCTTCGAGAGCGGCAACCTCAGTCCCATTTGAGGGCTGATGTTGATACGCGGCGGTGATCGGCACGCGAGGCTCAGCAAAGACTTTCCTGCGCCGACGCGGAGCGGCGACGGGCTCAAGACGCAGGAAAATCGCTTCCATTGCGCTTTCGCTTTCACTTGCCGTTCCGCTCGCTGGTGCTGCGCCCCCAGCGTGTAGTCAGTTGGCCTACACGAATCGTGCCTCGAAAAACCCTCCCGGTCTAAATGCTTGCAATTCTGTTAGCTTTCTTTTAACATCCCCTCCTGCGAGCGGTTTTTGAGGGGGTTTTTACCAGGGGGGTCTTAAATGTTGAGCTTACTCCGGCTGCGGCGACTTTGGGGCAGCTACGTCCGGCCGCTTAAACGCCTCTCCGGCGAGGGGAAGCTCAGCGTCGAGCGTCTCGAGGATCGACGCGTATTGGCGGGCAATGTCTATGTCACGTTTTC
>JAEUIN010000011.1 GCA_016793115.1 Planctomycetaceae bacterium
ATGGTCACTTCCTCCGCGCGGGGCTGTCCGGCCCTGCGTTTTCCGGAGACTGGACGGCTTCGGCCGCTTTCGTCGTCTGCTCAACGAGTTCGCGCATTTCAAACAGCGAGATCATCGGCAAGATGCGAATGAAGATGAACAGCAGCGCGAAGAACAAGCCGATCGTGCCGACGTACGTCATCCAGTCCCAAGCCGTCGGGTAGTACATATCCCACGACGACGGCAGGAAATCGCGATGCAGGCTCGTCACCACGATCACGAACCGCTCGAGCCACATGCCGACGCTGATCACCAGCGTAATCAGGAACAGAATCCAAGGCGTCGTGCGGCACTTATGCGACCAGAGCAACTGAGGCACGATGATGTTGCAGAAGATGAGCGCCCAATAGGCGGTGCGGTACGGACCGATCATGCGATTCACTTGCATGTAGGTTTCGTACTCGTTTGCGCTGTACCAAGCGTAGAACCCTTCCATCACGTAGCCGTACGCGACCATCAGGCCGGTGGCGAGCATGACCTTGCCCATGTTGTCGAGATGGCGCTCGGTGATGAAGTCCTGAAGGTTGTAGATGTAACGGAGCGGAATCGACAACGTGGCGACCATCGCAAAGCCGGAAAAAACGGCGCCGGCCACGAAGTACGGCGGGAACATCGTGTTATGCCAGCCGGGAATGAGCGACGTGGCGAAGTCGAAACCGACGATCGTATGCACCGAGACGACGAGCGGCGTCGCCAGCGCGGCAAGTAGCAAGTAAGCCCGATGATAGCGGTGCCAATGCCGGGCCGAGTTGCGCCAGCCGAGCGCGAACACGCCGAAGGCGAACTTCGAGTATTTGTTTTGAGCCCGATCGCGGAGCGTCGCCAAGTCGGGCACGAGGCCGACGTACCAAAACAAAAGCGACACGCTCGCATACGTCGACACCGCGAACACGTCCCACACCAGCGCACTACGAAACTGCGGCCAGATCGCCATCGTGTTGGGGTAGGGGACCATCCAATAGGCCAGCCACGGCCGGCCCATGTGCATCAGCGGAAAGATGCCGGCGCAGGCCACGGCGAAGAGCGTCATCGCTTCGGCGAACCGGTTGATCGACGTCCGCCAATCTTGCCGGAATAGCAACAGCACGGCCGAGATCAACGTGCCTGCGTGCCCGATGCCGATCCACCAGACGAAGTTGATGATCGCGAAGCCCCAGCCGATCGGGATGTTGATCCCCCAGATGCCGGTCCCTTTCACCAAGAGATACACCAGCGACCAGGTGAGCATCATCGTCAGGGCGAACGAGATCGCGAACCCGAAGATCCACCCGCGCGGCAGACCTTTGGTCAGCACGATCGAGCTGATCTGGTCAGTGACCGTCGCATAGGTATGGCCCGGCGCAAGCGTCGGCGCGCGCTCGTCGCGGTCTTCGACGGCGGTCGCGGCGGCATCGGCGGGTCGTTCGAACTGGCTCATCAGGTTTGGTTCTGTCGCAAGTGCTTACCTCTGCGATCCGTCCCTACTTGTGCGATTCATCGGTGGCGGTGTTCGCGCGATCGGACCCCGCCGCGACGTACGAAGGATTTGGGTTCGACACGTGCGAGAGATACGTCGTTCGCGGCCGCACGCCGAGTTCTTCGAGCACGCCATAGTTCCGCGGGTCAGCCTTAATCTTCGACACCCGGCTGTTCGGGTCGTTGATGTCGCCGAAGACAATCGCTTGCGAGGCGCACGCCGCTTGGCAGGCCGTGACGACCGCGCCGTCGGCGATTTTCATCGGCTCGCCCGTGTGCGCGGCCTCGATCGACGCATTGATCCGCGCTCCGTTAATCCGCTGCACGCAATACGTGCATTTTTCCATAACGCCGCGACTGCGCACCGTGACGTCGGGATTCGGCTGCATTGCGGCCAGCGGCGACGACGGGTTATTGAACTCAAGGAAATTGAAACGCCGCACCTTATAAGGACAGTTGTTCGAGCAATACCGCGTGCCGACGCAGCGGTTGTAGGTCATCTCGTTGAGACCTTCGCTAGAGTGCGAGGTCGCCGCGACGGGGCACACCACTTCGCATGGCGCGTGTTCGCAGTGCTGACACATCATCGGCTCTAGCAGCACCTTCGGATCGGCGAGCATCGCGTCGGGATCCGTTTGATCGCCGTGGAAGTAGCGATCGATCCGGAGCCAATGCATTTCGCGGCCGTTGAGCACTTGCTCCTCACCGACGACCGGAATATTGTTCTCGGCTTGGCAGGCGACGACGCATGCGCCGCAATCGAGGCACTTGCTCAAGTCGATCGCCATGCCCCAAGCCGCGCTTTTGTACTCCCAGTCGGGATAGAGCGTCGGATGGCGGTGGTGATCGTCGCGTTCTTCGTGCGGCTTGTCGGCGCTGAGTGCATCCTTATGATGCGAAGACTCGCTCTCGACGCGTTTCACGAACTCGTCGAACGTGAGCGTGCGCACGATATCGCGGCCCGCCGTGCTGTGATGATCCTGCGTACAAGCCAATTTGCGCGAACGGCCCGTCGGCGTGATCGTCACGCTCGCCAAAGTGCTCATCGCCTCGCGGCTGCGGAGCTTGTAGGCGTCGAACCCGTGCGGTTCGCCCCACGCTTGTCCCAGACGTCGCCCGTATCCGAGGTGCAGTGTCACCGCATCGGCCGCGTGTCCCGGAGTGATCCAGATCGGGCCGGTGACAGTGCGATCGCCCGCGCGAACTTCAACGACGTCTTCGCTGCTCACGCCGAGATACTTGGCCGTCGCCGGCGAGACGAGCACCGCGTTGCTCCAAGTGAGTCGGGTCCAAGTCTTCGGCAATTCTTGCAGCCAGGAGTTGCCGTAATGCCGGCCGTCGCCGATGGTCGGGTCCGGCGCGAAGACCGCTTCGAGCTTCGCGGCGCTCGAGTTGGCGGCGCCGGCGACGTTCGGTTGGTTCCAGATGTCGGTCGGCGGAGCAGCGGCGGTCACCGTGACGGCTGCGGCGGTCGTGTCGGGAATGATTCCTTCGCGGAGTGCATTGGTCCAAAGCTCCGCGAAGCCCTCGCCGCGCTCGGCTCGCCAGGTTTCGCGAACGAGTTCATAGGCCGACATACTCGGCTTGCCCGTGGCGGCGAAGATGAACTCGTCGGCTGTTTTGCCCGAAAAAAGCGGTGCGATCAGCGGCTGCACGAGCGAGGCCGTGCCATCGAACGTGCGGGCATCGCCCCACGATTCCAAGTAGTGCGCGGCCGGAACATGCCAGCGGCAGGCGGTGCTCGTTTCGTCGAAATACGGGCTGAGATGGGCCGTCAGCACGTTCGGCGTCCGCAGCTTCTCGCCAAAGTTCAGATCGACCGGCGCGGTGTAAACCGGATTGCCGTCGACGATGAGCAAAGCCCCGACACGCCCTGCTTCGAGATCGGCTGCGAGTTCGGCGATGGACGAAGCGTGATCGACCGGCGTGTCTTCAACCGGCTCAACGTAACGGACCGTCGTGCCGACGTTGCCGAGTGTTTCGTTTAGGCGATACGCGAGCCAGTGAACTTGCCACGGCTGACGATCGCCGGCGATCACCACGCCGGAGCCGCGGGCATTCTGCAGATCGTCGGCCGCCGCGGCGACCCAACTTCGTGCCGCCGCCGAGAGATTGCGCTCGGCGTCATTCGAAATCCCGTCCGTCACTCCAAGGCGCGCGGCCAGCGCGCGGGCTACGCGCACCAGTTCCGTCGGACGCAGCGGCAAGCGATGATCGGCCGCCGCGCCGGTGCTCGAGACACTCGTTTCCGCGACGTAGAGGCGATTCATTTCGCGGCGACCGCCGGTCAGGTCGCGGCCGCTCATAAAGTCGCGAGCGTAGCGAACGCCGCCGTCGAGACCGACGAGGAAATCGCTATCGAGGCTGACGACGACATCGGCCTGTTCGAAGCGATACACCGGTTGCACGGCCCGACCAAACGCACGTTGCTGG
>JAEUIN010000019.1 GCA_016793115.1 Planctomycetaceae bacterium
CGTGAGCACGGGGACGTTCGCCGCCGCCGTCAGATACTTCTTCGACCCCCAGCGCAGGTGATCGCTATGCGAGTGCGTGATGACGGCGCGGTCGACCGGCGACCAGGGATCGATGTAAAAATCCCCGGCTCGGCAATAGAGTCCGCGATCAGTCGTTTCCACTAGCGACATCGAACGACTTTCTGCAATTCGACTACTCCGAAAGACATTCGGAGCGACTAGGCCAACGGTCATTTTAGCGCCGTTCCATACAACGGCCGGCGAGCGATTTGAGCCGCAAAAACAGGTCGCGCGGCGCTCTACGCCTGCTTGGACTCTTCCGCAGTTTGCATGCCGACGGAAACCCGATGAGAATGCGACCGCTTGCTCCTCCCTTTGGAGACTTTTGATGCGCTACAAATCCTCACTTGCCGCGATTGCAACGTGCTTGGTGTCCGTGAGCTTGGTTTCTTTCGCCGATGGGGCGGAGGCGAAATCGCAAGCGTCGGATACTCTCGGCATAAAGACAGCTGCGGTTCAACCGGTCGCGCTGCTGCCCGACGACTCGCGGCGGTGGTCGCAGGTCGAGCAGGCCGTGTTGCTCGCGGATATGTCGAAGGCCGAGCCGGCGTCGGCCCACACTTCCGGGCGGCGTGAGAAAGGAAAGTGGAAGACGATTCCATATGCCGTCGACGCCTGGGAAGGGGTCGCCCTTTCGACGTTGCGCGATACGGGCGCCGCGCGAGTGCGGTTGCCGCTGGGCGTGAAAGGGCCGCACGCGGTGTACGTCGGCGTCTGCACGACCTCGATGGGTTTGGACAATACCGACGAGAACTCGCTGCAGGTTAAGCTCAGCGGCGAGAACGTCTACAGCCGAGTCTCGTGCACGTTGCCGCTGTTGAAGCCGCGCCGCGATCAGATTGAGGAAGTGTTCGTCACTGCGGCCGACCTCACCGAACAAGGTTTGGATATCGCGCCACAGCCGCACCTGCCCAGCACGCTTTGTTACGTCAAGTTGGTACCGCTGACCGCCGCGGAGTTTGCCGAGTGGAAGAAGCCCGTGCCGCAGGAGCTTCGCACGGCCGTGGCGACCTTCGACGGGCACAGTTGGATCTGGCCGTTTCGACCACGGACGGCCGACGATTTGCGAATCACTTTCAAAGGGATGGAGCGGAGCGACATCGGCAAATGGTGGTTTCAGGTCCTGGGCGCCGACATCGTTTGTTACCCTTCGAAGCTCGGCACGATCTCGGGCGAAGGAACACAGGATTTTTGTCGCTGGGAATACAAGGAATACACAGAGTCGCTCGAAGCGCTCTTCAAAGCCGGCGTGAACCCGTTGGCCGTGGCGCGTGAGGAGGCGCGTAAGCAAGGGACCGAGTTCCACGTGATGATTCGGCCGGCGGGCTGGGGTGCTTCGTACCCTTGGGACGAAATCTTCCGCAGTAAGTTCTTCGTCGAACACCCGGAGTGGCGTTGCGTCGACCGCGACAGCACGCCGACGCTGTTCATGAGTTACGCCTATCCCGAGGTGCGCCGGCGCGTGCTCGACATTTTGGCGGAGACGTTGGAACTGCAGCCGGACGGCGTCGGGTTTCTGTTTCATCGCGGCATGCCGATGATGCTCTGGGAACAGCCGGTCTGCGATTTGTTTAAGTCGAAATATGGCGAGGATGCCCGTAAGGTGGCCGAAGACGATCCGCGGCTCTTGGACCTCCGGGCCGAGATGATGACGACCGTCTTGCGCGAGGTGCGAACGTTGCTCGACGAAACGGCGCGCCGGCAGGGTCGCACGACGCCGTACAAGATCACGCTCGCCACGTTCAGCAAGGAGGCGGACAATCGGAAGTTCGGCTTCGACATACGCCGCTGGGCTCGCGAAGGTTTGGTCGACGACCTCGGCCCGGCGTTCTTCGCGCACCACACGTCGTTTCAGCAGCCCGATATGAAGTATTACACCGATGCGATCGCCGGCACGAAAGTGACGCTCCATCCGCTGGTAATCGCGTGGCACTCCGGCGCGCCGAAGCAACTTTGCACGCGCGTGACCGAGTTCTACAAGGCCGGCGCCGACGGCATCTGCTGCTGGGATCCCCAGGTCGAAAAGGGCTATCGCGACAAGTCGCCGGGGCACGTGTTCGATGTGGTGCGGATGTTCGGGCACCGCGATGTCATCGCACAGTGGGCCAAAGACGGCGTGCCGCTGCCGCTGATTACCCCGCTGAAGCGCATGGGCGACAACTATTACAGCCGGTGGTTTCCGAATACGGGATACTGAGGCGAGTGGGGAATGTGGAGTGGGGAGTGGGGAATGAAGACTAAGCTGAAAACGAACGTCGTGAGAATCGCGTTTGCCGCGCTCGTGATCGCTTGCGGAAACGCGGGAGCCGTAGCGCAAGAGCCCGTTCCACCATCGTCATCGGCAATCAAGAAGCCGGCGCCCGTTGCAACAAAGCCGGCGGTGCGGAAGTTCATCGCCGAGGATCTTCCGAGCGCAAAGGTGCCGCACAAAATCACGATGCTCACGCTCGGCGGGAAGCCCGTCGATTGGCGAACTCTCGACTTCGCGACGCTGCCGGTCGTCGGCGGGGAGCACGCCGTGGTGAGTGCGCCGGATGCCGAGTGGGGTTTCCGCTTGCACAACTATTTGATTCACCACGACGGCCGGTACTGGTGCATGTGGTCGCACGGACCGAAG
>JAEUIN010000028.1 GCA_016793115.1 Planctomycetaceae bacterium
GGCGCTCGACATTCGCAAGGCGTTCGAGGAGTTTTCGCGAATTCCGGGACATCCGCTGGCCGATTTTCGCGTGGGCGTCGGCATTG
The DNA here is from genome assembly GCA_016793115.1 of Planctomycetaceae bacterium. GTDB lineage: Bacteria > Planctomycetota > Planctomycetia > Pirellulales > PNKZ01 > PNKZ01. The sequence continues at coordinate 87 of JAEUIN010000028.1, forward strand.
CCACCGGCCAGGCCGTGGCCGGACAGATCGGCAGCCGAGACCAAGTGAAAGTGACCGCCTTCGGGCCGAGCGTCAATTTGGCCTCGCGTCTGGAGGGGCTGACGAAGAAGCTTCGCGTACCTGTATTGCTCGACGAGGAGACGACGCGAATGATCGACTCCTCAATGACTGCCGACGTAGGACGCTGCCGGCGGCTGGCAAGAGTCCGGCCCTTCGGACTTCAGGCTCCGTTAACCGTCAGTGAACTCCTGCCCCCGGCCGACGTCGATCCGACGCACACTACGGAGCATATCGCCCTCTATGAGTCGGCCCTTGATGCGTTCCTCGCCGGCCGCTGGAGCGAGGCTTATGAATTATTGCATCAAATCCCCGCTCAAGATCTCGGTAAGGACTTTCTCGTCAGCTACATCCTTCAACACAATCACTCTCCACCCCAGGGGTGGGACGGAGTGATCGCCATCGAAGCGAAGTAAGACCGCATATTCGAGTAAGGTTTATGTTGCCGCCAAGACTTCGCTTGCCAAGTGCCGCCGAACGACATAAGCCAACAGCACAATCGCGGTAAGCAGCATCAGGCCGTGGATGAGCGAAGTTGCTGGAAGCGATAGTGTGGCGGGCGAGCGGAGCGCGTCGTTGACGAGTCGCCAAGCGCTGAAGCTCGCCCAGGCTCCGGTCGCGACGAACCCAGGCGCCGTTCGCCTTCGCGTCAAAACTAGGAACGACGACAGCGCTATTAAGGCAGCTACCAACAATTCGTAAAGCTGCGTGGGATGAACCGAAGGAGCTCCGCCAAAGACGGCGAGCGGCGTTCGGCTGAGGGCCTCTTGTGCCGCAGGACTTCCCCAACCGGGACTCACGCCCCACGGCAGCGACGTCGGCCGCCCGTAGCAGCATCCTTGCTGAAAGCACCCCCAGCGCGCTATCGCAATCCCTGCGGCAGTCGCAGGAGTCGCCAGATCAGCGGCGCGAAACGGATCAATGCCGATGAGGCGAGCCAGCGCGTAGCCGACGACGGCTCCTCCGCAAAGCGCGCCGTCGAGCGACCAGCGGTGCTGCATCGCCGCAGCGGATTCGACGGTGCGAGCCAAGTGAGTAATCGCGTTGAGGAGTTGCGCGCCGCCGTATGCTCCGATCAGTGCCGCCGTCGCCGTGGCGGCGATGAGAAATGTCGTTCGCAGCGGCCGCTCCGCAAATCGAACGACGCCATACATGGCGAGTGCCGCCGTGGTCGTCGCAGCGAACGCTTGCCAAGCAGTCATCGTACTCAACATCGGCGTCTGCTCCTCCGGGCTCGCCGGAACCCAATACTTATCGGGCCTTCGAGCCGCTCCACTCGCCGGAGAGGGCCTTGACCTTCGGACTCTTCGAATTGTCGAAGATGCTCCATGTTCCCCGGAACTTCCAAAGCTTCTCGTCTCCCGCGAATACGGCTTGCATGACCATCTCGGCGCCTTGGGCGGGAGCGACGTCGATTTGCAACGATCCGTTTTCGTAGCGATACGGGAGACGTTGCGGTTCCGGCGCGGCCGATTCGTCTGGCGCAGCGAATCCCGGCGGCGGAGTGACCGTTAATGTCAACAGACCGGTGGTTTCCGACTGCGGCCGGATGTCCACATGGAGCTTCATCGGTTTGCCTTGAAGTCGGCGCAATTGGCTTAGATCGATGCCGGGAAACTGGCAGCCTTCGTTCGCGCTCGGAGGTTGGCCTGGCCCTACGGCATCGAGCATCGGCATGGCGGAGATCACGAGCGATCCGGTCCAAACGCCTGCGAGTTCGGCGGCGGTAGGCGTCTTCGGCGGCTCCACGAAGAACACATCGAACGACGAGATCTCGATCTTCTTGTCGATCCGCGGCGATGCCGCCTCAACACGCGTGAATACTGTTCGCAGCAGCCTTATCTCGTAGTCTTGCTCTTTGTTAAACTCGAAGGTCTTGGTCAAACCCGAACGCCAGACCTGCCGCGTCGCCTCCAGATCCGTCGCGCTCCATGTATCGACGACCGTCAATTTCGCCGGGTCGCCGGTCGCGGTTTGTAAGCGGCGCCCCAAATCGTCGACAAGCCGTGCGAACTCGGCGTCGTTTTCTACGTCGACGACCAGCTTGGCGACCTTCGTCTGCGGATCGATGGAACCCGTTTCTGGACGAAAGCGAATAACGGGTTGAAATGCGGCTACCTTTTGTGCAGATTGCGCGGCGGCCTGCAGCCGCCGTCGCCACGCGTCGCGGAGAAGAGGTAGGGCGCCGTCGGCCAGCGCACCCGAGTGGAACGCTTTTCCGGCCGCGTCATACTGATCCGGACGTCCGATGAGATCCCCGGCTCCCTGATCAAACGCATCTCGAGCGGCCCTGCGGACGCGTTGCTCAAGTTCTTGAAGGTCGTGCGCCGTGAGGCCGACAAGCAACTCATCCAACGTGCGAACGGTCCCTGGAATCACGGACGGGCCGGCCATTTGCTCCAATATCTCAATCGCGCGATGTTCTTGCATCAAGCGATCTTGCAGCGCGGTGACGCGCGCGATCTCCGCGTTACGCGACTCTTCTTCGGCGGCCGGCAGCGCGTCGGCGGTCGCCGTTCCTTTAGGAATGATTTCATAGCGGATCGTGTTCAAATAGCCCAACCAAACAACCGCCGCCGCCCATGTGTAGCGGGCGTTCTCCTTCGTGCGGGCCGTAGCGTAGTCGCGCTCGAAGCCTGCGAGCCAGTCGTGAGTCGTTCTCAAGGCCTCGCGGTAAGCGATCGCTTCATTCGCAGGAGAACCGGCGTCCGCTCCTTGGCCGGTATGAATCATTTCATGAACGAAAGTCTGCGCGCACTCCAATCGCAAGATCAAATGCCGAACCGCGGACTCACCGTTCGGCAAAATCTTGTCGTCCGGAACAAGTCGCCCAGCGAGCGTCTCATTTACGGCCACGAGTCCCGTCTCAGGATTGTATTCAGCGTTCGTATCAGCGTCGCCTGCCTTCGTGAACGGGCAAAAGTAGATGTGCGTAAATCGCCGCATTTCATACATGATTTTCTCGGGCGGCATGCGGCCGCGTCCTTCCGACCCGAGCAAATCGCGGCCTGGGCCGATGGCGATGGGCACGGTGAGAATTTCCCGCGACCAATTCCGCAACCGATCAGCCATGCTCTCCTTCCCGCCGGGTACGTTCGCGCCGACGCGACGATAGAAGCCTGCGAGCACTTCGATCATTTGCGCTTGCTGCGGCGTGAGTTTGGGATCGATCGCCGGCTTTGGAGTTGGTTGCTGTGCCGATGCGCACGTGCATGAGCATAGGACCAGCGCGAATGTCATGAGCCTTCGACTTAGCGAATGTTCGCAGATCATCATGGCGGAACCTCATCATTCGGTTGAACTTCGACGCCCTGTAAGATTTGTTCGAACTGCGTAGAGTAGTGATCCCAGTGTTCGCGGCGCGCGTAGCAGACGAAAATCAAGTCATCCTCCCCCACGGCGGCCGCAGGGACGACGACGATCCTTAGCCGCGCCGATTGTGTCGTGCCTACTGCGTCGCCTTCATATACCGCGGCAAGTCGCCCAAGTACCACGGTTTCGCTTTGTCGGGGCGCCGAAACGCGCGCCAACAGCGGCTCGACCAACTGATTTCGTAGCACGGCTAATGAAGCCTCAGGGGCGTTCTCATCGCCGCTGCGCCACAGTGCTTCCCCTGCCCGCAAGGGAGGGCCGTCTTGCCATGTTGTCGGCAAATGCAAACGGAGATCACCGGCGACGACTTCGCGTCCGTCGACGATCGGCGGCGGCATTGGTTCGACGGCGGCCGCAGTTTGGAGCGTTCCCAAAAGATGTTTGACGGGAAGCGGCCAAGCGTCGGTGAGCGAGAGTGCGGTGGCCGCGATTTCGATTCTGTAGAGCTTGCGACCGCAGACGAACGCGACCAGATAACGAGTGCGAATAGCCTCGCCGCGATCGCGCCAACCTACGCAAGCCGCAGGCACTTCACCGACCTGTGCGTCGAAAGCGACTGATTCCGGGCGCAACGCCGCTTCGCGCCTCTTGAAATCGGCGAGTGCGGTGACGTTCGATTCGACCGGTGCTACGCGGCGATCGAACTCGAATTGGTACTGTCGTTCGGCCGACTCCAGAACGTCGTAGAGTATGGTGAGATTCTTCTCCTCCGGCAGCGGCGCCATTTGCCAGGCGGGCGGAATGCGTACGCGGTAGGCTCCGGAAGGATGCACAAACCAGGCGAGCGGCGGTCC
>JAEUIN010000267.1 GCA_016793115.1 Planctomycetaceae bacterium
GCGCGTTCAGACCGATTTTTTGAAGCAGATGACTCGCGAGGTCAATGAAAACTCCGAAGCACTGGCCGACGCCGATTTCATGCTCAACGAGTTCATCGACCGTTTCGGTCCCCGCATGGCGCATCTGAACGGCGTACTGCAGGTACTCTCGGCGCTCAGTAATCCGACGAGCGCTTAACACGTGCTCGGGTCGACCTCAGAACGCCTTGTCGAGTTGGTCGACGTCACCGCCTCCGACGGATTGCGCCTCGACGGCGCGCTCCACTTGCCACCCGTCGATTCGCCTCCACAACTGCCGATCGACGCCGCGCTCGTTCTTCACGGCACCGGTAGCAACTTCTACGGCTCCCGATTTCTCGCCGCGATCGCCGAACGCATCGTCGGCCGGGGCGCCGCGGCATTGGTCGTCAACACCCGAGGGCACGATCAAATCGGTTCGGCCTTGGTTCGTAACGCCGACGGCACCACCGGGAGCCGCACGATCGGCTCAGCCTATGAGTTTGTCGACGAGTGCCGGCTCGACGTCGCCGCATGGCTCGCGTGTCTCGCCGATCGCGGCGCGCAGCGAATCGCGATCATCGGCCACAGCCTCGGCGCAGTGAAAACGATCTACGCCGCGACCTACGAAGTTCCAGCGAACGGCGTAGCGCTGATTGCAATTTCCCCCCCGAGACTGAGTTACTCACACTTCGCCGCCAGCGTACGCGGGCCCGGTTTCCTGGAAGAAGTTGCCACGGCCGAAGCGCACGTCGCCGCCGGTCGGCCGCAGGAGTTGATGTCGATCCGATTCCCGCTGCCGTATGTGATCACGGCCGAAAGCTACCTCGACAAATACGGTCCAACCGAACGCTACAACCTGTTGAAACTAGTCGATCGTCTGCCGCTGCCGACGCTGTTCACCTTCGGATCCCAAGAGATTCAGCAAGGAATCGCCTTCCGTGAATTCCCCGACGAATTGGCCAAAGCTCGAGACGCGGGCGTAAACCTCAAAACGGCCGTCATCGCCGGCGGCGATCACCACTACACGGGCGTGCAAGGCGCGCTGCTGGATACGATTGAGCGCTGGGTGCGTCATCTGAGTAACTAGAGCGTAATTCAAGAAGTATTAAGTCTTTAGCGTTATTTCCGCCGGCCGAAACCGTCCTTCCCGTTACTATCTCTCGGCCGGTTGCCCGTCGAGCCTAAGTCGGTTACCGTAAAGGGTTCACGCGTCGAGACTTCGCTTGCTTCCGTGCGTTCGAACGGCCGGCACTTTGTCGCCGTTCGTCGGGAAGTTTGCGGCGGGAGTCTTTGTCGCCGTCGAACCTGCCTTGCTTCCCGCCTATCGACGTCTCGTCGCAGTGTTGTCACAGTCGACAGTTTGCGTCGATCCCGCGTGGGCCTCGTTGCGCTCGACCCACCCTTACACATTGATTCGTTCGCCCCGTCTTCGAGGATTCCATGAGCCAGTTGTCGCCCGAATTGCAAGCCAAGGTGAGCGCGGCCCGCGAGCGTTTGGATGCCCACACCTATGAGACCGTGCAGTGGCACTTCCACCCGTCGACCGGTTGCCCGTTCTGGCTCGACTACGCCAAGACGCAGATCAAATTTGATCCGCTTAAGGAAATCAAAAAGTACGACGATCTAAAGAAGTTTCCCGAGTTCCAAGACGAATGGCTGCGCGGCGGCCCGGTGCGCCGCTGGGTGCCGCAGCCGTTGGCCGACAAGCCGCTCTACGTATTTGAAACCGGCGGCACGACCGGAGTGCCGAAGAGCCGCGTGTCGCACGACGATTGGCGGACCGACTACTCGAATTTCAGCGAGACTCTTTCGGACGATCACTTCCCGCGCGGCGCGAATTGGCTGATGCTCGGTCCCTCGGGTCCGCGTCGTTTGCGCCTCGCGGTGGAGCACTTGGCTCAGGTCCGCGGCGGTATTTGCTTCTGCGTCGACCTTGATCCTCGTTGGGTGATCAAGCTCATCAAGAAGGGGTGGATGGAGCACCTTGAAGAATACAAGAAGCACTGCATCGATCAGGCACTCACGATCCTCGGCGCGAATCACAACATTCAATGCATGTTCACTACGCCCAAGCTCTTGGAAAGCCTCTGCCAAGCGCTCGAGAAGCAAGGCAAGACGCTCAAGGACGTCGGCATGAAGGGCATCTTCTCCGGCGGTACCGAGTTCACGCCGCAGTGGACCCGCTTTGTTACCGAAGAATACCTCGATGGCGTGTTCATGACGCCGACTTACGGCAACACGCTGATGGGTTTGGCCTGCTCGAAGCCGGTCACACCGGCCGACGGTTACAAAATCAGCTACTACGCTCCGCAACCGCGGGCCGTGACGGAAGTCGTCGAGTTCAACGACTACAACAGCACGGTCGGCTACGGTAAGACCGGCCGCGTGAAACTCACTACGCTCACCAAAGAACTCTTCGTTCCGGGCTTCATGGAACGCGACGAAGGCGAACGCGAGATGCCGTTCGACAAATACCCTTGGGACGGCGTGAGCGGAGTGCGTCCGTTCCACGAATTGGCCGAAGCCACGACCGTCGGCGTTTACTAGTCGGACGATCGATGAAACCGCGCAAAAAGGCAGATGGACGCGGATTCCGAAGCTCGTGGCGCGCCGCGCCGTATTCATCTGCGTCGATCTGCGTGAATCCGCGGTTAGTTTTCTTGAAATCTGTTTAGGGTCATCGCCGTGCTCAATATTCCCGTCTTGCGTTGGGGTAAGCCTTACGAATCGTTGGAAGTCGATGAAGTCAAACACTTTCTCACCGGCGAGACGATCGCCAAGGTTGGTCAGGCCAACGGCGGACTGTTGCAACGCGACATGCGTCATGCGAAGCGGGCCCGCGATCTGCTGCGCGAGATTCCCGCGGCCGACTTGACCGCGCGGATCAAGAAGGCCGCCGATCTATACCTCAATGCCACGTTGCCGATGGGCGACGGCGTGCAGTCGCCCGACGACTTCGCGCGTCAGCAATCGGCGAGCACCGGCCTGCCGGTGCACATGGCCAAGTTCAACATGGAGAAGAACCACTTCGTGTTGACGAACATGGATCGGATGATCGACGCGCTGACGCGCGGCTTGGATACGAAAATCCTTACGCGCGGCTTCGGCATGGAAAGTCGCGGCGTCATCGTCAGCTACCAGGCGCAGTCGCCGGTCGTCGGTCTGGTGCTGCCGTCGAACTCGCCGGGCGTGCATACGCTTTGGCTTCCCGTGATTCCGATGCAGATCGGCCTCGTTCTCAAGCCCGGCCCGCAAGAGCCGTGGACGCCGTATCGCATGGCAGCGGCGTTCTTCGAGGCGGGTATTCCGCGCGAGACAATTTCGATTTATCCGGGCGGACCCGACGTCGGCGCGGCCGTGTTGGCGAACGTCGACCGGAGCATGATCTTCGGCGGCACGGCGACCGTCGAGCGTTACAAGGGGAATCCAAAGGTGCAGGCTCACGGGCCCGGATTCAGCAAGATTCTCCTGGGCGATGACGTCGTCGACGATTGGGAGAAGTATCTCGACATCATGGTGCACAGCGCTTACGCCAACAGCGGACGCGGTTGCATCAACTGCTCGGGCATCTGGGCTTCCCGCCATACCAAGGAGATCGCCGCCGCGATCGCCGAAAAAATCGGTCCGATCGAAGTGAAGCCGCCGGAAGATCCGCAAGCCGGTTTGGCCGCGTTTACGATTCCCGGAGCGGCGCAGGCCATTTGGAAGCTGATCGAGAGCAAGTTCAAGGAGTCGGGCGTCACACACGCCACTGAGAAATACGGACCCCGACTCGTCGAGAAGGAACGCTGCGCGTATCTTCGGCCGACCGTGGTGCATTGCGACAACCCGTCGCGCGGCATCGCCAAAGACGAGTACATGTTCCCGTTCACGACCGTGGTCGAGTGTCCGCAAGACCAGATGCTCGAGCAGATCGGCCCGACGCTCGTATGCTCGGCGATCACCGAAAACGAACAGTGGGCGCAGCAACTCACCGACGCCGTGCACATCGACCGTTTGAACATCGGACCGATTCCGACGATCAAGCTCGATTGGCTGCAACCGCACGAAGGAAACATCGTCGATTTTCTCTTCCGCGCTCGGGCCTACCAAACGCCGCCGGAACGCTTGACGAAACTGGCCTAACGTCCGATTTGTAGGGTGGGTCGAGCGCAGTGAGGCCCACGCGGAACGAATGCCCGCTCGGCACGGGCCTTGCTGCGCTCGCCCTCATCCTACGAAGACTTCCGCATGCATCCCTTCGACTATCAATTGACGACGCGCCTCGTGTTCGGTCCGAATCGGATCGAGCAACTTGGCGAGTTGGCGAAAGAGCAGGGGGCGGGGCGGGTGCTCGTGGTGAGCGACCCCGGCATCGTCAAAGCCGGGCATACTGAGCGCGGCGTCGCGGCGCTCAAGGCGGCCGGCTGCGAAGTTTTGGTCGACGAGAACGTCGGCGAGAACCCCACGACGGCCCATGTGGAGGTCGGCACGGAGCGAGCCCGCGACTTTCGTCCGGATGTTTTGGTCGGACTCGGCGGCGGCAGCAGCATGGACTGCGCGAAGGGGATCAACTTCCTCTACTCGTGCGGCGGTCGGATGCACGACTACTGGGGCGTCGGAAAAGCGACGAAGCCGATGCTGCCGATGATCGCCGTGCCGACCACGGCCGGCACCGGCAGCGAAGCGCAGTCGTTCGCCTTGATCAGCGACGCCGAGACGCACGTGAAGATGGCGTGCGGCGATAAGAAAGCCGCCTGCAAGGTCGCACTGCTCGATCCGACGCTCACAGTGACGCAGCCGCAGCGCGTGACGGCGCTGACGGGCATCGACGCGTTGGCCCATGCGCTTGAAACATATGTGACGACGAAGCGCAACTTCATGTCGATCTTGTACAGTCGCGAAGCTTGGCGACTGCTTGAGAAGAACTTCGCGCGCGTGCTGGAACATCCGACCGATCTTGCGGCTCGCAGCGGCATGCAACTCGGCGCATTCTTGGCGGGCACGGCGATCGAGAACTCGATGCTCGGTGCGACGCATGCGCTCGCCAATCCGCTCACCGCACATTTCGAAGTGCCGCACGGTCAGGCGATCGCGCTGATGTTACCCCACGTGATCCGATACAACGGTGAGCGACATCGTGATTGGTATTGCGAGCTATTGGCTTATGTGGCCGGCACGAACGGCGCGCCGAGCGTGGCCAGCGGCCCCGACGGTTTGGCCGAGTTCCTTCGTAAGACTGCCGAGGCGGCCGGTTTGGAAACCAAACTGTCGGCCTGCGGCGTCAACGAGAATTCGCTGCCGACGTTGGCCGCCGACGCCGCGAAACAATGGACCGGAACATTCAATCCCCGCCCGGTGACGGTCCCCGATCTGCTCGCCCTGTATCAGGCGGCGTACTAAAATTGGTAGTTGGCTGATGTCCAACAGGAGTCACCGATGATCACCTATTCACACCGTAGGAAAGGAATCGGCAGTCCATACCCCATTATCGGCTCGATCGCCAATCTTGCTGTTTGTTTTTGTCTTTCGGTGTGCCGCGGCGGTTTCATTTCCGATGCTCGCGGTGAAACACTCGGCGTGGCCAAGCCGCTTGAGGCGACGGCCGATTCTTGGCCGCTTTTTCGCGGCGACGCGCAGGCCCAGGGCGTAGCGAAGTCGCCGCTGCCCGACGATCCGCAGGTCGTCTGGGAGAAGACATTCGGTCGGGCCGCGTTCGAGGCCACGGCGGTAATCGAGGCCGGCGTGATCTTTGTGGGTACAAATAACGACGACGCGGAAGGAGACTTCTACGCCTTATCCCTTGCCGACGGCGAGGAGAAGTGGAAGTTTCATAGCGAGGCAGGATTTAGTTCCGCCGCCGGAGTGCGCGACGGCCGTGTGTTCGTCGGCAACTTCGACGGTCGTTGCTACGCCTTAAACTCGGTCGACGGCAAAGCCTTGTGGGGCTTTGATGCGAAAGCCACCGTGCACGGCGGTCCCAACTTTTATAAAGACAAAGTGCTGTTCACTTCTGAAGATGGCACGCTCTACTGCCTCGGCGCGGCCGACGGCAAGCTTGCTTGGTCGTACACGATTGATCAGCCGCTTTATTGCAGTCCGACCGTGGTTGAAAACCATGTGTTTCTCGGCGGCTGCGACTCGAAGTTTCATGTGATCGATCTCGAAACCGGCAAAGCCGTGACGGAACCGATCGACATCGGTGCGCAGACGGGCAACGCACCGGCGGTGCTCGGCGATCGAGCCTACTTCGGCACGCTTGGCGCGGGCGTGCTCGGCATCGATTGGAGGAAGCCGGCGATCGCTTGGACCTACTCCGCGCCTCGCCGTAAACAGGAATACAAATCATCGGCCGCATTGGCCGGCGGACTTGTCGTGCTCGGCTGCAATGATCGCCAAATTCGAGGCATCAAGACGGATAGCGGTGCCGAAGTTTGGACGTTTGCCGCGAAAGGAAACGTCGAGTCGTCGCCGGTTGTCGTCGGCAACCGAGTGTACGTCGGCTCCAGCGACGGCCGGCTCTACGGGCTTGATCTCGCGACCGGCGAGCAGCAGTGGGAATACGAAACGGGGAGCGACATCGTCGCCTCGCCCGCCGTCGCGGCAAGCAAACTCGTTATCGGCGATATCGACGGCAAGCTGTATTGCTTCGGTTCCAAATAGAACGCGTTTTCCATCCCGAGAAGGGGACGTACGGATAAGAGGCATGAGGGCGATTGGCTTCCGGTCATGGGAGCAACTCTCGACTATCACGCAAAACTTGGCATTGTTTTTCATTTCATCGATTTCCTTTTGCCTGCCAATCTCCTTCTCTGAATGAACCGAGAAACATTGCGGATTAAAGCATGACGACGCAGTTGAAAAAGACCGAGGTCGGCAGTTATTTCATTGCGAACTATCCGCCGTTTTCGCAATGGACGACCGAAGGGACGCATGACATCGAGCAGGTGCTGCATGCGCCGCCGAAGGCTGACGTGCCGCTCGGGCTCTACCTGCACATTCCGTTTTGCCGCAAACGGTGTAAGTTCTGCTACTTTCGCGTCTACACCGACAAAGCCGCGCCCGACGTCGAACGCTATGTCTCGGCCCTTTCGCGCGAGATCGAGTTGGTGAGCAAATTGCCGGTGATGGGCCAGCGGCCGTTTCGCTTCGTCTACTTCGGCGGCGGCACGCCGAGCTTCTTGAGCGCCAAGCAACTCACCTCGCTCGTCGATCGCTTACGCGCCAATATCAACTGGGACAAAGCCGAAGAAGTCACCTTTGAATGCGAACCGGGCACGTTGTCGCTCTCCAAGCTGCAAACGCTGCGCGAGCTAGGCGTGACGCGACTGAGTCTCGGCGTGGAAAACTTCTCCGACGCGGTGCTGGAAGAAAATGGTCGCGCGCATCTCTCGGGCGAGATCATGAAGGCCTGGGGCTGGATTCGCGACGTCGGTTTCCCCAACGTGAATATCGATCTCATCTCCGGTATGGTCGGCGAGACGTGGGACAACTGGAAGGAAAACGTTCGCAAGACGATCGAGCTCGCGCCGGAGAGCGTGACGATCTACCAGATGGAATTGCCGTTCAACACGACTTACTCCAAAGACATTCTCGGCAACCATGTCGAAACGCCCGTCGCCGATTGGCCGACGAAGCGGGCTTGGGTGAACTACGCGTTCGACGAAATGATCGCCGCCGGCTATCACGTTTCCAGCGGCTACACGCTCGTCCGCGACAAGAATAAGGTGAACTTCAGCTATCGCGACAATCTCTGGCACGGCAGCGATCTCTTGGCCACGGGGGTCGCCAGTTTTGGCCATGTGTCGGGCGTACACTACCAAAACCTGGCCGAGTGGGAGCAATACTTGGCCGCGCTCGAAGCCGGCAAACTCCCGCTTATGCGGGCCCTGCGAATCACGCCCCAGCAAGCGCTGATTCGCGAGATGATTTTGCAACTCAAGACCAGCAAGCTCGACATCAACTACTTCCGCAACAAATTCGGCGTCGACATCATCGACCGCTGGCGCGACGTCTGGAACGAGTACCGCGACGAAAGCCTTCTCATCTACGACGCCGAGCAAGTGCGACTCACGCGCGACGGGCTCTTGTGCGTCGACGGGCTCTTGCCCGCTTTCTTCGAGCCGGAGATGCAGGGAGTTCGTTACACATGAGCGAAGAGCTTGTCTTTATAATGGGCAAGTTCGCCGCGAAGTTCCCGACCGATCGCCTATATGCCAAAAACCACATGTGGGCCCAAGCCTCGGGCCGCGGCTATTGGTTCGGCTTTTCGGCCTACGCCGTGCGGCTTTTGCAAGACGTCTACTTTCTTGAGTGGTCGGTCGATGCACCGCAACGGCTGCGTGAGAAGCAGCCGATCGGCAATATCGAAAGCTCAAAAGCGGAGAGTGAGCTCTACGCCCCGGCGAGCGGCACGCTCACCGAGTTCAATGACTTGCTCATGAAGGACCCGACGCCGATCAATCTCGACACCTACGGCCCGGGCCGGCTGTTTCACATGGAGTGCGACGACGTCGGATTCCTTTCGCCCGAGCAATACCAAGAGCACTTGGCCGCAGCCTGGAAAATCGCCGAAAAGACAATCAAAGGGCAGATGAACGAATAGCAAAATGGCGCGTCAGAAGTCAGAATGCATAGGGCAAAGCCTTTGCATTCTTCGTCGCGTTGTCTTTTGCCTTTTAACTTTCGACTTTACCTATGGCTCGTAAGCTCACCGTCGTCGTTTCGCAGGGGCAGAGCGCGAATCCAGCCAAGCGCAAGCTGGAGGAGGAGATCGTCGCCGGCCTGCTGTTCGAACGCGGGGTGGAAGTCACCGTTGTACCGCATTTATACGACTTGACGCCCGACGGCACCGGGATGCTCTGCCTGCAAGGAATCACCGGTGACATGGTCGTCGTGAGCTGGCTCTTTGAGCGGGCCGCTTTCTGGACGCTCGATCGCAACGGCATCCGTGGCCGCGAAGGCAAAATCGAACTCGTCAATGAGACGGAAGACGAGGACGACGAAGCGGGCGATGAGTTAACGAGCGACAAACCTCGCGTGATTGCTTCACGCGAGTTGCCGAACCGAACCATATGGTGCTTGGACCTGAAGGCCCGCCCCGACGCCGCGCCGTTTCTCGAAGAGGTTCAGCGAATCAAGCGGCTCGCGGAAGCGAAGCCGGTTTCGATTTTAGGGTGGATCGGCGGCGCACCGAACAGTTCGCAGATGGAACGCTTCGAGAATCCGACGAACACGACGAGCGGCGTCGACGCGAACGGTAAGCTCAACGGCTCCGCGGCACCGAACGGCTCCGTGACGCCAAACGGGGTGGCCGCAACGAACGGCTTCGCGCCGGCCGCCGTCGACGAACCACCGGCGACGCCGAGCGTGCCGCACGTCGTCACCGAAGACGCCGGTCGGCGTTGGTATCCGGTGATCGACTACGCACGCTGCACGAATTGCATGGAGTGTATCGACTTCTGCTTGTTCGGCGTCTACGGCGTCGACAAGGTCGACACGATCCTCGTCGAGCAGCCCGACAATTGTCGCAAGGGCTGCCCCGCTTGCAGCCGCGTTTGCCCCGAGAACGCGATTATTTTTCCGCAGCACAAAACTCCGGCGATCGCCGGCAGCCCGGAAGGCTCGGCCGGTGCGTTCAAAATCGACTTGTCGAAGCTGTTCGGCGCCCCCGACGCGCTGGAGCAAGCCGTGCTTGAACGCGATGTGGAACTCACGGCCGTGGGACGCGACGCGGTCGGCATGGGCGTCGGCATTCCGAAACGGCAAGCCGATAAACATGACGGGCCGAAGGACGACCTCGACAAGCTAATGGACGGTCTCGACGCGCTAGACTTGTAGGATGGGTCGAGCGCGGCGAAGCACAAGCCGTCGCTCCGCGTGGGCCTCGTTTCCTTCGCCCAAAGCTTACTTAATCTCGACCGGCACGCCCTTCGTCTTCGCTTGGCGTCGCCGCTCCGCTTCGGCCGGCACGATGTATTGATCGAGCCCGCCGTCGTAGGCGCCGAAGTCGTTGAAGCCGAGCTTCTTAATGAGACGATAGGCGAGGCTGCGTTCGGGAATTTCGTAGCCAGGGTCGTATTGCGAGGGACGGCATTCCATCGCCTCAAGCTCGGCTAAAGCGGTGCCGCGCACCGTGGTGTCGCGAGCGCCGTGCTTCTCAACTAAATCTTTCAGCAGGTCGGGGCGTTCAAGCACGATGCAGCCACGCGTGCTTGAAGCCGCGAGCTTGCGGAAGTCTCGCAAGAACTCCGACTTACCGATCGTTTCCTTGAGCGGCCGCGGATCGTGAATCGATTCCTTGGCGAACTGCACGATCGGGCAGGGCTCGATGTCGCCCCACGGACTCACGTGGTGCGTGAACCCCGTGGCCGCGGGGCAGAGCGCCTTGCCCGCCCCGTCGTAGTAAGCATCGACGACGCCGATCGGCTTCGTGGCCCGTGTGTCGACGACGAACTGCCGCACGCGGCGTTGCTGCTCGGGCGTGAGGCAAAGCTCCGGATGCGGCTCAGGGCCGACGGCGCGATAGGTGTGGTACCACATGTACATCACACCCATCTCGATGAGTCGATCGACCCACTGTTCGGTCAGCAAGTCGTCGATGTTCGACGCGCAGAGACTCGTGCAGACTCCGGTGAGCAGCTTGTTGCGGAGGCAGGCCTGTAGCCCGTCCATCGTGCGACTGTAAACTTCCGGACGGCCGCGACGGACGTCGCTGATGATCTCCGAACCTTCGACGCTCACCAGCGGCGTGACGTTCCCCGCCCGGCGCATGCGGGCCGCGACTTCATCGTCGATTAGTTGCCCGTTGGTGAACACCTGGAAGTAGCAATCGGGATGGCGCTCGAAGATTTCGAGCACTTCCGGATGCATGAACGGTTCGCCGCCGAGAATTCCGAAGAAACTGTTGCCCATCTCCTTCGACTCGGAGATGAGCCGATCGATGGCCGACAAGTCGATGGTGTGTTGCTTCGCGGCGACGTCGACCCAGCAGCCTTGGCAGCGCAGGTTGCAACTGTTGACGATCGAGATATAGAGAAACGGCGGATAGAACTCGCCCCGTTTCAGTCGTCGCTTATGCAACCACATGGCTCGCGCGCCTTTGACGCCCATATTCCAAATGAGCTTCCAGACAAGCCGTTTGTCGGTTTCGAACAGGGCGCGTTGGGCGAGCTTGAGGTACATGCGGGCAGGCGCAATGGGTTGGGCGCTAGGCGCTGGTGGAAGAAGAAGGAGAGTCACCGATTATAGCACCGCGGCGGACAAGGGGGCATGGAAAGACATCGGGCCGCTCGACATGAAGGAACGGTTCGACGTAGCAAAACGACGTCGGCCGGCGACCTCGAACGGCTCCCACACGGTCGCGGTTCTGAAGTCGAGCGCGTAACCAGGACTTTTTTCGCGACGACCTCGTCCGTACGATGGCACTCATGAATGTCGCCGTGAATAAAGCATCGACGATCGACCTCGAAAGATTGCGCCGAGCTTATGCGTCGGCGCGCGCCGCGCTCTTGGCCGAGCGGAATTCCGCAGGCTACTGGGAAGGGGAGTTGTCATCGTCTGCATTAAGTACGGCGACGGCCGTAAGCGCGCTGGCGATTGCGGCCCGGCACGCGGAGGGGGACATTCGCGCCCGCTACAAGCAATTGATCGACGCCGGCCTAGTGTGGATCTTTGCGAGGCAGAACTCCGACGGCGGCTGGGGCGACACCGATAAAAGCTTGTCGAATATTTCGACGACGATGCTCGTTCGCGCCGCGACGTATCTGGCGAGTTCGTTAGAGAAACGGGAGCGTCGGCGACCGGAATCCACTTTCCATTTGCAATACTCTTCCCCTCTATCGCGCGCCGAACATTACATCGCCGCCCAAGGAGGCGTTCCCGGACTGCGCAAGCGTTACGGCAAAGATAAAACTTTCGCAGCGCCGATTCTCACCAATTGCGCGCTTGCTGGGTTGGTGCCGTGGCGTGAAGTGAGCGTGCTGCCGTTCGAAGCGGCGTGCCTGCCGCAGTCGTGGTATCGCTTCGCGCGGTTGCCGGTCGTGAGCTATGCGATTCCAGCGCTCGTGGCCATCGGGCAGGCGAAGTACTTTCACGATAAGCCGTGGAATCCGCTCACGCGCGGATTGCGAGCGCTTGCGGTCGAACGAAGTCTGTGTGTGCTCCAAAAAATGCAACCTGCGAGCGGCGGGTTTCTGGAAGCGACTCCGCTCACAAGCTTTGTCGTGATGAGCCTGGCGAGTATCGGCCGACACGAACATCCGGTGACACAACTCGGATTGAAGTTTATTGAGGAGTCGGCGCGCGACGACGGCAGTTGGCCGATCGATACGAACTTAGCGACCTGGGTGACGACGCTCTCGATCAATGCGCTAGGCCGAGACGACTCGGCGGGCGGCGCGGAGCACCTCACCCACGAACTGTTCAACTGGGTTCTGTCGTGTCAGCACAGGGAGCGTCATCCCTTCACCGGCGCCGCGCCCGGCGGTTGGGGCTGGAGCGACCTGAGCGGCGCGGTGCCAGACGCCGACGATACGCCGGCAGCCCTACTCGCGCTCGACAAGTTTGCCGCATCCGACGATCAACGATCAGAAACCGATCGCGCCGCGATCAAGGACAAACAACATACTCGGCGATTGCACGCTGAAGGCGCCGCAGTCGAATGGCTTCTGGGGCTGCAGAATTCCGATCACGGCTTTCCGACCTTCTGTCGTGGGTGGGGAAAACTTCCGTTCGATCGGAGCGGCACGGACCTGACCGCGCACGTTTTACGCGCCTTCGAATCGCAGGTTCACTTCTCCCCCGACGAGCTCCAGCGACCGATCGACGACGGGTTCTCTTATCTGCAAAAGAAACAGCGAGTCGATGGCTCATGGCTTCCTCTATGGTTCGGCAACCAGTGGGGGGACGACGATGAGAACCCGCTCTACGGCACCGCTAAGGTGCTTTTGGCCTATCGTGATCTCGGCCGGATGACGTCTGCAGAAGCGCGCCGCGGCGTGGCCTATCTCGTCGGCAAGCAGAACGCCGACGGTGGTTGGGGCGGCCGGGGACTGGGGCTCGCGACCGGCGCGAACCGCCAAGCGGTCGCCGAAACATCGGCCACCGCTTCTGTATCGCCCAACGAATCGCTCGCTTCTGACTTTTCGTCGACGTCCAGTTTGGTCTCTTCGGTCGAGGAAACCGCGGTCGTCGTAGAGTCACTGTTGGCCGTTTACGAGCGATTTGAAGTCCGCACGGCCGTCGATCGGGGGCTAATCTGGCTCATCAAGGGGGTGGAGACGGGCCGGTTTCGCGAGCCCTCGCCGATCGGTTTCTACTTTGCGAAGCTCTGGTATTATGAGAAACTATACCCGCTGATCTTTACCGTGGCCGCGCTCCGCAAAGCGGTCGAGGTCGTCCGTACATCGGAATAACAGGCTGTTGATTTGACACGCTGGTAGCGGTGTCGACATGTGGAGTTCCGCCCTTGGTTGGACTCCGGTCGGCGGCGCTGCACGCTAGCCTGAGATTCGCCTCCGCCTGAACATCCCGCCTCGTTTGGAGTTTGTGCATCTTGGCCACGGCACCTGTGAATCCCCCGGTCAGCCATCTCGCGGCGGAAATCGCCGGTCTCGAAGGGGGCAAACGTAAGACCAAGCGACGCGACACTAGCCGGCTCAAGCAGGTGCCCGAAACGCGCGAACTGCGCGACTTGCTTCGGTCTCGTTGTCGAGAAGTCGCCGCGAAACTGGACAAACATCGTCCGATCACCAAAGACGAACTGGAAACCATCGGCCGCCGCACGCTCGAGGAAGCCGGCCTTGGCGAAGGCTACATCGGCTGGACGATGGTCGTCTTGGCAAGCGAGTTTTGGGAGAGCCAAGTTGCGGCCGTGCCGTTTCATCGCCGGTTGCTGCTCTTGCCGCATTGCTTGAAGCACGCCGAGGGTTGCCCGGCCGACTACGACGACTTCGGCCTCGATTGTCGTAAGTGTGGAGCATGCAGCATCGCCGACTTCCGCACCCGAGCCGAAGATCTGGGCTACAAAGTGCTGGTGGCCGAAGGGTCGCCGATCGTCTTGAAGATTATCGTAAGCGGGCACGTCGACGCGATCGTCGGTGTCGCATGCTTGAACGTGTTGGAAAAGGCGATCGATAAAATTCTGTTGGCGGGCGTTCCCTGCGGGGCCGTGCCGTTGCTCTCGAGCGATTGCCGCAACACGAGCGTCGACGAAGATTGGGTTATGCAGATGGTTAATCTGCAGCAGGCCGCGTCGGAAGCGAAGACGAAATCGTATGTGCATCTGATGCGGGCCGCTTCCAACCTCTTCGAACCGACGGAACTCGATCGGCTGGTGCCGCGTCTGCGCGGCGGGCCGCTGCTCAGCGAAGTGAATGGACAAGGCGTGCGGGCGCTCGACGCTGTGGCCGGTACCGAAGCGATCGCTTACGATTTCCTCGCTAAAGGGGGCAAGCATTCCCGGCCGTTCATCACACTTGCCGCTTATGACGCACTCACCGGCGGAAACGGCTGCTCCGCCGAAGGCGCGGAACATTTGAAACAACTGCCTGACTATGTGAAGCGAGCGGCGCTCTCGATCGAAACGTTTCACAAGGCCTCGCTCGTACACGACGACATCGAAGACGACGACCAATTCCGCTACGGCGACGAAACGATTCATCGCAAGTACGGCGTGCCGACGGCGATCAATGTGGGCGACTACATGATTGGGCTCGGCTATCGCATGATCAGCCGCGACGCCAAGGCGATGGGCCCCGAAGCTGCGGCCGACATTCTCGACCGGCTTGCCGATGCGCACATGAAGCTTTCGGAAGGGCAGGGGGCCGAACTCCTGTGGCGCGATTCACTCCAAAAGCAACTCACGCCGCTCGACGCATTGAAGATTTACGCGCTCAAGACCTCGCCGGCGTTTGAGGCGGCGCTCTATTCCGGCTTGCGACTGGGCCGCGCGGCCGCGAGCGCGTCCGTTGCCGAGTTCGACGACGCATGGGTGCCGAAGTTCGCGCAGCACATCGGCGTGGCGTTCCAGATTTTGAACGACCTAAACGACTGGCGCGGCGACAACCATAATAAGCTCGCCGCCGGCGGTGACGTGCTTGGGGGTCGGCCGACGGTGCTCTGGGCTTTGGCGCTCGAAGGTCTCTCGACGAAAGGTCGCGCCGAGTTGCTCGATCTCGCGGCCCGCAAAGAGAGTTCGCCGCAACTTGTGGAACGCGTGCGGCGCCTGTACGAGGAAGCCGGCGTATTCGGCAAGGCCGCGAAGCTCGTCGACAAATATCAAGAGCGCGCTGAAGCACTAGCCGACGAAGTACGGCCGGAAGAACTTCGCCGCTTGATGTATTATTTGATCGACACCGTGCTGGAACGACCCGCTGAAACGCCCGCCATTCCGGTCGATATTCTGGCCGCGAATCCCACGATCGTCCCCGCCTGACATCCTTCCGCTTGCTTTTTTGAAACACAGCGGCACAAAGTCGCAGAGCGACGGGAGTTTTAGATACTCCGTCGTCTTTCCCGTGACTCCGCGCCCCGGTGGTGAGCGATACGATGCCTGAAACACCCGACTTGGCGACGCTGGCCCGGCTGTTCTACCCCGATGGGGGCGAAGTTCCCTCGCCTCAACTAGGCCTCTTCGAGCGGGCCGCGGCCGAGGGATTGCCGGCCGGCAATCGTGAACTGCTCGCGCACAATTCGCACATGACCGTGGCGATGGAGAAGTTTCACGAGAGTCCCGTCGACGTCGAAGTGCTTGATCGCCGCACCGACGGCAAGCTCTATTCGCGCAAAATTCGCTTGCGTTCGCGGCGTAGCAAGAAGGTCGTGCAGTTCGGCATCGTGCGCTTGAATCTCGATTATCTCGAACCGGACGTGCGAGAACTCGTGCTCGCCGAAAAGACGCCGCTGGGGCGCGTGCTGATCGATCATGGCGTGCTGATGCAGGTGCGGTTGACGACGCTGTGGCGCATTGCGCCGGGATCGGATCTTGTGAAGAGCTTGGAACTTGCCGCCGCGAAGACGATCTACGGCCGTACGGCGATGATCGATTTCGAAACCCAGCCGGCGATCGAGCTGCTGGAAATATCCGGTCCGCTCGAATGAGACTCCTCGCCCGTTTGCGTATAATGCCGAGACGCCTTCTTTTCTCTCCTCTCGGCCTATGAAGATCATCTACGTCGCCTCCGGTGCCGCCGGCATGTACTGCGGTATGTGCCTGCACGACAACACCCTCGCCGCGGCCATGCTTGCGCTCGGCGAAGACGTGTTGCTCACCCCGACGTACACGCCGCTGCGGACCGACGAAGAAAACGTCAGTAAGCAGCCGCCGATCAGGTACGGCGGGATCAACGTCTTTCTCCAGCAGAAATCGGCCCTCTTTCGCCATACGCCTTGGTTCGTCGACAAACTGTTCGATTCGCCCGCGCTCTTAAACTGGGTCAGTCGCTTCAGCTCGTCGGTGCAGGCTGAAAAACTCGGTCCGCTAACAGTTTCGATGCTGGAGGGGAACGACGGCAAGCAGCGCAAGGAGTTGACGAAGCTCATCCACTGGATGAAGACGGAGAAGCCCGACGTCGTGCATCTCTCCAGCGCGCTTCTCGTCGGCATGGCCGGCCCGCTGCGCGCCGCACTCAAGGTGCCGATCGTCTGTTCGCTCTCGGGAGAAGACATCTTTCTTGAGAAGCTCATCCCGCCGTACTACGAACGGGCTCGCGAACTATTACGACGCAAAGGAGCCGACGTCGACGCCTACACCGCGCTCAATCGCTACTACGCCGACTTCATGATCGACTACATGGATCTCGACCCGGCGCGGGTGCATGTCATTCCGCACGGTCTCAAGCTCGAAGGGCACGTGCTGCGCGACGAGCCTCGCTCGGACGCTCCCGTCACGATAGGCTTCTTCGCTCGCATCTGTTACGAAAAAGGCCTTCACCTTTTGGCGGAAGCGTTTCGCTTGTTGCAGGAGCGTCGCGATTTGCCTCCGCTCAGACTCGTCGCCGCCGGCTACCTCGGCGGGGCCGACAAGCCGTACTTAGCCAAGATCAAAGGGCAGTTCCAAGCGTGGGGGCTGGCGGATAAGTTCCGCTACGCCGGTGAGCCGGACCGCGACGAGAAGATTCGCATCCTCCACTCGTTCGATGTGATGAGCGTGCCGGCCGTTTATCGCGAAAGCAAAGGCCTGTCGATTCTCGAAGCCTTGGCCAACGGCGTCCCGGTCGTTCAGCCTGCCCACGGCTCGTATCCCGAGATCATCGCCGACACCGGCGGCGGCATTCTCCACGAACCGGAAAATCCACGCGATTTGGCCGACAAGCTCGCCGAACTCATTCGCGATCGCTCCCGCCTTCGCGAACTCGGCAAGCGCGGGCACGCCGCGATCCACGATCGCTATGACGATCGCCGCATGGCCCGGCGCACGATCGAACTTTATCGCTCTCTCTTCGCCCGCCGCGGCGGTAAGCAATCGAGCGGCGCCGACGGAACGGTAGTCTTCTCCGACAGGACGCTGCAATGAGTCGACCGTTTCGTTATCCGCGACGCGTCGAGTTTCGCGACACCGACGCGGCCGGAATCGCCCACTTCTCCACCTTCTTTCCCTTCATGGAGGAGGCCGAGCACGCCTTCCTCCGCGCGCGTGGGCTCAGCGTACTAATGCACGACTCGGCGGGCGCGATCAGTTGGCCGCGCGTCTCCGTGAAGTGCGACTACAAAAGCCCTGTGAAATTCGAAGACATGCTGACGATCGAGGTCGTGCTTGCGCGCGTCGGCGAGAAGAGCGTCGCCTACACGTTCACGTTCACCTGCGACGATCGGCTCGTCGCCGTCGGAGAAATTACGGCCGTTTGCTGCCGCGTTGCCTTGGGGGCCGCACCGAAGAGCATGCGCATCCCCGACGACATCCGCGCCAAGCTGATAAACTAGTCGCCTGAAGGGAACGTCCGTTGCGCGAATGGGGCATCCAGGTCGCACAGCTTCGCAGCGCGGCAATTCCCGCACGTATACCAACAATTCCGTACCCGTACGCACCTTTGCCAACTTACCTCGAAGACATTACGATCCGTCTCGCCCAAGGGCTCGACAAGCTTCCTGAATCAGTCCGCGCCAAACACGCCGACTTCATTAAGCGTTGCCAGCGAGACGACGGCGGCTGGGCCGGCCGCGAAGGCCCGAGCGACCTCTACTACACCGGCTTTGCGCTCCGCGGCCTTGGTATGACGGGGGAACTCACCGGCTCGGCGGCCGAGCGCGCCGCCCAGTTTTTGAACGCGCGGCTGGGGGGATCCGCACCGATCATCGATTTCCTGTCGCTCGTCTACGGCGGCATGCTGCTCGAGATGTCGGCCGGCATTAACATCTTCGCAAATTCCTTTGGCGATTGGCGCTCTAACGTCTCCGCGGCGCTTGAGCGGTTCCGTCGTCCCGACGGCGGCTACGCCAAGACCGATGAAGGACAATCGTCCAGTACGTACAATACATTTCTAGTCGTCATTTGCAACGAATTGATCGGCCGCCCGGTCGTCGAGCCGGAGCGGATCATTGAGTTCGTCAAATCGCGTCGCCGTTCCGACGGCGGCTTCGTCGAAATCGGCCCGATGACCAAGAGCGGCACGAATCCGTCGGCGGCGGCCGGCGCACTGTTGCGCATCCTCGACGGCTACGATCAAACGATGCGAGATGAGTTGATCAATTTCTTGCTCGACGCCCAGACCGACGAAGGCGGCTTCCGCGCCAACACGCGGATTCCCGTCGCCGACGTGCTGAGTACGTTCACCGCCTTGCTGACACTCTCGGACCTAGGCGCCCTTGAAGAGGTCGACTTGCCCGCCGCACGCCGTTACGTCGAATCGATGCAGCTTCCGGACGGCGGGTTTCTCGGCGGCGTGTGGGACGGCGGTACGGACGTCGAATACACCTTCTACGGGTTAGGCGGCTTAGCTTTGCTGGCACCTTAGAATCGAATTTCCGAGGTAAGTCGCCCCTCGCTCCGCGAGTTTCCGGTTGCCATAATCAAGGGATGCGTTTTGCCGCGGCTTTGCGGCTTTGCGGCTTGGCGTGACCGGTCCCTCATCCGCTCGAGGAATTTTTCCATGTCGTCGTCTGTTGCGCCGCGGCGTAACTTGGTTGTCGCCGTCGGCGCGATCGTCTTATTCGCTTCGGCGTTCGCCGGCGAGCCCGCAGTCTTGGCACAAGACGCTCCGGGCGTTAACGCCGGCGCGGCCAATCAGCAGTTCAACGTAGCCGGCGGATTTCACAACCGTCAGGCCTGGGATCTCGCGGCCGAAGAATGGGCGAAGTTTCTCAAAGACTTTCCCGCTGATCCACGCGCGGCTGCCGCAAGGTTTTATCTTGGGCAGTGCCAATTACAGCTCAAGCAATTCGACAAAGCCGCGGCGACCCTCAAGCCGCTAATTGCCGCTCGGCCGAAATTGGAGCAAATGCCTGTCGCGCAACTCTCGCTCGGAATAGCCGAGTTCAATCTGGCCCAACAAGGCGACGAAAAGCAATTTGCCGCCGCGGAGCAAACTCTCTCCGCCGCCCTGCGCGATCATTCCGACGGAAAACACGTTCCGCAAACGGTCTACTATCTTGCCGAATCGCTGTATGCGCAGGGCAAGCTTGAGCAGGCGGAGCCGCTTTACCGTCGCGTTGTCACGGAGTTTTCCGACAATGTTCTCGCCCCCGACGCGCTCTATTCGCTCGGCGTTACACTTGAAGAGTTGAAACGGGGCGAAGCCGCCCTCGACGCCTACGCAAAGTTCGTGGACCTGTTTCCCAAGCATGCGTTGCGTACCGAAGTCAACGTCCGTCGGGCCGATCTGATCGCCGCGGCCGGCGACTATGCCGCCGCCGAAACCCTGTTTTCCGCCGCCGCCGCCGATGCAGACTACGCGGACGCAGATTACGCTCTACTTCGCCGAGCCGGTTGCCTCTTCGAACAAAAGCAGTTTGCCGCCGCGGCGGCCGTCTACGAACAACTCGCGGAGCGATTTCCTAAGTCAAAGTATCGTGAGGATGCCCGGTTTTCCGCCGGCCGCGCGCACTATTTCGCCGGCCAATACGATCAGTCAGCGTTTCAACTCGCACCGCTTGCGCGCGGCAACGGCGACCGTGCCGCCGAGGCCGCGCATTGGTCGGCTCGTGCGCTGCTCAAAACAGGCAAGCCGGCAGCCGCTGAAAAACTTTTGGCCGGCTTGAGCAAGGAAACCCTCGCCGCCCGGAACTACGCCGCGCAACTCGCGCTCGATGCGGCCGACGCACTCTACGATCAAGCTGATCGCCGAGCCGATGCTTTGAAGGCTTACAAGCAACTTATCGTCGATTTCCCGGGCGACCAGCTCGCTGCACAGGCTTTGTATCTTGCGTCGCTCACTGCGCTCGAACTTGGCTGCAACGATGAAGCCCGCAAGCACGCCGAAGCATATCTCAAGTCCAATTCCGACGGTAAACTTCGTGCCGAAGTGCTCTTCATTTTAGGCGAGGCCGCGCTTCGCTCCGGAGACAATAAACAGGCTGCTTTCACGTACGACGAATTGTTGAAGTCCGACGGTGAACACGCCGATCGGTCGAAGTGGCTTGTCCGGCGCAGCTATGCACTATCCGGCATGGGCGATCACAAGGCAGTCGTCGCTTCGTTGGCGCCGGCCGTCGCCGACATGAGCGGTTCGGCGCTGCGAGCCGAGGCCTATCAATTGTTGGGCGTCGCGCGGCAGGCGCTGAAAGACTATTCCGGTGCCGTCGTCGACCTGTCGGCTTCCCTTAAACTTGATGCGAAGCGGAGCGGCGCCGATGAAGTTCTGTGGACGCTGGCGGAGTCGCAGCGGCTGGCCGGCGACCTGCCGGCCGCGCAAGCTTCGTTCGAACGCTTGGCGACCGAGTATCCGCAGAGCAAGCTGCTCGATTCAGCGCTCTATCGTCGGGGCGAAGCGGCCTACGCCGCGGGTGATTTGGCCGGTGCCGAAGTAGCCTATCGGCGCATCGTCGCCGAATACCCTCAGAGTCAATTCGCGCCGTATGCCCGCTTCGGGTTGGCATGGACGGCGCTCGGGAAGAAGGACCCGGCGGGCGCCGTCGCCGCCGTCGACGGGCTCCTCAAATCCAAGGGCCCGGCCGAACTCGAAACACAAGGCCGCTACGCACGAGCGCTTGCGTTCGAGCAACTCGGAAAGTTTCAGCCGGCAATTGACGATCTTCAGGTTTACCTGAAAGCGAAAGCTCCCGGCGGCGAACGCAGCGAGGCCATGTATCGGCTCGGTCGTTGCCAGGTCGGAATGAACAGAAACGAAGACGCGCTGGCGACCTTCGAAGCGCTGCTCAAGGCCGACTCAGGCTATGAAGGCGCGCCAAAAGTGCTCTATGAGATTGGTTGGATTCACAAGAAAGCGGAGCGTCCGGCCGACTCGGCCAAAGCGTTTGCGAAACTCGCCAAGCAATATAGTTCGAGTCCGCTGGCCGCCGAAGCGCTGTTTCATGTCGGGGAGGAAGCTTATGGGCGGCAAGATTACCAGACGGCGATCGACGCCTTCTACGATGCTCGTGAAAAGGCCGATTCTCCGGAACTCGAAGAGAAGTCGGCCTACAACCTCGGTCTAACTTACTTCCACAAAGGCGACTTTGCCAAAGCCGAACAGTGGTTCCATTTTGAAATTGAGAAGTTCCCCAAGGGGTCGCTTGCGCAGAACGCTCAATTCCGCAAAGCCGAAGCGCAATTTAAGCAGAAGAAATACCGGGAGGCCCTCGCCGAATTTAAGCTGGTTCGCGCCCCAGGCGACGGAGATTTCTTGTCGCTTGCCGCCCTGCGGATCGGGCAGTGCGCTGCGCAGCTGGACGATTGGCAATCCGCGGAAGCGTCGCTCTCCGAAGCCGTGCAGAAATTTAGTTCCTCACCGCACGCGGCGGAAATAAATTATGAACTCGCCTGGGCCAAGCAGAATCTCGGCCGAGTCGACGAAGCCTTGAAGCTCTACGAACTTGTAACCGAGCAATCACAAGACGTCGTTGCGGCCCGAGCCCGGTTTATGATCGGCGAGATTTATTTCGAGCGTAAGGATCACAACGAAGCGGTGCGGCACTTCTTTCGAGCGGCCGTCGGTTACGACTTTCCGGAATGGCAAGCTCGCGCTCACTTCGAGGCGGGGCGTTGTTTTGAGGTGATGGGGAAGCTCGATCAGGCGAAGAAGTCGTATCAGGAAGTCGTTGATAAGTTCGGCCGGTTTGAAGAAGGCCCTCTGGCGAAGAAGCGGCTCGAAGCGCTGGGTACCGGCGGTTAATCATTGGACGCATTCGGGGAATAAACCAAGCCGCGCACCGCGATTGAATGAAAATCAGGAAGATCTGCGTTTGTGAGATTCAGCATGTTACGTCAGCCGCTTTACATCGCCCTCGTCGCAGCCGCGACTATTCTCGCCGGCTCGAACGGCGCGCCAATCGCGGCTCAACAGCCGCTTCGGCCGGAATTGCCCGGTTCGTCCGTCGCGCTTCCGACGGCGACGACGACGGGCACGAATCGTATGGCCGAAGCAGATCGGCTGGCCGCCGAAGCTCTCGCCGCCGAAAACGCGAAGGCGGCCGAGGTCGTTGCGCCGCCGAAATCGACGCCGGCGATCAATCTTTGGCAGCTGGCGATTGACGGCGGAATCTTGATGATTCCGATCGTCGGCTGCTCGGTCTTCGTCGTTTGTTTCGCTTTCGAACGCTGGTTCGGATTGCGGCGACGTAAGTTGATGCCGCCGGCTTTGGTGCGCGAACTGGGCGAGTTGGCTCGCCGTCAAGGGGGCGTTGATCCGAGGGCGGCGTATCGGGCCTGCATGAGATATCCTTCCACGGCGTCGACGGTGATTCGTGCCGTGCTGCTGAAGATCGGTCGTCCTCACGCCGAACTCGAGCAAACGCTTCGCGAGGTGAATGAGCGCGAGGCGGCGAAGCTGTATCGAAATGTTCGCCCGATTGAATTGCAAATCTCGGTCGCTCCCTTGCTCGGTCTGCTCGGCACGGTGCAGGGGATGATCATGGCCTTTTTCGTCACGGCCAATTCAACGGTGCAAGTGAATCGCGCCGAGCAATTGGCTCAAGGCATTTACGTGGCGCTGGTCACGACATTCGCGGGCTTGTGCGTGGCTATTCCGGCCGCCGTGCTGGCGCACTACTTCGAAGGCCGCATTCAAAAGCTGTTCAGCGATCTAGACGAGTTTGTGCTCGGCATGTTGCCGCAGTGGGAACGGTTCGAAGGCAAACTACGAGTGAATCGGGCGACGCTCGCCGGAGAAACCGAACATACGACGACCGCCGAGCCTGCGGAATCAGCGGGCGAGCGCGCGACGGTGAAGAGCGCCAAGTGATCGCCCGTATATTGTTCCCGGTCTCAAGTTTCTAGCTTCTCGTCATGTCCGTCGCGATTAAAAAATCCGCCGCTCTCAATAAGCTGAACCTCACGCCGATGATCGACGTGGTGTTTCAGTTATTGATCTTCTTTCTCGTCGCGGCTCGATTCGAAGAGGAAGAAAGCGCGATGCCGCTCCCGCTGCCGCAAGCCAGCGAGGCGATGCCGCGATTGGCGAAGCCGAAGGAGATTTTTATCAACGTCGATCAGGCCGGCCGTATTTTCTTAGGAGGTCGAGTCGTGACGACGGCGGAATTGCTCGCCCAGCTGAAGCAGGCTCAAGCCGACAACCCGGGCCGCACGCCGGTCGTCGTTCGCGGCGATGAGCGGTGCGATTTGAAACATGTCGTCGCGGTGATGAACGTTTGTGCCAAGGCCGGCATTCGCGATTGCCGGATCGCCACAGCGCCCGACGCCACGTAAGAGATCACGGAGTCGCGGAGATGGCCGAATCTCGCAAAGTGGTACGCAAACTCGACAACCCGTCGCTCGCCGATTTCGACGAGCAGTGGTGGCCGATTACGCTGCTGCTGTTCATTTCCGCCGGGGCGTTGGCAGGGTACGTCTATACGAACCCGGGGAGCGATTTCACCACCGAAGTTTGGTATCGCAATGCCTGGAACCAAATCTATTCGATCGGCGCGCTGGCTGCGCTGCTTGTGATCGGTCTCGCATTTTTGCGAGGTAGTGCGAACCGCCGGCTGCAGCTCGGGGTGTTTTTGAGCTTAGTGTTTCACCTCGCTTTGATTTACGGTTCGCGCCAGTATTACCTGACCTACATCGAGCCGGCCACGCCGGCAAACGCCGATTCGCCCGACGACGGCGGCGTCAAGGTCGTGATTCCGGATTACATCCCGCCCGAACAGGAAGGAGAAGCGTCGCCCGAGATCACGTGGCCGGTGGAAGCCGAACCGACGCAGGAGAAACAAGTCGAAATCGCGCCTAAGCCGCCGGAACTCGTCAAGGCGGAAAAGCAAGCGGTCGAGCAACCAGAAACGAAACGCGATCCCCAGCCGAAGCCGCTGGAGATGGCGAAAGCGGAACTGACCGAGCCGCGACAAATCGAACCGCTTCCCAAATTGGAATTGACGCGCAATACGGTCGCCGAGCCGTTGCCCACGGAGACCGCCCCTCAACCGCAATTCAACCGGACGACGCAGGCGAAATCGACTGAATCAAGTTTGGCGGACGCGGCGCGTCGCGAGATGGAATCTCAAACGGCCGAGCGGCCGGAACTCCGGGATCCTCGGCCTCAAACTCGTACGCCGTCGCCGGCGACACTCGCCGAACCGACTCGCTACGAAGTTGAAAATCAGCTTGCCCTGAACGACGTTAAGGCGTCGCGCGATCGTAAACTTAATGAATTGGCGCTGCCGACGACTGAAGCCGCACCGCGGGCGGAGCCTGCCGCGGCTGCGGCCGCCGCGTCGGAGTTACCCCGCGATGCGGCCACCGTGAGCACCGCGACCGCGAACGCTCCCGCCCTTCCCGCGCCGAGTCCCACACTCTCACCGCAGATAAGTCCGGCGCTGTCGCGACAATCAGGGGCGACCGCGGCGATGATGCTGTCGCGCGCCGATTCGCCGCAACCGAGCGACTTCGCCTCGCTGCAGCCGACGCAGAACATGGCCAAGCAGTCGAATTACGGCGCTTTGACCGACGGCTTCGAAAGCATTCCCGTCGAAACGACCGCTCCTCCCACCGCCGCTCCGGCGACGATCTCCGGCGGCGGGTCGCAAGCTTCGCTCGCCGGCGCGGCCCAACGCGGCGAACGCGGCGCACCGGCGGTGCTGTCGGCCGATGGTCTCCCGTCTCCTGCGGAGATCGGCGTAGGTTCCGGCGCGGCGAGCGGTAGTCCGTTCGTCGGGCCGCGACGTGCCGAGACCGCCGGCGACGGTCAGCCGGGCGAGATGGCGGCGTTGACGCCGACGTCGAGGCCGGGGCGCGGTCGAACGACCGGCACGGTGACGCTCGGCGTCGAGCAAGTACCGATGCTCGGTCGCACCGGAGTCGCCGGCCCGACGACTCAGCCCGGCAATTCCATAAACGGCGAAGCGGGTGATGCGCGCGCGACGACGGTCGGAATCGGCCGCGGCGTCGGCGAGCGAATGGGTAATCAACTTGGCCCGGCGACGCTCATCGCTCCGTCGGGCGGCGGTCGACCGGGCGGAATGGGAACCGGCGCAGCAGCGGGTTCGGCGACCGGGGCGGGCTTCGCCGTCGTCGGAAGCGCTGGGGCCGGCGGAGGACCGGCGGCCGGTGCGACGCCGGGCAAGGGCGGAAGTCTTCCCGGTAGTAGGCCGGCTGCCGCCGCAGGAGCGTCGGCGGCGATCTCGCGTCGGGATTCGGAAGAGCTTGCCGGAGCGGTCGCCGGCAGCATGGACGGTTTCGACGGCGCGTCACGACCGCGGATGAAAAAGTCGGACGGACAGCGCGATCGTCACGGTAACTTGCTCGGCTCGGCCAACGATCTCATCGTCGACGGCCAGATGATCGGCGAGAAGATCGTGATCATCGCCTTTTACAATGACGAAGAAATCGAAGGTACGCCCCTCATTTCGGCGCTTGGCGCGAAAGGTTACGTCGTCGAGCGGCTCACGGCTGCCTTGCCGCCGATCGAAGAATTCGCCCGCAAACTCGACGGGGCGCGTCAGCTTTGGCTCATTTCGTCCGACGTCAATCGGCTGCCGGCCGAATATCTCCGCGAACTGGTCGAGCGTTGGCGCACCGGTCGGCTTGCACTTTGTCTTATGGCCGACAACGCGCCGTTCACGGCCGAAGCGACGGCGGTGTTGAGCGTAATTGCTCCAGGAACGACGATTACCGGCGATTATCTCGGCGAGCAAAAATTGCATGCCCGTGAAAACGGCGGCGTCGGCTTCGACCCCGCTCAGCCGCTATTCCACAACGTGGAAACGCTCTTCGAGGGAACGACGATCAGTGGTATCAGCAGCCGCTATCTCACAACCGTCTGCTACGCGTCCAACGGACTACCGCTAATCGGTATTTATCAACAGCAGGGATCCAGCCGTTTGATCGTGCATTGCGGATTCACGAGCCTTTACCAGCGATTCTGGGACGACGCCGGCGTAAGCCGATTTGCCGTAAACGTCGCCGGGTGGCTGAGCGAAGTCGATCGAAAACGTCCGACGGTAAAAATCGTACCGACGCCGTCCCGCTGAGCAAAGTTGCAGTGCAACGTGCTTCGGCCGCTTGGCTCCGGTGCCCAGGTTGCCCCGGGGCACGAAGTCCGGGGCCGGAGCAACGTCGTGCCGTTTACCAGCCCATTACCATGTTCGATTCGATCACTTTGCGGGCTCGTTCCAGATCGGTGCCCGTCTCATGCATGTAGAGACGAATGGCATGCACTTTGTCGCCGTGTGCCTTGTGCAGGCAATCACGAGCGGTGTGGCACATGTCACTGGTGTTCGTAATGCCCAATGCGCCTTTTGAGATGACCCATGTATCACGCGGGCGCTTTGTAATGCGGAGCGGCTTCTCGTTGGGGTAGCAGTCGTGCACGACCACGGCGGCGGCGTCCTGGTCGGCGGCCCACGTGATGATAATGTGCGACTCGGTTTCGATTTCGAACAGCGGCATGGTTCGACCCCCTTTCCTCGAGATGAACAGAAGGGCTGCTTCTTCGGCTGATCGTAAGCCTGCGGGAGACGTTCGTCAAACAATTCCCGTCGTGATAACAAGCCGCGAGTGGAAAGTGCACGCACCTTTTCGGCGAACACGCCGAGGCTTGCCGCGCAAGCGGACTTAGCCGATTGTATTCGCCTCGTAACGTGCGGGTACAGCGGTTTGTCGGTCGGGCGATGTTCGCACCGCTTGCAATCCGAGGACCGTGCCATAAATCTGCGTCCTCGACCAAGCGGCCGGACGATCTTCGCCCGTCAGGGCGATGAGCGCCTCGTAGAGTTCGTTCATCGCTTGTAGGTCGTCGGGCGTGTCGACGGTCAGGCGAAGCTCCGGCCTGAGGTCGCGCCAGGTCGGAGGAAGCCAAACGACGCGCTGCGGGCCGCGCTCGTTGCGCAAATAGGGGGTCACATGCTCACGGTCGTAGACGCTCACGTCGGCGGCCAACTGCACCGCTCTGAGCGCACCGACTTGCATCGCTTCCGGCACCAGCGGCGAAAGCGCTTCGGCGACGCCGGTATAGCATGCCCCGCCGGAAAGGTGGGTGTCGACGAGTTCGGCCAGACGTTCCGGACAATAAAGCGGGTTGTCCGCCGTGGCGCGCACAATCGTGTCGTCGGAACGCAAATCTGCGGTGGCGCCCAGGTACCTGCTTAGCACATCGTCCTCGGGGCCACGGACGCAGCCCACTCCAAATCGGAGCGTCGCCGCGGCGATCGGGTCGTCTGCGGCGAGGCGGCTCGTCGCCACGACGAGTTGCCACTTGCAATGCGGGATTCGCCCCCGTCCGACAACGAGCGCGGCGGATAGTCGCTCTAAGCATCGCTCGAGCAAGGTTCTTCCCGCAATTTGAGCCAATGTCTTACCGGGACGCCGGGCCGAGCCCATCCGAGCCTGCAAGATGATTCTGACGGTTCGCGACATATGACAGATCTTGTGCGCCGGGGGCATCACTCGGCCAATCGAGGCCGATAAGGGCGCGGAGTATAGGCCTGTCGCGCCGGCGGACCTAGAGGAGTCGGCGGCCGACGACGGTGTGCAGATTCAGCCGTAAAACTCCTGAAAATCATCGGTTTTCGCTAGATTAGGAATCTCTCGGAAAAGCAGATTCCCTACTTATTTGTAGGGGGTGGCGCGGTACGATGGAACGAACTCACTTTCGCGGCGACGTTCCAGAACAATGACGCTATCGCTTAACGAATTCGGCAAGACGCTGACGACACTCGGCCTGCTCACTGCGGCCGAGTTGAAGACGGCATGGGACGCAATCCCGCAGACCGAGCGGCCGCGCGACGCCGACGCTTTCGGCAAGCAACTTATCGCCTTAGGTAAACTCACTTCGCTGCAAGCCGCACGCGTGCTGGCCGGACAGGGTGAGTCGCTCGTCATGGGCGAATATCTATTACTTGCGGAGATCGGCGCGGGCGGGATGGGAAACGTTTACCGCGCTCGGCACCGACGCATGGATCGTATCGTCGCCCTCAAGGTGATTTCCGCCGGCGCGATGAAAGATGAAGCCGCCGTAAAGCGGTTTCAGCGCGAGGTGCAAGCGGCGGCGAAACTTTCGCACCCGAATATCGTCACGGCCTACGACGCCGGAGAGGCGAACAAGCAACACTATCTCGTAATGCAGTATGTCGACGGCGGCGACTTGTTTGAATTAGTGCGTCGCGACGGGCCGCTCCCCGTCGACCGCGCTTTGGGCTTCATCATTCAGGCGGCTCGCGGGTTGGAATACGCGCATGCCGAAGGGATCGTTCATCGCGATATTAAGCCGGCCAACTTGCTAGTCGACAAAAAAGGCACGGTCCGCATTCTCGATATGGGGCTGGCGCGTTTCGACGACGGCTCCGACGGTCTGACCACGACCGAGCAAGTCATGGGCACCGTCGACTACATGAGTCCTGAGCAAGCCACGGATTCTTCGCGCATCGACGGCCGTACCGACACCTACGCCCTCGGCTGCACGCTGTGGTATTTGCTCACCGGCAAGAAACTCTACCAGGGAGATTCCGTCGTCAGCCGGATCATGGCGCATCGGGAAGCGCCGCTGCCGTCGCTCATGGAAGTTCGCGACGACGCGCCTTGGGCGCTCGAGCAGGCGCTGCACAAGATGATCGCCAAGAGTCCGCAAGATCGCTGGCAGTCGATGGCGGAAGTCATCGACGCGCTGGAGTCTTGCCGATCGCAAAGTTCCGGCGTTGCCATGGGGTCGTCGGTTCTCACCGACAAAGATTTTGCTTCCTTTCTGCAGGGGATGGGAAGCATGGCCGGCTCGTCGACGCTCGGAAAACGGGGCGCCCCGTCGAAAATCGGCGGCAAATCCGGTTCGAAGATCGACGCCAAATCCGGTTCGGCCTCGAAGGTGGCGACCAAATCCAAGACCCCATCTACGACGGATACCGACGCCGTTCTACGCGCAGAGGCGACCACTCAGCCGGCACCGCCGAAATTGCCGCGGGCGAAAGCGCTCGGCAGCGCCTTTCCCTCGACTCAATCGGCGGCCGAAGCGGCGGCGCTCGACGAAGTCATCGCCGACGACGGTGCCGGCGACCCGCTCGGCCGTCGCCTGTCGCTCAAATGGATCGGCGCGACTTCCGCGCTTGTCGCCGCTTGTGCGCTTGCCGCATTTTTGACTCTCCGCAACGACGAGCCTGAGGCCGACGCCGAGACCGCGCCGATAGCGGCGGCCAAAGTCAAGCCCGCATTCGCTAAAGCGCCTTTCGACGCCGCGACCGCATCGCGGTTGCAAAAAGAATGGGCCGCCTATCTCGCTCTGCCGGTGGAGCAGGCGAACTCCGCCGGCTTGAAAATGCGCGTCGTTCCTCCGGGCGAATATATGATGGGAAGTCCGCCCGAGGAGATCGCGTCCGTGTTGGGACAGATGAATAATCCAAGCGATGAGGCTAAGGAACGGATCGGCGGCGAAAAACTGCATCGCGTCGTGATTTCCACGCCGATGCTTGTTGCGACGACGGAAACGACGATCGGTCAGTTCCGCAAATTCGTCGAATCCGAAAAGTATGTGACGCTCAAGGAGCAGGAGATCCTCGAACGCAATCAGAATTGGAGCACTTGGCAAAAGCCGGTCGCCTCCTTTACCGACGACTCCCCCGTCACCGAACTCAGTTGGCAAGATTCGGTGATGTTTTGTAATTGGCTGAGTCAACGCGAAAACTTAAAGGCCGCCTACACGTTTCATCTCACGCTCGGTTGGATGCTTGAGGGGGGCGACGGATATCGACTGCCGACCGAAGCGCAGTGGGAATACGCATGTCGCGCGGGCACGACGACTAAATACTTCTGCGCCGACGATCCGACGACCGTGCGCGAACATATCTGGTATTCCGGCAACAATCCCAATCGCTATCCGGCGGTCGGTTCCAAGCAGCCGAACGCGTTCGGGCTGTTCGATATGCTGGGCGGGGTGCAAGAATGGTGCAACGACGCGTATCACGCCAACTGGTACGCCATTTCGCCCACGATCGATCCGGAAGCACCCGGCGACGGCGATCGCGTCGTTCGCGGCGGTCACCGCACCGCTCAGATGAACGATATCCGCTCGGCGCGACGCGGGAAGGAATGGTCGCGTAACAAGAACTCAAGTCTAGGCTTTCGCGTCTTTCGGGTCTTTCACATTCCCGGACTCTACGAAGCGTCATAGCGGGCTGCGCTACTTCTCGCGATCGTACGCCGCGCGCTCGAAGGGGTTGTCCCAGTACGGGTTCTTACCGCGCAGCCAAAGCCAAATCGCGGCCGCGAAATACGCAGGCAGAAAAAACGGCCCCCAGCGTCGATACTGCGCGACGTGCACATGTTCATGATCGCGCGAGCGGGCCAGACACTCTAAGTCTTGGCCGAGGATTACGTGCCCGAGCGTCATCGCCGAGCAACCGCCCGCAAGCACGAAGCGGCTTTGTAATAACCGAGTCACCCAACCGCCGTAGGCTTCTATCGCACCGCGAACAAGCCGAATCCGTGCACCGGAAGGCAGGGAAATCAAGATGACCAACATGCCGACGGATGTGGTCGGCGAGGCCCAAAGATAGCCCGCCGCGAGCAAAGCCGCGGAAAAGAAACGAGGCGGCGACATGAACGATCGGCTGCTGAAAAAGCGATTTTACTTAGCTCAGCATAGTCAATTTGCCGTGCGGCGCAAAAAAAGCGTCGGGCCGCGCAGTCGCGGCCCGACGCTCATCAGCGTACACCTTCACCAAATGCTTCGGCACGCGTCCGGTCGTCCGGTCCGAGTGCCTACGGCATCGTTGCGTGGCGAACTTACTTGCTCTTCGGCTTCTTCGGGCCGGCCTTGAATTCGTCGAGGCTCAGCTTGCCGTCTTTGTTCGTGTCCTTACGGGCGAACATGGCCTTGGCCTTGTCGGCCATTTCGCCGGTCTTCTTGCCGACGAGTTCGGCTTCGGTCAATGAGCCGTCGCCGTCTTTGTCCATCTTCTTGAAAGCGGCTTCCGGATCCGGCTTCTTCTTCTCTTCCTTGGCGGCGAACGACGGGGCGGCGACGCCCAGAGCCACGGCGGCGACCGTCAACAGGGTGAACAACTTACGCATGAAACTCTCCCACAGGATGAAACGGAGAAAACGGAAGGTTTGGTTAAACGAACGCGTTCAATCGGGCGAGACACACCGACGCAGGGCGGAGCCGAAATCGTGGTGGAGCCCGATAATTAAGGCATTCGCTTGATTTCCACTTATTTCGACGCGCCCCCCGAATCTTTTATTTTTGGAGAACTCAACGAAATATCGGCCGCGCTCAAAACGTCAACGGCTCGCGTCGTCACCATGCCCGAAGCCGCTCAGTTTAAACAGGTTAGCGATTGTCGGTCGGCGTCTAGCCTCGCAACCGTCGTCGGAATACTATGCCGGTTCGCACCGCCCAACTCCGGACCTGTCCCTCGGCTACGCTTGTCCGGCCTGGATTTTATGGAGTTTGCCCCATGCTTCGCTCGTTGCTCCCTCGTTCCGGCCGCGTTCGCCCTCTCCTGGCGCTCATCGCTTACTGCTTCTGGCAGACGTGCGTCGGCGCCACGTCGGCTGCGGAACCCGACCGGCCGAACATCCTCTGGATCACCTGCGAAGACATGAGCGCCGACTTGGGCTGCTACGGCGACTCCTATAGCCGCACCCCCGCGCTCGATCGTTTCGCCTCCGAAGGGGTTCGCTATACGAACTGTTTCACGCATGTCGGCGTCTGTGCTCCAAGCCGCTCCGGCATCATCACGGGGATGTATCCCTGTTCGATCGGGTCGCAAAATATGCGGTCTAAAACCGTGCTGCCCGCCGGCGTGAAATGCTTTCCGCAGTATCTTCGCGAGGCAGGCTACTATTGCACGAACAACTCCAAGACCGACTACAACTTCACCGCGCCGGAAGAAACGTGGGATGTCTCAAGCGGCAACGCTCACTGGCGCGACCGACCGGAAGGCAAACCGTTCTTCGCCGTGTTCAATATCACGGTCACTCACGAAAGCCAGATCCGCGCTCCGCAGCAGGCGTATGAGCGAAACACGGCGCGACTCACGCCCGAGCAACGTCACGACCCGGCCCAAGCTCCGATTCCGCCATATTTCCCGGACACCCCGGTCGTTCGTCAGGACATCGCTCGCTACTACGACAACATCACGGCGATGGACTATCTCGTCGCCGACCGCCTCAAGGAACTCGACGAAGCCGGCCTAGCCGACGATACGATCGTGTTTTTCTACAGCGACCACGGCGCCGGCCTGCCGCGCGCCAAACGCTGGCTCTACGACTCCAGCTTGCATGTGCCGCTTATCGTGCGCTGGCCGGAGAAGTGGCGCAGCAAAGCCGCGAAATCGGACGATTTGCTTCCCGGCGGGGAGCGCGACGAACTGGTCGCCTTCGTCGATCTCGCACCGACGGTGCTCTCGATCGCGGGCTTGGAGATTCCGTCGCATATTCAAGGGCAGGCGTTTCTCGGCGCACACCGGGCGGAAGCGCCGCGCGAATATATCTACGGCGCCCGCGACCGCATGGACGAGCGCGTCGACATGCTCCGCGCCGTCCGCGACAAGCAATTTAAATACATCCGCAACTACCAATGGTGGAAGCCGTACGCGCAGAACATCAACTACATGAACGAGATGCCGACGATGCAGGAATGGCGTCGGCTGGCGGCGGAGAACAAGCTGGTCGGCCCGCAGAAGCTCTTCATGGCTCCACAGAAGCCGCGCGAAGAGTTGTACGACTGCGTAGCCGATCCCCATGAAGTGAACAACCTCGCCGACGATCCGAAGTACGCCGACCAACTGCGCCGATTGCGAACGGCGCATCAGGAGTGGGTCGCCGAGGTCCGCGACGTCGGGTTTCTTCCGGAATCCTCGCTACTGACGTTTCTCCGACAGGGGCCCGGCTGGCGAGATAATCAAGAGATGCAAAACGCCGCGCAGCGTATCCACGCTTTATGGCAGATTCAATTCGATCCGCAGTGGGCCGCCGGTCACGACCCCGGCTCCGTGATTCGTGACGTCCTTACCGCGAAGGCCGCACGCGATTTCGGGCCCGGAGTCACGGCGTTTCGGGTGCGCTGCGCCGAGTTTCTCGGCGGTCCCTGGAAAGATCTCTCCAACGCGGGCGACATGCTGTTACAAGGGTTGCGCGCTCCTGAGCTTTCGGTGCGCATCGCCGTCTGTCAATCACTTGTCGAAGTGCGTCGTGCGGGCGACGGCCGAGTCGACGACTCGACCCTAAAGCTCGTGCGGCCCGTCTACGAGGAAGGCCTGCAAAGCGAGAATCCGGCGCTTCGCCATGCGGCGGTCTTGGCAGTCGATGCTCTCGGTCCGCAAGCCGTGGAATTGCTTCCGCAGGTCGAGGCCATGCTCCAAATCGACAAGGAGTACGCTGCTCGCGTCGGCGAATACATCATCGCTTCGCGCACCGGAAAACCGCTGAGGTCGGCCGACGGCGAAGTCGCTCCGAAGAAAGGTAAAGCCGCGAAGCCGAAAGCGAAGCAACGCAAGGCGACCGCGCAATGACGTTCGAACTCGCCACAAAGTTCAAGCCCGACGCCGACGAGCCGTTCGCCGCGGCCGTGGCGGCCGGTATGAAGGCGGCCGAGCTCTGGACCGGCCCGGAGGTGCTCGCCGCCGCCGGCGAAGTCGTCGAGCGCGCTCGCCGGTTTTCATTGCGCTATGCGCTGCATTTCCCCAATCGGCGCGACCTTACGCCGGAGCAGCTTGCGGCGTTCGCCGAGCTCTATCGCGCGCTCGATTGTCGCTCGTTCACGATTCACGAACTTGAGTACGACCGCTACGCCTCCGACCTAGAGCGAATGGCGCCCGATCTTCGACCGGCCGTCGAAAACTCAATGCTCGCCTACGACGACTTGCCGCGCTGGGCGACGACTCGTCCCGGCCTGACGCTCGACGTCGAGCACATCTGGTGCTTCACGGTCCGCGGCGCGCCGCTGTCCGAAGTCGTCGCCGTCGTTCGCGATCTGCTCAAGCAGCATGCCCATAAAGTGCGGCACGTGCATCTGCCCGGCTACTGGGCCGAAGGCGAAGAGCATCGCCCGCTCCATCGTTCGCCTGATTTCGCCGGCGCAATGCTCGGCTTGCTGGCCGACGTCGGCTACTCGGGCTTCGTCGTATCCGAGGCCGACACGCAATACCAGACCGTCCCGGAGATGTCGGCCGACGTCGAATTCGTCGCCGCATGGCGTCGTCGCCGCACGCTCGCCGACTCTCCCTAACTTACATTGCCCGCCCTTCGAATTTACTTTCTTAGGAAGCCAATCATGGAACGCATTGTCCTCATCATTGCCGCCGTCGCCGTCGCGGCGGCGACGTCGAGCGCTTCTGCCCGCGCCGCCGAGAAGATGAACGTCCTCTACGTCGTCTCAGACGACTTGTGCAATCGCCTCGCCTGCTACGGCGATCCGCTCGCTAAAACCCCCAACCTCGACAAGCTCGCGGCCAAGGGCGTTCGCTTCGATCGGGCCTATTGCCAATATCCGCTCTGCAACCCGAGCCGTGCGTCGTTCCTCACCGGTTTACGCCCCGATACCACGAAGGTGCTGACCAACGGTCCGTACTTCCGTGATATCAATCCAAACATTCAAACGCTGCCGCAAACCTTTCAGAAGGGAGGCTACTACGTCGCCCGCGTCGGCAAGCTCTACCACTACGGCGTGCCGACGCAGATCGGTACCGACGGCCTCGACGATCCCCCGTCGTGGCAGCACCGCGTCAATCCGCGCGGTGCCGATAAAGACGTCGAAGATCAGATCCATACGCTCGTTCCCGGGCAATTCGGCGGCGTGTTAAGTTGGCTCGCCGTCGACGGCAGCGACGCCGATCAGACCGACGGCAAGTGCGCCGCCGAAACCATCAAGTTGCTCGAAGCCAACAAAGACAAGCCGTTCTTCTTGGCTTGCGGGTTCTTTCGTCCGCATACGCCCTATGTGGCGACGAAGCCGTTTTTCGAGCTTTATCCCCTCGAAAAGTGCAACCCGGCGGTCGTGCCGTCTGATCATCGGGCGACGTTGCCGGCCGCGGCCTTCGGCAGCTACAAGAAGGAACAGGACCAACTCACCGACGACGTACGCCGCGAAATCATTCAAGCCTACTACGCGAGCATCTCGCTGATGGATGCGCAGGTCGGCAAACTGCTCGACGCCCTTGATCGGCTCGGCCTGGCCGACAACACGATCGTCGTCTTCCACAGCGATCACGGCTATCATCTCAGTGAGCACGGGCTCTGGCAAAAGCAAAGCATCTGGGAACAATCGGCACGCGTGCCGTTGTTGATCTACGACCCGCGGGCTAAGGGCAACGGTAAGTCGTGCGGTCGCACGGTGGAACTCGTCGACCTGCATGCGACGCTTGCCGACCTCTGCGGACTCGAAGCTCCGAAGACCGACGGCGAGAGCGTGAAGTCGCTCTTGGAAGATCCGACCGCCGAGTGGAATCACCCGGCGTTTTCGCAAGTGCTGCGCGGCGTCGCCGTCGGCACGTTCACCGCGCCGGATGCGAAATTGAAAGACCCTGCGGCGCAAACCTCGGTGGCGTCGCAAGCGAAGCCGGCCGCGAAGCCCGGCAAGAAGGCCGGGGCGGGGGGCAAAAAGAAAACGGCCGCCGAAAACCAAGCGGCGGCCAAAAAGGTCCTGGCCGAAGGGAAGCCGGCGGGGGGCGGCAAAGGCAAA
This sequence comes from Planctomycetaceae bacterium, assembly GCA_016793115.1. GTDB lineage: Bacteria > Planctomycetota > Planctomycetia > Pirellulales > PNKZ01 > PNKZ01. The sequence continues at coordinate 36,177 of JAEUIN010000267.1, forward strand.
GGTTTCCTCGGTCGGGCCATCCGTACGGAGCGTTTCCGCTATATCGAATGGGACGAAGGTCGCCAAGGGGCTCAACTCTACGATCACGACGCCGATCCGGAAGAGATGAAGAACCTTGCCGACGATCCGGCCTTCGCCGAGGTGCGCAAGCAACTTAGCGCCCAACTCCGCGCCGGCTATAACTAGCGACTTCGCATCTCCGCTTGCCTCTCCTCTTCGTGGGAGCGGGGCTGGGGATACGGGGCTGCGTTGTGTTACGGCGCGACGAGCCGACGGTTGATGAAACGGATCTCGTGTGAATCCGCGTTGATCGGCGGTTTCTTTTTGTTCTTCGTGTGGAGTTAGGAATGTTCCTCGGGTTCGGCGAGATCATGATGCGCGTCGCTCCGGCCGGTCACCGCCGGCTGGCGCAAGTATTGCCCGGTTCGGTCGATGTGACCTTTGCAGGCGCCGAGGCCAATGTCTGCGTCTCGCTCGCGCTGTTGGGCGCGCAGTCGCGATACCTGACGATGCTTCCCAAGAACATGCTCGGCGATTCCGTCGTCGCCACGCTCCGCGGGCTCGGCGTCGACACTTCGGCGATCGCCCGCCGCGCCGAAGGCCGGCTCGGCGTGTACTACGTCGAGACCGGGGCGAATCAGCGCGGCTCGACCGTGACGTACGACCGTGACTACAGCGCGATCTCGCTCGCCGGCCCCGAGGAATACGACTTGACCGCCGCATTCCCCGGCATTCGCTGGGTTCACGCCACCGGCATTACACCGTCGCTCAGCGAAAAAGCCTATCGGGCCACGCTCGAAGTCGTCCGCGAGGCGAAGCGGCGCGGCTGCACCGTGTCGTGCGATTTGAACTACCGCAAAAAGCTCTGGCGGTGGCGGCCCGGCACCGCGCCGAACTTGTTGGCCCGCGAATGCATGACGGAAGTGCTCAAGAGCGTCGACTTGCTGATCGCCAACGAGGAAGACGCCGCCGACGTGCTCGACATTCACGCCGAAGGAACGAACATCGAGGCGGGTAAGCTCAACGCGGCCGGCTATCAACAAGTGGCCCGCGAGATCACGAAGCGGTTCCCGAACATCTCGCGCGTCGCCGTGACGCTCCGCGAGAGCCACTCGGCCGATCACAACAATTGGGGGGCGATGCTTTACGAGCGCGACGGCGATCGCTCGCTCTACGCCCCGCTCGACGCGGCCGGTAATTACAAACCGTACGAGATCCGCGACATCGTCGACCGGGTCGGCGGCGGCGATTCGTTCGCGGCCGGCTTGATGTTCGCTTTGAACACGAAGGAACATTCCGAGCCGCAGCGGGCCTTGCAGTTCGCCGTCGCCGCCAGCGCGCTGAAGCATTCGATCATCGGCGACTTCAACTACACGAGTCGCGAAGAAGTGGAAGCCCTGATGGGGGGCGCGGCGAGCGGACGAGTGCGCCGGTAAAATAAACTTTACTTGGCGAGCGGCGGGGGTTATCCCCGCCGTCCGGGATAAGGCGCATCCGCCACGGTAGTCGGCGGGGATAAACCCCGCCGCTCGGTAATCACTTCGCTCGCTTCCTCGCCGTTCCCAGCGGCGCGTTGTCGAGGTTCGCCAAGGTGTCTTCTTCCTCGTCGGCGAGTTCGCGTGGCGAGAAGTTTTGGCCGTTCGGCGACTCGTA
>JAEUIN010000278.1 GCA_016793115.1 Planctomycetaceae bacterium
CCCAACGTCAGCGTACCGCCGCTCGCCAGGTTCACCTGCGCCAAGCTGCCCAACGCGCCCGCCGCATTCAACGCCAAGTTCACCCCCCCCGCGCCCCCCGTCACGTTCACCACCGTCCCGTCCGTTAAGGACGTCGCCGCCGTGCCGAGCGTTACGTTCGAGGTGCCCGCGGCGTTGTTCAGCAAGTTCAGAACTCGAGCCGTTCCCAAATCGGTCAGAGCACCCAGCGTCAGAGTCGTCACGCCCGCGCTCGGATTGCGAACGTCGAACGTCGCATCCGTAGTCAACGCGGTCGCACCGAACGTCAGTCCGGCCACGCCGCTCACGACATTCCCGCCGCCGAGCACCGTTAATGTCGATGATCCCATCCGCAGGGTGCCAAGCGTGTAAGTGTTTCCGGCGCCCGACGAGGCGACGTCGCTCATGATCGACGTCGGGGACGAGATCGTCGTATTGCGATTGAAGCTTAGGTTCGTGCCCGATGCGTTCGTCAAAAGGAGTTGACCGCCGTTCATCACCAGCGTTCCCGCGCCCAATGCGGCCGCGTTGCTTGTCGCGGTGACCGTTCCGGAGCTGACGATCAGCGCTCCGGTGAACGTGTTGGCTTGATTCAAGGACAGGTTTCCGGTGCCGGCAAACGTGATGCTTCCCGCTCCGCCGCCCAGCGGTCCGGTTTGCGCAAAGTTGCCGTCACCGTTGAGCGTCAGCCCGAAAGCTCCGTTGGTCATCGCGCCGAACGTGAGCAGCGTCGTGCCGGCGGTCGGATTGGCGACGGAAATCACGGCCGGCCCGCCGGCGACGTTGACGGCGCCGAACGTCAATCCGGCCGTGCCGCCGGTGACGTTGGCACCGGCCGTGACGCTCAAGGTTTGGTTGGCGATCGTCAATTGGCCGAGCGTATACGTCACGCCTGCGCCCGGCGTCAGTCGATCGAGCACGATATTCGTGTTTCCCGAAATCGCCGTGTCGCGGCCGAAGTTCAGCGCCGTATCGCTGACGAGTTCGAGCACGGTGCCGCCGCCGGTCAGATTGAGCGCCCCGGTGCCGCTCCCTAGAGCATTCGCGTTGCCGACGGCGCGCAAGCGACCGCTCGCGAGCGTCAGGCCGCCGAAAAAGGAATTGTTGCCGCTTAACTCCAAGTAGGATCCGGGCGCGGTATTGACGACGATGCCTTTCGCGCCGCTGGAGGAAATCGCTCCGGAGATGGTGAGAGCGCCGGTGCCGAGAATATCGAGGGCCAGATTATCGTTGAGCGTGATGTTCGCGCCGATGAAGTCGTGTCCGGCGCCGGACTTGACGAGCGACGTCGTCGTTCCGCGGCCGTCGAAGGTGAGCGATCCGCCGCCGTTGACCAAGTTGTAGGAATTGGTGCCGACCGTATCGCCGATCTGCAGCGACGCCAAGAAGACCGAGGTATCGATTTGAATGGTTTGGTCGGCGGTCAGATTGATCGCATTCAGCAGCGCGCGATCCCCGATGTTCTTCGGCACGAAATTCAATAGCCAGTTCGCCGGGTCGTTCCAATTGAACGGACCTCCCGTGGCTTGTTGCCAAGTGCCGTCGGCGGCCGCGACCTCGACCGAATTTCGCCAAGTCGAAGTCGGCAGAATCACGATTGCCATGACGAGATAGGTGAAGGCCCGTCGAACGCCGACGCGCAATATTCTGCGTCGGCCGCCGCTCGTCGCCATGAGCCACGATCGCGACCACGGCAGGAGCCGGCGCGGCAGTTCTCGAAGCCGTGTGAGGTGCCGCCGAGAGAAGCGAATTGCGTCGGCGAGGTGCCGTTTGCGGAGTACGCACGCGATCAGCATCGCCAGGACGACGACCGCATACAGAGCGAAGCCCCACTCGGCTCGGCTGGAGTAAGCAAAGCGTTGCCGCGCCGGAGCAACGAGAACGCTGGTCGCTTCGGTCGCGGTAGAGCGCCGCCGAGGGACGAAATCGAGAGGCGTGACGGGCGCGGGGCATAGAATCGCCGCGGCGTCGAATCGCGGTGTCGGTCGACGCGCTACAGTTACGACGTCCGGTGCGACAATCGCGTCTTGTGTTGCGGATGCTATCCGCCAGTCTGTCGCATTACAAAGTCCACACGTAGTAACGCTCGCAAGACAGGCAATGAGCGCGCGAACGCACTCCCCGCGTGGAATGGGCATACCGTCGACCTTCCAGTCTGAAAACCACGAGACCGAACGGAACGTTGGCGACCGCTGAGCAGCGAACAGAAGGGGCTTAAACGCACCTGCTAACGTGAGAAACCGCGAGAACTCGCAAATCGGGGGGTGCGTCTGCCCTATGTCGTATTTGAGTTGAAAAGAAAAATCAAAATAAAAGTTATTAAATTCATTACTGACCGCCCCCCTCATTCAGGCAGTACGCGATAACGAAGCCGGGCGCGAATCGCGCGAGGAACAGCCGACCGGCTGCAAACTTCGGTCGACTTTTGGAAGCCGCGGCGACGGGCGGAACTTATGGAGCGAGATTGCCGCTGCACTGCGTCAGCACAGTCGAGATTGCCGCAGGGCGAGGTTTCGAAAAGTCCCGACGGTCGTAAGCGGTTGAAAGCCGTTCTCGCACCCGATAAGTTCCACCGCTGCAACGCCATTCGTTGAGTCGGATTGTCTTTGAGGCGATTCCCGAGCGCAAACTCCGGCCTCGGTAGTCGTGCGGATTCAACTTGCACTAAGGTGCTCACGGCCGACTAAAGACTTGTGGACCGGAAGTTGTTTTACATGCGCGGGAACGTTAGCCGTGGACGCCTTGCAGCCGACGATGATTCACGATTCGCCCGCGGCCGACGGGGCGACTTCGGCTCGCAATTCGCTCGACGTGTCGCGCGGGCAAGTCGGCTTCGTCGCGGGTAAGCGGGCCCAATTCGCCGACGAGACGGCGGCGCTGCTGCGCAAGCGGCTCGCCGCGGCCTCGCTCGTCATCGCCGTCGTCATGGCGATGACGTTCATCGGATACATGCTTCGCGGAGTCACGACGCTCTGGTGGGTGCGACTGCCGATTCTGGTTATAGTCATCACCTCGGCCGTGGCGCTGCGGCGCAAACTCGATTGGTCGCTTAGCCGGCTACGAGCGTTCGAGGTCGCCGTGTTCGCGCTAGTCGTGTTTCAGCTTTCCTTGATGGTCGTCACGCGGTTCAGCGAGTTCGGCGCCAAGCACGACGGCGAATCGCTGGCCTCGGCTCGTCAGCAGTTTCTCACGGCGTGGTGCATCCTGATTTTCGTGTACGGCATCCTCATACCGAATACATGGAAACGGGGGGCGGTGATGATGATCTCCGCCGCGATCTATCCTTATTTGTTGATGGCGCTCGAGCGGCGGCTCTATCCCGACATCGCCCAATTGCTCGACGCCGACGAGGCGGGTGCGCCGCTGCCGTTTCCGATCGTCGCAGCGGTGATCGCCACGTACGCCGGCCATATTATAAATGCCGCGCGGCGCGAAGCTTTTAAAGCCCGCCAGTTCGGGCAATATCGGTTGCTCGAGCGGATCGGCGCCGGCGGAATGGGCGAGGTCTACAAAGCCGAGCACACGCTGCTGAAGCGGCCGTGCGCGATCAAACTCATTAAGGCGGCGGGCGAAGCCGATGCGGCGGCCGTGGCTCGCTTCGAAAAAGAAGTGCGCACGACGGCGAAGCTCACGCATTGGAACACGGTGGAGATCTTCGATTACGGCCGGACCGACGACGGAACGTTTTACTATGTGATGGAACTATTGCCGGGGATGAGCCTCGAGACGCTCGTCGAGTCGCACGGCCCGCTGCCGCCGGAGCGTGCGGTGCATTTACTCGGGCAAGTCTGCGGTGCGCTCGCCGAGGCGCATGCGGTTGGGCTGATTCATCGCGACATCAAGCCGGCGAACATCTTCGTTTCGCAGCGCGGCGGCGTTTACGACGTCGCCAAGTTGCTCGACTTCGGTCTCGTGAAAGAGGGACTGGGCGGCGCGGAGCAGGGCGCCGCCGGCGGCTCGTTCAGCGGCACGCCGCTCTACATGGCGCCAGAGCAGGCCTTGGCGTACGACGAGGTCGACGGGCGAGCCGATCTCTATTCGCTCGGGGCGGTGGCCTACTACATGCTCACCGGCCGTGCCCCGTTCGCCGGCAAAAACGTGTTGGAGCTTCTGGCCGCGCACTCGCAGGCGGAAGTCGTACCGCCGTCGCGGCGCAACGGGGCGATCGTCGCCGATTTGGAGCGGATCGTGTTGCGCTGCCTCGCAAAAAAGCCGGCCGAGCGCTTCCCTACGGCCGCCGTATTGAAACAGGCTTTCGCTTCTTGCTCGCTCGCCGGCCGCTGGAGCGACGAACAGGCGGCCCAATGGTGGAACCGGTTTGACGACGGGGCCGAGCCGAGTTCGGCGCCGGAGGCGACGATCGCGCAAGGGGCAGGTGAATCGAACGCGAGTCGGCAAGGAACTAAAACGACGAACGCCTCCGTCGCGGCGACGATGGATTTCGACGCCGGCGATCGTTGAAGCGGCGCGGCTATTCGGATTTGCCGCGCGCATGTTTGGCGGCCGGCTTTACATCGCCGAGGCCCCGATATTCCGGACGCTTCGACCACTCGGCGAGATACGGCTTGTACCCGGGAAATTCGCTCCACGAGATCGGCTTGGGATCCGGCGGCGACACGCGACCTTCCGGATAATCCCGGCCGGCGAAACTCGCCTCGACCGATGCATTCCAAGTGAGGAACGCGCGCTTAAGACTCTCGGCGACGTCGCTGCGCTCGCCGAAGAGGTCGTGCGACTCTGCGGGATCGGTCTTGAGATCGTATAGATGAAACGGCCCATCGACGGCGCCGTCGGCGACAAGTTTGAAATGGTCGTCGATCATCGCTCCCTTGCCCGAGTAGCGGAAGGGAATCGGCTTCTCACGGCGCGCGAGTTCTTGGTTGAAGAGCGGCTTGAGGCTCGCGCCGTCGACCGGCTGGATCATTACGCTCGGCGGCAGGCCCAGGACGTCGACCACGGTCGGAAACAGATCCATCGTCGAGGAGGGGTAGTTCGTCACGCGCGGCTTGATCACGGCCGGCCATTCGATGATGCCCGGCACGCGCAGGCCCCCTTCGAACACGGTGCCCTTGTTGCCGCGGAGCCCGCCGACCGTGGCCGGCTCGATCTTCGGCAGTCCGCCGTTGTCGCTGCAAAAGACCAGCAGCGTGTCGTCGGCGATGCCGAATTCGCGGAGCTCGCGGCGGAGCGTGCCCACGGCGCGGTCGAGGGCCGCGAGTTCCCCGTAGTGGTTCTGCGATTCCTTGTCGAGATCGGCGAAGTGCGCGGCGTCGGCGGGCAAGGCGCGCGAGGGGCCGTGCGGCGATCCGAACCAAACGACGGCGAAGGTCGGTTTGCCGCTTGCGCGGTTGGCGTCGAGAAACTTCACAGCTTCGGCGACGGCGATCTCGGAGGAGTCGCCTTGAAATTCCTCGAACTTACCGCGCCTCGAGAGAATCGGATCGCGATCGAAGTAGTTCGTCACCGAGATCCACTCGTCAAAGCCGAACGCGCCGGGGCTGCGTGGATCGTCGGCCAAAATCGGCGCGCCGGGACCTTTGAATCCGTCGAGGTGCCATTTGCCGAAGTGCCCGGTCGCGTAGCCTGCCGCCCGCAAAGCCTGGGCGATCGTCTTCTCTTGCAGACGCAATGCGTAGCCGTGGCTCAGGACGCCCGTCCGATCGTTCGCGCGGCCGGTCAAGACGCTCGCGCGGGTCGGTGAACAGACGGGACAACCGGCGTAGAATCGCTCGAAGCGGAGCCCGGCCGCGGCCATGGCGTCGAGATTCGGCGTCTTGAGCACCGGGTGCCCGCGATAACCGGTCTCACCCCAACCCATATCGTCGGCCATGACGAAGATGATGTTCGGTTTTGCCGCGGCTTCGACGCGTGGTGCGGACGTGAAGTAAGCGGCAACAGTCGCCATGCAGGCGAGTAGGATGCGACGGATCATGTGGATGAAATCTCGTTGGTCTGGGCGCGGAACGCCGCGGAGGGCGTTCCCTACAGGCGGTCATTGCGAGCAACTATTCGCCGGGCGCATTGACGCCCGGGATTTCGACGGGAAACATTTCGTTGTCGCGCGTCTCGCGCTTCAGAATCGCTTTGGCTTCGGCGATGAGATCGGCGCGGCTCGCGGCCAAGTCGTGCGCTTCGCTCCGATCGGCCGCAAGGTCGTAAACTTCCCATGGCCCCGGCTTCTTCGTCTTGAGGCCTTGGCGCACGACTTTGTATTGGCCCATTCGCACCGCGACTTGTCCGCCGTATTCGGGGAAGACCCACACGAGCGGCTTACGCTCGGCGAGCGCCGGCGTGCGGCCCGTGAGCACCGGCCAGAGGCTATCGCCGTCGAGTTGCTCGGGGCTAGCTAGGCCTGCGGCGTCGCAGAGCGTCGGGAACCAATCGGCGAAATAACCGGGCGTGTCGTTCACTGCGCCGGCGGGAATGCGGCCGGGAAGCTTGGCGATCATCGGCACACGCAAGCCGCCTTCGTAGACGCTCCCTTTGTAGCCGCGCAGGTCGCGAGTGCTGTTGAAGAACTTCATATCGGCGCCGCCGACGTGGAACTTCGGGTTCGCACGGCCGTCGTGGGTCGCGCCGTTGTCGCTCGTGAAGACGACAAGCGTGCGGTCCGTCGCGCCGATCTTGTCGACCGCGGCGAGGATGCGGCCGACGTACGCGTCGAGCTCATTGATCATCGCCGCGTATGCAGCTCGCGGACGGGGATGAGGCAGATAGCCGTTTTCGCCGCGGTAAACTTCGGAATCCCATTCCTTAGGAAACTTTTCGACGCGCTCGATCGGCGGGTGCATCGAAACGTGCGGCTCGATAAACGGCAGATAGAGCAGGAACGGTTTCTCGGCATGATCGCCGATAAATTCTTCTGCTTCGGCCACCAAGAGGTCGGGCGCGTAGGTTTCGCCGATCCAGTCTTCCATCTTCACTTCGCCGGTCGGCTGCTTGGCCGAGCCGGGTATCGGCCTTTTGTTGATCGTAATCTTCTCGGCGTTGCGCCAGAGATGCGGCGGATAGAAGCTATGGGCCACGCCTTGGCAGTTGTAGCCGAAGAATAATCCAATCCCTTTCTTATTCGGATCGCCCGTGCTGCCGACTGGGCCGAGCCCCCATTTGCCCATCGCGGCCGTAGCGTAGCCGGCTTCCTGAAACACTTGCGGCCACGTGCGAGCCGCTTCGCTCAACGGCCATTGGCCCTCGTCGTATTTCTCCGGAAACTTCTTGTAGATGCTGAAGTTGCTGCGAACCTCGGCGTTACCCAGATGCTTACCGGTCATGAGCACGCAGCGCGAAGGGGCGCAGACCGGCGCGCCGCTGTAGTGCTGAGTGAACCGCATCCCGTCGGCGGCCAAGCGATCGAGATTCGGCGTGGGAATCTTCTCCTGACCGTAACTGCCTAACTCCCCCCACCCCAAGTCGTCGGCGAGGATGAAGACGATATTCGGCCGCGGCGGGTTCTCCGCCGAAGTTGCGGAGCGAACCACGGAAGTCGAGAGCGACAAGCCGGTCGTGACGACGGCCAGCAGCGTCGTTGCGCGGCAGGTGCGGCGGAATAGGTTGCAGATCGTGGATCGGCGGGCGCAGGGAGACGTCGACATCGGCTGACTCGCAGAAACTGGCATACAGGCAGGAACCCGATAACAAGACGAAGTAGCGGGCCTGAATATCGGCGGAAATCCCCCATCGGTCAAACGTCCTCCGGCACGAAGCGTCTCGCGCGACTCTAAGAAGAGCGAATGCCGCGCCCCGCGCACGACGACAAGCGTACTACGCGGGTCCGGTGCGACACGCTGCCGGACACGGGAAGCCGGTTCTCGAACTGCGGCAAGAGGAGGCGGTGTATGTGGCGGCGCATGCGCGTGTTCTTGCCGGAGTACGGAGTTTAGTTTTTTACTGCCGGCCGCCGATCTGTCGCTCCGCGGAAGACGGCAGACTACAATAGCGAGCCGTCATGCTCCCGACGGGCAGGGCGTGGGAGCAAGCGGAACGCAATGTCCGCGTCCGCGATTCGCCGGCCGGCAAGTAAATTCGCGCATGACGACGATGAACTCTCAGCGACGACTTCGATGCCGGAGTTGAGCGCGGACCAGTGGTGCTGGGCGGCGGTCGCGGCTGCGGGCATTGGTTTCTCCAAGAGCGGCTTCGCCGGCGTCGGGCTGTTCCACATTCTGATCTTCGCCGGGCTGTTCGGCGCGCGAACGTCGACCGGGATCTTGTTGCCGCTTTTAATCGTGGGAGACGTGAGCGCGGTGCTCGCTTTTCGTCAGCACGCGCGATGGGATTACGTACGGCTGATTCTCCCGCCCGCCGTGGCCGGCATCGTCGTCGGGTGGCTGCTGATGTTTCGACTCGACGACGCTTCGCTCAAGCCGGCGATCGGCGCGATCGTGCTTGGGTTGGCGGTTCTCCAATTCGTGCGCATGTGGCGGCCGGACCTCATCGCCGATATGCCGCACGCCCGGTGGTTCGCCGTGTCGCTGGGACTCTTGGCCGGGTTCACGACCATGTTGGCCAACGGCGCGGGACCGATCGTGGCGCTCTATCTCTTGGCAGTGGGGCTGCCGAAGTACGAGTTCGTCGGTACGGCGGCATGGTTCTTTTTGATCGTCAACGTCTTGAAAATGCCGTTTAGCACCAGCCTCGGGCTGGTGCATCCTCATACGCTCGCGCTGAACGCCGTATTGGCCCCGGCCGTGGTCGTGGGATTGCTCGTCGGACGCAAGCTGGTGAAACAAGTGAACCAAAGGCTGTTCGACAGTTTACTGTTGGCGTTCGCGGCGACCGCGGCGCTGCGAATACTCGGCGTTTTTTAGCGGTCATCGGTTCTTCCGACGCGGCATAAAGCCGGCGGCCGGTGATACGGTCGTCGCTCGCTGTGCCCAGCCTCTATTCGGCCGGCCCTAGAATCGTTACGACCGGCCAAGTTCGTGGAAACCCGCAGGTCGGCGACCTACACAACTGCGCAAAAAAAGCTCGCCTTGCTCGCAGGGCGACCTAGATTTCTCCAACGAACGACACGGCGACAGGCCGGCGATCGCGCGCCACAGCAAGTTTTTTGGAGCGGAATACTCATGAGCAACAAAGTCTTGGTCGTCGACGATTCGGGCACGATGCGGAAGATCATCACGCGAGCGCTCAACGCCGTCGGGTTCACGGACGTCGTCGAAGCCGGCGACGGCGTGGAAGGTTTAGCCGCCTTTGAGAAAGACTCGTTCACGCTCGTCATGACCGATTGGAACATGCCGAATAAATCGGGCCTCGAGCTCATTCGCGACATCCGCGCGACCGGCTCGGAAGTACCGATCTTCATGGTGACGACCGAAGGCGAGAAGAATCGCATTCTCGACGCCATCAAGGCGGGCGTTACGGATTACTTGGTCAAGCCGTTCTCGGCCGACGTGCTCCGCGAGAAGCTCGACAAATTCGTCGCCGTCGCCTAACGACGTCGTGACATAAGCTGCCATAAGAGCGTCGGCGAACCGTCGCCGACGTTCGCTCTCATCCTTGCCGACATACAAGCCGCTCGATCGGCATTCATTACTCGAGGCTCCCCCGATGCGCGTCGAATTCATCAACCCGTTCCTGACCGCCACGCAAGACGTCTTCGACACGATGCTGGGCACCAAGCTCACGCGCGGTTCGGTCGTGTTGAAAAGCGGCTACGTGCCGACTCACGAAGTCAGCGGGTTGATCGGCTTGAGCGGCATGGGGGGGCAGTGCACCGGCATGGTCGTCGTCAGCATCGGTCGCTCGACGGCCATTCAAGCCGCAGGAATCATGCTCGGCACCGAACCGAAAGAGCTCGATGCCGATGTGATGGACGCCGTCGGCGAACTGACGAATATGATCGCCGGGGCCGCGAAGACGAAGCTGGAGGAGTATCGCTTCAGCATCGGCCTGCCGACGGTGATCTGCGGCAAGAATCATTCGATTAGCTTTCCTTCGGAAACGTCGCCGATCGTAATTCCGTTCGAATCCGAACTCGGACCGATCTGCGTGGAAGTCGGCATGGTGGAAGTGCCCCAGCTCGCCGGCGTGTAAGCGGCCACCGGCTCACGAGCGAGATCTAAGACACCAAGGTCGTTTTCACTTGTGTCGCTCATTTTTTATGTAGCTACGTGCCGCTTCGCGCGACTATGATGGATCCTTCTTGCGAGGGGGATTCATCGTGGCCGTCTCCGCCGAACAATTCGGAAAAGCGCTGGTGGCGTCGGGGCTGTTTACGGCCGACGACGTAAAAGCGCTTTGGTCGAGCCTTGATGCCGCCGAGCGCACCGCCGAGGCCGGAAAATTCTCCGAGCGACTCGTCGCACAGGGGAAGCTGACGCCGTTTCAAGCCGAAGAGTTGCTCGCGGGGCGCGGGCGTCGACTCGTGCTCGGCGAATACACCTTGCTCTCGGCCATCGGCGAAGGAGGCATGGGCCAAGTCTTTAAGGCCATGCATCGGCGGATGGAGCGGATCGTCGCTCTCAAGGTCATGTCGCAGGCGGCGATGCGCGACCCCGGCAATGTGAAGCGTTTCCAGCGCGAAGTCGAGGCCGCGGCTCGCCTCACGCACGAGAACATCGTCGCCGCGTACGACGCCGGACAAGCGGGCGAGACGCACTTCCTCGTCATGCAATTCGTCGACGGCTGCGATCTCGCCACAATCGTCAAACGCGACGGCCCGCTGCCGATCGAAACGGCCGTCAATTACGTCATTCAGGCCGCGCAAGGCTTGGCCTACGCTCACTCCGAAGGGATCGTCCATCGCGATATCAAGCCGGCCAATTTGCTCGTCAACTCGAAAGGGGTCGTCAAGATCCTTGATATGGGGCTGGCTCGTCTCGACGACGGCGGCGATGGACTGACGGCGACCGAGCAGGTCATGGGCACCGTCGACTACATGAGCCCCGAGCAGGCGTCGCACACGAAGGACGCCGATGCGCGGAGCGATATTTACTCGCTGGGCTGCACGCTCTGGTATTTGCTCACTGCGCGTAAACTCTACGACGGAGCCACGATGATCTCGCGGCTCATGCAACATCGCAACGATCCCTTGCCCTCGTTGGTCAAGACGCGCGACGACGCGAGTTGGCCGCTCGAGCAAGCGCTGCACAAGATGATCGCCAAGCGACCGAGCGATCGGCTCCAGACGATGACGGACGTGATCGCGGCGCTGCGGCCGTTCGCTCCCGCTACGTTGAAAGCCGGCGTTCGCGACGGGAGCAAGTCATTCGCTCCCAATGCCGAAATGGCCTCGTTTCTTCGCACTCTCGACACGGCTCCGGGACGTAGTTCGGCTTCCGTCACGAAGCCGGCGACGTCGACCGAGATCGGCGCCACCGTGACGTTTCATCGCGCCGAAGTCGATACGGATTCGCGCGTCGCACCGTCGGCCGGGCCGTCGGTCGCGGGCAAAAGTTCGCCGTCGTTGCCGAAGCTGCCGGCCGGCAAGACCAAGGCGCGCGGCAACACGAAACTCTTCGTCGGCGTCGGTCTGGGCGTCGTTCTCGTCGCCGCGGCGCTGGCGCTCACCGCGGGTAAGAACGACGATGCGGCGGAACTCGCCGCCTCGCCCTCCGCGACGACGGCAAGCGTTCGCCCGCAAAATGCCGCTCCGGCGCCGCCGCAGATCACTCCGTATGAACTCCTAACGAGCGATCGATTCTGCTGGAGCGCGCCGGTCAATTTGGGACCGTCGATCAATAGTCCGACCCGCGAGCACACGCCGTTTCTCACCGCCGACGGTCTGACTATGTTGCTGGCCTCGAACCGCGCCGCCGGCAACTACGATCTCGACCTCTGGTCTTCGACGCGCGTTTCGCCGACGTCGCCGTGGCCCGATGCGGCGCCGGTCGGTGATCGCATCAACACGACTGAATTGGAAGAACACCCGGAATTGTCGGCCGACGGCTTGTCGCTCTACTTTTCTCGCGGCGCCTTTAACGGCCCAACCGACATCTTTGTCGCGACGCGGGCCTCGACGTCGTCTCCCTGGTCGGATCCGGTCCCGTTGCCTGAGCCGATCAACACGCCCGATCGCGAAGGCGGGTGCGAGCTCTCTCCGGACGGTCTGACGCTCTATTTTCACTCGAACCGGCCGGGCTCGCTGGGGCATCGCGATCTCTACATGAGTCGCCGCAAGTCGACAACCGATTCGTTTAGCGAGGTGACGTCGTTCGGGCCGATGGTCAATTCGACCTTTGACGAGGAACATCCCACGGTGTCGGCCGACGGCCGAGTACTCATCTTCGCATCGAGTCGTCCCGCCGCTGCACGCGGCTGGAAGCTCTACATGTCGACGCGCCCGAACGTCGACTCCGAGTGGACCGCGCCGGAAATGCTCCCTTGGCCCGTCACCGGTTCGGTCGACGAGAACAATCCGCAATTCGCCGCCGGGGGAACGATTCTGATGTTCCGCTCGCGTCGTCCGGGCGCGGGCGAGGAAGATCTGTTCGCTACGGTGCGCAAACCGAACGACGGCTCGGGTCTGCCGCTCGATGCGCAAACGCGCGGCGACCACCGGTATCGGTTCATGCAAGGAACTTTTACTTGGGACGAGGCGGCCGCCGCCGCGGCGCGTGAGGGAGGACATCTCGCCGTGATTGACGACGTCGCCGAAGATGTTTGGTTCAAGAAGACCTACATTGAAAAGCTCCCGCAGGGAATGCTGATTTGGATCGGGCTTATGCGACGAAGTATCGGTGCGGAGTGGGAGTGGATCGACGGTTCCCCGTCAACGTATCGGAACTGGTCGCCAAGCGAAGGTCTCTTGGAGCACGAACAGGCGGCCGCTTTTATTCATGGCGACAACGGACTGATCGCGTGGGTCGATTATTCGCGCGATAAGATGCCGTTCGGCATCAGCGGGAGCTATCGAGGATTCAACCGCTGTGCCGGATATGTCGTCGAGTGGGACTCTCTCGCGATCCCGCCGGAGGCCGATCGAGCACTCACGTTTGCGACGCGTTGGAGCGGGCTGCGCGTTCCCAACTGGGACTACGACGGCAAATCGTCGTTGACCATCGAAGCTTGGGTGCGCCTTGATCAAGATTCCGAATCGCTCAGCTTCGTCGTCGCCGGCGATCCGCAAGACGGCGGCGTGACTCTCGGCTGCATTCGCAATGAATTGGGATTCCGAATGTTGCGCCCCGGCGGCGGTACGGCGGCCAAATCGACGACGCGGCTCGAAGTAGGCCGCGTGACGCACTTAGCAGGCGTATTCGACGGCGCCGGCTTGCGACTTTACGTCGACGGCAAGTTGCAGGGCCGAGCCCCGTTTCAAGACGCCTTCGCCAAATCGCGCGGCAAGTTCTTGATCGGTGCGGATCCCGACGACAAGGGCAATTTCAGTTTGCCCTTTCCTGGAGCGATCGACGAAGTACGCATTTCGACGACCGCGCGTTACGACGCCGATTTCACGCCCGCCCGTCGCTTCGAGCCCGACGCCGAGACCTGGGCTCTCTATCATTTCGACGACGGCGTGGGCCTCACGGTGCGCGATTCGTCGTCGGCCGGCCGGCATGCGGCGCTTCAAGGCGGGGAATGGATTCCGGGATTGGCCGTCGAGAATTTGCCGAGCGAGCAGGGAAAATAGCTTTGGCAATGACCGCCGAACAATTCGGGCGGGCCGTGGTCGGAGCCGGCTTGCTGAGCGCCGAAGTGCTCAAAGCGGCCTGGGCCGAAATCGCGCAAACCGGCAAGCCGGCCGACGGCGAGGCCTTCGCGCGCCGGCTCGTCGAACGAGGCGAACTCACCGATTTCCAGGCGAAACAATTGCTCGCCAATCGAGGGCATACGCTCGTGCTCGGCGACTACGTCGTGCTCGCCGAAATCGGCGCGGGCGGTATGGGCCAAGTCTACAAGGCCCAGCACCGCCGAATGAACCGCGTCGTCGCCCTTAAAGTGATGTCGCCGGCCGCGATGAAAGATGAAGCGGCCGTGAAACGCTTCCAGCGCGAAGTGCGGGCCGCCGCACGCCTCGATCACCCGAACATCGTCACCGCCTACGATTCCGGGGAAGCCGGCAACGTCAAATATCTCGTCATGCAATTCGTCGACGGCGGCGATCTGTCGGCGCTCATCAAGCAGTCTGGTCCGCTCCCGATTGCGCAGGCCGTCGACTACGTCGTGCAAGCGGCTCGCGGCCTAGGATTTGCGCACGCCGAGGGTGTCGTGCATCGCGACATCAAGCCCGCGAACTTGCTGCTCGATCCCAAATGCGTCGTGAAAATCCTCGACATGGGCTTGGCCCGCATCGAGCAGAGCGACGACGGTCTCACCGCGACGGAACAAGTGATGGGAACGGTCGACTACATGAGTCCCGAGCAAGCGGCCAACACGAAAGGTGTCGACGCGCGGGCGGACGTTTACTCGCTCGGCTGTACGTTCTGGTTTCTGTTGACCGGAAAAAAGTTGTATGAAGCCGACACGATGATCGCCCGCCTGATGGCGCATCGCGAGGCGCCGTTGCCTTCGCTGGTGAAGGAGCGCGACGACGCGCCTTGGGCTCTTGAGCAAGTTTTGCATCGGATGATCGCCAAACGACCGGAGGATCGCTTCGATTCGATGGACGACGTCGTCGCGGCGCTCGAACCGTTCGCGGAAGGAAAGACGTCCGCCGCTGCGGCGAGCGGGGCTCGTAGATCGGCACAGGCCCCGGAGTTGGCGGCGTTTTTAAAGGGCTTCGGCTCCGGCGGCTCGGCATCGAAGACTTCCGGTCTCAGCGGCGCGACGGCGAAAGGAGCGACGTCGACGGGCGCAGCGGCTGCGGCGAGTCCGCAGCCCGGAGATTCTGCGCTCGTAGCGACGCGAAGCAAACGGCGCTTGCCGTGGCTGCTTGGTGCGGCCGTCGCCGCGGCGATCGTCTGCGTCGCCGCCTACGTCGGGTTCGTGAATTCGCCGTCCGGCGGCGGCCCGGATTCGGCATCGTCGAACGCGACGGCAAGCTCAACGCCGAGTGTCGCCGCCGAAACGGTTTCATCACCTCACGTAACGGTTCCCAGTCCGGCCGAGTTGCTCGAGTCGCGTAACTATGTATGGTCGCGCGCGGAGAATCTCGGTGCGCCCGTCAACGACAATCGCTCCCAACAACTTCCGACTCTCACGGCCGACGAGCTTAGCCTGATCTGCATGAGCCAGCCGGCCGGCGGGCCGGCGAGCGAATTGGTGGAGTTTCGCCGCGCGACGATCGACTCGCCCTGGGAAGGGCCGGTGCGGTTGACGGGAGCCGTCGGTGAACGTGAGCCGGCACTCAGCCCCGACGGACTCCAACTCGCCTACGTGGCGTCGAGCGGCTCGCTGGGCAAGAACGACATTTGGCTGCGGCGACGTCCCTCGCGCACAATGCCTTGGAGCGCTCCGGAAAACCTCGGAAGCCAAGTAAACGGCGGCGACGACGAACGCTACCCCCAGTTTTCTCCCGACGGCTTGTCGCTGATCTTCGCTTCGGATCGCCCGCGCGGCCACGGCGGCCTCGACTTGTATGTCGTGCGGCGAAAATCGGTCGATGCCCCGTTCGGTTCGGCGGCGTTTTACGATCCGCGGCTCAACACCTCGGCCTGGGAATCCAATCCGTTGTTTTTGACGGACGGAGACGAGATCGTGTTCGCGCGCGGGGACGCGCATTGGATGTCGTATACGGCCGAGTCGGGAGTGCGGGGCGCGATTCCACTCGACGGCGCTCCACCGAAAGAAGCGTGGCTCTCGCGAGATGGGCGACGCTGGTACTTCACGTCGAGCCAACCGGGCGGGCGCGGCGGCAGCGACGTGTGGATGACGCGCCGTGTATCGAAAGCTGAGGCGGAACGCCTGGCCGCCGGTGGCGGAACAGCACTCGCATCGATCGACTTCGGCAATCCGGCTTCGTCGGTTTCGCCCGCCGTGGCTCCCGGCGACTACGCCCTGGCCTTTGACGGTTTGCAATCGCGAGTCACCGTGCCCGGTTGGAAGTATCGCGGCGAGCATCCGCTTACCGTTGAATGCTGGATTGTCTGGAAGCGCTCGGAGCACGGCTCGCCGCTCGGCTTTCTCTGCGGCGACGCCCAAGGGGCCGGCTTCGGCATCTCGGAGAATTCGACGGGGAAAGCGGAACTGCCCGACAACGTTTGGAATTTCGCCGTCAACGACGGGCAATATCACAACATTCGCCTGGAAGTTCCGCCGCCGCGCGGAGTGCCGGTTCATGTGGCCGCCGTGTTCGACGGAAAAAACGAGATCCGCTTTTACATCGACGGCAAGCTGCGCGGTCGCGCGGCGATCCCCAACGAGTACCGACCCTCGGCCGTGCCGTTTACGATCGGTGCGAACCCAGGTGACGGCGACACGTTCAGCGAATACTTCCGCGGCGTCGTCGATGAGTTTCGCATTTCGCAAACCGTGCGCTACGATGCCGACTTTACGCCGCCGGCCCGTTATGAGTCCGACCCGCAAACGATCGCCCTTTATCATTTCGACGACGGGACGGGAGATCGTCTGACCGACTCGTCCGGTCGCGGGCACCACGGTCAGATCGTTTCGAGCATGTGGGTACCCGGCGTCGATGCGGCGTACCGGAAACGGCCGTTGAACCCGATCGTCGAATTGCCTGTAGGCTGGACGGCCTACGACGTGCTGACGTCGGACGAGTGGACTTGGTCGACCCCGGAGAATCTCGGTCCGGTGGTGAACTTTTCGATTCCCGACATGGGTCCGTCACTCTCGGCCGATGGGCTGACGATGATCTTCGGCTCCGCGCGCGTCGCCGGTTTCGGCGGCCGCGACCTGCACATCGCGCGACGGGCGAACTTGAGCGAGCCGTGGTCGTCGCCGGTCAACATGGGGCCGCATGCGTCGTCGCGTGTGGACGACATCTACGCGTACATCTTCCGGGACGGCCTTACTCTCATGAAGCTGCGCGGCGATCCGCCGAGCGTCGGTTCCATTTGGCTCCTGCGTCGCAGTGCGATGACCGAACCGTGGGGAGAAGAGCAAGCGCTGTTCAATGCGCCGGGCGAGCGCTACGGTCGTTTCGTGATCTCGGCTGACGAGACGACGATGCTCTTGGCGCGCGCTTTTGCGGGATCTGCGGTCGGCCAGGAAATCATGCGCTACGTTCGTAAGTCGTCGGACGCGCCTTGGGAATTCGTCGCAGTTGAGCCGGAGGTAAATTCGCCGTTCGACGAAAACGCTTTGTCGCTGCTCGACGACGAACGAGTGTTGTTGCTAACGTCGAATCGGCCGCTGGGGGGACGTCCGCAGAACTCCTTCAATCTCTGGCTCGCCGTGCGCAAGAACAAGACCGAGCCTTGGTCGACTCCGCAGCCGCTGCCTGCGTCGATCAATCAAGGAGCAAGCTACGTCTTAGGAACGCTGCGCTTCGACGGCTGCGAACTCATTTACTCGGCGGCCGGCATCGGCGCCGACGATCTCTTCGTTAGCCGACGCGTGCGGAAGTAGGCCGGGCACTCGACCTGTGGTATCGCCGCACAGGTCCCAGTATGATGCCGGACGACGTCCCGGGCCTTGGCGCCCTTCGCACCCCACCCCGCTTATGAGCCTGCCATGACTTCCCAATTGAATCGTCGCGCGTTTCTCCGTTCCTCCGCCGTTGTCGCCTCGGCCGCAGCGGCCGCGCCTTGGCTCGCTTCGTCGGCTCGCGCCGCTTCGCCCAATGGTAAGCTGCGAACCGCGCATATCGGCGTCGGCGGCATGGGCGGCGCCGACTTGAAATCAATTTCGTCGCACCCGCAGGTTGAGGTGTTCGCGCTGTGCGACGTCGATTCCGAGCGGCTCGCCAAAGCGCTGGAGCTGCATCCAAAAGCGAAGACTTACCGCGACTATCGCGAATTGCTCGCCGCTTTAGGCGATAAGATCGACGCCGTCGCCGTGTCGACGCCCGACCACACGCACGCGCCTGCGGCGCTGGCGGCGCTCACGGCCGGCAAGCCGGTCTATTGTCAGAAGCCTCTCACGCACGAAGTCGCCGAGGCCCGCAAGCTGCGACAAGTCGCCGACGAGCGCGGGCTCGTGACGCAAATGGGCATTCAAGTCCACTCATCGGAAATCTATCGCCGCGCGGTGCAAATGATTCAGGCCGGGGTGATCGGCAAGGTGAGCCGCGTCCATGCTTGGTCGAGCAAGAATTGGGGCTTCGACGGCGCGGCGCTTCCGGCCGCGGCGGAAGCGCCGCAGACGCTCGATTGGAATCTCTGGCTCGGCACGGCCGCGGACCGCAAGTATGTGCCCGGCGTTTACCACCCCGGCCAATGGCGCAAGCTGATCGACTTCGGCACCGGTACGCTCGGCGACATGGGCGTGCATATCTTCGACACGCCGTACGCCGCGCTCGAACTCACCGCGCCGAAGTGGGCTCGCACCACATGCCGCACGCCGACCGGGCTCGGGCACCCGGAGCAAAACGTCGTCGAGTACGAATTCCCCGGCACGAAGCACACGACGTCGACGCTTTCCTGGAAGTGGTACGACGGCGGCTTCGCCCCGCCGAAGATCGCCGATCTCGATCTTCCCGCGAGTCTCAAGCTGCCGCCCGACTTTGAACTGCCGGGACAGGGTTCGCTCTTCATCGGCGAAGGAGGAGCGATGTTGTTGCCGCACGTTGCCGAGGCGGTGCTGTTTCCGGAAGTGAAGTTCCGCGACTATGTGCGCCCGAGGCTTGAGCCGCGCAATCATTACCATGAATGGGTCGACGCCTGTCGCGGCGAAGGGAAAACGAGCGCCGGATTCGCCTACGCGGGCCCGCTCACCGAAGCATTGCTGCTCGGCGTAGTCGCGAACCGGTTCCCCGACGAACAGCTCGAATGGGACGCCGGGCAGCTCAAAGTGACGAACGTCGCCGCGGCGAATAAGTTGCTCACGAGCGAGTATCGCAAGTTTTAGAGCAGTTTGTCGCGCTCGATCACGCGGGCGAGAAACTCGGTGAACTTCGGCGCGCCGGCCGGTGTGAGATGGACGCCGTCGGCCCAGTCGCCGTCGGCGAGGCCGCATTCGGCGGGATTGTCAAAGTTGTAGAACGGCGCGCTCAATTCGTCGGCTAGTAGTTCGAGATGTCGCACTTGGGCCTGGTATTCGGCTCCGGCGAGCGCTGAAACCTCGGCCTGATGCTTGGGCCGATTCGGCATCTGCATCAACACAAGTCGTGCGCCGTCTTCGCGCACCATCGCCGCGAGTTTTCTCAACGGATCAACTAGTCGTGGAGCGATGTGGAAGCCGCGATAGTAGTCGCGGACCACGGCTTGAAACTGCTCGCGTCGATCGTGCGGCGGCGTGCCGTCGGTGAACCACATCTGATTGTTGTGGTCGACGAACACGTCGAACGCCGGCTTGTCGTTGAGGCCGAGCTCTTCGAGCGCCGTGTAGCGCAGGAGCGCAAGCGCCGAGCGCAACCGCAGGCACCGCCCACGCACCGCCTCGCGCAGGCTCCGCGCGGACGTTGCGGCGGCGAGCGGTGCGTCCGGCGGCGTCGTAGCGCTCGTCGACGTCGAGTTCGCGCCGCCCGTGTGGTCGTTGAAGTGCCACTCGTCGACATTGACCACGACGAGCTTCGCGCCGCGAAATTGTTCGCGGTTCCGCTCGTAGAAAAGTTGCATCAGCTCAGGGCCGCCGCCGATGATGCTCGCGTTGACGCACGAGAGCGGCGGCAATTTGAGCGATTCGTCGAGCACGCGGGGAGCGACCCCGAACACGGCCCGCGAGCTGCCGAGCACGACGACTTGCGGCCGATCGTACTTCGCCAAGATCATGCGTTCGACGGTCGCCATCCGCGCGACGGCGCCGGATTCGTCGCGTTGCCATGAGGCCGGGAGCGCCGCGACGAGCGCTTCGAGCGCGAGCATCACGCCGAGCGCGAGCGTTGCGGTCAGCGGGAAGCGCGGCTGCACCGTGCGGAGCGACTCGAACCTGAGCCCGGACTTAAAACTGGAAGTAAATAAACGCACCGCCCGGCTCTCCTTGCACGGCGAAGATCCAAGTGAGCAGCAGCCCGACCACGAGCGCTCTGATTACGACATGACGCTTCAAGAGCGTCGTCGCGTCCCGCGTTGCGTACTGCGGCAAGTCGATCAAAAGCAAAAGCGCCAACGCGGCCGCGCCGACGACGACGAGATCGCGCAGGAACACGATCTGCAACGGGCCGGTCGGCGGCGCACGATCAGGTCCGAGAAACAATCCGCGCAGATAACGGAACGCAGCGGGCAGATTCGGCGCTCGGAACAATATCCACGCCAGGGCGACGAGATGAAACGTGACGACGACGCCGGCGAATGTCGCCGCGCGGCGCTTCCAATCGACCGCTTGCGTCGAGGGTGGAACTTCGCTCAAGTCGCCGCCTCCGCCGCGGCGCGGCCGTGCGAGAGGTATTTCGGTCTAGGAATCCATGTCTGTGCGCTCGCCGGAGCGCCGCGCGACGTCCAGAGCTTATGCAGGGCGAGCATCAGTCCGTGGAATCCGCCCCAGGCCACGAAGTTCCACGACGCACCGTGCCAGAACCCCCCGAGCAGCATCGTCGCCAGCAGGTTGCGATAGGTTGCAATCTTGCCGCCGCGGTTGCCGCCGAGGGGGATGTAAACGTAATCGCGCAGCCACTCCGAGAGGCTCACATGCCAGCGCCGCCAGAAGTCGGTGATGTTCGCGGCGAAATAGGGCTGTCGGAAGTTTTCGACCAGCTCAAAGCCCAAGATGCGGGCCAGACCGCGGGCCATGTCGCTGTAGCCGGAGAAGTCGGCGTAGATCTGCAAGGCGAAGCAATACAGGCCGAACCAGAGCGTCGCGGCGCTCAAACTGCGGTGGCTTTCAAAGATCCGATCGGCGTAGGGAGCGACCATGTCGGCGACGGCCATCTTCTTAAATAGCCCGATTAAGAGCAGCAGCGAGCCGGAGCACCAACCGTCCCAGGTCATGCGCCGCGGACCGAGGATCTGTGGAATCAACCGGCCGGCGCGCTCGATGGGACCGGCCACGAGCTGGGGAAAGAAAGTGACGAACAGCAAGTAGTCGCCGTAGCGACGAATCGGCTGCAACTCACCGCGATAGACGTCGACTGCGTAGCTCACCGCTTGGAACGTGTAGAAGCTGATCCCAACGGGAAGCACGATCGACGGCGCCCAAGAGTTCGTCGCGAAGCCGACGGAGCCGAGCAGCTCCTGAAAACTCCCCACGAAGAAGTTGCAGTATTTGAAGAAGCCGAGAATGCCGAAGTTGCCGGCGAGACTGAGCCGCAGCCAGCGGCGGCGAAGCCGCATGTCGCACGTCGCAGCCATGCGCAGCGCGGCGATATAGTCGATCGACGCCGAGGCGATGAGCAGTCCGAGAAAGCGGACGTCCCACGCGCCGTAGAAATAGAGGCTCGCCGCGAGCAGCAGCGCGTTCTGCCGCCGCTGATCGAGCGCGCAATAAAGCGCGAACACCGGCGCGAAGAACAGCGCAAACGTGAGCGAATGAAACAGCATGCGGCGGCGCGAGCGCGAGGCCTCAAGATGGGAACGGCGAGACGTTAAAGTCTCACGCCGCAGCCGACAAGGTCGCTCGCTCGGCCTGGAGCCCGATGCCGGCTCCGCCGGCGGTCATTCTCGCGGAGAATCGCCGGTCAATCGCGGGTGCGCAAAAAGCTGTTCCAGCGTCGCGGCCGCCGCCGGCTTTACGAGGTGCAGGTCGATTCCTACCTCCCCACAGCGCCGCCGGTCTTGCTCGCGTGAGTAGCCGGTCAGCGCGGCGATCAAAGCGCCGCGCGTCGCCGGCGCAGCGCGGAGCGCGGCGGCGACTTCGAAGCCGTCGAGTCCCGGCAGGCCGATATCGAGCAAGATAATTTCCGGACGCATTCGCGCCGCCGTCTCCAAGGCGGTCTTACCGTCGTAAGCCGTTTCAACCGTGTGGCCCCAGAACTTCTGCAGCAACACGGAAAGCACCTGGGCGGCGCCGCGATTATCGTCCACGACGAGTATTCGCCGCGGCGTCGTCGGCTTCGGTTTCCAACCACCGGATTCAGGTAGATTCATAGCGTAAGGGTCGGCGCGTGCCGTTTTGGGGCTCGATAGAAATACGGTAAGGAGAGCCGCGGCTTTCTCAAAGCCGCGGCGCGTGTTTCCCGGCAAATTTGCGGCAATCCGGCGGTTGCACGTCGGTCGGCCACCGACAGGCGGCGGTCGACGGTTGCCGAAGCCGTTTGGTCGCGCTCGGCCCGTGCAAAGAATTAAGGCGGCGCGCAGCAAGTCGAAGCCGACGTTGCCGATCAGAGCAATCGACGCGGCAAGGCGCCGCGGTTGCGCGAGAGATGTTCGCCCATGGCTCGCAAGAAACTCGCGAGCGAGGCGTCGGGCCGAGAGAATTCGTACATGGCGAAGGTGTCGTTGGTTCGCGAAAGGCGAGCCTGGCCGAAGCCAAGGTCGCCGTGATTTGTCGGCCCTCAGGTCGATTATTCGTGACGCTCCGTCGGAGTGAAGGCCGACGTGCGTCAAGGTTTTGTCAAAGCTCGAAACTGCCGCATTTGGGATAGTTTTCGCGTCCCGGCTTTGGTGCCGTTCCGACCTGTATCAGAACGATCTCGCGGATTGTCCAGTGCGACGCGTTGCCGGCGACCGACTACAATGGGAAAGCTCACTGCGGCCGACGCCGTGCTTCGGTCTCACATTCCGCCTCCTCGCGACCTCTCCGGATGATCAGTCCTACTTCATCGACGTCTTCTCCCGACGCGCCGCCGGCGTCCGGAAAAGATTCTTTTGCCTTGCGCGAGCGCGTACGCTCCTTGCAATTGCCGGCGACGGCCAAGCAAGGGGCTCGCGGCGACCTCTGGCGTCGCGTCGCGGCCGGGATCATCTTGCTGGCGCTCGTCGCACTCACCGTCCAGAAGGGCATCGCGTGGTTCAAGGGCGCTTCCGAGAAGTCGGGCGCGCCGACGGCGGCCGCTCGCCCGCAGAGTTCGCCGACGTCCGATTCGGCGAGCCCCTCGGCTTCCACTTCGCTCGGCGAGAATCGCCCGACGACCGCCGTGCCGGCGGCGAATCTACCCGACGCACGGCCCGGGCCGACGACCGCCGCCGATCCGACACAAGCCAAGATCGTGTTGGAGTCGCGCGGTTATCTCGTACCGGCGCATCAAATCTTGGTCAGCCCCAAGGTGCAAGGGATGGTCGTGAAGCTCGACATCGAAGAAGGCCGCCGAGTCGAGAAGGGGGCCTTGCTTGCGCAGATCGAGAGCATCGAATACGAACGTGATCTCGAACGCGCCGTCGCGCTGTATGAACTCTCGAAGGCCCGCTTGCTCGAAATGGAAAACGGCAGCCGGCCGGAGGAGATTGCGCAGGCCGAGGCGGAGTTGGGGCAGGCACAAGAGGAGATCGTCGACTTCGAGCGGACCTGGAAGCGCAATCAGGAGTTGTGGAAGTCGCGTTCGGTGACGGAGCAGGAGTTGCAGAAATCGGAGGCGATCTATCTCGCCGCCCGCCGACGTATCGACGCGCTCAACTTCGCGTTGCAGTTGCTGCGGAAAGGCCCGCGCGAAGAGCGAATCATCGCGGCTCGGGCCGAGGTGAAACAATATGAGGCCGACGTCCGTAAAGCCGAGTGGCGGCTGGGCAACTGCACGATTCGCGCGCCGATCTCCGGCACGATCCTCAAGAAGAACGCCGAGGAGGGTAACCTCGTCAACTCGATGGCCTTGCAGGGCAACTTCAGTCTCTGCGAGATGGCCGACCTATCCGACTTGGAAGTCGACCTGGCGATTCAAGAGCGCGACGTGTCGAACATCTTCATCGGCCAGATGTGCCGCGTGCGCAGCGAAGCGTTTCCCAAGCGGATCTACGAAGGCTACGTGGCCCGGCTGATGCCGATCGCCGATCGGGCCAAGGGAGCGATCCCGGTGCGGGTGAAAGTTCGCGTGCCGAGCGAAGAAGAGGGCGTGTATCTCAAACCGGAAATGGGGGCGAACGTCTCGTTCTACGACGCCCGCGATCCGAAGTTGCCGGCGGAGAAGAAGTGAACGCGTCGCGAGTCGGCGTCGCACGACGTCAGCCCCCCGGCGAATCGCCGGGGGCGATGGCCCGCCGCCTCAATTACTGATCCAGCTTGCTGAAGTCGGGTCCGTTTCGGATGTCCCCTTTCAACTCGTTGAGCGACGTTTGCGGAGCGTTTACCCGCTCCATCAGCGTGCGCGTCGTGCGATCGCTGCGCAGGCTGCGCCCGCCGACGATCAAAATCGCCCCGATTACGACCACGAGCAACCCGATCGTCCACCAATTCATTTCCTCGTGCGGCGGCACGGCCGGGGTCCATTCCAGCGTCTTGCCCACCAAAAGCGGCGCCTTTTGCATCACCTTCGGTGCTTGCAATCGCTTTTCGTCTTCGGTCTGCGGCCGATCGTAAACGAAGCCCGTCAGCAAGGTGCCCGGAATGCGCACCTCTTCGCGGATGTCTTCCCCTTCCGGGAAACCGTGCGGCAGTTCGAGCACGTCGAACACCAGCGGATTGTCTTGCGAGAGCGCCGTGAAAAGATAGATCTGATAATACGACGCGATGCCGAAGCGGCGATGGAATTCATCGTCGGGCACGATCCGCACGCAGCGGCGGGCCTGCCCGTCGACGGTCGTTAACTCGCCCAACATGATCTTCGGATCGTTGAACAGCGGCACCAGCGACGGCGGATTCTTGGTGAGTTCCAGCAACTGCGCGAAGTCGAACTTTTTCATCGTCGCCAAGAGGTGGAACAAGCATTCGCGTTCCTGCGCGAGATCGCTCGATGTGTCGCGCACCTCGTCGTAGAGGGCGTAATCCATGCCGGCGTCGCCCAGCGGCGTGCGCTTGTACCACTCCAGCCGCTCGGCGACGAGCACGGGCAAGCCGGCGATCGTCTTCAGCGCCAACCCTTCGACGCCGCTCCGCTCATTGAGCTTGGTTTCCTGGCGGAGCGGTGCGGGAACCGTAAGCGAATACACGGTGAGCGGCGAAGAACCGTCGTCGGGAGCGAGTTCGCAGCGATAGTAGCGGCGCCGCGGATCGTCTTTCTTGAGGCCGGGCTCGGCGTCGGCTGAATGAAACACGGCGTCCGCGTAGACAATTTCGAGATCGGCGTCGCCGAACTCCAGCGGCGCGATTGCCTTGAGGGTACCGCGCACGTTCCAAAACTTGCCGCGCAGGTCGGTCGCCGGAGTCGATTTCTTAAGCGGTTGGGAATACTTGTCCCAATCGTCGGGCTTAAACTGTCGCACTGAAGCGAACAGGCCGACGAGGGATTTCAATTCGGCGTCGCTCAGCGGCAAGTTGTCTTTGAACTTCGCGAGCGTGTCGGAACGAATACCGGCCGCAAACAGCAACTGGCCGAACTCATCGGTCGGCACCGGCAAGTCGAGCGGAGCGGCGGTCGCCGTCGGGCGAGCCGTAGGGAGATTCAATTGGATGGCCGGCGGCGGGGCGTCGGCCGCCGGTTTCGCATCGGCGGGCGCTTTATCTTGAGCGTTCGCTTTTTGCGGGGCCGCGGTAAACAAGCCGACGCCGACGACGAACGAACACAGGACGACGCACAGAGCGAGCGGGGGGTGGCGGCGAATCATGGTTCGATCTTCAACTCGTTGAGGTTTTGCGGTTTTTCGGCTGCTTCGGCCGCACGACGAGCACGACCCACGATGGGTCCGCGATCGAGTACCGAGGTTTTCGTCAGCCGGTAGGCGTAAACGGAGAGGAAAATCATCAACGCGATGCCGATTCCTAAGAGCGGCAATACCCACTTGGCAGGCAGGCCCGGCGGCAACCCGGGAACCTGCGCCGCCGCGTCTTCTGCCATTTGCTGCGGGCCGGCGGCCGGCGTCCAGTGGAGCGTCTTGGCGAGCACGAGCGGCGAGCTGCGAAACACGTTCCGCCCTTCGGCGTCGCGCTCTTCGCTTGGATAGCCGAGCCGCTTGTAGAAATAGCCCGACGCTTCGACCTGCTGCGGGCCTTGGCCCAGCGGATAATCGGGCGGCATGTCGAGGCAGAGAAACACCAGCGGCACGCGCCCGCCGGCCGGCTTGAGCCACACTTCGTAATACTTCTCGATGCCGTGCGGATTAACGTTCGCCTTCTGCGGCACGATGCGCACCGCTTCGCCCGAGAGCGTGACGATCTCACCGCGATAGCGATTCGACTGCTCGGAGAGTTGGCGAAACGTGACCGGACCGAGCGAGGCCAGGCGAACGTCGCGCTCATCCGCTTCGTCGAGGGCTCGCAGCGCGCGATACAGACTTTCTTCCTCGGCGGCGCGATAGACGGCGTCGTCTTCGAGTTTGGCGAACAGGTCGGGGCTCAGACCGCCGAAGAGCGTGTTTTTGTCGTCAACGGCCTTGGTGTCGCCGCGCGCTTGGACGACGCCCGGCTCGTCGGCCGGTTTCTCGACCTGCGCCACGGCGTTGTCGGCCGGGCCGACGGCGTCGTGGTCGGTCGCCGTCGTCGTCGTCTTGCCGATGCCGAACAGTTGCGCCCACTTTTCCGGATTGCCGCCGCGGGCCAGCCAGAGTCCGGCGGCGAAGATGAGCAGCACAATCCAGAACGGCCGCTGAAACTTGTGACCGAGGTAATTCGGCGGCCGGCCGGCGGCGCGCCCTTCGGCGGTGCGGAATTTAAGCACGAAAAACTCGCGAGAGGTGGCGACTGGGGAGTGCGATTCCGCTGCGGCGGCGATGGCGGCGTCCGGCGGAACGACTAATCTATTGTATAGGGCCGCCGACCGACGTTCATTCGGGCCTCCTCAATTCATTTATTCCCAACAGTTTACGTGATTCCACGCCGAGCTTCGGGAATAATCGCGGCGTCGCTCGCCGAACCACGCTGCGGAGGGCAAGGCGGCTCCAAAAACGAAGGGATCTCCCTTTGGCTTTAACACAAGCGGACTTCAATCGATTGATCGGTGAGCACGGCGATGCTCTGTATCGCACGGCTTATCGATTGATGGGAAACGCGCACGATGCCGAAGACATCGTGCAAGAGGCGTTTCGTTCGGTGTGGAAGAGTCGAGATCGTTACGAATCGGAGCGAGGCGATCGAGCTTGGCTGCTGTCGATCTTACGGCGACGAGCCGTCGATCGTTGGCGGAAGCGCGATTCGACCGAACGCACCGGCGGCGACGAATTGGACCGGCTCGCCGTGCGCGGAGCCGACCCGCTTGAAAACCAATACACCGACGAAGTGCAGCATGCGCTCGACGGATTGCATGTCGATTTGCGGGAAACTTTGCTTTTAGTCGTGGTCGGCGAACTGACCCACCAGGAGACGGCCGATCTGCTGGACATTCCGATCGGCACGGTGCTCTCGCGCGTGAGTCGCGCGCGGCGGCAGTTGCGCGAGCGCTTGCAGGCGGAGAAGAAGCACGCGGTGTGAGGCGCGTGAAGAACTGACGAATGAACTTCGACGACACCGAACTCGACGCCGAACTCGATCGCCGGCTGAAGGCCGTGACGACGCCGCGCGAGTTCCTCGCGCGCTTGGCGGCGATCGCCGACCCCGATGCGGCGGGCGACGCGATTCTCGATCGGAGCTTGGCCGACGTCGTCGTTCCGGCCGGCTTGGACGAGCGTCTTTGTGCGCTCGCCTCGGAAGCCGTTGCTGCCGATGATGCCGCGCTCGACGTCGTTTTGCGCGACGTCGCAGTCCCGCGCGGCCTCAAGCCCGGCTTGCGGCGGATTCCCGCGCGGCGCGCGCGTTTCGTCGGCAGCTTCGCGGCGGCGGCGCTGTTTGCGCTCGTCGCGGCTTGGCAGTGGTTGCCACAACTGCGCGCCCCGTCGACGCAGAATCCGCTCGCCGTCCAACCGGCCGTCGACGACTCGCCTGTGTTGAGCTTGCGTGAGCGTCTGGCGGCGGCGGGCGACCTGCGATTCGCGCCGCCATCCGAGCCGATCGTGCCGCAACCGGCCGTAATCAACACCGTCGACGTTGCGCTCGCCTCCGAGCAAGCGCGGTTGGAGCGAAGCGTTTTCAACATGCTGGCGTCGCAGCGTCGCGGGCCCGACGTGTTTCACCAAACCGCGTGGGCCATGGGGCGCCCGACGGCCGGAGTGAGCGGCATACTCGGTGCGCCGCCGCGCGACGACCTGCCCGACGTCGTGCGGCCGGCCTTGCGCGCGGCCCGCGGCGTCGATGTGCCGCTTGGGGCCGACGATCGCAAATTCCTCCTTGATTACGGTGTGTTTCCGCGGGTAACACCGCGCGAGTTTCCGACTTCGGTCGTGCCGTTGGTGAACGATACGACCGGTTATGAAGAGGCCCGCGCCTCGCTGGCCGCCGGCCAATGGCCGGACGCTGCACAGATGCGGGCCGAGGAGTTTTTGGCCGCGGTCGAGTTCGGCTACGGTCGCCCGACCGATGCCGCCGCCCGCGTAATCGCGGCCGGAGCTCTGGCGCCTTGGAATCCGCCGTCGGTCATGGCGCCGCCCTTGCCTGGACGTCCGGCTGCGCCGCCGGAGCAGATTGCGCGGCTGTTGCAAGTGTCGGTGCAAGCGCGCGAGCTGCCCGCTGCGAAGCGGCCGGCGACGTATCTCACCGTCGCGGTCGATCTCACGACGAGCATGCGAGCCGGCGGACGTTTGGCGATGGTGAAGAGTGCGCTGGTCGCCTTAGCGAATCGCTTGGGGGGCGGCGACCGGATCACGCTCGTCGCTCTGGGCGGCGCGAACCCCGTCGTCGTCGAAGAAGCCGGCCGAGCCGAACTCGAACAACTCTTGGCGGCGATCGATTGGCTTGCCGCCGGAGGAGCGGGAAGTTTGTCGTCGGGCACGCTCACGGCATGCGCCGCGGCGGCGCGGCGCGAACTACCTCGCTCCGTCGAGCGACGTGTCGTGATCGTGAGCGATGCGTTCAGCGAGTTCGATCCGAAGGGCGTGCGCACCGTCGAACGCTTCCTGCAAACGTCGGCGGCTCGCGGCTTGAAGTTGGACCTGATCGACGTCAGCCGCGAGAACGAAGAATCGGCCTGGAGCGAAATGGTTCGGCGTCGCGACGGCCGGATGTTTCGCGGCGACACGACCGAGCGAATCCGCTCGGCGCTGATGGAAGCGCTCACCGGTCGCGGACAGGTCGTCGCGTCGGAGGCCGTGTTGACGATCGAGTTCAATCCGCAGTCGGTCGCCTCGTATCGGTTGATCGGCCACGAGCCGACGGCGCTCGCCGGGCTTTTGCCGCGCCGTGTCGAAGTCGATCTGCATGCCGGACAGGCGGCGACGATGCTCTACGAGGTGCAACTCACCGGCGGCAAAGTACAAGACGTGGCCACGGCCACGCTCCGCTGGCGCGATCCGAGCGACGGGGCGCCGCGGGAAGCCGTGCAGAAAATCACCCGCTCGACGCTGGCGACCGAATTTGCGAAAGCCTCGCCGCAGTTGCAATTGGCCGTGGTGGCGGCGTCGG
Organism: Planctomycetaceae bacterium; assembly: GCA_016793115.1. Lineage (GTDB taxonomy): Bacteria > Planctomycetota > Planctomycetia > Pirellulales > PNKZ01 > PNKZ01. The sequence continues at coordinate 29,350 of JAEUIN010000278.1, forward strand.
CGGCGGCGCATCTGAGGCAATCGCCGTGGGGCGATAACGTCGCACCCGAGGTGGTGCTACAATGGGCGCGGCGCTTGCAAGGGCTCGGCACGGTGCGCGGCGTGGAGCCGTGGATCAAGCTGGTCGACCAAGCGCGCAAATTGCCGCCCCCGCGGCGTCGCTAAGCCGCCCACCGCCTCCATCAACCGGTCGCGAAATGAAACTCGTGCCACGTCTCGCGCGATCGGCGGCCATCATCGCCCTGACCGCTTACTCCGTCGCGCCGCTCGGTGCGGCCGACGACGCTCCTTCGGCCGAGGCCCAAGTGCCGCTCGCGCCGCCGTCGGTTGTCGGCCAAGCGGCCGAATTAGCGCAATCGTCGCTCACGGCGCCCGACGCCGCGACGCGAAAGCGATTGCTCGCCAAAGCCCAAACGCTGCTTGAAACGTTTCTGGAAGAGACGCCGACGCACCCCGATGCGCCGCAGGTCGAGATGCAACTTGGCGCGGTCCTAGTCGCCGCCGGTCGTGGGCTGGCCGGCGATGCGGCGACGGCCGCGGAACCCGCCCCCCGGGAGGAGTTGTTGTCCGAGGCGCGCCGTATGCTCGTCGCTGCCGAAACGCGCCTCGCCGTCGCGATCGATCAATTCCGCAGCGCCGCGAAGCCGGGCTCGCAAGGTCACGGCGATCCGAATTCGACGGCCATGAAGCGGCGCAATGCCGCCCGCGGGTATTTGATGCAATCGTTGATGTACTACGCCGGGGCTCGCGAAGAATTGGCCCTCACATACCCGGTCGACTCCGCCGAGGCCCGCGACAGTTTTCAGGTGGCGGCCGATCGTTACGACCAGATCTACAAAGACTATCGAACGTTCTTGGCCGGGCTCACGGCCCGGCTCAAACAGGGACAATGCTACAAGCAACTTGGCGATACCCGCCGCGCATTGGGGTTATACAACGACTTGCTGACGCAACCGGACGATCTGCCGGTACTGCATCGTTTACGGGTTTCGGCGATGTATCTCTCGCTAGAATGCTGGACGACTGAACAGGAGAAGCTCTACGAGTTGGCTTTTTCGCAGGGTGAGGAATATTTGAGCGGGCTTCGCCCCGAAGAGAAGTCGTGGCCGGAGTGGCAGGCCGTGCGTTACTACACGGCGCTCGGCTACCGGTTGGCGGCCGACGCTCAGCCGGAGTCGAAGCCGGCCGCGCAGCGCGAGGCCGATCGCCGCAGTTGGCTCGAAGCGGCCGGCTCGCACGCGGCCGAATTGGCCGAGGAGGCCGGACCGTATCAGGCCGCGGCCGGCGAATTGGCGGCGGCGGTCGAGCAACTGCGGCAACAATAAACCTTGCGGTCGTGAAATCTCGCCGGTGTGCGAGCGGTCGCATGGCCGTGCCGCAGACCTAGTGAGTCCCGGATTCGACGACGTTTTTCCGCCGCTGCTTGATATGCAAAAATCGTGGTTATAAGCTGAGACACACGGCCGGGTTCGTTTGACGGCGTTCGCCCGTCGCTCCCCGGCGCACTTCCGAAAGTTCCGTTCTCCCGCACGTAGTTCCTTTCTTGTCCGCCCCCAGGTTTTACGCCGTTGAGTGATTTGCGCACCGTTTCGGCCGGGTTCGACTCGGCAAGCCGGAAACGGGGCGGGGCGCTCGGCGTCTCCATATCAGTTGAAGGACGACACGGATGAAGCGAGTTAGTCTGTTCGCTCGACGAATTGCGATCGCCGCGGCCTCGGCCGCCGCACTGAGCGCCCCGCTCGGCACGGCTCCGGCCCGGGCCGCCGAAGAATACGAACGGTTCCTCAACGGCCTCCGCGAACGCAGTCTCTACGACGTCGCGATCGACTATCTGAACTCGATGCGCAATAGCCCGCTGCTCTCCGAAGAACAGCGGCAGATGATCACGTTTGAAGAAGCCCGCACGTTCCTCGACGCCTCTCGCTCGGAGCGCGACCCGGTCGAACGCGACAAGATGCTCGACGGCGCCCGCGATAAGTTCAAGGAATTCGTCGCGAAGAACTCGCAACACCCGCAGGCTCCCGGCGCGGAAACGCAACTCGGCGCGGTGCTCGTCGAACGCGGGCGGGCCAAAGTCGAGCAGGCGCTGCGGCCGGAATTCGAGAAAGACAAAGCGAAGCTCATGGACGAAGCTCGCAAGTTCTTCACGGAATCGGAATCCGTGTTCAAGGCGGCCGAAGAAAAGTTCGCCGCGTTGTTGGGCACGTTTCCCAAATTCATGGCCCCGAACGACGAGCGCGTCGCGCTCCGCGAGCGGGCCAAGGGAGATTTGATCCAGGCCCATATGTTCCACGCCAAGGGCTTGTACGAAAAGTCGCGCACGTTCGCGGCGAAGTCGCCCGAGTGGACGCAAGCCTTGAAGACGGCCGCCGAGAAATACGGCGCGATCTACAAGGACTATCGCACGCTTATCGCCGGCCTCGCCGCGCGGCTGCAGGAAGGGCAGTGCTACCAAGAACTCGGCGACGTCAAACGCGCCCTCGGCCTCTACAACGACTTGCTCGGCCAGCCCGACGAGCTTAAGACGCTGCGCCCCTACAAGGCCAGCGCGATGTACCTCTCGCTGCAATGCTGGACGGCCGAATCCGAGAAGCTCTACGAGCTCGCCTCGATTCAGGCCGACGAGTTCATTCGCGCCTCGAGCAACGACGAACTCATTCGCCCCGAATGGCTCGCCGTGCGTTACTACGGCGCGCTCGCTAACGAACTCTACGCCGCGACCCTCCCGGCCGACGCCAAGGGGCAGGAGGCCAACAAGAAGCAGAATGCCCTCGATAAGGCGGCGGAATACGCCGAAGTCGTGGCGAGCACCGCGAACGAATATCAAGACTTGGCCCGCGTGCTGCTGCAACGGATGGGTCAAAACGTCGACAAGACCCGCGAGCCGCGCACGTTCCTTGAAGCGCAGAACCGCGGGACCGACGAGATGAGCAAGTTCTCCGCGGCGTTGGCCGAAGCGCAAAAGGGGGGCGACCAAGCCCAAGCCAAGCTGAAGGAAGCCGACGAACATCGCGCGGCCGCGCTCGACATGTTCGGCAAGGCCTTGAAGCTGGTCAATGAAGACACGAGCCTCGAAGACAAGAACATCGTCCGCTACTACATCTGCTACCTGATGTTCACGCAGCAAAAGACTTACGAAGCTGCGGTGATCGGCGAGTTTCTGTTGAAGTTTTATCCCAACAGCGGCGGCGCTCGCTCCGCGGCCAAGATCGCCTTGGCCTGCTATGTGACTGAGTATCAAAACAATCAGGCAGCACTGCTAGGTCCTGCCGTTGACGTTGGAGAAGGTTCATCCGCAGGCAGTGTAGCGCCGCGGGGAAGCGGAGTGAGAGCCCCGGTGAATCCGGAGTATGACCGCAACAAGATGTACGCCATCGCCTCGGAAATCACTAAGCGCTGGGCCGGCGAGCAAGACGCCGACGACGCCTGGAACATTCTCCTGGCGATCGCCATCAACGAGCGCAACGTGCCTGAAATCCTCAATACGCTCGGCAAGATTCAGGAAACCTCGGCCACGCGCAGCGACGCCGAGATGCGGGCCGGCAGCACCCTTTGGATGCTCTACAACGAGCAGCTCACGCTCGACGACGGCGCGCCCAGCAAGCTCCCCGCCGACAAGATGCAGCAACTCGCCGTCGACGCCAATAAAGTGCTGGAAGCGGCGATCGCCCGCGATCGTCCGAAGATCGCCGGCATCGAGCAGCTCACGTTGCAGCATGCCGAGGCGATTCGCTACCTCTGCGAAACGCGCGTCGCCCTCGGCCAAAACGACAAGACGCTCGAATTGATCGAAGACCCGAAAATCGGCTTGCTGCCGCTCGTTCGCGGCGCGGCGAAAAACCCGGCCGCCACGGTCGAACCGGTGCCGCTCGAGACCTACAAGCTCGCGCTGCAGGTCTACATTTTGAACAACAAGGTCGACGAAGCGCAGAAGCTCATCCCCGAGCTCGACGCCTTAATGGCCAAGAGCGGCGGCAACACCAAGGAGCAGCTCGCCGGAACCTATCTGAACCTAGCTCTCCGCTTGGAGAAGCAAGTCGATCAGAACCGGCAAAACAACAACGCCGCCGGCATCAAGGCCGCGGCCAAGGGTTTCCAGTTCTTCCTCACGCAGGTCGTCAACGCCTACTTGGTCCCCTCGGCCGAGTTCGCCGCGCTCGATCCGCAAAAGAAGGACATGCACTTCCAGAACGTCAACTGGGCGTCGGAAAACATGTTCAAGCTGGCCGACGACTTGCTGAAGCAACCGCAGCCGACGGCCGAAGATCGCACGATGGCCGAGCAGTTGCTTGCCGAGTCGTCGAAGGTCGACGAACAACTCGCCCCGATGACGACCGAAGGGAGCGACGCGCAGCTCATCGTCAAGCTGCGCAACGCCCGCACCAAGCGTCGCGCGGGCGATTTCGAAGGAGCCGTCAACGGCATGGCCGGCATTCTCGCGGCCCGCCGCAATCTGATGGAAGCCCAGGTGGATGCCGCCCAGGCGCTGGCCGATTGGGCGATCGCCAAGAAGGATCCCGCGCAGTTCAACTACGCGATCGGCGGCGCCAAGCCCGATGAAAAAGGGGACAACATCATCTGGGGTTGGAAGCGCATCGCCGACACGATGCGCCGCGTGCCGCAGTTCGCCCCGCCGGTGAAGCCGGCCGACGCCAACGACGCCGCCGCGGCCGCGAAGTATCAGCAGGAAATGACCGAGCACAACGCGTTCGTCGAATTGTTCCACACCGGCCGCTACAACACGGCGCTGAACTACTATCAGCACGCGATGATGGTCGAAGACGCCGCCGAGCGGACGAAGCTGCTCAACTCCGTGACCTACACGGTGGATAATACGAAGAGCCTGGTCGGCGACCTCGGTGCGTGGACGCCGAAGTACGACAAGCTCGTGGCCGACGCCAAGAAGGCCCTCGGACAGTAACCGCTCGGGCGGCCGCTTGGGTCGCCGCGAATTTTCTTAAAACGCCCAACGAAGTTTGCCTATCAGGAGTGAGTTGATGAAGAGTTTGGTCACCGCCGCGGCTCTGGTCGCGTGTCTCGGTTTGGTCGGCGACGCTTCGGCGATCGACGCCGTTCGTAAGGTCGGCAACCAGCGCGTGTCGGGCACGGTGAAGAGCGTCGGCGCCACGGAAGTGATGGTCGACGCGCAAGGCACGCCGACGAAAGTTCCGGTCAACGAGATCGAGTCGATTCAGTTCGACGGGGAACCTTCGGAAATGAATCTCGTCCGCAGCGCGATGAAGTCGGGGAGCTACCAAAGCGCCCTCACGCAGCTCAAGAAGATCAACCCGACCACGGTCACCCGCAAGGAAGTCAAGCAAGACTACGAGTTCTACGCCGCCTTGGCGCAAGCCAAGCTCGCGTTGTTGGGCTCCGGCCGCGTCGACGAAGCCGGCACCGCGATCTTCAACTTCGTCACCAACAACAAAGACAGCTACCACTATTACCAAGCCGTGGAAACGATGGGCGACTTGCTCGTCGGGCTCAACAAGGTCGACGACGCTCTCAAGTACTATTCCGAACTCGAAGCCACGCCGTTCGACGACCTGAAGATGCGGGCCGGCGTGGCCCGCGGCAAGGCGCTGATGCAGCAACAGAAGTTCCCGGAAGCGCAGGCCGCGTTCGAAGCGGTGCTCAAGCTGCCGTTCAACCCGATGACGCAAAAGGGGACGCCCGCCGAGAGCCAGCGATTCGCCGCCGTGCTCGGCCGCACGCAATGCCAGGCGTCGACCCAGCAGTACGATGAAGCGATCAAGGAACTGGAAGGGAACGTGATCGCGAATTTGAACCCCGAAGAGTCGGAATTGCAGGCCAAGGCCTACGTGACGCTGGGCAATTGCTACAACGCGAAGCCCGACGGCAAGAAGGCCGCGTTGTTGGCGTTTCTGCACGTCGACGTGCTCTACGCGAGCGTGCCGGATGCGCACGCCGAAGCCCTCTGGAACCTCTCGAACTTGTGGAACGATCTCGGCAAGAACGAGCGGGGCCAGGAGTGTTTGAATCGATTGAATCGGTTGTACCCGGGCAGCCCTTGGATCACCAAGAAGCGTCCGGTTTAAGACGGTCCTAACGCACGGCGGGCGGAACGCCGCAGCCGCGCAAGATTGCCTTGCTTGCTTGGTTTACAGTCCGTTTGGTGCGAATTACACTGTTGAATTCCGCCGCCCGCGTTCGTGTCGCTTAGGGGCGCGAATGCCCGATCGAGTGCTCCGTTCGTCGCTCTTTCCGCTTACCCGTTCCCGCTCATTGGCGTTTTCCGTGGAGGCCGTTTTTATGTTCGTTTGTGCGGTTCGTCGTCTGCTGTCCGTCGTGCTGATCGCCGCTTGTGCGCTGACGGCCTCGCACGCCGTGGCCCAAGAAGCCGCCCCGCCGGCCGATGCGGGCGCTTCGGCTCCCGCCGACGCCGGTGCGGCGAAGGCCAAGAACGACAAGGAAAAGAAGATCGAGGAATTGAAAAACGAAACGGTTTTGGCCTACTACTACCGTTCGCTCGGTTTGAAGTACACGGTCATCTTTCTCGGCCTGTCGTTCACGCTCGTGGCGTTCATCATCTTGAACGCTCTGGCGCTGCGGAAACAGGCTCTGATGCCGGACGCTTTGGTGCAGAACTTTGAAGCGGCATTGAACGAGAAGAATTATCAAGGGGCGTATGAGATGGCGAAGAGCGATGAATCGTTCTTGGGCGCCATCCTCGCCGCCGGCATGTCGAAGTTGCAATCGGGCTACGATGCCGCCGAAGAAGAGATGAACGAAGCCGGCTCGGACGAAGCCATGAAGCTCGAACACCGCCTGAGCTATATCGCCTTGATCGGCTCTCTCGCTCCGATGGTCGGGTTGCTTGGCACGGTCGACGGTATGATCGACAGCTTCCGCAAGATCGAACAGAGCGGGACCACGCCGGAACCGGCGGAACTCGCCGGCGGTATTTCCACCGCTCTCATTACGACGATCGTCGGTCTTTGGTTGGCGATTCCCGCCATCGCCATGTTCGGTATCTATAAGAATCGCCTGGCCCGCTTCCTATACGATGTCGGCGCGGTTTCGGAAGGCCTGATGAGCCGTTTCCAGACGGTGAAAAAGTAGTTTCCTTTCCGGGAAACTGCGACCGATCGATCGACGCCGATGTCGGTCGATCGGAGTGGGTCGCTCGGCGGCCGGAGTTGGGAATCTAGTTGGGCGAATTCAATCGCTGCGAAGTTTTAACTGCGCGACGCTCGTCGTGAGGAATCTGTTCGATGCCTAAGCTCAAGAGCGGAGTCGACGTCTCGGCCGAAGGAGACATGACGGCAATGATCGACATGACGTTTCAGTTGATCGCCTTCTTTATGATTTTGATCAACTTCGCGGATGCCGAGAACAACAAGGAAATCAAGCTCCCTCCAAGTCGACTGGCGATTCCGCCGGAAACTCCGCCGGAAAGCCCGGTCGTGCTGCAGATGGATAAGGAAGGGAAAGTGCTTTATTCGGCCGACGGTTTTGAGCCGATGGCCTTGGTCCGCAAGCGGCTGGTCGTCAAACGCGACTTTCTCAAGCGCGAGAAGAAAAACGATGATGCGGCGAAAGACGCGACGGTGATTATTCGAGCCGACCGCGATACGCCTTCTAAATTCGTTCGCGAGATGCTGGAAATGTGTCAGGAACTTGGCTTCGAAAAGTTTGCGTTTCGCGCCGCGTCCATTTCAGATTGACGATTATGTCGTCGGCCTCGTTATCCGAAGTTTGGTTCGCCATCTCTATTCGTATTGTGATGAGTCATGCCGCAGCGACGTGATGTAAAGACTCCCGAGAAGATCGACATCAACATGACGCCGATGATCGACGTCGTCTTCCAGCTGTTAGCGTTCTTCTTGATGACGTTCAAGGTCGCCTCCGTCGAAGGCGATTTCAACTTGAAGCTTCCCAAGAGCGAACGGAGCGCCGGCGCCGCCAATACGCAGACGGAAATGATCAACGTCGCGATGCGGGCCTTGCCCAACGGCGTGCTCGGCGTCGTGCAGATCGACAACAACCCGCCGCAGCGAGCCGGCATGAGCACCTTCTCCGATTTGCAAAAGTTCGTCACCGTGAAGGTGAGCGCCGCGCAGGCGGCCGGCCAAGAAGAGCCGGAAATCCAGATCGACGCCGACGACACGCTCCGCTACGAGTACGTCATCAAGGCGATCGAAGCCGTGTCGGCGACGACCGACGCCGAAGGCAACTACAAGCCGCTGGCGAAGAAAGTGAAGTTCGCCCCGAAGGCCGAAGCCGCCCCCTAAGCCGCGCGAATAACAAAATCGTCTCGCAACGAATCGGCTTGCGGCAAGAGCGAACGGCTCTCGCCGCAAGCCGATTTCCGTTTCGTCGCGAGGCTCGCCATGTCGCGTTCGTCGTCGCTTCCCGCCAAGGTCGACCCGCAAATGACGCCGATGATCGACGTCGTGTTTCAACTCTTGGCGTTCTTCCTCCTCACGTTTCGGCTCGCTTCAGTCGAAGGCGACCTCGCGCTCAAGCTTCCCGCGCGCGAGATGCGCGAGTCGGGCTTCACCGAGGGGCGCGAACGCTTTCAAATTCGCCTCGCGGCCGATGAGCGGGGCGAACTGGCCGAGTGGCGACTCGACGAAGGCCCGGCCGGCCGGGGCCGCGGTTCGCTCGGCCTGCTCCGCGGCGAACTGCTCGCCCGAGCCGATGCGGCCCGCGCCGCCGGGGCCCCGGAGCCGGAAGCGGAACTGGTCTGCGACGATCGGCTGCGCTACGAACACGTGCTGGCCGCAATCGAACACGCGACGACCGCGCGCGACGCCGACGGCCGCTCGAAGCCGGTGCTGAGGAAAGTGCGAGTGGCGGGCGCCGGGCGCTAGTGCTTTGTCAGTCTTCATTTGATGACAGGGTGGCACTGGTGGCTTGCCCACCAGTGTTCTCATTGCCCGATATTGCACTGGTGGACAAGCCACCAGTGCCACCCATCAATTCATGCCTGACGGAACACTAGTAGCCAGGCGCTAGTAGGGTGGGTCGAGCGCAGCGAGGCCCACGCGGTAAGGACGCCGCGAGCTCTGAAAAGCGCGCGGCCAAAATCAAGTTCTTTCCCGCCTTTCCGCACCCAAAACTCGAACCGAAAAACCGAAACTTTCCCTCGTTTCGCCTAGAAATCGGGCCGGCGTTTTTGGCATAGTGCGCCTCGTAGCGTCTCGGCCGGGCCGAGTCGGCGACGTGGCTGCGTACTTGGCGGTCCTGCAACACGGGCCGGCGCAGGTGTTCCCACGACGAACCGACCCTCGCGTCCGAGCGTCACCTGCGGGTCCGGTCTCGACGCGAACGGCGCGGCACGCCGCGTCCGTTCAAGAGCGCGCGGTAGATGGGAGCAAGCTGGTCGAACACCTGGCCTCCCGGCAGTCCGACGCTCGAGTCG
>JAEUIN010000167.1 GCA_016793115.1 Planctomycetaceae bacterium
TGCGCTTCGCGCCGCCGGTGCCGAAGATGTCGTACCGTTTGCCGTTGTCGGGGCAGAGGAAGTAACTCATGTTTTCGACCATGCCGAGCACCGGAATGTTGACGCGGCGGAACATGGCGACGGCCTTCACCGCGTCGAGCAAGGCCACGTCTTGCGGCGTGCAAACGACCACGGCCCCCGTGAGCGGCAGGATCTGCGAAAGCGACAGCGCGATGTCGCCGGTGCCGGGCGGCATGTCGATGATCAGATAATCGAGCGGCCCCCAAGCCGTATCGCGCAGCATTTGGTGAATCGCGCCGTGCAACATCGGGCCGCGGAGAATGACCGGTTGGTCGGGTTCGACCATGAAGCCGATCGACATCACCTTCAGGCCTTCAAGTTCGTGCGGTTGGATTTTTTTCTGTTCGGTGAGTTCCGCTTTACCGCGCAGGCCAAGCAAGTGCGGGATGCTAGGGCCGTAGATATCGGCGTCGAGCAAGCCGACTTTACAGCCGGCCCGAAGGAGGCCGTAAGCGATCCCCGAGGCGATCGTGCTCTTGCCGACGCCTCCCTTGCCGCTGCCGACGGCAATGACCGACTTCGCCATCAGCCCGATCTCGCCGAGCGGCAGCGGCGGCCGATCGTGCTCGGCATGGCGAACCTCGACGGCGCCGATGCCCGGGAGCTTGGCGCGAAGTTGCTTTTCAACTTCTTGAGCCGTTTCATTCTTGAGCGGCGCGGAATGGCTCGTCAGCGCCAGCGTCAGGCGAACGTCGTTGCCGGCGACTTCCACGTCGCGAATCTGTTGCTGTTGAACGGCGTTGCGGCCGGTTTCAGGGTCTTGGAAATCGGCCAGTGCGGCAAGGAGGTCGGCGGCGGTCATGAGGGGCTCGTTCGTTTTTTTAGGGGCGGCAATTATTCGACGGGCCGCCAAGGAAGCGAGGCCCGCAGTCGGTCTGTCAATGAAATCGGCGGTTCTAGCAAGCTGACGGTTATTGCGGCGCCGCGAGGGTCGTAACGCCGCAGCGTTTGCACGATGCGGCCAACGCCGCGCGGCGACGCGATCCAATCGACGGCTCCCGCTTCACGGAGCAATAGTTCAAAATCGTCGGAGGGAAGCGGGCCCACGACGAATCGCGGCACGCGCGGCCTGCGACGGACATGAACCGTCAGCAAGTCGAGCAAATCCGCAAGGTCACCAGTCGTCGATTCGACCACCAGCGGCGCCACGGCAAAATCGGCGGACGACGGCCCTTCGAATCCCTTACGGCATTCGACGAGCGACCGGGTCTCGATGATTCGCGGCGTCGACTGCTGGGCCGTGGATCGGACGACCCGCTTTAGCGCAACGGCCCAAGTACCGGTCCGTTCGCAGATCAGCAGCGGCGGGAATTCCATCGTCGACTCGCTTTCGCAACCAGCGGATCGCTATTTTAGCGCACGACTTCGACGGCGAACAGGGCCGGCAAGCCGAGGTCAACCATCTCGGCCGTCTTTTTCGCCGGATAAATCCGCTTCTTCAAACACGACTTCTTCAGGTGCCGCCTCAAGTTCAAGCTGCACCATGCGACGATAGAGGCGCGGCCGCGAAAGACCGAGCAAGCGGGCAGCCAAGGTTTTGTTGCCTTTCGCGGCGGCGACGGCCCGACGGATCAATTCTCGTTCCATCTCCGCGAGGAACTGATCGAGATCAATTGTTTCCGGAGCGATAGGTTCGTGGCTGCGGGCATCGGCGGCATACGCCAAGCGGGCGGGAAGAGAATCAATGGTGAGTCGCGGACCTTCGGCTCGCACGTAGGCGGTGCGCACCACCTCCGCCAACTCGGCGACGTCGCCCGGCCACGCGTAGGTCGCCAAACGATCGAGAGCTTCCGGCGTAAAGCCGGCGAGTTGACGCGGGGATGCGGCGTTGAGTTCTTCCACGAACCATTGGGCCAGCGGCGGAATGTCTTCCGGGCGCGCGGCCAGCGGCGGCACTTCGATGGTAAGCACGGAGAGCCACGCGGCGAGATCGGCGCGAAAGGCGCCCGCTTCGGCGAGCCGTTCCAGCGGCACGGTCGTCGTCGTCATGATTCGCAGCGGCAATTCGACCAGTTTGAGAAATCCGGCCAGTTCGCCTTGAGCGTCGGCGGGCAATCGATCGGCGTCGGTGAGCAGCAACGTGCCGGCTGACGCTTGACCGGCGGATTTCGCGGCGCGGACCATTCCGCGGATGGTGCTTTGAAGAAGCTCGGCGTTAAGCACGGCGGCGTCGAGCGGCACCAGCGGGAGTGCGAGCGATTCCGCCGACTGCGAGCCTGTCGTCGCGCCTTGAGGGCGGAAGTAGTGCACGGCTTGAGCGATGCGCGAACGCCCGCTGCCGACAGGACCGACGATCGAAAGCCTTGCCTTGCTCACGCCGGCGACTTCGATCTGAGCGCGAATTCGCTGCATGCTCGGGCCGCTGCCGATGAGACGATCGACCGAGTAGCGGCGCGCGGCTTCGCGGCGAATGCGCAACGTTTGGGCTCGCAGACGCGCCGACTCCTCCACGGCGCGAGTCGCGGCAACGACATCGCGCTCGAGAAAGTCACGGGGCGGCAACCAGGCGGACACTCCGAAACCGTCGGACGATGCGAGGCTCCAGGGTTGAAACAAAGCGACGCGAGCGGAACTTTGGGCCTCGGTTGAGTGCGGCGGAATGATTTCCGCGCGGGCCGCTTCGCCCGCGAACGTTTGCGGCGGCGGGCAAAGAGAATTGACGAAGGCCTGAACGTAATCGTCGGTTTCGATCGACGTGTATCGGCACTCGCGGCCCAACAAATCTTCGGGTTTGCAGCCGAGCCACTTTGCGCACGCTTCGTTCAAGTAGATGACGCGTCGGTCGTCGTCAACGACGTAAAACGGATCCGCCGAGGCGTTGAAGAAGCGGGCCAGATCGTTATTGTTGCGTGGGCGCGGCGACATGCCTCTAGTGTACGCGCTGCGGCGATCGCAAAACCAGATGCGGCGCGGCCTGCCTTGCGACTTGCAACGTCAGCGTGCGGCGGTCAGGCGATTCGTCGAGGCCGCGGCGGCAGGGGTTGTCGCTGCGGCCGGATTTACGGCAGTTGTGGCACGGGCCGAGGCGGCAGCATCGCGCGACTTTTGCGCGAGGCGACCGGGAGCCAAACCGACGGCGATGACGAGAATCGCCGAAGCGAAAGCGGCGAGGCGTGCGCCGTTGCCGCCCTGTCCGACGGCGACAGTGTTCGTCGAATCGCCGAAGTACATCGTGCCGATGATGCGAAGATAGTAAGCGGCGGAAACAGCGGCATTCAGCACGCCGACGACCGCCAGGACCAAAAACCAGTTGCCGAGCGGGACCGCGGTCGAGGTGCCGAGTTCGACGGCGCCCGAGAACAACTCGAACTTACCCCAGAAGCCGGCAAGCGGCGGCAGTCCGGTGAGGCTGAACATGAAGACGGCAATCGCCAAGGCCGTCGCCGGGAATTTCTTGGCGACGCCTGAGATGTCGTCGAGCGTATCGACCTGCTTATCGCGACTTCCCAAGAAGGCGAAAGCCGCAAAGGTGCCGGCCGTCGCCAGCGAATAGACCATCACATAGAGAATGGCGGCGCCGATGCCGTCGACGTTCTTCACTTCATGACCTTCGGGCGCCAGGTCAGCGCCATATGCGACGGCAAGCCCGATGAGCATGTACCCGGCGTGGGCGATCGACGAATAGGCCAGCATCCGGCGGATGTTCGTCTGCCAGAGGGCCGTGACGTTGCCGAGCGTCATCGTAATCAACGCCAGGATCATTGCGACACGGATGCCCGTGGCTTCGGTACCCGGCATGGCGATGGAGGCAATACGCACCAAAGCCGCGATGCCGGCAATTTTCGGAAGCACGGCGAGCAGGCCGGCGTTGGGATGCGTCGTTCCTTGGTAGACGTCCGGCGCATAGAAATGAAACGGCACCGCGGCGATCTTAAAGCCAAGGCCGGCGAAGATCAGAACGAGCGCGAGTTGGGCGTAGAGCGAACCGCCGGCGAAGCCGTCGCGGGCCGTGTCGAGCGCCGCCTCGATTTGGTCGAGACGCGTCGAGCCGCCGACGCCGTAGAGGAAACTGAACCCGTACAGCGTGATCGCCGACGAAAGGATGCTGAGAAAGAAATACTTGGCGGACGATTCTGCGCTGGCGCCGTCGCGACGGCCGAGGAACAGCAAGACGTACGTCGGAATGGAGATCAGTTCCAGGCCGAGGAAAAGCAGCGTCAACTCGCGAGCGCCGCCGACCAGCATCAAGCCGGCGACCGTCATCAAGACCGTGCCGACGTACTCCGGCACGAGTGATTCGTTTTGCGGTTTCGAAGCCGTAAGTACGAATAGTGCGCCGACCAGGAGAGCCAAGCCGCGGATCATTCGGCCGAGTCCATCGACGGCCAACGGTCCGGCTTGGCGGGAGGAGATGACGGCGGCGAGCGTTTCACGCTGACCGACCAGCACGAAGCCGGCGATTGCGATACCGAGCAGACCGACGCCGCCCCAGAACGTTTTCCCAGGAAGGAAGGCGCCGAGGACGTAGATCAACGTCGCCGTGAGGACGATGATCAGTTCAGGGGTTAAAACGGCGATCGTTGCTGTCGACACGAACTCACTCCGAAGGCTGCGCGGCGAGACCTGCGACGCTTGTCGGCGGCGCGGCGGCTGCCGCGGCGACGGGCGTTTCAGAACTCGGCCAAGTGTGCGAGGCGTAGGCGGCTTCGACGACGCGGGAGACATTGTTGATGTCGGCCTGCATCGGCGCCAGAAAGGTTTGCGGCTTGATGCCGATCCAGAATACGAGCACCACGAGCGGAGCCAAGGCCCAGAATTCGCGGGCGTTCATGTCGCGGACCGACGACGGCGGCAGGGCCGTTTGCCCGTGCCCGTGGTCGTCGTGACCGTGAGCATCGTGGTGAGCATGCGTGTCGTGGGCGTGGCCGTGCGCATGACCATGATCGGCGGCATGATGGGCTTCGTGCCCGACCGTGTCGTGACCGTGGGCTCCGTGGTCGGCCGGTTCTTTGAGCGGGCCGAAGAACACGCGTTGATAGAGCCAAAGCATGTACCAAGCGCCGAGGATGACGCCGAACACGCCGAGGACGGCGATCGTCGTCCATTGCCATTGGTAGAAGGCGGGGGCCTGAGCGTAGCCGCGTTGGAACGCGCCGAGCAGGATCATGAACTCGCCGGCGAAGCCGTTCATCCCCGGCAGCCCGATGCTGGAGAACGTGAAGAGCAGCATGAACAGCGACAACAACGGGATGCGCCGCGCGAGGCCGCCAAGATCGCGAATTTCGCGAGTGTGATAGCGCTCGTAGATCATGCCGAACGTGGCGAACAGGCCGCCGGTGCTGATGCCGTGGTTGATCATTTGCAACACGCCCCCTTGCATGCCGAGGCGGTTCAGGGCGAACAGGCCAAGCATGCAATAGCCCAAGTGGCTGACCGAAGAATAGGCGATGAGCCGTTTGACGTCGGTCTGAGCCAGCGCGACGAGGGCCCCGTAGACAATGCCGCCGGCCGAGAGCCAGAGAATCCACGGCATGCAGGTGATCGTGGCGACGGGAAGC
>JAEUIN010000077.1 GCA_016793115.1 Planctomycetaceae bacterium
AGTAGAGTAGACGCAAGTAACGCATTGCCGTCGCTTTAAAAAACGCCGCTCTTTCTCGGCGTTTAGGCGTCTCTTGCCGCCCTGCCTCGTTTTGCGGGGTAACAGTCTACGCAGTTCCGCGCTGGGGAGTTCATGCTCGCAAGCCCGCGAGCCCCCGCCTACGGAACTCCCGCCATGACTCGCCGCCATACCCTGCTGCTCGCGATCGCTTGCCTCTTTGCGATCATCTTCGATTCCCGCGTCTCGCGCGTGCCGACCACGGCTCATGAATCGATCACGATCGCGGATCCGGCCAAGCTTGCTCCGCAACTTTCTGCCGACGACCAACTGCGGGCACTCGCCCGGCAAGCGTACGTCTGGGGTTGGCCGATGGTTTACGTGCACAACTGCCGCGAGGCCGTTCGCAAAGTGCCGGCTCCCGGCAAGAGCGGCGGTATGCCGGTCGCGCCAATCAATCAGCTGAGCATGCTCACCGATTACATCTCGCCGAAGCAGACGCTGGTCCCCTGCCCTAACCAAGACGTGGTCTACGGCCTCGGCATGTTCGATCTGTCGCTGGAGCCGGTCGTCGTGCAAGTGCCCGACTTCGGCGATCGCTTCTGGCTCTATCAACTGGGCGATCAACGCACCGACGGCTTCGCCGATTGCGGCAAGATCTACGGAACCAAGCCCGGCTGCTACCTGGTCGTCGGCCCGACTTGGAACGGCGCCGTACCCTCGGGCATCGCCGGAGTGTTCCGCTCGCCGACGCCGACCGCCTACTGCATTCCCCGCGTCTTCCAAGACGACACCGCCGAAGATCGGGCCGCCGTGCAAACGGTCTTGAACGGCATCATGGCTTACCCGCTCAGCAAGTTTACAGGCGCCGCTCGCACGACCAACTGGCTAAAGTCGAAGTGGCTGCCGAGCGTCATGACCGGAGAGCGGGCCAAACGCGTGGTGCCGGAGCGGTTTTTTGAAGACCTCGCTAAGGTGATCGAGTGCGTGCCGCCGCGAGCCGGCGAAGAAGCGTTCTACGGCCAAGTTCGCGAGTTGCTCGCCAAGGCCGAGAAGGATGCTCGCGTAAAGACGCTGCTCGTCGGCGCGGCTCTGCAGACGGAAAATGAAATCGTCAACCCGCTGTTTCAGTTCCGCAACTTCGGCACGAAGCTGCCCGCCAACTGGACGACCGTCAACAACGGTGCGGCTTTCGGCGACGACTACCTGACGCGAACCGCGGTCGCAAAGTCGAACGTGTTCGTCAACCGTAACCACGAAACGAAGTATTTCTACCAAGATCTCGATTCGACGGGCCTGCGCTTAAGCGGCAACCGCAGCTACCGCATCACGTTCGCCAAGGGGCAACTGCCGCCGACCTCGGGCTTCTGGTCGCTCACGCTCTACAACGACGCTCATGGCTTCCACCCGAACAACTTGAATCGCTACTCGCTCGGCACCAAGAGCCGGCAGTTGCAATACAACGCCGACGGTTCGCTGACCATCGTCGTCCAAGCCGCCGCTCCTTCAGCCGGCGAAGAAGCCAATTGGTTGCCGGCTCCGCAGGGCGAGTTCTCACTCTACCTGCGGGCTTACGGCCCGGACGTCGCGATCACGAGCGGCAAATGGACGCCGCCGGCCGTCGAGGCCGCGGACCTGGTGCAAGTGGCGAGCAAGTAAACGAAACAAACGTCTAAAGCCCAGGGACAGCAGTCCCTGGGGCCCGACAAGTCGACGCCAATCCTAATTGAGCGACTTGCGATGTGTCCCCGGGACCCAAGGTTCCTGGGCTTTAGCGTTTGATGAATTAAGTTGTCGGCGCGGCGACGGACCAATCGCTACACTAACCGTCATGCGTTGGTATCAACCGCTTGCTTACCTCTGGGCCTCGCCGGCGACCTTGCTCGGGCTCCTGCCCGTGCCGATCGTGCTCGCGCAGCGCGGCCAAGTGCGCGTGGTGCGCGGCGTCGTCGAGATTCACGGCGGCGTGGTCACGCGGCTGCTCAGCGGTTGGATGCCGTGGATCGGTCATGCCTCGGCGATGACGCTCGGGCATGTGATCTGGGGCAACAACCAACAATGCCTGGATCACAGCCGGGACCACGAGCATGTGCATGTGCGGCAGTACGAACGCTGGGGGCCGCTGTTTTTGCCGGCGTATCTGCTGGCGTCCGCCTATCTCTGGAGCCGTGGCCGCGACCCGTATTTAGAGAACCCGTTCGAACGCGAAGCTTACGGCTTCGATGACTGACGAACTTCGAATAGCAATTCCATGAAGCCCCGCATTACCCTGATTACGCTTGCCGTTGACGACCTACCGCGGGCCGTGGCGTTCTATCGCGATGGGCTGGGCTGGCCGACGGAGGGGATCGTCGGCGAAGAGTTGGAGAACGGCGCCGTGGCGTTTTTCGATCTGCACGCCGGCCTCAAGCTCGCGCTCTGGCCGCGAGCGAGCTTAGCCCAAGACGCCGGTTTACCGCTCGACGGCCCCAGCGCGACGGAGCTAACCCTCGCACAAAACGTCGCCTCGCGTGAAGAGGTGAATGCGGCGATTCAGCAAGCGGCGGCGGCCGGGGCCGTCGTGATCAAGCCCCCCGGCCCGACGTTCTGGGGCGGCTACGCCGGCTACTTCCAAGACCCCGACGGCCACGTGTGGGAAGTCGCATGGAATCCGCAGATGATTCCGCCCGATGAGAGCTAGTTCATCAAGCCCGAGGTTGATCATGAATACGAAAATTACGGCCTGCGTAGTCGCACTCGTTCCCCTTCTTTTCGCGGCAACGGCACACGCCGAAATCAAAGTGCTGCCGTCGCCCGACAATTACATCGTCAAGAAATTGCCCGGTCGATGGGAAGTCGACCCGGAACTCACGAAGCGGCTCGGCGGCAAAGAGATCGGGCCGTTGGAGTTCGTCGAGGATGTGAAGGCGGTCGAAAAAATTCCGGCGGACTATCATGCGGATCTCGTCGAGTTTCAGGTTTACCAGACCGGCTATCTTACGCGGGACGGAAAGGTCTATCCCTACGTCTTGGTCGACATGGAAGGGATGGTCGGCGTCGTTTACTTCCTCGGCAAAGGGGGCGACTTCTTCGACGACTTCGGCGTGCTCTCGCTCGCACTGGCGCCGGCCAAGCAGACGTCCGGCGATTTGCTTTTCTTGAGCGACAACGAAACGAATCCGTTTGCAGGCTACCGACGCGAGGGAGCCGACAAGGTGAGCGCGGCGCTTCAAAGGCCGATGACTCTTGAATTCGATCGCAATGACCTGCGCAAGATCTTAGAACTCGTTAGCGACAAGATCGAAGTGCCGATCGAGATGGTCGACCGAGATTTCGCCGAAGCCGGCATTACGAAAAACCAGTCGATGTCGCTCCACGAAGCCAAGCGTCCGGCGGGGGACATTCTACGAATCGTGCTCGAGAAGGCGTCGCCCGGCGGACAACTTGTCTACGTCGTGAAGCCGGACCGAAACAATGACGGCCGAGAAACCGTTTTCATCTGCACGCGCAAAGGAACGCTG
>JAEUIN010000080.1 GCA_016793115.1 Planctomycetaceae bacterium
CAACAGCGGCAGCGCCATTTCGAGCGTGGCGTCTTCCACGGTCGTATCCTTCGGCAGCGAGGCGTTCGTCGTGCCGTCGGTGACGTAGGGACCGTAACGGCCTTCGAAGAGCTTGACCGGCTGCTTGGTCACCGGCGATTCGCCGAGCACCTTGAGCGGCTCGCGCACCGCGCCGAAGCCGCGTTTTTGGGCTTTTGGCTGAGCGAGCAACTCGAGGGCTTGCTCAAGCGTGATCTCCAGCGGCGACATCGTCGAAGGCAAGCTCCGCGTGTCGTCGCCGGCCTTCACATAGGGGCCGAAGCGGCCGTTGTAGACCGTGATCTTCTGGCCGTCGGCCTCGCGCACACCAAGCACCCGCGGCAATGAGAGAAGCTTAAGAGCCACTTCGAGCGTGATGTCTTCCGGCTTCATCCCCTTGAGCAGCGACGCGTTTTTCTTGTCTTCGTCGTCGGGCTCGCCAAGTTGTACGTACGGTCCGAAGCGGCCAACCTTCAAATACACCGGCTGGCTTGTCTCGGGCGAATAGCCGAGCGGCTCTTCCGCGACGGAAGCTTGCGCCAACAGCCCCACGGCCGTGTCGAGCGTGAGTTCGTCGGGGGCCATGGTGTCGGGAATGCTGGCCCGTTTGGGCGTTTCGTCGCTTCCCTGTTGTACGAACGGCCCATAGCGCCCCACGCGCACGAAGATCGGCTGGTCGCTTCCCTCGGGCGTGCCGAGTTGCGTGCGGCACGCCTCGCGGGCATCGATCTCGTCGGCCTTGCCGGTGACCTTCTGCTTCAGGCCGGCGTCGCCGTCTGACTTGTCGTCGCCGTGATAGAAGTCGCGAAGATAATCGAGTTGCCCGCGCTCGCCGCGGCTGACGGCGTCGAGATCTTCCTCCATCTGCGCGGTGAAACCGTAATCGACGAGCGTCGGCAGGTGGCTCGTGAGCAACTTGGCGACGGCCATCGCCGTCCAAGTCGGCACCAGCGCGTTGCCTTTCTTGTAGACATAGTCGCGGGCCAAGATCGTTTCGATGATCGAGGCGTACGTGCTAGGGCGGCCGATACCAAGTTCTTCGAGGCTTTTCGTCAGCGTGGCTTCATTGAATCGGGCCGGCGGCTGCGTTTGGTGCACCTTCGGCAACAGTTCTTTGACGTCGAGCAACTCGCCGACGTCGACGCTCGGCAGTACCTTTTCGCGATCGGCTAACTCGGCGGCCGGATCATCGGAACCTTCGACGTAGGCGCGCAAGTAGCCGGCGAAGTCGATGGTCTTGCCGCTCACGGTGAAGACCGCGCCATCTCCTTCGACGGTGATCGTGATCCGTCGGCCGGTGCTGTCGGCCATCTGGCTCGCGATCGTCCGCTTCCAAATCATCTCATAAAGGCGGTACTGCTCGTCGTTCAACTCGCCGCGAAGCGTCGCCGGCAGCGTAAACGGGTGGCCTGCCGGGCGGATGGCTTCGTGCGCCTCCTGCGCGTTCTTCACCTTGGTCGAGTACACGCGCGGTGCGTCCGGCAGATATTCTTTGCCGTATTCGGAGAGCACCAAGTCGCGAGCCGCCTCGACCGCCACGTTGGCGAGGTTCGTCGAGTCGGTACGCATGTAAGTGATGTAGCCGTTTTCATACAGGCTCTGAGCGACCTGCATCGTGCGCTTGGCCGTGAAGCCGAGCTTGCGGTTAGCTTCTTGCTGCAGCGTGCTCGTCGTAAACGGCGCGTACGGCTTCGAGGTGTACGGCTTGTCGTCGAGCGCCGTCACCTTAAACGTCGCCTTTTCCAGTCGCTCCCGCATTCGCGCGGCGCCGGCTTCGTCGAGTTGCAGGTAGCGATCGTCTTTGAGCTTGCCGGTCGAGGCGTCGAAATCTTTGGCGGCCGGGATGCGGCGGCCGTCGATGCTCACAAGCTCCGCTTCAAACGGCTGGGCGCGGCTTTGCTCGCGGGCCGCAAACGTGCCGGTCAGGTCCCAATACACGGCCGAGCGAAACCGCATCCGCTCGTTTTCGCGATCGACAATCATCCGCACGGCCACGCTCTGCACGCGGCCCGCCGAGAGCCGCGGTCGGACCTTCTTCCACAAGAGCGGCGATACTTCGTAGCCGTACAGCCGGTCGATGATTCGCCGCGCTTCCTGGGCCTTCACGAGGTTCTCATCGATATCGCGCGGGTGTTCCAGCGCCGCGTGAATGGCCTCTTCCGTGATCTCGTGGAAGACGAGCCGTTTGACCGGAATCTTCGGTTGCAAAATCTCTTGAAGGTGCCAACTGATGGCTTCCCCTTCGCGGTCTTCGTCCGTCGCCAGGTAGAGTTCGTCGGCCGTCTTCACCAAACCCTTCAGCTTGCGAACATGCTCCGACTTATCGGGCGGAATCACATAGATGGGTTGAAATGCGTCTTCGACGTTCACCCCTAGATTCGCCCACTTCTCTCCTTTGTATTGGGCCGGAATCTGCTTGGCCCCTTGCGGCAGGTCGCGCACGTGGCCGATGCTCGCTTCGATCACGAAATCGTTGCCGAGAAACTTGCCGATCGTACGGGCCTTGGCCGGCGATTCGACGATCACCAGGGCTTTGCCGGAGGCCGACCCGCCTTTGGCGGCAGACTTCTTGGCGGAGGCTTTCGCGGCTTTTTTGGCCATGTGAAATTTACTGACTTAGAGCGTGCTGGAAGCGAGG
>JAEUIN010000177.1 GCA_016793115.1 Planctomycetaceae bacterium
CCCCCTCGCTTGCGCTGCGGGGCTAGTATGCGCACCTACGCCGCTTGCGATTTTGCGTCGACTGCCCCCGGTTTGAAGAACCGGGGGCTAGGGTCGGTGCGAGATCGGCGCGTGGCGGCGCATCACGTAATATCCCAAATCTCCGCCGCCGATTCCAATCAACTTTTGGCCGGCCCCAAGTGCCCGCCGCCGCGATCGACGGCCCTCTTCAAAAAATGTTCCGTGGCCAAAAACCGACTTGAACTCCGCCCTCCCATCTGCGCCGGCCAAATCTTCTCTTGACGGTCCGCCTACCGACGGTCGCGCGCCCCGAGCGCCCGCAGCCCGCCGCAGCGCGAAGTCGATCGGCTCCGAGTCGATCGGCTCCGTACGGTCGCCGTCGTTTCCAATCTCCGCGGCCCGGAAATGTCCCCGCCCGTGCACCAGTGCGTTTCTCCGCCGGAGCGCGTGGCCCGGTGCTTTAAACCCGAGTACACTTCGAGCTTTGCCCGACTCACCCGGATAGCCGTGCATGACTCCGCAGGAATTCGTCGCCAAGTGGCAGCGTGCCAATCTCTCGGAGCGCGCCGCCTGCCAAGAGCATTTCATCGACCTCTGCGCGCTGGTCGGCCATCCCACGCCCGCCGCCGCCGATCCGGAAGGCGAGTGGTACGCCTTCGAGCGCGGCGTCACGAAAACCGAGGGCTCGCACGGCTGGGCCGACGTCTGGAAGAAAGACTTCTTCGGCTGGGAATACAAGCGCAAGCACCGCGACCTGGTCGAAGCCTACCGGCAGCTCCAACTCTACCGCGAAGACCTGGGCAATCCGCCGCTGTTGGTCGTTTGTGATCTCAATCGCTTCGAGATTCACACCAACTTCACCGGCACGGCCAAGAAGGTATACGCCTTCGCGCTCGACGAGCTGGCCGAGCCCGCCAATCTCGACGTACTCCGCAAGCTCTTTCACCGCCCGGAGGAACTCAAGCCCCGGCAGACGACCGAGGAAATCACGGTCGATGCCGCCGGCCGCTTCGGACTCATCACCGACGGTCTGCGGCAGCGCGGCGTCGAGGCGCACGCGGCGGCCCACTTCGTGATGAAGCTGATGTTCTGCATGTTCGCGGAAGACATCGGCCTGCTCCCCGACAAAATCTTCAAAACCACGCTCGACGGCGCCAAGCAAGACCCTCGCCGTTTAGCCGAACGCCTCCGCAGCTTGTTTCGGGCCATGGCCAAAGGGGGCGATTTCGGGCCGGTCGAAATCCCCTTTTTCAACGGCGGGCTGTTCGACGGCGTCGACGACGTCGTGGAACTCACGCCCGACGAAATTCTGCAGCTCATCGCCGTCAACGCCTACGATTGGGCGAGCGTCGAGCCGTCGATCTTCGGCACGCTCTTCGAACGCTCGCTCGATCCGGCCAAGCGGTCGCAGATCGGCGCGCATTACACGAGCCGCGACGACATTCTCACGCTCTTGGAACCGGTCGTCATGACGCCGCTCCGCCGTGAGTGGCACGACGTCCGCGGCAAGGCCGACGCCCTTTGGGAAAAGGTGCTGGCCGAGGCGAAGGCGAACAAAGGCAAAAAGTCGACCGCCGCCGTCCGCAAAGCGGCCAAAGATTCCCCCCGGGCCAAACACGATCGGCTGCTGCGCGATTTCGTCGAACGGCTGGCCGAGGTGACGGTGCTCGACCCGGCCTGCGGCAGCGGCAACTTTCTGTACGTGGCCATCAATCTGCTGCTGGATTTGGAAAAGGAAGTCATCGCCTACGCCGCCACGCACGGGGCTTCGCTCCTGCCGCAAGTCCGCCCGACGCAACTCGCCGGGCTGGAGATCAACCCCTACGCGCAGCAACTCGCGCAGGTCGTGATCTGGATCGGATACTTGCAATGGAAGTATGACAACCAGTTTCCAATGCGCCGCGACCCGATCTTGGAGCCGATCGAAACCATCCGCCAAATGGACGCGATTCTCGACCTGAGCGACCCGGAAAACCCGAAGGAACCGGAATGGCCAAAGGCGGATTTTATCGTGGGGAATCCGCCGTTTTTGGGCGGGAAGCGAATGTTGGCGGAGTTGGGCGAGGAGTACGTCGAGGCACTCAGAAAGCTTTGGGAGGCAAGGCTACCGCGCTTCAGCGATCTTTGTTGCTACTGGTTTGAAAAGGCACGAGACCAGATTTCCAAGCGCGCGACACGACGCGCGGGACTCCTCGCCACGCAAGGCATTCGCGGAGGTGCTAATCGAACGGCGCTTGATCGAATTAAGAAAAGTGGCGATATATTTTTCGCGATTTCCGATCGCGATTGGGTGTTGGATGGTGCGACGGTTCACGTATCCATTGTGGGCTTCGATAACGGTGACGAATTAGAGCGACTGCTAGACGGCGCTTCGGTCACGTCCATCAATGCGGATCTGACATTTGGAGCGAATACAACTACTGCTGTTTCCTTGAAGGAAAACCTTGATCGAGCCTTTGTAGGCGTTCAAAAAAGCGGCGGTTTTGACGTCCAAGAGGCGAATGCAATCGGAGCGCTCCAATTGACGTCCGTCGCTGGGCGGCCAATGTCCGATGTCATTCGGCCGTACTATACGGCGATTGACGTTGTTCGTCGCCCGACTAGCACATGGATATATGACTTTACGGGAAAGGATGAACAGGTAAGTTCGCTGTACCAGCAACCATTCGAGTCGCTCCGAGCCCAGATGCTTGAAGATCGGAGCGCGGCGCATTTTGGTGGTTATCCGTTCTGGTTGTATTGGCGGCCGCGACCGGAGATGTATCGAGCGCTAAAGAAATCCGCACGATACTTAGTGACCCCACACGTATCAAAGCACCGAATTTTTGCCTGGGTTTCCCCGGCAGTAGTTTGCTCAAATCTACTGATCGTTGTTGCATCGGATGACGACTACGATTTCGGCGTGCTGCAATCAAAGGCGCATGAAAATTGGGCGCGTATGCGCGGCACGCAACTTCGCGAAGAAGAAAGTGGATGCCGTTACACGGCCACGACATGTTTCGAAACCTTTCCATTCCCAACACCGACCGATGCCCAGCGTGAAGCCATCGCCGCGGCGGCGAAGGAGCTTGACACGCTGCGCAACAACTGGCTGAATCCGCCGGAGTGGACGCGTGAGGAGGTGTTGGAGTTTCCCGGGTCCGTCGATGGTCCTTGGGCCCGCTATGTCGTCGCTCCGAACGAGCGCGGGATCGGCACCGTGCGGTACCCGCGGGTCGTGCCGAAAGACGCCGACTGCGCGAAGCGGCTGGCCAAGCGGACGTTGACCAATCTCTACAACGAGCGCCCCACCTGGCTCGACTTGGCGCATAAGCGGCTCGACGCCGCGGTGTTCGCCGCCTACGGCTGGCCGGCCGACATCAGCGACGACGACCTCCTGGCCCGCCTGTTGGCTCTGAACTTACAACGGGCCGCGGCGCAGGGCGACGTCGGTGCTGCGGCGGAAGCGGAGGGGGACGACGACGACGACGACGACGCGGAAGCCGAGTCACCGCGCCGCAAGTCGACGGCCGGTAAGAAGAGTGCCGCGCCGAAGAAGAAACCGGCGGCGAAGAAGAAGTCGGGCCGGTAAGATTTCGTTCAGACCCCTCACCCCCGCCCCTCTCCCGCAAGGGGAGAGGGGAGAGAAACACGGCTCTCCCCGCTGCGCGGGGCGAGGGAGCCAAACCGAGTTGGTGCTTAGAGGCTATCCGAGAACCCGGAACCCCTCACCCCCGGCCCCTCTCCCGCAAGGGGCGAGGGGAGTATTCGGATAGGCTCTTAATCTTGTGCCGTGGTTTTGATCCATGCCCTACAGCAAACAACTCGCCGAGCGCGTGCGCATGGCCTTGGGCCGTCGGCCGGGATTGGTCGAGAAGCGGATGTTCGGCGGCGTTTGCTTACTGCTACGGGGCAACATGCTCGTCGGCGTGTGGGAGCAGTTGCTCATCGCCCGGCTCGGGCCTGACGAGGCGGCCCGAGCGCTCAAGGAACCGAACGTGCGCGAGTTCGACGTCACCGGCCGGCCGATGCGCGGCTGGGTGATGATCGAACCCGACGGCCTCGACCGCGACGCCGATCTCGCCCAGTGGCTGGCCCGGGCCGAGGCGTTCGTCGAAACCTTGCCGGCGAAGTAGTTCGTTCAGCAGATATTTTCACCACAGAGGCACAGAGGCACAGAGCAGAAGCAGAGAAGGGGATAGGGGGATGGGAGGAGATACTGGGGATAAGAAAGAACCGAGACGATTCGCTAAATGCCGCGCTTCGTTCACTTCAATTCCTCATCTCCCTCATCCCCGTCTGCATCCCCATATCCCCCTCGCATTCTCTCTTCTCTGTGCCTCTGTGTCTCTGTGGTTCACTTCTTTGGAATTCACGCCATGCGTACGACCTTTACCTTCCACACCGCCGGGCAGTTGCTTTTTGGTCGTTATGCCGTGCG
Organism: Planctomycetaceae bacterium; assembly: GCA_016793115.1. Taxonomy (GTDB): domain Bacteria; phylum Planctomycetota; class Planctomycetia; order Pirellulales; family PNKZ01; genus PNKZ01. The sequence goes on from JAEUIN010000177.1 coordinate 4,421, forward strand.
GCAGTTGCCTGAGCAGATGGCTCGCTTGAAAGTCGCTCGGACCTTGATCGTCACCGACGCGCACTTGGAGCGAGCCGGCATCCTCGCGGCCGTGCGCGAGCCGCTCGTGGCGGCAGGCGTGGCCGTCGACGTGTTTACCGGCGGCGAACCGGAGCCGTCGATCGAGTTGGCCGAGACGGTGTTGGCCCAGGCTCGTGCGTTTCAGCCGGAGGCGATTCTCGGCCTCGGCGGCGGCAGCAATATGGACCTCGCCAAGATCGCGGCCGTGGTTCATTCGCACTGCGGCGGCATTCGCGACTACGTCGGCGAAGACAAAGTGCCCGGGCCTGTGCTGCCGCTCGTCTGCGTGCCGACGACTTCCGGTACCGGTAGCGAAGTGAGCGCCGCGAGCGTGTTGACGGACAAAGCCAATCAGGTGAAGGTCGGCATCCTCAGCAACCATCTGCGCCCGCGGCTGGCGCTGGTCGATCCGGAGCTGACGCTCACCTGCCCGCGCAAGGTGACGGCCGACAGCGGCATCGATGCGCTGACGCACGCGATCGAAGCGTTTACGGCCGTCGACAACGCCGACTTTCCGCTGCCCGCCGGCGAACGGAGCACGTATCAAGGTCGCCATCCGTTCGGCGATATGTTGGCCGAGCGGGCCATCGAACTTGTGGGCAAGTATTTGGTGCGAGCTTGCGACGCGCCGCAAGATTATGAGGCCCGGGAGGGGATGGCGCTGGCGGCGGTGCTGGGCGGGATGGCGTTTTCGAACGTCGGCGTGGCGATCGTGCACGCCTTGGAATATCCGCTCGGCGCGGCGCTGCACTGTTCGCACGGCGCGGGCAACGGACTCTTGCTGCCGTACGTGATGCGGTACAACATGCCGCCACGCAAGCGGGAGTTTGCGAGGATCGCGCAGTTGCTCGGCGCCGACATTGCCGGCCTTGATGAAACGGCTGCGGGGGAAGCGGCGATTACGGCGGTCGAGAAACTCCGCGCGGCGATCGGCATCCCGAACCGCCTGCGCGAGATCGGCGCCCGGCCGGAGCAACTCGCCGGGTTCGCCGAAAAGGCCTTCGCCATCAAACGCGTGATCCGCGTGAACCCCCGCGTGCCGACGCTGGAAGACTTCCGCGGGATTCTGGAAGCGGCTTTTTAACTCATTTGACGTTTATGACACGAATGTCATAATTGAACAATGGCATACGTCGTCTTGACGGAGAGAGCTCGGCAAGATCTCAAGGCCCTCCCGTTGCCGATAATCATTCGGGTGAGACGGTTACTGAACGTGCGACTGCCGAATTGGCCGAACGTCAGCGGCGCGAAACCGCTAAAGGGCGACCTCAGCGGATCCTTTCGACTTCGTACGGGCGACTATCGTGTTCAGTTTCATGTGGTCGGCGACGAAATCGTCGTCGATCGAATCGGCCACCGCGACGGATTTTACGAGGACTAAATGATCGCCAAACCGCAAAGCATCGTCGTCGCCGGTAAACGATTCGTATTGATCGAAGAAACCGAGTATCACCGACTGTGTGACGCGGAACAAAACGAGCCGCCGATTCCGGCGTTTCCGAAGCCGGATAGCCGAGGATATGTTCCCGCCCTGGAATACATCGACGTTTCGATCGTTCGCGACATCATCCAGCTAAGGCGCAAGGCCGGGCTTAGCCAACAAGAACTCGCCGATCGAGCGGGAATTCGACAGGAAACCGTTTCGCGCATCGAGTCGGGCAAGCATAAACCTTCCATCGCGACCGTGGATAAGTTGTGGAAGGTGCTGAACAAGCCGAAAAGTAAGAGCAACACGAAACGGCGGGCGACGTCTTCCAAGTCTTCGCGGTAGGCTTTGTGAGCCGTAAGACTCTATTTTCTCGAACCTTGCCGCCGGAGCGTGCGTAGTACGCGGCAGTATGGAGAGCCCGCCGCCGGGTGTGCGGTTTATGACGGTTGTTGTGTTTGTCGCGACGGGCTTGTCTGCGAGCTAGACTTCCGCGGGGGTGGCTGCGCCGTTTTGGCGGTGCCGCGCCTCCGAGTG
>JAEUIN010000183.1 GCA_016793115.1 Planctomycetaceae bacterium
ATCGCGTGGGTTGGCTCGCTTGCTGAACGCGATCTCGATCCGGCACGTCGGTACGCGTACGGCGGTGATCCTGGCGGAACACTTCGGCGATATCGATGCGATGCTCGCCGCGAGCGTAGAACAACTCAGCGAAGTCAACGAAATCGGCGAGACGATCGCCGCTAGTGTGCATGCCTTTCTGCACGGCGACGAGGGCTCAAAGATCATCACCGATCTGCGCTCGGTCGGCCTCGACATGACCGCGCCCAAACGGGCCCCGCCAATCGGCGGCGGCGAAGGAAAGCTGGCCGGCAAGACACTCGTCGTCACCGGTACGCTCGTGAAGTACAAACGAGACGAAATCGAAGAACTCATCACGCGGCACGGCGGCAAAGCGTCGTCGAGCGTGTCGAAGAAGACCAGCTATGTCGTAGCCGGGGCCGAAGCCGGCAGCAAACTCGAAAAGGCCCAGTCGCTGGGTGTGCCCGTGCTGACGGAAGACGAGTTCGAACGGTTGATTGCCCAGTAATTGCCTTGCGCACAAAAAAAGGCGGAGCCGAACAACCGTTCGACTCCGCCTTTGATAATCAACTTCCGCTTGCTTACGACTTCTTCGGCACGCCGAGTTCGCCGAGTTTCTTGGCGATGTCGGCGCCGTGGGTGTCGGTCTTCACCGCCTTGTCGATGTGCAGGATCTTGCCGTCGACGCCGATGTAGAACGTCACGCGGTTCGACATGCCCCGGTCGTTGAGAATTCCGTAGTCCTTGGCCGTGGCCTTGGTCGGATCGCTCAAGATCGGGTAGTCGAGGCCCAGATCGTCCGAGAACTCCTTGTTGAGCTTCGGATCATCGACGCTGGCCGTGAAATAGGCGACGTTGTACATCCGGATGGCGTCACCCTCGGCCTTCATGTTCTTGCACTCTTTCGTGCAGCCGCCGGTCTTGGCTTTCGGGAACCACGCGACCACGACGGCCGACTTGTCTTTGAAATCGGAGAGCTTGTAGCTCTTGCCGTCGGTGCCGACGAGCGTGAAATCAGGAGCCGGGCTGCCGACTTGCAATTCGGCGGCGCCGACGACGCCGGTCGCTGTAATCTGAGCAAACAGAGCAAACAGGCCCAAAGTCAGGGCGGCGATCAGTTTCATAGCGGGCGACTCCTCGGAAAAGGAAACGGGGCGGGTTGCAAAACGTAGCGGAACCGTCGCGGGTCAGCCTAACACGGGACCAAGCGGCAGTCCAACTGGTTGCGTCTGCTCGGGTTGTGATCGTTCACAGGTGACAGAACGCCCGGCGACGGTGATAATACCGGCCGCAAGATTTCGCGCCGGTCGACGAATAACTCTTCCGGCGGCGGTAACGACGTCGATGCATTAGTCGGCATTGAAATTTCGCTGCATCCGAAAATCACCACAAGTTTATCCACGAGAGTTTCGCCATGGCGCAGGCTCCTACGACGCCCGCGAAGGGGAAGGCCGAAGACGTCGAATGCGTGATCGTCGTCTCCTACCCCAAGATTATTTTTCTCTACCCGACGCTGATCCTCGGCCTGATCACGGCCCTGTACCTGAGCTTTACGGGCGATCCGCTCGATCCGCACAACAAAGGCGCGGTGGTGCTCAACACGCTGTTCCTGGGCGTGTTCGGAATCAATCTCGTGGTGCTGGCGTTCGACTTTCCGCGGACGACGTCGCTGACGATGTTCTTCTGCGCGGCGGCGATCGTGCTGGGTTGCGTGTTGCTCTTTACACTGAAGCCCGAGCTATTGCCGGCGCTCACGGCGTTCATCATGAAGTTTCGGCCGCTGGCGAACGCCACGTTCTATTGGGCGTTCATGGGAATCTTGGGGGGCATCTTCGCGGTGTCGTTCCTCACGCTGAGCTTCGACTATTGGGAAGTGCGGGCCAACGAAATCCTGCACCACCACGGCTTCCTGAGCAACCTCACGCGCCGGGCCACACCGAACCTGCGACTCGATAACGAGATCAACGACTTGTTCGAATACTTGCTCCTGCGCAGCGGCCGGCTCATCCTGCAGCCGAGCAACGAACGCCCGATCGTGCTGGAGAACGTGCCGTTCATCAAACACAAGGAACGGCAGATCATGAACCTGCTCGGGGCGCTCAAGGTGGAGATTCGCGAAGACGGGGAAGAAACGTAGGAACAGTCGGCAGGCGGCAGTAGGCAGTAGGCAGTAGGCAGGGACGGAGATCCCGTCCGGCGTCGCTTCGTAAATGAATTCCTATTTGGTCCCCTCGCCCCGCGTAAGCGGGGAGAGGATAGGGTGAGGGGCCTTCATCGGCGGAATGATTGCCGTGGCCTGCGGGCTCGTGAGACTTTTGGATTATGCCCGCCGTCTTTGTCTGCGAACCGGATTGGAGCGAAGCGCTTGCGGCCGAATTGCGCCGCACGTTTGTGGCCGACAATCTCGCTTTGAGTATCGAGACGCGGTCGCCTGGTTGCACCGTCGCCGATGCCGCAGACGATTTGAAGCCGGCGGCCGCCGAACCGATCGTGGCGTTCGCCGAG
>JAEUIN010000252.1 GCA_016793115.1 Planctomycetaceae bacterium
GGCCGACGGCGTCGGCATCGGCCGCGGTTGCCTGGGGAACCCGTGGCTCTTCGCCGAATGCCGCGCTCTGTGGCACGGCGCCGCCGCTCCGAAATCGCCCGGCGCTCAAGAGCGCGGCCGCGCGCTGTTGGAACTGGTCGAAGACGAGTTCCGCATCTACGGGCCGACGATCGCCCTGCGCCGAGTGGCGCGCGTGAGTTGCTACTACGCGAAGTTTCTCCCCGGCTTCGATGATTTCAAACGGGGCGTGCACGGCGTGAAGAACCTCGCGGACTTTCGCCGCTTGGTGCGGGAACACTTTCGGTAATTCAAACAAGCCGTTTCTAACGCAGCGAATTGAGTATCCGCAACCGTACGGCTTTCACGGCCGGCAAGAAGCCGCCGATTACGCCCATCATCAGGGCCAAGAGCATACCGAGCGCGATCGTGTCGGCGTCGACGGTAAGCCGCAGCACGACGAATTTGCCGCCGCCGCCCGAGCCACTGACGACGCTGTTGGCCGTGGCCCCGTGACAGAGCGAGCCGATCGCGCAGCCGAGCGCTCCGCCGATCAGGGAGATGACGATCGACTCCAGCAAGAACGATGCGAGCACTTGCAATCGGGTAAAGCCCAGCAGTCGCAGCACGCCGATATCGCGCGTGCGCTGGCCGATGGCCGCGAACATCGTGTTCATCACGCCGAACACGCCGCCGATCGCAACGATCACCGTGAGAAACACGATGGCCACGAGAAACTGCGTGTTCGTCTTTGACAGCGATTCGTAGTATTCCGTTTCGACTTGGGCGTTGAGCTTGGCCTTCTTGTAATCGTTGTTGAGAAACTGCTTGAACTTCGCCGCAGCCGGCACGCTGCCGGTGTAAGCGACCAGCGACGAGTAACCTTCTTTACCCAGCAGCGGACCGACCAAGGCCCGCTTAGCCCAAATTTCGGAATCGAACGTCAGTCCTTCCGACTGCAGCACGCCGACCACGACCCAGGTGCGGTCTTTCACTTGAAACCTGTCGCCGACGTCGAGCCGCGGTTTCACGGCCGGGTCGAGCCCTTGGTCGCGGGCCAGTTGACCGGCGATCCCTTCGCCGACGACCGCTTCGATGGCGGCTGCGGCCTCCGCTTGCTGCGCCGCGGCGGTTGTTTGTGCGTCGCCGGCCGGTTGCTCGTCGCTCGAAAGCGTGCGAACGCCGGCTTCGGTGAACCAACTGCCGCCGTCGTAGAGCGCGAGTTGGTGCACCTCGGCGGCGAGCTGTGGTTCGTCGATGCCGCGGATTTGCAGAAACCGCCGCGACGGCTTCTTGCCCGCCGGTACGAGGCCCCAGAAGTTCCACACGGTCCGCTCCGGGGCATCGGAGGCCGTCGGGGGAATCGGCTGGTTGACGATGTAATACGCCTCGCGGCTCACCAGCGGTTTATCGCCGCGGCGGACGATGCCGGGCTGGAACTCAATTTCGCCGACGTCGGAAAAGCCGAGGTTGCTGAAACTTTCGTCGGTCGAGCCTTCGGCCAAGACGACGACGTTGCCCGGCCGCCCGGAGGATTCGGTCAGCGCATACATGCCGTTGACGAACGCCATCATCATCACGAGCAGGCCGATCACGAGCACAAACGCCAAGAGCGTGAGGCCGGTCGTCCGACGGCGCACCGCCAAGTTTTGCAGGTTGTACATCAGCGGAATCCGGCCGATCGCCAACAGCCCGACGATGAGCGCGGCCGCCAGCGCGACGGCGATGATCGTCTTGCCGTCGAACCAGAGCGAAAACAACCCGGCGACGGCTTTGTCGGTTCCCATCTCACGCCACCTTCGCAAAGACTTCGGCGGCCTTCACACTGCGGGCGCTCCAAGCCGGCAAAAAGCTGCCGATGAACGAAGCTCCCACGCCGATCGCCGGGCCCCAAATGAGCGCGGCCGTCGGGATCATGAAGATGCCGAAGAAGGCGATCGGAAACTTGATGCCGCCGAAGTAGTTGTTGACGATGTACAGCGTGCCCGCCGAACCGATCAAGCCGGCCAAGCCGCCGAGCAGCAAAGACTCGCCGATAACGAGCCCCAGCAGTTGGTTCGGCCGGAACCCGAGCACTTTCATCACAGCAAATTCCAACTGCCGCTCGCGGACGCTAATGCTGATGGCGTTGGCGATGATCGACGCCAACGTGGCGATGATCGCCGGCGCGATCAGAAAGCGAAACGCCCAAATCAGGTCGCGATACGCTTCCATCCAAGTACCGATGCCCGCCGCCTGCGTCTCGATCTTGACCGCCGGATTGGTGAACGACGGTGACTCCGAAATCTGCTGGGAGACTTTCTGGAACGTCGCCATGTCGGGCACGCGGAGCCAGACGAGGTTCAACGTTTTGTCTTCCAGCGGATGCGGCGTGCCGCGATGCTCGCGTTTGTAAACGTCGAGTGCCGCGATCAGGTACTCGATGTTGATCGCGGCCAGCGGATCGTAACGGCCTTCGGGAAACGTGCCGACGATCTCCAGTTCCAAGTTGATGTCTTTGTAGTTGATGCCGTGCAGGACGATGCGGTCGCCGACCTGCTTCTTCAACTTTTCCAGCGCCCCGCGGCCGACGATCGCCCCGCGACGGTTCTTTTTCATTCGCTCCACGGCCGTGGCCAGTTCGGCCTTCGGCTCGGGCTGCAATTCGTCAAGCTCGTCCATCATCGTCAGCAGCTTGTCGGGCTCCAGGCAAAAAGCGAACATCGCATTCTCAAACGTCTTGGAAGCCGGATCGAGCGAGCCGCCGAAGAACGACCAGGTCATGGAATCTTGCGGC
>JAEUIN010000256.1 GCA_016793115.1 Planctomycetaceae bacterium
GTCGGCCTTGCCGATGGCGGCTATCGGCGCCGTGGCGGCGCTCGTTGTGACGGGGCAGTCGCTAACGGTAGCCGCGATGGTCGGGTTCATATCCCTCTCCGGCATCGCCTCGCGCAACGGCATCCTGCTGATTGCTCACTACCTGCATCTCGTCCTTCACGAAGGAGAACGTTTCACGCCGCAGATGATCGAACGGGCCGGCAAAGAGCGTATGGCGCCGATGCTCATGACGGCGCTTACCGCAGGCATCGCCTTGATTCCGCTAGTGCTGGCCGCCGGCAAACCGGGCAAAGAAATCTTGTATCCCGTAGCGACAGTCATTCTTGGCGGCCTCATCAGTTCGACGCTGCTGGACTTCTTCGTTCATCCGGCGCTGTTTTGGCTGTTCGGCCGGCGCGACGCCGAACATCAAGTGGAAGCCGGCGAAACGGACGAACTCGACGAACCGCTGCGATCCGCGGCAAACCCCGCGGAATCCACCCACTCCTAGCTCAATATCTGACATCCCCTCATTTCCCGTTCAATCTTTGAAAGGCCCTTATGTCGACCAAGAACTTTCTTTACGGCGTCTTCGGATGTTGCGTTCTGCTCTCACAGGCCGGTTGCTGGAAGCCGAATGCTCCGGGCGCCGGTACGGCGGCCGTCGACGGCCATGCCGATGACGATCATGGCCATGGCCACGATGAACATGGCCATCCGGAAGAAGGGCCGCATCACGGATCGCTGATCGAACTCGGCAAAGAGGAGTATCACGCCGAACTCGTTCATGATGACGCGGCAGATAAGGTGACGATTTATCTGCTCGACGGCGCGGCGAAGAAGACCGTGGCGATCGCCGACAAGGAGATCAGCGTTAATCTGGTCACCGCCGGCAAGCCGCAACAGTTCAAGCTTCCGGCCGTGCCGCAAACGGAAGATGCCGCCGGAAGTTCGTCGCGTTTCGAACTTACGAGCAAAGAGTTCTGCGAAGCTCTCGATGACGAGAAGACCACGGGTCGGCTTAATCTCACCATCGCCGGAAAGCCGTACGCCGGCGAAGTCACTCACGGCGACCATGACCACGAGTAAGATCGCAAGGCTACCGTTGAGCCTATTTGAGAATCAGCCCCCTCTCCCACAAGGGGAGAGGGGAGAACTCTTAACTTTCCGCCAAGCGATATCCCACGCCGGGCTCGGTCAACAAGTACCTGGGCCGAGTCGCGTCGCGTTCAATCTTGCGGCGGAGTTGGCCGAGATAGACCCGTAGATATTGGTTTTCCTCCACGCTGCTCGGCCCCCAGACTTCTTTGAGAAGTTGCCGATGGGTGACGACTTTGCCGGCGCTGCGAACCAGCGTGGTAAGCAGGCGATATTCGGTCGGCGTGAGATGTACCTCGCGGCCTTCGACGATCACGCGTCGCGCGGCGACGTCGACCTTCATTTCGCCGACTTCGAAAACCGAATCCGTCGACGACTTTGCGCCGGCCGCATGACGCAGGGCAACGCGCAAGCGGGCTAGAAGTTCGCCGGCACCAAAGGGTTTGGTGAGATAGTCGTCGGCTCCGCCGTCGAGAGCCGCAATCTTGTCGGCCTCGCGACCGCGGGCGGAGAGCACGATGATCGGCACCGTGGTCCACTCGCGCAGTCGGCGAATGACGTCCAGACCGTCGGCGTCGGGCAGCCCGAGGTCGAGAATGACGGCGTCCGGCGGCGTCGCGACGGCCGAACGAAGCCCCTGTTCGGCCGTTTCCGCCTCGCAGGGCTCGTAGCCTGCCGACTCCAGCGAGATTCGCAAGAATTTACGAATCGGCGGTTCGTCGTCGATGATCAGGATGCGAGGGGCGTCGGTCATGGGCGGCGTGGTTCGGCCGGAACTTCTGCAAGCGGCAAGGTAAAGCGAAACAACGCACCGCCGCCCGGTCGATTTTCGGCGACGATCGTCCCGCCGTGCAACTCCACAATGCCGCGGCAAATGGCCAAGCCGATACCGCTGCCGGTTTGTGATCGCCCCTCCGTCCGAAAAAACTTTTCGAAGATTCGTTGCTCGGTGCCCGGC
>JAEUIN010000263.1 GCA_016793115.1 Planctomycetaceae bacterium
CTCGGCCTTCGATCGCAATCCCGGCACGGTATCAAGCAAGTGACGAATTTTGGTGCCCGAAAAATACGCATCGACGACCAAGCCGGTACGCTCGCGAAACAGCGGTTCCAGCCCATCGGCTTTCAGTCGCTCGCAAATCGGTGCACTGATGCGGCTTTGCCAAACAATCGCATTGGCCACCGGTCGGCCGGTCGAACGCTCCCAGAGAATCGTCGTCTCGCGCTGGTTCGTAATGCCGATCGCGACCACTTGCGACGATTCTACGTTCGCTTTCTTCAACGCCTCGCGAGCCGTTTGAAGTTGCGAGTTCCAGATATCCTCCGGATCATGTTCCACGTGCCCCGGCGACGGCAATATCTGCCGAAACTCTTGCTGGGCCGAAGCGACGACGAGCCCCGACCGATCGAACACGATCGATCGGCTTGAGGTCGTACCTTGATCGAGAGCCAGGACGTAGCGCTGGTCGGACGACATCGGCAGTTTTCCTAAATCGAACGGTTCCTAAGCGGCGTACGGCTCGGCCAGCCGATGTTGCGGGTTCGCTTCCAAGTAGCGGGCGACGCGATCGTCGAGCGTGATCGCTTTGCGGACGAATTCAACGGCGGCCCGCAGTTGATCGTCGGGCTCGGCACAACTGAACCGCAAGAACCCACCGCCGGCCGGTCCGAAACATTCGCCGCCGAGGCAGGCCACGCCTTGCGCGTCGTCGGCCCCTTCGAGCAAGTAAAGGGCCAAGCCGTGAGATGTGATCTGCAGACGGTCGCAGACGGGGGCCACGCTGGGGAACGCGTAGAACGTACTCTTCGGTTCGAGGCAATGAAAGCCGTCGATCGTGTTGAGCCCGGCGACCAGCGTTTGCAGTTTGGTGCGGAAGGCGCTCATCTGTTCAGCGCGGGCCGCGTGGTCTTTCGTGAGTGCCGCAGCGGCGGCGAGTTGGGCGATGGGCGAGACGCAGGAGAGCGACGTGTTCAGCAACCGCCCCATTTGATCGATGATCGGCTTCGCACTGACGGCGAACCCGACGCGCCAGCCGCTCATGCTGTACGACTTGCTAAACGTGTACGCGGCGACGCATTGCTCCATCATGCCGGGCTGAGCCAAGATCGAATGGTGTCGGCCCTGCCAAACCATCTGGTCGTACGGTTCGTCGCTCAACACGGCGATGTCGCGACCTCGGATCAAATCAGCAATTGCCGTTAAGTCGCTCTTTTCTGCGATACCGCCGGTCGGGTTGTGCGGCGAGTTGAGAAAAATCGCCTTCGGGCGCGGGGCCGTTTTCAAGAACCGTTCAACTTCGGCCGGCTCCGGACGAAACGCATTCGATTGCTTCAAATCGCTGGTCCAAATGCGAGCGTTGCGGCGTTGGATGTTCGGGATGTAGGTCGGAAAGTACGGCGAAAAGATTAGCACGTCGTCGCCCGGGTCGACGAACGCCTCGCAGAAGACCAATTCAAAAATCTTCGCACCAGGCCCGACGACGACATTTTCCGGCTTCGCGTCAACACCATGCTCACGGCGAATGTACTCGGCCCCCGCGGTCCGCATTTCCGGAAGACCGAGCGAAGGGGCATAGTGCGACTGATCGCCGGTGATGGCGTCGTGGCCGGCCTGCTTCGCGGCAGGCGTCGAAGGAAACGGACTGTCGCCGATTTCCAGTTCGATGACCTTCTTGCCGGCGGCCTTCAAACGCTTCGCGATCGCCAATACGGCAAAGGCCGTCTCATCGCGTACACCGGCGGCAAACTGACTGAACGTGACGGGCATGAAGCTTCCTTCTCGTGACGGGACTCCGCCTCGTCGCGCACTGACGCGAGGCTCTGCCTCGCTGAATCGGGCTGAACGACAACGCCCAGATTGTGAACCGAATCGT
>JAEUIN010000289.1 GCA_016793115.1 Planctomycetaceae bacterium
TGAAACTATGCAGGATCGGTTCGAGGTCTTCGGCGCCGGCGCAGAGTTCTTCGAGGTGGTCGCGCAGGTCGTAACGCGTCGGGAGCTTGTTGAGGACGAGGCCGTCCATCAGTTCGTCGATCATGCCGGGATTGCCGACCAAGATGCCCGAGAGGAACGGGCTCGTGGCGCAAAGCTCGACATACAACTTCATCGACGGCGGGTTGAAGCTGAACAGTTCCCAAAGTACGCCCTTGCCGCCGAGCGAATCGCTCACGTGTGCGAGGTTAACAAGTGTCGAATCGGGATCGGTCGTCGCGGCGACGGCCTTCAGCAATCGTGGCGCGATCGAAGCCAGGAAATGCCGGCAGCGACGTGTGCTCAAGAAGCGAATCCGCTCGATCGCCAGCGAGTCGAGCAAGCGGTAAGCCTGTTGTGGATCGCGAAACCGATAACGGCCAAGCACTTCCGCGATCTTCTCCTCCGGCGGATCCGGATCGAGGACCAAATCGACCTCGGCCTCCATCTCGGCGTCTTCGCCGAACGCGTCGTGCATGAGATGGTCGAGAATCTTGCGATTGACCTCGGATCGCTCGCGGTACTCGGCGTCGAAGGCTTCGAGCGCCGTGCGTTCCGGCGTGTCGACATAGCCGAGGCGTATCGCCAAGCGGCGCTGTTCAACGGCGTCGCTCGGCAGCAGGTGCGTCTGCAGGTCAAACATGATCTGCAACCGATGCTCGATGCGGCGGAAAAAGGCGTAGTTCTCCTCGAGCAGCGTCCGCTCCTGATGCGTGAGGCAGCCGCAGGCTTCGAGCTGCGCGATGGCTTCCAGCGTGCCGCTAACGCGCAGATTCGGCAGGTCGCCGCCGTTGAGGAGTTGCAGGAACTGGATGACGAACTCGACGTCGCGAATGCCGCCGCGGCCGGTCTTCACGTTCCGCGCGTCGTGCCCTTCGCGAATGACCCGTTGTTCGATACGCCGCTTCAGCGCCTTGATGCCGGCGATGTCGGCAATGCCGAGATAGCGGCGGTAAATCCATGAATCGAGATACTGCAAAAACTCGCGGCCAAGTTCGACGTCGCCCGCACAAGGCCGGGCCTTCACGTAAGCCTGGCGTTCCCAGGTGCGGCCAAGCACGTCGTAGTAGTGCATCGCGCTTTCGAGATTTCGCACGAGCGGTCCGCGTTCTCCTTCGGGTCGCAGCCGCAGGTCGACGCGATACGCAATCCCGAGCGGAGTGCTTTCCGAGAGCAGTCGAACTACGTCTTGCGCCAATCGGTCGAAGAATTCGGCATTCGACCAGCCTCGCGACGCCGCTCCGCCGCCGGCGGTCGAAGCTTCCGTCTTGCCGTCGACGTCGTACAGGAAAATCAAATCGACGTCGCTGGAGTAGTTCAACTCGTTGCCGCCGAGCTTTCCCATCGCCAGCACGACGAAGCGGGCCGCGCGACCGTCGGGCCGTTTGGGAATGCCCCGCTTCTGCTCTAGCCGACGCCGCGCAAACCGCACGGCCGCTTCGATGATCGCGTCGGCGAGATAGGATATCTGCGAGGTGACGACGGCCAGTCGCTGGTTGCGGATGATGTCGCCGTAGGAAATTCGCAACGTTTCGCGGCGTTTCGATCGGCGCAGCGCCGTCATCGCCGCGGTTTCATCGGCCGCGGCGTCGACCTCGGCCGTGATCTCGCCAATGAGCGTTTCCCGCGCGACCGGGCTTCCTTCCGTAAGCCGAAGCAGATCGTAACTCTCCGAGTCGTTGATGAGCACGTCGCCCAAATGCCGACTTGTCGCAAAAATCTGCAGCAGGGTCGGCAAGGCTTCGCGATCGCGCTCGAAGAACGCTCCGAGAGCCAACGGCGATCGGGCGGTTTCAAAAAACCGTCCAAGGCTAGCTATTGCCAAGTCGGCATCGCTCGAACGGGGCAGATGTTCGGCCAACTGATTGCCGAGCACGGCCAGTAGATCGAGCGTCACGCCGAGATCGGCCAGCCGCACAAACACGGCATGTGCCGCGGCCGGATCATGCAAACCCAGCGAACGGAGCCACGGCTCGGCGGCCGCGGCATCGTCGAGCAACGGA
>JAEUIN010000335.1 GCA_016793115.1 Planctomycetaceae bacterium
CGAAGGTTTGAAAGTCGCCGCGACCGGCTCGTGCTACATTCCCGACTCAGGCGATGCCATGTCGTGGAACATCGGCGACAACGGATTCGAGATGTATCTCTCGCCGCGCGTGCCCGACTTGATCATGCAGAACCTGCGCCCCTGGTTTGAGACTTGGCTCGGCGAACAAGGTTTGAAGATCGAAGACATCGGGTCGTGGGCCGTGCATCCGGGCGGTCCGCGCGTGCTGACGGCGGTGGAAGACTCGCTGGGGCTCGATCGCACGCACACCGCGACCTCGCGTGAAGTGCTGGCCGAATGCGGCAACATGTCGTCGCCGACGGTGCTCTTTATCCTGCAGCGATTGCGTGCCGCCGGTGCAAAAATGCCGTGCGTGGCGCTCGGCTTCGGCCCCGGCTTGGCGGCGGAAGCGGCACTGTTTCGGTAATAGTCGCCAGAAGTCAGGAGCCAGTTGTCAGGGATTCCTGGCGACTGGCGGCCGGCAACTGGCAACTATCCGTGAATAATCACCGTCTTGGTCTCGGTCATCTCCTGCACGGCGTACTTCGGGCCTTCTTTGCCGAGGCCGCTGTCTTTTAAGCCGCCGTACGGCATCAGGTCGGCGCGCCACGCGGTGCCCCAGTTGATGTGGATGTTGCCGCTTTCCACTTGCCGGGCGAACTTCAGCGCCCAGTCGATGTTTTGGGTGAACACGGCGGCGCTCAGACCGTAGCGCGTGTTGTTGGCGACGGCGATCGCCTCCTCAATCGATTCGACTTTGGTCACGCCGACGGCCGGGCCGAACAACTCTTCGCAGCTCAACTTCATTGACGGCTTCAAGTCGGCGACCACCGCCGGCTCGACGATCGTGCCGCGGCGCTTGCCGCCGGTCAGTACGCGAGCGCCGCCTGCCTTGGCTTCTTCGATCCACTCGGCCACGCGCACGGCGTCGGCTTCGCGAACCATCGGGCCCATCTGCGTTTGCGGATCGAGTTGGTTGCCCACGCGCAGGGCGGCGACTTTCGGTGTGAGAATGTCGAGCAGATCGTCGTACTGTTTGCCGAGCGCGATCACGCGCTGAGTCGAAATGCAGACTTGGCCGGCGTTGCCGTAACCGGTCGTCACCGCGGCTTCGGCGACTTTCGTAAGGTCGGCGTCGGGCATGACGACCAGCGGGCTGTTGGAGCCGAGCTCCATGGTTACGCGTTTGATGCCTGCGATGCTGCAAAGGTGCTCGCCGACGTCGCGACTGCCGGTGAAGCTCACTTTGCGAACGCGCGAGTCGCGCACGATCGCCTCGCCGACCACTTTGCCGGGCCCTGTCACGCACGCAATCGCTTCCGGCGGCAATCCGGCTTCGAGCAAAATCTCGACCAGCCGCAGCGCCGAAAGCGGCGTATCGCCGGCCGGCTTGACGATCACGGAGTTGCCGGCCGCCAGCGCGGGGCCGACTTTGTGCGTGACGAGATTGAGCGGAAAGTTAAACGGCGTGATCGCCGCCACCACGCCGCACGGCACGCGGAGCGTAAAGCCAAGCTTTCCCGCGCCGCCGGATGCGCCGTCGAGCGGCAGCAGTTCCCCTTCGATCCGCTTCGCTTCCTCGGCGGAAAGCTCCATCGTCTCCTTCGCGCGGAGGACTTCCATCTTTCCTTCGGCCAGCGTTTTGCCTTCTTCCAGGCTGATGGTGCGGCCGAGGTCGTCGGCCCGTTCGGCCATGAGCTGCGCGGCTTTGAGCAGAATTTGGTATCGCTTGTAGCCCGGCGTCTTGGCCATGATCGCCGCTCCGGCGACCGCGCCGACAAGCGCCGCTTCAACGTCTTCCGCCGTGGCGCTCGGCACGGTGTCGATGACCGTATCGTCGAACGGGTTGCGAACTTCGATCTTCTTGGCGGCATCGCGCCACTGGCCGGCGTAAAACATGCGCATCGTTGGGCTCCTGGTGAATCAGCAGCCGTATTATGCGAACGAAAGACTCGGAAAGCGAGCCGGGAGCGCGTGCGACCAGAGTCTTGGCGACTTGCCGAATCGCAAGCTTCGCCGGACAATGCCGCAATGCGAATCGCCTCCCTGATTTCCAGCGCCACGGAAATGCTCTTCGGCCTCGGCCTCGCCGACCAGATCGTCGCCGTGAGCCACGAATGCGACTGGCCGCCGGCCGCGAACGAGAAGCCGCGGGCCACTTTCACGAACATCGCGGCCGACGCTCCCAGCGGCTTAATCGATCGACAAGTGAAGGAACTCATCGCGGCCGGCAAGACGCTGTATGAAGTCGATCTCGATTTGCTCGTCGAGCTGAAGCCGGACCTGATCGTCACGCAAGCACAGTGCGACGTGTGCGCGGTGCGGTACGACGACGTTGTCGCGGCGATCGCTAGCGAGCCGAGCTTGCGCGGCACGAAGATTCACGCGTTGAATCCGCAAAGCCTCGACGACGTGCTGCAAGATATTCGCCGTCTAGGTGCCGCAACCGACCGCGGCGCCAAAGC
This sequence comes from Planctomycetaceae bacterium, assembly GCA_016793115.1. Classification (GTDB taxonomy): domain Bacteria; phylum Planctomycetota; class Planctomycetia; order Pirellulales; family PNKZ01; genus PNKZ01. The sequence goes on from JAEUIN010000335.1 coordinate 2,466, forward strand.
CGACGCTTACGCCAAGTCGCTCGAAGCGAGAATCGCAGCCGTGCGCGAGCGGACCGGTTCGCTGCCGGTCGAACGTCGTCCGCTCACGGCCTGCATCGAATGGATCGACCCGCTGATGATCGCCGGGAACTGGACGCCGCAACTTGTAGATCTCGCGGGCGGTCGCCAGGTCTGGGCGACTGCCGGAGCGCATAGCACGTACACGGTCTGGGAATCAGTACGCGCGGCCGATCCGGAAGTGATCGTCGTCATGCCCTGCGGCTTCGGGCTCGAGCGCAGCATTCGCGAGGCGACGACGCTCCGAGACCTTCCGGGTTGGAGCGAGGTTCGCGCCGTCCGCGAAGGGCGAGTGTTCGCGGTCGACGGCAACGCGCTCTTCAATCGTAGCGGACCGCGGCTTGTCGACAGCTTGGAACTTCTCGTGCGACTCGTGCATCCGGAACTATTCGACGATCGACCGGATCCAGCCTATTGCCGATCGTTGTAAAAGCAAACGAGCCGGAGCAATGACGCTCCGGCTCGTCGCATTTCGGTCAGTCGGCAAGCGAGCTTAGTGCTTCGCCCCAGGATTCTTTTCCGGAATCCGCATCGAGTAGAACGACCGCCAAACGAAGACAAGGGCAACCAAGAGCATTACCGCGCCAATGTACGGCGTGTAATCCTTGTGCGTTGAGCCGACGACGAGTGCTTCACGCTTCATTTCAATAGCGATTTCCACGGCCAGCAAGCCGAAGAGCGTGCTGAATTTGATGATCGGGTTCAAGGCCACGGAGGTCGTGTCTTTGAACGGATCACCGACCGTATCGCCGACGACGGTTGCGGCATGCAGCGGAGTTCCCTTTTCCTTCAGATCGACTTCCACGAGCTTCTTGGCGTTGTCCCACGAGCCGCCGGCGTTGGCCATGTAGATGGCTTGGAACAGACCGAAGATGGCGATCGAGACGAGGTAGGCGACGAAGAAGTTCGGATCGAAGAACGCGAAGGCGAGCGTTACGGCCATCAGGGCGATGAAGATGTTCCACATTCCCTTCTGAGCGTAGACCGTGCAGATCTTCACGACGGTCTTCGAGTCTTCGATGTCGGCCTCTTTCTTATTCAGGTCCATATTGTTCTTGATGTATTCGACGGCGCTGTAAGCCCCCGTCGTCACGGCTTGCATCGAAGCGCCGCAGAACCAATAGATCACGGCACCGCCGGAGATGAAGCCGAGCAGCACCGGGGCGTCGGTCAGGCTGAGTTGCAGCATCCCTTCGCGGCCGAGCAGCAAGATGATCGCGAAAATCATCGTCGTCGCCCCGACGACAGCCGTGCCGATAAGCACAGGCTTGGCCGTGGCTTTGAACGTGTTGCCCGCCGAGTCGTTTGCTTCGAGATAGTGCTTGCCTTGCTCGAAGTCGGGCGTGAAGCCGAAATCGCGTTTGATTTCTTCTTTGATGCCCGGGATGTGCTCGGTTTGGGCGAGTTCGAACACGGATTGAGCGTTGTCGGTCACCGGGCCGTAGCTGTCGACGGCGATATTGACCGGGCCCATGCACAAGAAGCCGAACGCCACGAGACCGAAGGCGAAGATGGACCCGCCTTCGATCACCATTTTGCTGTTTTGTACGACGCCGTCGATGACCGCCGACGTGTCGAGCGTGACGCGCATCACGTCATCAAGCCCCATCATGCTGACGAAGTAGGCCCCTGTCATGAGACCCATGATCAGCAAGCCCTTCCAGAAGGCGCTAAAGTTACCGGCAACGAGTCCGGACAGGATCGTCAGCGATGCCCCGCCTTCGCGCGACGCCGTCACGATTTCGTGTACGTGCTTCGAGTGCGAGCTGGTGAACACCTTCGTGAATTCGGGAATGAGCACCGCGGCGAGCGTGCCGCAGCTGATGATCGTCGCGAGTTGCCACCACAAGTCGGGCATCGCCGTGCCGTTGACGACGATGTCGCCGATCAAGAGCTTGCTCATGCCGTAGGAGGTGCTGATGCAAAGAATCGAAGCGATCCAAATCAGCCGAGTGAGCGGAGCTTCAAAGTCGAATTCCTTCAGGCCTTTGTACTTCGCTTCCGAGATCATTTGGTTGACGAAGTACGACACGCCCGACATGAAGTCCATGAGGAATCGCATGCCGAAGAGCCACACGATGAGCTTGGCTTGCAGATCTTCGTAGCCTGCGCCGCCGTTGGCGCTGGTGATGGCCAGCGTGATGAACGTGATGAGCGCGACGCCGGTCACGCCGTACGTTTCGAAGCCGTCGGCGGTCGGGCCGACGGAGTCGCCGGCGTTGTCGCCCGTACAGTCGGCGATAACGCCCGGGTTACGCGGATCATCTTCCTTCACGTTGAAGACGATCTTCATCAGGTCCGAGCCGATGTCGGCGATCTTCGTGAAGATACCGCCGGCGATGCGCAAGGCCGAAGCGCCGAGCGATTCGCCGATTGCAAAGCCGAGGAAGCAAATACCGACGCGATCGCGCGGAACGAACAACAGGATGACGACCATCATCACGAGTTCGAGCGAAATCAAAAACAAACCGATCGACATGCCCGCGCGGAGCGGAATGTTGACGACGTCCCACGGTTCGCCCTTGAGCGAAGCGAAGGCGGTGCGAGCATTGGCGTAGGTATTGACGCGTATGCCGTACCAAGCGACCCAGTAGGAGCCGACGATGCCGACGACGGAGAAGAGCAATACCTGTAGCGCCGTCTCGAGCGGCTTGTGCAGCAGGCCCATGAAGTAGTAGGTCATGGCCGAGCCGATGATCACGAAGAGCATCGCGAGGAACTTGCCCTGCTGAATCAGATAAGTCTTGCAGGTTTGAAAGATGATCTCGGCGACGGCAAGCATCGATTTATGAGCGGGAAGCGCTTTGATTTGAGCGCGCAGATAAAGGCTGATGCCGAGCGTCCCCAAGATCACGAACGAACCGTAGAAGAGCAGGTTGCCGGCGGTGATCGTCGTACCGGCGATCGTGAACGACCCGTGCTGGTTCAAATCGGGAATCGCCAAATCGGCTTCGCTGGCCCAAGCCGGCGAAGCGCCGGCGAGACAGAACGTGCAAGCAAGTAGCAGCAAACGCAGTACGTTTGGGACGGCTTGGCGGGATGCCCGAACAATCGGGCGGGGAAGTGACATCATCCTGGTTCCTTCTCGCGACTAGAAGATTCTGTAATGGTCACAAATATCCAGCCGGCGGCTGGACTGTGGTCCGGAAACCGTCGGCCGAATCGATTCTATATACCTCTAGTGCCGCAAAGTCCGGCCTCTACGGCAGTTATGGAAAGCACGGAGTGTAGGAGATACGCGAGAAACTTGTCAATCAATTAGAGGGATGTCGCAGGATTTGCCGGATTTTTCACGGCCGACGATGTTCAATCGGAAGAGCGTTCCCGTTTCGATTCGAGCTATTCAGAACCATGACTGTCGGCACAGCAGGTCCGCATCCTTGCGAGGGCCGCAAAATCGGCGGCATTTGTTTTGAAAATACCCGCCGATCTTAGCTATACTTGATAGTCGCCCTAAATTGCGTCATGTGCATATCTCCGCTAACGGCGCAAAGTCTTGCAGCGAAACGTTTTTGATCGTTTGCAACACCTTCGTTTTCTTCAAATAGCCTCATCTCACGCTT
>JAEUIN010000347.1 GCA_016793115.1 Planctomycetaceae bacterium
ACTCGATCAAACGTTCCGGCTCACGGCGTCGGCCGTGCTCGTCGATCAACCGAAGACGTTCGTCGTCGAAGATCTCACGCTGCGGATTGCGCCGCCGATCGAAGCCGCGTACACCGCGCCCGCCGCGCTCGTGCCCGGCTCGAAGCAGCCGCTGAAGATCGCACTGACCCGGCATGCCAAGGCCGCGCCGATCACGCTCCGTTGGAAGTCGCTCCCGCCGGGGGTCACCGGGGCGAAAGAGTGGAAAGTCGAAGCCGACAAAACGGCGGGCGACACCGAACTCACGGTCGATTCGAAAGCCCCGCTCGGTCCGTCGGTAGGTCGCCTCACGGCGGTCACTGAAGTCGACGGTCGCACCGCGGTCGTCGACTTGGACCCGATCGAACTGGTCGTCGGCCCGTCGCAGGCCAAGCCGATCGCGAAACCGGAAGCCGTCAAACCGGCCGCCGAAAAGCCCACTGCCGAAAAGCCGGTGGCGCCGAAGCAGACCGCCGCCAAGTAAGTCGTTGACACAGCATCGAACAATCGTCGTCGGATAGTGCCGCAGGAGAACCGAACGATGCAGGGAAATAAGAGCAACGTAGTTCGTGCGACCGCCGTTGTGGCGATCGTCGCGAGCCTCTCGACCGTGGCCCGCGCCGAAAGCTCGGCCGCGACGAAGGCCATGAGCATGAAGTCGGCCGACGCCGCCGGCATGGGCATGGACTCCATGTCGATGCGGGCCACGGAAACCAAGTCGATCGCGCCGATCGTCGTCGGCACGCCTACGCGCATCGAAGTGAAGCCGGAGAAGATTCTCTTCGCCACGCCGATGCAATACATGAACATCGTCGTCAGCGGATTCTACGCCGACGGCCGAGTACAAGACCTGACGCGCGTCGCGACGCTCGCAACCGCCGATGCCCGCGTGGCCCGCATTCAAGAAGGCATCGTGCTCCCGGCCGGCGACGGCAAGACCTCGGTCACCGTGAGCGTCGGCGATTTCAAAGCGTCGATCCCGGTGGAAACGGTCGGCCACGGCAAGCCGGAGCAAGTGTCGTTCATGAACTCCGTGCAGGCCGCGCTCACCAAGCAAGGCTGCAATCAAGGGGCTTGCCACGGTTCGCCGAGCGGGAAGGGAGGCTTTCGCCTGTCGCTCCGCGCCTACGATCCGGTGCTCGACATCGAAACCCTCGTCCGCGAGGCCTATACGCGACGGATCGACCTGATGGATCCGGCCGGCAGTTTGCTGTTGCTGAAGCCGCTGATGGAAGTCGCTCACGGCGGCGGCCGTCGCATCAAGAAAGACGACTACAGCTACGGCATGCTTCGCGACTGGATCGCGCAAGGCGCCAAAGTCGACGCCGAAGGCGCCGCGACCTGCGTGAAGATTGAAGTCTATCCTAAGAATCGCGAATACCTGCGGCCGGCCCACGTGCAACAACTGCTCGTGCTCGGCCATTACAGCGACGGTTCGGTTCGCGACATCACCAAACTCGCCGACTATCTCAGCAGCGACGAAGCCGTCGCCACGGTCGATCCCGACGGGTTCGTCGTCAGCCGCGAACGGGGCGAGACCACGGTGCTCGTCCGCTACCTCGACAAGATGGAAACCACGGCACTGACGTTCCTCGAAAACGTGCCCGGCTTCCAATGGTCGAATCCGCCCGAAAGCAACTTTATCGATAAGTTCGTCTTCGAAAAACTCAAGCGGCTGCAGATTGCGCCGTCGGACGTTTGCGGTGATGACGAATTCGTCCGCCGCGTGCATCTCGACGTCATTGGTCGGTTGCCGACCATTGCCGAGACCGAAGCTTTCCTAACGAACAAAGCTTCGGAAAAGCGTTCGCTGCTGGTCGAGCAACTTCTAGCGAGCGACGAGTTTCCCTCGTTTTGGGCTCTGAAATGGGCCGACCTGTTGCGGGTGCGCAAAACCAAAATCTCCGAGCCCGGCGTGCACAAGTTCCACCACTGGATCGAGCAGGCCGTGCGCGCGAACATGCCGTACGACGAGTTTGCTCGTCGCTTGGTCACCGCCTCCGGCAGCACGCTCTCAAACCCGGCCGCGAACTTCTATCGCACTTCGGCCGACGTGAACGATTGCACGGAAACCGCTTCGCAGCTGTTTCTGGGCGTCCGCATCCAGTGCGCGAAGTGCCACAACCATCCGTTCGAACGTTGGACGCAAGACAACTACTACGGCATCGCCGCCTTCTTCCAACGCGTGCAGCGCAAGAAGACGACGGATGCCGATGATCTGGTCGTATGGACGGCCCGCACCGGCGAAACCACGCAGCCCCGCACCGGCAAGACGATGAAACCTTGGGCGCCGCTCAAGGGCGAGCTCGATCTGCCGGGCGAAGACGATCGCCGCGACGCCTTCGCCGCATGGCTCACCGATCCGAACAACCCGTTCTTTGCCAAGGTCGAGGTGAACCGCATCTGGGGTCACCTGACGGGCCGCGGCATCATCGAACCGGTCGACGACTTCCGCGAGTCGAACCCGGCCGCACATCCGGCCTTGCTCGAAGCTCTGGCCAAGGACTTCGTTGCCCACGGCTACGATCGCAAGCATGTGATGCGTACGATTCTCAACAGCCGCACCTATCAACTCAGCTCGCGCCGCAACGATTTCAACAAGGACGACGTCAAATACTTCTCACACAGCAAGACCCGAATGCTTTCGGCCGAGCAATTGCTCGACGCCATTTGCCAAGTGACGGGCGTGCCGGAGAAATATGCCGGATTACCGGCCGGAACGCGAGCCGTGGAACTGCCGAGCCCGGACGTCGACAACTACTTCCTCAAAGTGTTCGGACAGCCGGCCCGTGAAACGGCCTGCGCCTGCGAACGGGCCGGCGAATCGAATCTGTCGCAAGCCCTGCAGATGATCAACGGA
>JAEUIN010000400.1 GCA_016793115.1 Planctomycetaceae bacterium
AAGCGTCGGAGAAACCGACGAACTAGGCAGCGCCGCGGTGGCCGACCGCTTCCATGTGAAGCATCTCCATGCGACGATCTTGCAACAGATGGGGCTCGACCCCAATCGGCTCAGTTATTTTTACAACGGCCTCGATCAGAAGTTGGTCGGCGTCGAAGGGGCCGAGCCGATACATCAGATCATCGCCTGAGGCGAGCGTCGCAAAGTCAGTGCGACGTGTCGGCGTAAGAATCACCAATGACCAAGCTCCAATTTCCAAACAAGACGGCAATGACCAAAGCAGACAATGATCGAAACTGCAGACGACTTAGCCGCACACATTGGGTCTTTCGTACTTGGAGCTTGTTTGGAATTTGGTGCTTGGTTCTTGGAGCTTCTGCGAACTGCGTAGCGGCCGACGACGTCAAACGCAGCGTGTGGAACGGCCTGGAGCGTCTCGATTTCACTGTCGACGGGCGGGCGGCGTTGTTGATCGTTCCGCCGAAGGCCGACGTCGGCAAGCCGTGGATATGGCGAACCGAGTTTTTCGGCCACGAGCCGCAAGCCGACATTGCGCTTACCGCCAAAGGTTTTCATATTGCGTATGTCAACGTGCAGAATCTATACGGCGCGCCAAAGGCCTTGGACGCGATGGACGCGTTTTACGATCATGTGACATCAAAGTACGGCCTGATGCCGAAGGTTGCGCTCGAGGGATTTTCGCGCGGCGGCCTGTTCTCGCTAAATTGGGCGGCCCGGCATCCCAATCGCGTCGCTTGTATCTACAATGACGCCCCTGTCTGCGACTTCAAGAGCTGGCCCGGCGGTCGCGGCACGGGCAAAGGCTCTCCCGCCGATTGGCAGCGGTGCCTCGCAGCGTACTGCCTCACGGAAGCGGAGGCGCTTGCCTACAAGGGGAATCCCGTCGACAATCTCGCGCCGCTTGCCAAGCACAAGATTCCGCTGCTGCATATTTGTGGCGATGCCGACGACGTCGTTCCCTTCGCCGAGAACACGCAACTTCTGGCCGAGCGCTACAAAGCGCTCGGCGGACCGATCGAAGTGATCGTTAAGCGGGGCATCGGCCACCATCCGCACAGTCTGAAAGATCCAAAACCGATTGTAGACTTTGTCTACAAACACACGGCGGCGCTGGACAAGTAATTCGGCGTCACCGGTCGCTCGCCCGTTGCGAACCTTCTATGGTCTTGTGTTTCGAAAATCCGTCGGCGTATGACCCGTGTATTTGCGAAAGACGTTGCTGAAGTATTGGCTTGTCGAGAAGCCGCAGGTCAGGGCGATGTCGGTGATCGAGCGATTGCCGGCCGCGAGAAGTTCTTGCGACTTAGCAATGCGGGCCCGCAGTAAATAGTCGTTCGGCGTGAGGCCCGTCGATTGTTTGAAGAGTGCAAACAGTCGGGCCCGACTACAGCCGGCGGCGGCCGCCGTTTCACGCATGCCGATCGGTCGGCCGAGGTTGGCGTCGAGAAACGCAATGGCGGCTTGTACGGCCGCCGTCGGCGCAACGCTGCGAGGCGCCGCTAACTGCCCGGCCGCTTCGACGATAGCAGCGCAGAGCGTCAGGCGAAGTTCCAACGCCGCGACGGCGTCAGACGGATCAAATTGGTTTAGCTGCCGAGCCAGCGCCGTCGTGACGCGTCGCAATTCGCCGCTCATCGGGCAGGCGTCGACCGGCGCGTTCTGTAGAGTCTTCGTCAATCGCCGAATGTCGCCGCCGGTCAGCGGCGTATGCTTGGCCGCGCCGCGCGGGCGCGGATCGAACAGCAGCCCGCAAAGTCGGGCCGGCCGACGAATGTCGTGCAGCCCGCGGTGCCGCAAGCCGGGCGGAACCACGAGAAAGTGGCCTCCGGGGAGATCGACCGTTCGGCCGTCGTCGAATTCATATGACGTGGCCCCGTCGAGCATTAGCAGCATTTCAAACTGCTCGTGCCGATGCCAGGTGATGCGCGAAGCTTGCTGCGAACGAACGATCGCGGCTCGCCTGACAAGCGGCAGCTGCAGGCGCTCGCCGGCCACCTCGCGCTCGCGGCCGGCCACGATTTGCAGCGGGCCCATGCTCCGTCGTCGTCGGACGGTCCCGTTTTTCGAGCGGCGGAGCGGCATGTGTAAAATCGTCGCCTAGAGAATCGCAGTAGATTCAACTATACACCTCAGGCATGATGGCCGCCATGCACTATTCGCCGCAACAAGAAGCGTCGCCCATCACGCAACCCGGCGGCGATCCGGCATCTCCCGGCCGCATGGCTTGGATCATCGTCGGCCTGCTCGTGCCGGTGGCGCTGTTGAACTACCTCGATCGCCAAATGTTGGCGGCGATGAAGTCGTCGATGATGGCCGACATTCCCGACATCGCCACGAAGGCGAATTGGGGCATCGTGCTCGGCTCGTTCAAGTGGGTGTACGCGATCTGTAGTCCGATCGGCGGCTATTTCGCCGATCGGCTCAGTCGCCGCCACGTCATTACGCTGAGCCTGGCGATTTGGTCGGCCGTCACTTGGGCCACGGCCCACGTCACGACGTTTGAACAACTTGTCGCCGCGCGGGCCATCATGGGAATCAGCGAGGCCTTTTATATCCCCGCCGCACTGGCGCTCATTACGGACTTTCACCAGAGAGCGACGCGATCTCGGGCCGTCGGCCTGCACCAGATGGGAATCTATGCGGGCATTATCGTCGGCGGCTTTTCCGGATACGTGGCCGACTCGCCATCGCTCGGTTGGCGTTGGGCGTTTAGCCTGTGCGGCGTCATCGGAGTCGTCTACGCCGTGCCGTTGTTCGCCCTGTTGCGCAATCCGCCTCGCTCGTCTGATGCGGGCATCGAACGACCGTCGCCCGGAAACGCCGTGAGCGAATTACTCTCCAACACCGGCTTCATCTTGCTGGTGCTCTACTTCACGCTTCCCGCACTCGCAGGCTGGGTCGTCAAAGATTGGATGCCCGACATCCTGAAGGAGCAATTCGGGCTCGGCCAAGGAAAGGCGGGCATGTCGGCCGTGCTGTATGTGC
>JAEUIN010000403.1 GCA_016793115.1 Planctomycetaceae bacterium
GAGCCAGCGCCAGTTCGTCAAGCGCCACGAGTTGCCAAGGGCCGTCCGCTTGCGCGGCGGCGAAGTGCTGATAGAAGGCCTCCGCCTCGGCCGTTTGACCGAGCAAACGCCGCGCGGCCGCCAGGGGGAACGCCGTCTCAGGCACGGCATGGGCCGCCGGATCACGATTGCTCAACTGCTGGCCGAGCCCCAGCGCACGCCGACGACGATCGGCCGGAGCCGTCGCGCCGACAAGCGTGGCTTCGAGTACTTTGCTGGTCGGGGTCGGGGCGTTGGTTGCCAAGTTCGGTAGAGTTGAATTCTGCAATGTCGAAGCACTTGGTTCCGCTCCTAACAGTCGAGCCGCGGGCGTGGCGATGATCGGCGCGGTGGGAAGCACGGGCGACGACGGGGCCATCGTGATGTGCAACCTGTCGAAGGCGGCCGACTGCGGCGCAAGTTGCGGCGTCGGCTGGGTCATCTGCTGCCCGAGCGTGACGCTTCGCGGTTCGCGAATCGTGCCAACCGAGGCGGCTGCCGCAACCGACGGTGCTTCCAAAGTGTGCGGAGGTTCGACGAGCGAGACGCCTCCCGCACCCGCCGCGGGCCCTAAGTCTTCCATCGTCCGCCGCAGCCGATGATCGGCCTCGGCCGAAGCGAGATACTGAATCGCTCGTCGCAACGCGGCATCCGTCGCCGGATGCTGCGAAGCGCTCGTCGCCAGAAACTCGTACGTCTCGCGGGCCGCTTCCCAGCGTCCGCGAAACCGAAACGCTTCGGCGAGTTGGAAGACGACGTCGCCGGCCGGTTCCGGTTCCAGCCCGCCGACGACGGTTCGCACCTGATCGATAAGACCCGCGCCGACGATGCCGCTACGTTGCAGCACAACGGCTTCCATGTGACGGCGACGCTCCGCCGCACGGCGCATCCGCACGCGAAGTTCGCCGTTGTCGCCGGCGCTCGGCCGTCGGGCGTCGCCGCCGATCGCAATATCAAGGCCTGCGAAAAGTTCCCGCGGCGCGCTGCCCGAAGCCGTGCGGTTCCAGACCAATCGGCACGCCGTGCTTTCGACCGAAGGCCGGCGATTCGCGTAAGTGAGCCCACGATACCGCTCGCAGAAATCGTCGAGCGCTTGGGCCGTGCGAAACATGACCTGCTCGCGATCAAGCGACACCGAACCGGTCATTCCTTCCGCGTCGTAGCCGAACACTTTGCGCGGCAGCCACGATTGCAGGCCGAGCAGTTCGATCTGCTCGGGAAACTTCGCCGGGTCGCCTGCGGCCTCGACCGCTTCCAGGATCAATTGATGCAAGAAGTGCGTCGCCGGGGCGGTGCCGCGCGGCGAAGGGGCATGCGTCAGCACGACTTCCGGCCGCCACATGCGGAGCGTGCGTACCAGCCGGGCCTGTGCGAACCGCAGTCCTGCGTCGGCATCACCGTCGCCCCAAGCCGTGAGCATTGCTTCGGCCGGCGGTTGCAAAGCCGACTGCCGCAGCGGCAAGGCCCAACATTGCTCGGCGCTCGCCGCGCCCAAGGCCGACGCCGCGGCCAAGCGCCGCTCGACGTTAGGCGCGGCGTCGTCGCAGCCCGGCTCGGCGTCGCGCCGGCCGAGGAGCGTGACGACCG
>JAEUIN010000026.1 GCA_016793115.1 Planctomycetaceae bacterium
GTTCCGCTGCGGGAAACGTGCTGATTTGCAGCGTTTCTCATCGTTTCCCGCCGGAAAATCGCGGAGCCAAGCTCCGCGGCAAAATTTCTTTTGGCGACGCGTGTAACAGTTCTCCGGTCCTCGCGCTAGGGCTGGGCGTAGGAAGTCACCCCCTACGACCCACCACCCGAAAACGTCTGCTAAGGACCCCCGCCATGCCCCTCCGCCGCGTCATCTCGACCGCCTTGGTCTTCTCGCTCGGATTCGTTCCCGCCTCGGCCGAAGCCGGCAAGTTCACCGACCTCGGCAAGGCCGTGGTTTCGAAGGCCGTCAACAAGGGCGTGAGCGTGGCTTGGGACGCCGACACGGTGATGCGTCAGAAGATGAACGACCCGAACAGCCTGACGGGCAAGGTCCTCCGCAAGACGGCGGGCGTCGGCCACGAAGTCGCCGGTCAAATCCGCCAACAAATCAACACTCCGCAGCAAACGCCGATCACCAAAATCCTGGGCGCCGGCAAAGCGGTGGCCAACAAAGTTCTCGATCGTGATCAAGCCGGTGCCGCGAACACCGTGCAAGGCGGCGGCGTGCAAGGCGGCGGAGCGCAGCAGCTCGGCAAGCTCGTGAAGGTTATCGGCAACAAGGGCGTGAACCCGAACGTGCCGATCATCGTCAACAACGGCCAAGCCAACAACCAAAACGACCTGGGCAAGGAAATCTTGAAGTCGGTGATCCGGGGCGTCGTCAACCAAGCGATCAACAACGTCGGCAACGGCGGCTTCCAAGGGGGCTTCGACGGCGGCATCCAACAAACCGGCGGCTTCAACAACGGTTCGAGCGGTCAAGTGTTCCCAAGCCAACCGCAACAAACCGCTTCGATCGACCTCGAACTGCACGACCTCAAACTGGTCGACAAGGGTGACGACACGATGGGCCCGGCCTACCGCCTCTCGCTCCGCAACAACTCGCAACGCGGTACGCTCGGCTCGATGGTCGCGGTGCTGATGGCTTCGCAAGACGCCCAACCGACGGCCGACTCGCCGTACGCCACCGTGGAAGTGCCGACGCTCGCCGCCGGCCAAGTGACGGCGATCGACATCCGCCTGCCGCAGATCGTCTCGGCCAACTCGGATGCCTTCAGCTACCTGACCGCCGCGGTCGGTACGCCCGCCGGCTTCAGCGACACGGACGAATCGAACAACATGGCCGCCTTCGATCGCTCGAGCGTCTCGTCGATCCCGGCGAAGATCACGGGCGTGAGCGTCGATGAAACGGCCGGCCGCATGATCCTCGAAGGGGAAGGCTTCGGCAGCGATTTCGGCAAGCTCTTCCTCACGGTCGACGGCCGCCGCTACGAAGCCACGGTTTCGGCCTGGGGCCCGACGATGGTGTACTTCACGGTCGACGGCTTCGACGGCAACGGTGCCAACGGCAGTTTCACCCTGGTCCGAAACGACGGCCGCCTCGCCCCGGCCCTCGACATCGCCCTGGCTCAATAACGCGAATAACAACGTTTCCCCTCTCCTCTTGCGGGAGAGGGGCCAGGGGTGAGGGGTAACGAACAAGCAACCAACGCAAAGGTGATTTAAAGA
>JAEUIN010000024.1 GCA_016793115.1 Planctomycetaceae bacterium
AACTCGTATTACGGTGCGGTGAAGCAAAAACTGGCTGCCCCGCTTCCTCGCAATTTTCCCCCTTTTTTGTTGCCTTCGGGGGTTCAGACTTTTTCTATTACAACCCGGCGTTATTCGCGTAGTGTGCGTAGCGAACGAAGCGAAGAACGCCGTGTTCTAATAGACATCGTCTGACCCCCGGAAGGCAACATACAAGGGGCAATCTGGCGAGGAAGCGGGGCAGCGAGTTTTTGCTGCCCCGCACCGTCTTCCGAGTTGCGACTAACTTCGGACCCTCACCCCGGCCCTCTCCCTGATGGTTGAGCGGATCGGCTTCGGCGACGTCCGTCTCAGGGAGAGGGAGGTATGTGTTAATGATTGCGGGTCCTTCCCGGCGAAAGTGTCGTTCACGTTCGCCCCAACGGGGCTGACATGTTCGCGACCTTCGGTCGCTGTAGAATTGGGCGACGGCTTGTCGCAAACGCGCACCTCATTTGCCTGCCGACATCTCTCTGCGAGCGGCGCTATGTCGAACGAGATTCTGAATTGCGAGTGGACGTTCACGTCTCAGTGTCCGCGCACTTGGGAGAGCTTGCGGGCGACGGACGACGACGCCGTTCGGCTCTGCGAAGTTTGCCTCAAGAACGTTTATCTTTGTGTAACGATGGGCGATGTCGAGCGGCACGCGGAATTGCGGCATTGCGTTGCGATTCGCACGGCAGACGCCGCCGATTTCGGCGGTGGGGAAGTGCTCGGCGAGCTTTGCGAAGACTAGGACTTGGAAACGCAAGATATGACGCCGATGTTGATCAATGGCGCCGATCCGAGTCGTATCCTCGCCGCCTTACGGCGCGGCGTCGAAGCTGAACAAATCATCTCCGTTCCTGTGCGCTGCGAAGCGCGGGCCGCCGACCGCACGAATCCCTGGTTGATCGTTCAGCAGATACTTTGGAATCCCGCCGTTTACGAGGCATTCGGTATTTCGTCGCTACCTACGCGATTTCACTTCGACTCGGCGAGAGGGTTGGAAGTGATCGGTTCGCTGGCCAACCTTTTGAGCCGAGAAACAATGACGAGCTTCGTCGAAGATATCGACGAAGCCATCTCAGAGGCCCGGCGCTTCTTGGACGCCTTTTATTTAAAGAGCTATTTCGGCGCCGTTGCTTTTACGTGCCGGGAGCCTTGGTGCGAGTGGTTCGAGTCGTCAATTCTCAATGAAACAGTGATCATCGGAAACGGAAGAGATTGGTGGGTTCTGGCGGTGCAGTGGGAAGATTAGGGGAGCGATGTTCTTCGCAATCGCGCACTCGGAACCCGCAGGGTTCCAAGAAAGTAGCCGGTGGTGTTCGACTCAGGGGTTGGGTGGCACTGGTGGCTTGTCCACCAGTGCTTTTAGAGCGTAGCTAATCCCAAACATTCGCAGGAAGTTTCGTCAGCGTCGGCAAGTCGGAATCAAGCTCCGCGCCGTCGCTGCGAAAGTATCGCGCGCTGGACCACTTCCAATCTTCCGGGCGACGAGCTAGTTCTCTCTTCACCGGGTTCATGTGAATGTAATCGAGCGAATTCTTAATCGCGTCCGGTTGCTGCAAGTTGCGATCGTAGCCGGGGCCTTCTTGCCAGAAGCGGAAGCTCGTCACGCCGGGGCGCTCTTGAACGGTGAGTTCATCGAGCAAGCGGCGATTCGATGTGGCCAGTCCTTGTTTGATTCGAAACGAAATGGGACGTTTGATCGCTTTCAAGAAGCCGCCAATATCGGGTTCGCCGCTTGGGTAGATCAACAAATGCACATGTTCGGGCATGAACACGAACGCGTATAGATGGAACTGATGATTTACCAGAGCCGAGTCAACGGCCTTTGCCAGTAACTTCAGCCAATGCTCGTTCGTCAGCAGCGGTCGCTGATCGTGACACGAAAACGTGAGTTCGTGCAGATCGCCGCGCTCGTGGAAGTGTTTCACTCGCTTGCGATTGTTGGTCATAGCGGTAGACCATCATCGATTTGAGCACTGGTGGGCTAGCCACCAGTGGCACCCATGCCCAGAAACACTGGTGGGCAAGCCACCAGTGCCACCCATGCTCAGAAACACTGGTGGGCGAGCCACCAGTGCCACCCCAGACGTATGACACTCGATAGTGAGCCCTAGTCCCAAACAATCTGTTCGGCCGCGAAGACCGGGCCTTCTACGCACGTGCGTCTGTAGTCCCATTCGCCGCTTTCGTCTTTCACCTTGACGACGCAGCTGAAGCAGATGCCGATGCCGCAGGCCATTGGGGTTTCGAGCGAGACTTCGCAGGCGATCTGGTGCTCGTGGGCGACGTGGGCCACGGCTTCCATCATTTTTTCGGGGCCGCAGCAGACGATCTTCGTTTGGTTCTTGGGCACGTAGCTCTCGCCGAGCGTTTCGCGCAGCACGTCGGTGACGAACCCGCGCCGGCCGGCGGAGCCGTCGTCGGTGCTGAGGCGCACATCGATGCCGAGCGCGCGGAAGTCGTCGACGCCGGCCAAATACTCTTGCGAGCGGGCGCCGTAGCAAAGCGTGACGTGGGCGCGGGGCGGGGGAGTGCGCGACGCGCCGTAGCGCCGCCCGCCGGTGTATTCGCGGGCCAAGGCCATGAACGGCGTTTGGCCGATGCCGCCGGCGACCATGATCAGGTGCTCGGCCGTCGCCGGGGCGAAGCCGTTGCCCAAGGGGCCCCACACGTCGAGCTTCGCGCCGGGGCCGAGTTGCGCGAGGCGCGACGTGAATTTGCCGACGACGAGATACACGACGTCGACGCCGATCGGCCGGCCGGAGCCGTCGACGACCGTGTCGTAGAGCGCGAGCGGGCGGCCGAGGAGCGGGTCGTTCGCGCCGTGCAGCTTGAGCATGAGAAACTGGCCGGGGACGACGCGCTCGGCCAGTTCCGGACACTCGAAGCGCACGCGGTAAGTGTCGCGCGCGAGACGCACGTTCTCCGTGACGGCCACGGTGCGGTGACAGGCGGAGTCGGCGAAGTGGGCTTCGTGCATCGCTATTCGATTACGGTTCCGAAGCCCGGCTCAGGCGGCTTGCCGCGCTTCTTGCGCTTGGGAAACAGAGGTGTCGGACGTCGCTTGCGGGCGTCCTTGCGGCCGCCGCTTCCCTTCGCGGCCTTGGGATGGCTGCCGAGGAATTCTTCGTCGGCCTCGCGGGCCTTATCGCGCGGCTTGGGCGGAAACGGCGGACGCTCGCTGAATTGGCGGCCGCCGCGCGGCGGTCGGCCTTGGCCTTGCGAGCCTGCCGGCGGTCGACCCTGATTCTGTTCGCCTTGGTTTTGATCGCCCTGGGTTTGATCGCCGAAGCGCGGGCGACCGGCGGGACGTGCGCCGCCGCGCTCGAAGCGGCGCTTGCCGCGCGGCGGACGACCTTCGTTGTCGCCGCCGCCGAGCACGGTGCGCTCCGGACGAGGCTTGCCGAACCGCGGGCCTTTCTTCGCGAACTTGCCGTCGGGCGTTTTGCCGAATGCCGGTCGGCCGGCCGGTTTGCCGTAGGCAGGCTTACCGTAGGCCGGGCGATCGCCGTCGGGCTTGCCGTACGGTTTGCCGGCGGGACGTTTGCCGAACGGCTTACCGCCGCCGCGGCCTTCGTCGCGCCCGGCGTCGCGCTGGAAGCGCCCGCCGCGCTGTGGTCGGTCGTGCTGCGGCCGCTCGTGCTGCGTTGCGCCTTCGTCGTCGCCGGCTTCGGCGTCGCGGGGCTTGGCCGTGAGTTCGGATTCTTCCACCGGGCGCGCTTGGCGCGGCTTGCGCTTCTTGAACATCGCTTCGCGGAGCGCTTTGAGCTCGGCGAAGGTGGGCGGACGGAACTCGCCGGGCTTGAGCCCGCGCATGCTGACGTCGCCGATCGCGGTGCGTTTGAGCGTGAGCACCTTGTGGCCGACCTTGGCGAGAATGCGGCGAATCTCGCGGTTCTTGCCTTCGTTGAGCACGATCTCGAGCAGCGTGCTCTGCGGCAGTTCTTTCTTGACATACACGCTCACGCAGCGGGCCACGCCTTCGGCCAGGTGGACGCCGTGACGGAGCTTCTGCAACACGTCGGGCTCGGGCCGGCCGGCGACCAGGGCCAGGTACGTCTTCTCGACGCCGTAGCGCGGGTGCGTGAGTTGGTTGGCGAGTTCGCCGTCGTTGGTGACGAGGATCAGCCCTTCGCTGGAGAGATCCAAGCGGCCGACGGTGAAGAGGTGTTCGCGGTCGTCGTGCGGCACGAGGTCGATGACGCGGGTGCGGCCGTCTTGGTCGTAGTTGGTGCTGACCACGCCTTCCGGCTTGTTGACGAGAAAATAGACCGGTGCGCTGCGGAGGCGGAGCGTTTCGCCGTCGACGCGGACCGTCTGCTTACCGGGCTCGACGCGATCGCCGAGCTTCGCGGTTTGGCCGTCGATCTGCACGCGGCCGGCTTCGATGAGTTCTTCGCAATGGCGACGGCTGCCGACGCCGGCCGACGACATGACCTTTTGCAGGCGGACGCCCGCGGCGTCCGAGGCGTCGGGCGGCCCGCGGCGCTTGCCCGGCGGGCGAGACTTGCGGAAGCGAGGATTCTTGCGAAACGGCGGACGGTCTTCAGACGGCATAGTCGACTCGAACGTGAAAGAAGCCGCGAATTGCGGAATCGTCCATGATACTCCGAAGCGCGGCGGCACGGCAGTGGCTCGCCGGAGCGCGGCTGCCGCTTCTGCCCCTGTGGGAACGCCCTCGGCGGCGTTCCGTAACCGCCTCTTCGGAAAGACACGGAGGGCGATCCCTACGGCATGACGCGGGCGGTTTTGGGCTGGTGCTGCGAGCCGGGATGACGTCGCAGTGCGACGTCGAACCGAGTCGCTTACGATCCGGACTCGACAGCCGAGGGCGGCGCGATGTCGGTCGACGAGCCGGTTGCGGCGGGAGTTTTCGTGCTACGGACGTTGCGGCGAAGCGACGCTTCGTTTTCCCTCGCCCACGGCGTGGCCGACCGGCAACGCTCGAATGGGCGGAGGACGACGCGGCTTGCGGGCGCGGTCGAACCGACGGGGACGTGCGGGCGAAGTGAAAAAATCTCGCGATGCCGGCAAGAACGAAGTGGATTCGGGCCGCGTAGTGCGAGGTGGAGACGGTTGGCGGATAACGGGTTGTGTCCTGTCGCCGACGGACTTGACTTTGAGGGGGTCGCCTAAGTGTCCCGTAAGTTGAGGGGCGTGCTTGAGGGAAGTTTGCTCCGCCTCCGCGGGGGGGCGGCTATGGCATAGACTTGTGAATGTGAGTAGGCTGGGTAGTTTTTGGGTGAGTCTTGGCCGTCGTGTTGGGCGTTCCAGACTCGCTGTAAGTGCATCGACCATCATTTTTTACCATCTGCGAGCGACTCGACCTGAGCGTGAGATTTTCATGTTAGAATTCGTTGGATTTTCCCCGCCTCGATGAAGATAATTCGATGGCTTACGGGGAACGATGAACCGCGAAGCCGTGGCTTACAGCAGGAGGCTCTCCCTACCCTAATGCCTCTGCGACACGTGCCTTCAGCCTATGTCGACCCGACTCTGTTGTGCTTGGAAGAGAGTTTCGGACCAACGAATCGACGATCTGCGTCTGTGTTTTGAAGTGAGTTTGAGCAGCGTTTCGATTCCGAGATCACGTAGCTTTTTGATTTGCGGTTCACCCCTAATACCTGAATTTTCCCCGGTTCCGCCGGCTGAGCGTTTTTGCGCCTGACGGGCTTCGGCCTCGTCGTGAATTCACTCGCGGAATTCGACGGCGTTTGACGCACACGGTTGAGCGGACACGGGACGACACGCGACTTTTTTGACCTCAGTAGGAGCAGGGCTTTGTACGACGCATTGTTGGAAGATTTGGAAGACGAAGAAACGCCGAGCGCGGATGAAGCGGCGGAACTCGTCGACAAAGATGAAGTCGTCGATGAACTCGCGGAGGAAGATGAGCTTCCGGGCGACGACGTCGACGTCGAGCCGGAGCTGAAAGCGGAAGAGCTGCTGCTGACGCCCGACGACAATGACTCGTGGTCGGACGACCCGGTCCGGATGTATCTGACGCAGATGGGCGAAATCCCGCTGCTCACGCGCCAACAAGAAATCGCCCTCGCCAAGCAAATCGAAATCACGCGGGCCCGCTTCCGGCACAAGCTGCTGGAGTGCGACTTCGTGATTCAGGACGCGGTGCGCATCCTGCGCCGCGTGCACCAGGGCGAATTGCCGTTTGATCGCACGGTGCAAGTGTCGGTGACCGATCACTTGGAAAAAGAGCAGATTCTGGGGCGCTTCCCGCACAACCTGCGGACGCTCGACGTGCTGCTCAAGCGCAACCGCGAAGATTACCAAACGGCCGCGAGCAAGAGCGCCAAGCCGGCCGATCGCCGCGAAGCCTGGCTGCGGCTGGGCCGGCAGCGTCGCCGCGCGGTGCGGTTGGTCGAAGAACTCGGCTTGCGCACGCAGCGGATCGAGCAGAAGATCCGCGCCTTGGAAGAATTCAGCCGCCGCGTGGACGAGCTCAAGGCGAAGATCCTCGCCTGCAAGTCGAACCGGGCTCCGGCCGAAGAGCGGGCGAAGCTCGTCGCCGAGTTCCGCAAGATTCTCGTCGCCTGCCAAGAGACTCCGACGAGCCTGCGGAAGCGGGTACAGTATCTCAAGACGACCTACACGGAATATCAGCGTGCGAAGCGCGGTTTGTCGGAAGGCAACTTACGGTTGGTCGTGTCGATCGCCAAGAAGTATCGCAACCGCGGCCTGAGCTTCTTGGACCTGATTCAAGAAGGCAACGCCGGGTTGATGCGGGCCGTCGATAAGTTCGAATATCGCCGCGGGTTTAAGTTCTGCACCTACGCCACGTGGTGGATTCGCCAAGCCATCACGCGGGCCGTGGCCGATCAGAGCCGCACGATTCGTATTCCGGTGCACATGGTCGAGACCATGTCGAAGGTGCGGAACGTGTCGCGCAAGCTGCTGCAGGAGTTGGGTCGCGAGCCGACGATCGAAGAAACGGCCAAGGCCGCCGGCGTGCCGACGGAAGAAGCTCGCCGCGTGTTGGCGATGAGCCGCTTCCCCATCTCGCTCGACCGTCCGGTGGGGAACAGCGAAGACAGCCACTTCGGCGACTTGCTCCCCGACGGCACGGTGGAGAGCCCGGCCATCGGCGCCGCGCAGGAAATGCTCCGCACGCGGATCAACAAGGTGCTCAAGAGCTTGAGCTATCGCGAACGCGAAATCATCAAGCTCCGCTACGGCCTCGGCGACGGCTACAGCTACACGCTGGAAGAAGTCGGCCACATCTTCAAGGTGACCCGCGAACGCATTCGCCAGATCGAAGCGAAGGCGGTCCGCAAGCTCCAACAACCGAGCCGCGCGGCGGAACTCTCGGGCTTCTTGGACTAAGGTTTAAGAACCGAGATTTGAAATTTGAGAAGCCCAGGGACGGCAACGTCCCTGGGCTTTCTTGTTGCGCGGGTATTGCATCTGCGGCGACCGGCAAAGCCGATTCGGTTTGTAGCCGGTTCGAGGCGGTCGTTAGAATGAAGCGAAAGGGAGCCGCGGATCATGACCATCATCGGACACGTGCAAGACGGGCGAATCGTCTTTGAGCCGCCCGTCGTGTTGCCGGAAGGCGCGCAGGTGCGAGTGGAGATCGTCGATGAAAAGCGGCACGACGCCGGAACCGCGGCGGGCGAGCCGAGTCTGGCCGAGAAACTTCTGAAGTATGCCGGCCAAGCCGAAGGTCTTCCGGCCGATTTTGCGCGACGACACGATCACTACGTGCGCGGCATCCACGACGAATGACCGCCGTATTCGCCGACACGGCCTATTACTTCGCGCTCCTCAGCCGAGAGGATGAGTTTCATGCGGCGGCGGTTCGCCTCACAAGCAAACTTGCCCGCCCGATCGTAACGTCCGGCTGGGTCCTCACGGAGTTGGCCGACGGCTTGTGCCGAGTTCAGCACCGCGTCGTGGCCGCGGCGTTCATTCATGACCTGCGCAACGATCCGCGGGTCACCGTCGTCGCGCCGTCGCTGGAATGGCTCGATCGCGGCTTAGCTCTTTACGGCAGGCGGTCCGACAAAAACTGGTCGCTGACGGATTGTCTCTCGTTTGAGATCATGCGCGAGCTCGGTTTGGACGAGGCGTTGACCGCGGATCGGCACTTCGATCAGGCCGGTTTCAAAGCCTTGCTACTTGCATAGCCTGTCCGAGCCGCGGTCGTTTTCGACTTTCATCACACTTTGGCCTGCGGAAACCATGAGCGGCCCACTGATCACGCTCACCACCGACTTCGGCGGCGATAGTTATTACGTCGGCGTGATGAAGGGGGTGATCCTTTCGCTCAACCCGGCGGCGCGCTTGGTCGACGTCACGCATGCGATTCCGCCGCAAGATATTCGGGCCGCGGCCTGGACGTTGGAGGAAGTCGCGCCGTACTGGCCGAAAGGAACGATTCACGTCGTCGTGGTCGACCCGGGCGTGGGAACGGAGCGCCGGCTGGTCTGTGCGGCGATCGGCGACGCCTGGTATTTGGCTCCCGACAACGGCGTGTTAAGTCGCTTGGCGATGCGGCGCGAGCCTACTACAATCGTCGCTTTGTCGGCGCCGGAGTACCGGCTGCCGCAGGTATCGCACACGTTCCACGGCCGCGACATCTTAGCTCCCGCCGCCGCCCATTTGAGCCTCGGGCTCGATCCGCGGCGGCTTGGGCCCGAGGTCGACCGGCTCGTGGAGTTTCCTTGGCCCGAGGTCAGCGTCATGGCGGGAAAGATTCAAGGCACGATCCGATCGATCGACTCGTTCGGCAATCTCGTGACCGACATCGCCGCCGACAAGCTGGCCGACGTGCCGACCGATCCGGAACAGGTGCGAGTCCGCTGCGACGAACACGAGACGCAAGGCTTGTTCAAGACGTACGGCGATCAGCCGCCGATGACGCTCGTGGCCATCATCGGCTCGAGCGGCTATCTCGAACTGGCGATCGTCGGCGACAGTGCGGCGATGATGCTCGGCGTACGTGCCGGCGCGCCCGTCGCCGTCGAATGGTAGCGGGGCATGGATCGGCCGCGCCTTGACGAGCTCGCGCGCTACGATCGCGAGCACTTCTGGCATCCTTTCACGCAGATGGCGGAATACGAGCCGCTCATCATCGAGCGCGCGCAAGGCTGCACTCTGTACGACGTCGACGGCCGTTCGTATCTCGACGGCGTCGCGAGTCTCTGGTGCAACGTGCACGGCCATCGCCATCCGCAGCTCGACGCAGCGCTGCGCGCCCAGCTCGACCGCGTCGCGCATACGACGGCGCTGGGAGCGTCGAACGTGCCGGCGATCGAATTGGCGCGTCGCTTGGCGGAGATCGCCCCGGCCGGCCTAACGCACACGTTCTTCTCCGACAGCGGCGCGACGGCCGTGGAAGTCGCGCTCAAGTTGGCGTTTCAATACTGGCGGCAGCGGCGCGACCCGCGGCCGGAGAAGACCTGCTACGTCGCGCTCGGCGACGCCTATCACGGCGACACGCTCGGGGCGGTGAGCGTCGGCGGCGTGGCCCGCTTCCATGCGATGTTCGAGCCGCTGTTGTTCGAAACGTTCCGGCTGCCGAGCCCGCAAATCTATCGCTCGCCTGCCGGCGTGTCGGCCGACGAAGCGTGCGCGCACTATTTGGCGCAGGCTGAGGAGTTGTTGAGTCGCGAGCATCGGCGGATCGCGGCCTTGGTCGTCGAGCCGCTCCTGCAATGCGCGGCCGGAATGATCGCCCACCCCGCAGGCTACCTCCGCGGGCTGCGCGAGCTCACGCGGCGCTACGACGTGCTACTGATCGCCGACGAAGTGGCCGTGGGTTTCGGTCGAACCGGGCGAATGTTCGCCTGCAACCACGAGCAGGTCGTGCCCGACTTGCTCTGCCTGGGGAAGGGGATCACCGGCGGATATCTCCCCTTGGCGGCGACCTTGGCCGGCGACGAAATTTGGCAGGCCTTTCTCGGTCGCTATGAGGAGTCGCGGCAGTTCTATCACGGCCACACTTATTGCGGAAATCCCTTGGGCGCCGCCGTCGCGCTCGCGTCGCTCGATGTGTTTCGCGACGAGCGGGTGATCGAAAACCTGCCGGCCAAAGCGGCGCGACTGCGCGAGCATTGCTCACGTCTTGCCCAACATCCGCACGTCGGCGACGTGCGCGGGCTCGGCTTGGCCTGGGGCATCGAACTCGTACGCGACAAGTCGACGCGCCAGGCGTATGACTGGAGCGAGCGCCGCGGACAACTTGCGTGTCTGGAGGCGCGCAAGCAGGGCGTGCTGTTGCGGCCGTTGGGAAACGTGCTCGTCGTCTTTCCGCCGCTCGCAATCGCGCTCGACGAAATCGATCGCATCATGGCCGCGGTCGAACGGGGGATCGACGCGGCCACCCGGTAAGCTCGGGCCGGCCGACGCCGAGGACCGCCCATCGGTGGTGATAGCACGCGCGCCCTTGCCGAGCGCAGCGTCGGTAACTTTTTTTTTGGGCGCGCTGTTTGTTCCGTCGTTTTGGGGGAATCGGGAGCTCGCCGTACAAAAAAACTTGCTTTCTCAAGTTTTATTCTTTTGGCGTGACACTTGCTAAAAGCGGCCCTAGAATCCGGGTAAGAGGGGCCCTATCGAACCGCGCCGGTCCGGCACTCGTAGGACAATCGGGCGAGCGGTTCAATGGAGTAGCGAAGCGACGGCCGTGATTCACGGCCGCACGGCTTTCGCACCGCTCCTCTCAACGTTTGGGACCACGGCGAGCGAAGGTGACGGATATGCCGCGCAGCGTGCGAGTTCTTTTTGTCGGCGATTCGGTGACGGCGGGCTTCGGCCTGGCCGGCGCGCCGACGTTCGCCGAGTTGACTTCCGAGCGGCTCGCCGAGCGGGGTCTCGACGTCGCCGTCGAACGCAGCGCCCTCGACGGCGCCGACAGCGCTTATCTTTTGAAGCGCTTCGATCGCATGGTCACCGCGCACGATCCGGATTGGGTCGTGTTCCACGTCGGGCTCAACGACGCTTTGCCGCCGGCCGGTCGCGCGCCGCGCCGTCCGGCCGAGTTCGCCGCCAATCTTTTGGAACTCATCGATCGCACGATGACGATCGCGGCTCGGCCGGTGCTTGTGACGCCGAATCCGCGTTACGCGTCGGTGCCGCAAGGCCGATTCGCGCGAGCCGAACGGGGCGACGTGATGCCGATCTACGTCGACGTCGTCCGCGGCCTGGCCGAAGCGTTGCAACTGCCGTTGATCGACGCGCATCGCGTATTTCTCGCCGATGCGGACGGCAACGAGCTTCTGCAAGACGGCACCCACCCGACGGCCCGCGGCCACGAACTCCTGGCCGATCTCCTCACCGAAGAGCTGCTGCAATTGCTCGACGGCCCGCGCACGCGCGTGCAGAGCTGACGTCGGACTCGCCGCTTCCTTCGCCTGACGAATGCGTTTTCCAAGAAGGCGGTGAACCTCGCCTATTCGAGCGCGACTTCTTCCACCACAATTTCATCCGCATCTACCAAACGCTGCGGATGAAGGCGGCCATGGCTTCGATGCCGATGAGGTTCGAAGATATCGTGGAGATGCTTGCCGGTTGCCAAGAAGCGGGGGCCATACAAAACGCGAGTGAGTTAGCCGCGAGGTGTAATGGCGATTATGGACATTCAGGAATATCTCGCCAAGACGCGCAACAGCTTCCCGAAGCGTCGCCGACAGGTGTTGATCCGCATTGCACTTGCGCATATTTTCGTATCAGCGATAGTTTTCGGCTCCCTCATATTCATCGCCTCGGGACAACCGATTATTTCGCCGTCGTTCGATGGAATCGGATCATTTCTGTTCGGCGTAATGTTCTTTCCGTTGTCGCTGCTAGTGCTGCTGAATCCGTTTGGTTTATTTCAAAACAGCATCGTCTTGGCGATTACCATCTCGACCGCAGGCGTCCTTTGGGGCTATGTCGGCTCTCGCCTGCTGGTTTGCCGGTAGGCGCAGGTCCTAGATTTCAGACTGACCCACTACCGAGAACGAGCATAATTTGACAGTCTTCTCGGCTCGTAGAAGAATAGCGGTATGAGTATCGACAGTTCCATCAGCGCCGAGGCGATGGCCATCTTGAAGTCCGCGGCCGAGCGCGCCGCCCGCGGCGTGCGCGATATGGCGGCGGCGAAAGCGGCGTGTGAACGTATGGATCGTCGCCGTGAGGAGCTTAGGGACCGGATCGGCACGGTGGATGTCGCGGTGGAATTGATTCGTGCGACACGTGACGAATGAACTTCGTTCTGGATAGTTCCGTCGCATTGAAGTGGTTCTTGCCGGAAGCCGATTCCGAACGGGCGGCACGATTGCGCGACGCTTACGTCGCCCGCGTACATGAACTGTCGGTGCCTGATCTATTCTGCACGGAGGTCGCCCACGCTCTGGCCAAAGCGGAACGGCGCGGCATCATTCGTCCGCCTTCAGGCTCGGACAATCTTGCCGACTTGTTGGCGGCTCTCCCGCCGGTTCACGATTCGATTCCGTTGCTACCGCGAGCATTCGAAATCGCCTCCGCCGTGCGAATCGGCGTTTATGATTGTGTTTACGTCGCGCTGGCGGAGCGAGAGCAATGCCGCCTCATCACCGCCGACGAGCGATTGACGCGTACGTTGCGGGATGATTTCCCGTTCATCAATTTGCTTGGTGAATTGGCGCTCTGACGCCGCCCGTGAATTACTCCGCGGCTCGCATGCCCCCTACTGCGCCGCGCTCTTGGAGCCGAATGGGGAGCCGGAGATCGGTTGGCCTTCGGGCAGGGGGCGGCCGGCGACGGTGTAGCCCGCTTCGTAGAAGAATTCCCGGAGCGAGCGATAGGCGTCGAAGCAATCCGGATAGGCCCACAGCGTGACGGTGACGCGGCGCGGATCGAGATCGGCCAGCGCGCGTTGAAAATTCGAGCCGGGTTGCATCGCCTCGGCGAA
>JAEUIN010000105.1 GCA_016793115.1 Planctomycetaceae bacterium
CTCGTCGAGCGAGCAAGCCTGCGGAATGGCTTCGGTGACAAGGTAGCTTTCTCGCGACCAGAGGCCGCGGCGTCGGACGCCGAGCGCCACCGGAACGACGGCGGGCACCGAACGCTGAGCTAGGGCGCGAGCCTTGTCGTACTCGCGCCGACACGCTCCTTCGCGAAACAGCGTTTTCAGCGCACGAAGCGCGCCCCCTTCATAGAGATGTTTGACGAAGAACGAGCGTTCGGGCAAGTCGATGCGATACACGGTTCGGCCCGCGCCGCGTTTGACCGTCTCGGCGCGACCGTCCTGAAGCCACCGTTCGATCAGCAAGCCCCGTTCGTCGATGAGCAGCGAGTCGAAGGGGCGTGACACTTCCCAGGTCGCATCGCCGACGACGAAATGCCGTGGATTGTCGAGCACTGCCGCAGGCGATCTGCGGACAAACGCGGCGGCGGAACTCGGAGATGTTGTGCTGCGATCCATCGCCACGAACCGAGGAACAAGGAAGATAGGCTGCGATGGTATTAGCAGCCGCATTCGTGCGACAAGAGCAATCGTTGGGGGCACGCCCCGACGAGGTGACGAAGTAACCCAGCCCCCTTAATATACGCCTTCGGCCGGGTTGAAGCCGAGACGCTCGGCCAAGCGAAAGTCTTGTTCCGCTTCGTCTTTTTCGCCAAGGGCTTGCCGCACTTCGCCGCGGTGTCGAACCATAACGGCCATTTGTTCCTCAAGACGACCGATCTGGGCGCGAAATTCACGGGCAAATTGTCCGAGTAGGTCTCGCCCTTCCACAAGCTGTTCGAGTTCGCGTTTCTCAGCTTGAATCAGCTTGATCGCCTGCTCGATATCGTCAAGTGCTTCTTGATGTCGTCCGAGTTTGAAGCGAACGTAGCCGCGCGTGTCGAGAAACGCGTCGTTAGGTTGCGGATCAAGCTTGATCGCTTCTTCGATGTCGACGAGTGCGGCTTCTAGATCAAAACCGCCGAGCGCGCGAGAATAGGCTCTGCTGTTCAGGTTCTCGGCACGATCTCCGAGGCCCCAAGCGAGCAACTCGCCTGCCGCCGCCGCTCCTTCGCGATGCATGGCGAGCACGTAATAGAGATGCTGTCGAGTCTTTTGAGCGTCTAAGTCTAAAGAATCGACGGCAACCGCTCGCTCGACGTCTTCCAGACTACCGCGATAGTCTTTGTTGAAGAGTCGCAGCTTGCAACGAACCATCAACAAGTCGATGTTGTCCGGACTCCAGCCGACGGCGCGATCGGCCGCCGCCAAAGCGCGCGGCAGATCGCGATTATTAAGATAGAGCTTCTTAGCCTCGTTTCCGAAATACTCGCCGACCATGTCGCGAGCTTTGTGCGTGGCATCGAAGTGGATCCACAATGCCGTGGCCAGCGCGGCTAGGAGAGCCATCCTCAGTACGAAACGGATGCGGCGCATCGTAGTGTCGTCGCGCGGAGTCGTTTCTTCAACGCCCGATTCGCCGAAACCCGGCGGGATTGGAAAACCGAATTGATCGAGCTTAGGTACGTTCAGCTTCATGATCGGATCCTGCGGCCCGGCGGCGAACTCCGTTCCAACGGCGGCCTCTCACATCGCTTCGGCGCTTTCCACAGCCGTGTGCGACTCGGTATAAACAGTAGCCATCGCCTCCGCGCGCGGCAAGCAGCGACGAGTCAGTAAGAGTTTGTCATTTTCTTGAGTTCCTCCCGACGAGGTATTTCTGTGCGAACGGGTTTGTTTGCCGGCCTACTCACGACAGTTATCGCGACGTTACTCGGTGTGCGGGCTCATGCCGGCGAACCCGCCGGCGGGACGGAAGCCGTCATCGCAACCTTTTCGATCGTGGGTTGCGATCCGGCGACCGGCGAAGTCGGCGCCGCAGTGGCCAGCATGTATCCCGCCGTCGGCAAGGTGGTGCCGTTTGTCCGTGCCGGCGCAGGCGCATTCTGCAGCCAATACCACCACAATCCACAGTTCGGCCCGAAGGCTCTCGTAATGTTGGAAGCCGGTATGCGACCCGAAGACATCCTCGCGGCGCTGTTACGCGACGATAAAAAGCCGGATTATCGGCAGCTGGCAATCATCGATCTGCAGGGCCGGGCGGCAAATCGCAATCCCACGGCCGCCGACGAGAACGGGCTTTGGTGGGGCGGTGCAACCGGACGGCACTATGCGGTTCAGGGCAACACGCTGGCCGGCCGAACGGTGATCGTCGCCATGGCCGCGGGCTATGAAGCGGCCGAAGGTACGGTGGCGGACAAACTTATGGCGGCGCTCGAGGCGGGAGATCACTCAGGCGGCGATCATCGCGGGAGACTGGCCGCGGGCTTGCGTGTGGCTAAGCCGGGTGTCGACGGGCTGTGGATTGAGATCGACGTCGATGAAAGCGATGACGCCGTGAACGAGTTGATGAAGAAATACAAGGCGTGGAAAAGCAAGTAGCCATTTATGAGCAACGCCGAACTCGTTTCAACAGAAAAACTCACCAACGAACGTTGGCTGAATCTGTTCGTCCGGACGTTCACGCACGCCGGCAAAACATATCGCTGGCTGTTTTCATCGCGCAAGCCGGAGCCCGACCAAGCCCGCGGCCTGCCCGATGCGGTTCTCATCATTCCAATTCTTCTTGACGGAGTCGCCGCGGGAACGGCGGAGCCGAAGCTCGTAGCCACGCGAGAATGGCGAGTCCCCATCTGGGACTACGAGTGGGGAGTGCCTGCAGGTCTTATCGACGGCGACGAATCGGTCGAAGAAGCGGCACGGCGGGAACTGCTCGAAGAAACCGGATATGAACTTGTTGAAATCCAAAAGGTAAGCCCGATCAATTATTCCTCGACCGGAATGACCGACGAAGGAATCGTGATGGTCTTCTGCACGTGTCGCACACCGCGGGACCTTCGTCAACGCCTCGACGGCGCTGAGACGATCGACGTCCATCCGCTCACAATCGCGCAACTCGACGACGTTGTGGCGACGAAGCAACCAATCAACGGCCGCGCGTGGATGGTGATGTATATGTACCAGCGGCTTGGTCGGTATCTCTAAAACTAGCGCCGCCTTGAACCACGAGCACCTGCATGTGTTCGCTCGTCGTTCCGCAATCGGCGCTCTCGATCAATAAAAAGAGCCCGGCCGGGCTTATGTCCGGCACGGGCTCGTGCGTTCGGCGTAACTTGACCCCCGGCGGTTCGACCACGACTTGCGCCGTGCGGCCCCGGAATTGAACGTTACGCCGACTTGTGTTTGATTTCGCCGACGGGGAAGAGCTTCGCATGCCCCATCACGACTTCGGGCGTCACCACGTAGCGACGACCTGAGCCTTGTTCAGGCAGTTCGAACATGATGTCGAGCATGAGCTCTTCAATAATCGTCCGCAGACCCCGAGCGCCCGTAGATTTTTCATGCGCTTTCTTGGCGATCGCGCGGACGGCGTCTTCGGTGAACTCCAATTCGGCGTTCTCCAACTCAAACAACTTCTGGTACTGACGCACGATCGCGTTACGCGGTTCGCTCAGCACCTTCATCAAAGCGTCGACGTCGAGCGGGCGGAGCGGAGCCAACACCGGCAAGCGGCCGCAAAGCTCGGGAATAATACCGAACTCGACCAAGTCGTCGCTCGTTACTTGCGAAAGTAACCGGCCCGTTTCCTGCTCCTCGGCGTTGCCGAGTTTGCCCGGCTCCTGACTGAAGCCGATCGTCTTCTTACCGAGCCGCTTGCTGATGATCTTGTCGAGACCGACGAACGTTCCGCCGCAGATGAACAGGATGTTAGACGTGTCCATTTGAATGTACTGCTGCTCGGGATGCTTGCGGCCTCCCTGCGGCGGCACGTTGGCCACGGTTCCTTCGAGCATTTTCAACAGCGCCTGCTGCACGCCTTCGCCCGAGACATCGCGCGTGATCGAGACATTGTTGCTCGTCTTGCCGATTTTGTCGATTTCGTCGATGTACAAGATGCCGCGCTGGGCCGCTTCGAGATCGAAGTCGGCGGCGTGCAACAACTTCAACAGTAAGTTCTCGACGTCTTCGCCGACATAACCCGCTTCGGTGAGCGTCGTGGCGTCGCCGATGGCGAACGGCACGTTAAGCAGGCGCGCCAACGTGCGCGCCAGGAGAGTTTTGCCGCTCCCGGTCGGGCCGATGAGGAGAATGTTCGACTTATCGATTTCGACGTCGCCCATTCCTTCGGCGCCCATTTGAAGGCGTTTGTAATGCGTATGGACGGCGACGGACAGCACCTTCTTGGCCTGATCCTGCCCGACGACGTATTCGTCGAGCTTAGTCATGATTTCGCGCGGCGGCGGGATGCGATTGAAGAGCGGCTTGCCGGTACCGCGGCGTTTGCGCTCTTGATCAAGGATCGATTGGCAAAGCTCGATGCATTCGCCGCAGATGTAGACGTCGCCCGGTCCTTCGACGAGCGGGCCGACGTCGCGATAGCTCTTGCGACAAAACGAGCAGAAGGCGTTCTTCTTCGTGGTCCCCGCACTGCGGCGACCACCGGTTAAGTCCCGACCTGAGGGCATGCCTGTTCCTTTCGTCATCCCGCGGCGCCGCGATCCAATGCCGGTTCGAGGGCCGCGCCGGAATTCACCTCATGTTGTCGCTCGAGCGATCGACACACGTCGATCGTCAGGCCTTCCCTGTCCGTCACCTATCGAGCACGGTCTTACTACGTCGCACGCCTCGGACGGTTTTCCGATCCCTACGGAAATCTCGACCGCAGCAGTGTCAGCATCGCAATCATCGTTGCCGGCATGGGCCGACCACTTTCACGAATCCTTAAACTCAATCTCTTCGGACTGATTGAATTGTTCGCGAATTCGCGTCGCTAGCTTCGCTTTTATGTTTCGGTATTCCTCGTCGGATAACTCACCTTGCGAATGCAATTCCCGGAAATTGGTGAGCAAATTCGTCGAACCCTGGTCCGATTCTCGGTACGTACCGCGAAACTTACCTATCAGGTAGAAACCGACCGCGACCAAGATCGCAAGCAGAGAGACCCAGCCGACGACCGGGGCGTGTTTATGTTCGAGCAAACGAGTGAAATCGACGGCGAAGAGCATGGCCATACGACGACGAATACGGCGGAGCGATGGGCATCCGTCATTATGGCAGGATTGCCGGCGGAGTCCAGCAACCCCGCCGCTTCATCAGCAAACGGCGAACGGCCGCAAATTCTTGCGAAAGCCGTACCGCACGGACGCGCCGCAAACGGGAAAAATGACCGCCCCGCAGAACACGCGCGCAGCGCCGGTCGATCGGGCCGCGTGAGCGGTTCGGACGCAGTGTCGACAAGCTTCCATCGCGCAATCGCTACGATCGGAAGCGACACATGCGCAGTGCGGCAACCCACAAGAAATCACGTACGCAAATTTTGCCATTCCCCACTTGTAACCTAAATGTTCTTAGCCCCCTAAAGGGCGTCGCCACCTCATTACACGTTCGCCGCATCGCCGCCGGCGAGCGCTAAAACTTCGGACGGAACAGACTTAGAGACTAGAGAATCATGGGAACGAGTTACCAATTCGGCATCGACATCCTCGCCATCGTCGCGGTGGTGCAGTTTTTGTTCGGCGCCGCGGCCGTTTGGCTATTCGGCGGCGGTCAAAGCCGCGGGGGCTCCACTGAATCATCCGGGATCGCCGAGCTGGAAGCGTTGCGTGAAAAGCAACGTGAGGATTCTAAAAAGATCCAAGAAGCCATGCAGCAGGTGTACCGGCTGACCGGCCGCATCGGCCACGACGTCGGCGAGCACAGTGCGCGCGTGAAGCAAATCAACGAGGAACTCTCCGACGCTTCCCACGGCAACAACGTCGACGCCGCGATCGTCGACGCGTTAGCCAAAGTGACCGAAGCCAATGAGAAGTTGCAAAACGAACTCCGCTCGGCCGAAGCGAAACTCGCCGAACAAGCCGCGGCGTTGCAAAGTCAAATGGAGATGGCGCGCACCGATGCCCTGACCGGAGCTCTCAACCGTCGGGCGTTCGACGATGAAATCCTCCGTCGCGTCTCCGAATACCAGCGTTATCGCACGCCGGTATCGCTCTTGTTGTTCGATATCGACCACTTCAAGAAATTCAACGATACGTACGGCCATCAAACCGGCGACGACGTGCTTTGCCACGTCGCCTGCACCCTCTCGATGGTGATGCGCGACGTCGACCTCGTCTGCCGCTACGGCGGCGAAGAGTTCGCCGTGATCCTGCCTGCCACGGAAGCGCCCGGCGCCGTACTCGCGGCCGAACGAGCCCGGACCGCGATCGAACGAATGGTCGTCGAAGTCAACGGCCAACAACTCAAGGTCACGGCCAGCTGCGGCGTCGCGGAAGCGCTGCCGAGCGAAGAGGTCGAAACGCTGATCGCCCGCGCCGACCAAGGGCTCTACGCTTCGAAGAAGGCCGGTCGCAACTGCGTCCACCTGCACGACGGCGTCAAACTGCTGCTTAGCGGCAAGTCGGAATCCGCCGCGACGTTGCAAGCCGGGGCCGAGAAGCCGGTCGCCGACGCCAATCGCGACCCACTCCCCTCGCTTCCCAATCGGGAAGTGTTCGGCGAAGACGTTCGCAAGCGGATCGAACAACACCACAAATACCACGCCCCGGTCACAATCATGTACTGCGGCGTCGACGGCTTTGCCTCGATCGTCAAGACGCACGGCCACGAAGCCGGCAATGTCGTGTTGCGTGCCGTGGCGCAATTCCTCAAGTCGATCCTTCGTGACCAGGAAATGTTGGCCCGCGTGGCCGACGACCGCTTCGCCGTGGCTTTCGCCGGAGTCACCGCGACCGAAACGACGCCGAAAATCGAACGGATCCGCAACGCCGTGGAAAAGTGCCGCATCCCGGTCGATGGGCTCGACGCCCTGCAATTTACCGCCAGCTTCGGCTTGGCCGAAATCGCCGACGGCGACGACGCCGCGAAGCTTATGGAACGCGGACTCGAAGCCTTCGCCTCGGCCGCCGAGCGAGGCAACGCCGTTCGCGTCAACGACGGCCTCGTGGCGATCGAGGCCTAACGGTCGCCACATCGCCGTCGCGCGGGCGAGCATGCTTTATCGCTACGGTCGGATGCTCGCTGAGCGGGCATTGATCGTCGAGAACGCTCTCTCCAATTCCGCCGATTCGCGGGCATCGCGCTCTGCCGACAAGGCGCGAGCATTGGGATCGCGGCCGACGTCGGTCTCCGCGACGGACGTCGACTTTTTGTCCGCCTTATGTGCGGCGACCGACTTCTGAGCGTCGGCCACCAACCGCTTCGCGGTTTGCAACTGCCGCTGCGTGAAGATCGGCGAGCGTGCGTTGATCGCGGCCATGCGCGACATGTTCGCCAAATCTTGCCACGATTTGCCGTTGGCCAAGTGCCAAGTCGCCGCCTGCACGGCTTCCGCATCGAGTTCATCGCGACCGTAGCCGGCCAAGAGCGTTTCCAGTTCCGGCCCGACGCCCACTTTTGACGCTTCGACGAGTTCGTACTTCAAGCGGCTGTTCGGCTCAGGCTTGCCATGCTCGAGGCAGACGCTCTTGATCTTCACCTCGCGCACGCTCTCCGGCGGGATCGCGAAGATGCCGTTGTTATTGTTTTGGCCGCTGAACTGCGACGGCCCCGCCACGGCTTGCGACTGACCGGACTGCGAACTGCCGGAATTCGAATTGCCGCCCGGCCCCTGCGGGTTAAAAAAGTTGTTCACGGCCTGCGCCAAGATGGGCCGAGCCGCGAGCACATCCGGAATGGAGACATTGATCGGCTGCTTGCCGGGGTTCTTGAGGAAGACACGGACGTGCCGTTCGTCGCGGGCGATCACCTTCGCCTCGACGATTCCGCGTTCGATGGCTCCCAACAGTGAGATGGTTTCGGCGACAGGTGCGGGACCGCCGGCACATGAGCCAGAGTAACCCGGCTGTGCCGCCGGAGTCGACGGCGACACGAGTGAAACGGCGACAATGCCAGCCGTGAGAACGCAGAGCGTCTTCAACATGTTCGTTCCTTCACAAAAACTCGACCGCGGCTCCCTTCGTCTGTCAGGAGATGCGTACCGGTCGTGCGAAGTGAAACAAAAAAGTCGATGGCGCCCGTTTCGCCCGACGTCATTTGCGCAGCGTCATTTGCTCGATGTGGTGGTCGCCGCCGGAGTTGCGCCGCTCGGCATCGCCCCGGCACGTAGATCGTAGCAGGCGATCTTGTCGCGGAGCCGCAAAATGAGCCGGCCGTCGACGATCGCCGGCGATGCGCATGGCAGCGGCCCCTGATCGCCGACTTCACGTTTGTAGATCTTCGTCGACTCCTCCAAACCGTTCGGCTGCTTTTCAACTTCATCGAGCTTCAAAAGTTTGCGATGAGCGTCCTCGGTCGCCATCAGCCCGACTTTGTTGAACTTCACCTCGGCCAACGACCGAAATTCGGCCGGATCGGCCACGAAACAGATTAGTCCGTCGTAAGCGTAAATCACCTTGTCGTCGGCGGCGACCAGCGACGTGTATTGAGGCGACGCCAAATCGAGATTCGCGCTCCACGCTTCGTCGCCCGATTCAAGTTCGACGCAGGCCAGACGCTTTTCGCCTTGCACATACACATGCTTGCCGACGACGACCGGGCTGCTCCCCTTATCGCCGATGCGTTGATAGTTCCAAAGTTCCTCGGGCGTCGCGGCGACGTCCGCGGAATTGAGTTTGAAGCAACGTAACCCGCTGCGGCGGCTTGACCCGTAAGTGATGAGTCGGTCGCCGGCGACGACGGGCGTCGAGTTGTTGGCTTCGCTCTTCACTCGCCACAGTTCCTTTCCGGTCCGCGGCTCGACGCAGATCGTTTCGCCGCCGCCGACGTTGGCGATGGCGAGCGTCTTGCCGGCCGCGTTCCAGGCGACGGCGCTGGAGTGCTGACCCTTCATCTTGTCGGTGCCGTCCCAGAGGAGTTTACCGTCGGCGGCGTCGAGACCGAACAACTTTCCGGCGAAGGCCACCGCCGCGCCGTCGGCCACGAGCACGCTCGACATGTAGAATTCGTCGATGAACTCGCCGGGCAGCGCGACGTTCCAGATTTCCTTGCCCGTCCCGGCGTCGACGCAGCGCACATGCCGCGCCGCGCCGAGGAAGTAGAGCTTGCCGTCGTGATAGGTCAGCGTACCCGACTGCACGAAGCGCGAGTAAACGCTCGGCGTGTCCGTGCGCCAAACAGTTTTTCCGGTCGCGAGGTCGGCGCACACGAGCGTCTCTTGAAATGCGTAGAGCTTGCCGAACTCAATGTCTTCCGCGCGCCGATTCTCTTCGTACTTCGCGTACTCTTCCGCCGACATGCCGCCCCGTTTGTCGTCGGCCAAGTACGGGTACTTCCGCTTCGGCAACGGCCCCGGCGACTTTTGCGCCTTGTGGTGCACGAACAAGTAAACGCGACCTTCGACGACGATCGGACTCCCCCACCCTCCGGCAAACCCGCCCGGCAATGTTTCGCTCAGCCAAGTGGGCGCGAGACCGGCTTCCGGCAGCGCGCTGACCAAAGTGGGCGACTCGGAGGCGGCGCCGTCGCGCTGCGGGCCGCGCCATTGCGGCCAATCGGCTCCGACGACGACGGACACGGACAACGCCACCACTGCGAAGAAAACGAAACGCGACATCGTTGATTCCAAGACCGGGAGGAAAATGGCGGGAGGAACTGGGGACGGGACGATCAAGTTTAGCAAGCGGCGTACCGCAACGCACGCGCCGGCGACGACGTATCGAGCAGGATCACTGCATTGAGCGCTAAACGGAAGTCACCTTGCATGATGGTCACCGTCCCGGTCGGTGCGCATCTATTTGGGCGATAAATGCGCACCCCTATTGTCTTACTTAAATGTGCGCATCTATCGACGAAATAGATGCGCGGGTTGCGCATCTATGCCGGCGGCTTTTCGGCTCCGTTTTAGCCCCCTCGCATAATACGAGGGCTATGACATGAAGCGCTTCCGCACCCCGTAGCGTACGGAGGCCGTCGCCCCGATCCAGGCAGCTTTTTGGCCGGCGGAAAGCGGGCTGCTCAGCGACGAATTTGGGCAAGCGTGGTCGTAAGAAACTTGATGGCTTGCGCGGCCGCACCAGGGCCGTCGTGGCTGTGGCGGCTCAGCTCGACATGAACCCCGCCTGCGTAGCCGATTCGCAACAGCGATTTAAGCACAGGCGCGAACTCGATCTCGCCTTCGCCGAACTGCAGATGCTCGTGAACGCCGGCACGCATGTCTTCGATGTGGATGTTCACGATCTGATCGCCCCAACGTTCGATTTGGGCGGCGATCGGCGTTTCACCTTGGCAGTGCAAGTGGCCGACGTCGAGCGTGAGCCGCAGTCGCGGATGCGGCAACGCGGACGTGAGTTGTTCGTAGCGGGCCATCGTATCGATGAACATTCCCGGCTCCGGCTCAAAGCCGATCGTCACTTGCTTTTGCTCCGCGTAATCGAGCACTTCGTCGAGTCCGGCGACGAGGCGGCGCATGGCGGCGGCTTCGTCGACGCCGTCGCGCAAGATGCCCGACCAGATCGAGACGCAGTCGCTCGCGAGTTCCACGGCTGCGTCGATGCAGTGTTTGTAGAATTCAACCCGCTTAGTGCGCCCGGCCGGATCGCTTGTCATCAGCGTCGGTTCGTGCTTCGTGCGCGAGTCGAGCAAGAAGCGGGCACCCGTCTCGACGACCGAGCGCATGCCGCACGCCTCCAGCGTGCGGCGCATCTGCTTGAGCCGCGAGGCGACGTGCCCGCCGTACGGATTGCAGAGCCCGTGATCGATCGTAAGCGCGACGCTCCGATAACCGAGGTCGGCCAACAACTCGACCGCTTGATAGGCGTCGTGATGCGCGAGCCCGTTGGTGTTGTAGCCGAAGAACAATTTCTAGGTTTAGGGTTCGGGGTCTAGGGTTGCCGTACGTGAGCCGTCGGAGGCAAGCGACGTCGAAGCGTTGAGGAGTTACGTCGAATACACGTACGATCCCAAAATCTGCATCGGGAATAACAGCGCGACGATCGCGATACCGAACGGCATCGGGCCGTGCACGGCGGTGACGATCGCGGCGTCGAAGATCACCAGAGCGAAAATCGATTGCTTGACGGCGAACTGCACGAGCGTCGGCGTCGGGCTGACGATCGCCGGCACGGTGCGGCGGATCGTGAAGAAACCGAACAACACCCACATCGCCGGCCAGAGCCAAGCTTGGGTGATTTGCTTGAGCGGCATCGCGTAGGCAGGGAGCGAGTCGTCGGCCAGTCGCGGCGCGTAACCGAGCAGCGCAATGCCTGCGAGCATGACGAGCATGCCGCCGGTCAGCCCCGATCGCCCGCTTTCTTCTTCCGCCTCGGTGCGCGCGAACCAGGTGAGCCCGACGACGTAGATGCCCACTCCGGCCGCGACGGCGTTGTACATCGGATGAAACCAAGCATAAAGTTCAAACGACACAAGGCTCATGCCGAGCAGCACGTTGAAATAGCGGCAAAGTCCCATTACGACCGGCGCAAGCATCGTGCGTTTGAGGGGGCCGTCGTACAAAACAATTGTTATGGCCAGCGAAACTGCGATAAGCATGGGCATCGCGGTGCCGCGCAAGACTCCGATCACTATTCCGGAAACAGTACCACCGATGAGCAGCGACCAGCCGAGCACGCGGGCCGCCGCAAGCGAAATGCGCCCCGAGGGAATCGGCCGCCGGGGGCGCTGCTCCGTGTCCTGGGCGACGTCGAACACGTCGTTGAGCACCATGCCGGCCGTGTAGAGCAAGGCCGACGACGCGACCAACAACAGCGCCGCCGGCCAATCGGCCAAGTCTTCATGCGTAAGCAAGTAGCCTGCCATCACGTTCGACACGGCCGTAAAGACGTTCGGCACGCGACCAAGTTGGAGCAGAGTTTTCAGACTAGGCATGGCTACTTCTCGAACACCACGCCGACTTCTTTCGCCGTACTCTGCAGGTAGTCGTACGCTTCGCGGGCCGCGGCGTCGGGGTCGTCGATGTACGGATACAACTCCACGGTGATGAAGCCGTCGTAGCCGGTCGCGGCGATGGCCTCGAGCGTGGCGGAGAAGTTGATCGCGCCGCGGCCGGGAACCATATGGGCATGAACGCGCGAGGGGGCGATGTCTTCGAAGTGGTAATGCTTCGTATGCGCGGCCATCTTCGCGACCCAATCCTGCGGGTCTTCGCCGACGCAATACGCATGGCCGATATCGAAGTTGAGGCCGACGTAGGGCGAGTCGATCTTCTCCATGAACTTCAAATACTGATCGAATTTTTCGATCAAGAGCCCCGGTTCCGGTTCGATGAGGAGGCCGACTTCGAGCTTCTCGGCGACTTCGACGCAGGGCATCAATTCGTCGTAGAAGATCTGCGCAGCGTCGTCCCACGATTGGCCCGGTTCGAGCGGGCCGCCCGGTTCGGTTTGCAGGTTCTTAGCGCCAATTTCGGCGGCCAGTTGCAGAGCCCGCTTAGTGTGTTCGCGGCGAATCGCGCGGTAGTTCGCATCGGGCTCGATCCATGAGGGATGCCAGTACGGCTGCCGCGGATCGTTGACGGCGTTCATCATAAAGCCGTTGACGTTGGAGACGCGCAGGCCGTGCTTGACCAGTGAGTCGGTGATCGACTTGCGGCGTTCGGGCAATAAGTTGACGGGCCAAGCGTGCGGCACGTCGGCTAAGACCTCGAGCCCGGCGTAGCCGATGCGGGCAATCCGATCGATCGTCTCCTCGATCGAAAACTTCATGTAGGCGTTGGAACTGAAGGCGAGTTTCATCGGCAAGCTCTACGGCGAGGCGGGCTGCGGGGGCGCGTAAACCTTCAATATAGTCGGACGACTCGGCGGCCGAAACCGCTTGCCGATCAGCCGGAGAAACGGCGTCACCGCGGAATCGATCGAAGCCGCTCCGACTAGCCGCGTTCTTTGAAGACGATATCGATCGCCAAGCCTGCGGCGAGCAGTAAGGCCGCGATGCCGGGGTTGTTCGTCACGTCGGGAGCAAATTGAATGTGGTAGGAGTCGGCGGAGGTGAACATTTCCTTCATTAGGCCGCCCCACTTCTTATCGACCGTGCCGATCTCACGGCCGTCGGCGGCGAGAAACTTAAAGCTAAAGCCCTTCCAGTTACCTTTCACTTCGGCGAACTGGTTACCGGAGGCGTCGTAGACGTAGAACCCGCCGCCGAGCGTCATCAGCTTGCTTTGGAAGTAGCCGAGGCTATTGCCGTCGGCGTCGCGCACTTCCACTTTCGAGCGCAACAACGTGAAGCCGCGATGAATCGAGATGACCGGCGGGCCGTCTTCCGTTTCGCGAACCTCGACCTAGGTCGGCAGGAGCTGCTTGTTGACGACGAGCCGCAAGAGCATCTTCCAAACCGGAATCTCTTCCACCGCGACGCCGACTTGCGCACCGGTGTCGCCGTCGAAAATGTCGTACTTGTCGGTGAGCTTGAACATGCCGACATGTTCTTTGACGGCGTAGCTACGACAGTTGAGCATAAATCAGCCGTGAGAATGGATAACGAGACGAACGTGTTCGACGCTCGTGCGTGAAATTAGCTGCTTGCGCTGCGATACGACAACAGGGCCGCATGGAACATCTTCCGGGAGGCGAACAGACTCAGGAGCGTCGCTGCCAGCGCGTAGGCGGCGAGCCGCCAGTCTTGTTCGGCGAACGGCTTAGCCATCAGCCGCGCGGGGACGTTGACGACCAAGAGAATCGGAATCGCGAACGTGAACGCCAACCGCAGCGGCGTGCCGAAGGGACCGCTGTAGATTTCCATCGGATATCGAGAGAAGTTGGTGATGTAGAACCAAAAATCGTACAAGCTTTCGTTGCGCCCCAGCCACACGCTGAGCGACCCGAGAACGATCATCAGGCTATAAAACAGCGCGACTCCGCAAGCGATATAGAGCACGTACAACGCGGCCTGAAACGCAGTTGGACGAAAATCCAAGTTGCTAAGCGCGACGCCGAGCAAGACAAGCGCGAAGGCGAAGTTGACGAGCGACGACCACTCGAACTTGCGGAGCGAAATCAAAAACTGCGTGTCGATCGGCTTGAGCAAGGCGAAGTCGAGCTGCCCGGTACGGATCAGTTCGCTGAACTCGCTCATGTTGGGCATGAAGAAGGCCTGCACGAGGCTGTTGATGAACAGGCCGGTGGCGAGAAAGACGAAGAACTGCCAGCGGCCCCAACCGGTGCCGGAACCGATCTCGCTCGTGTATTCGAAGATCAGCAAATAGAAGCCGAGCTGCATCACGACCCAAGAGATCGACGAGATGCAATCGATGATGAAGTTCCAGCGGAACGTCATATCGCGCACGAGACTGTTGCGAGCAAACTCGGCGAAGACGGCGGCGTAGTTCGGGCGCGGGGTCATCGCGATTAACCTCCGAACGCGCTGTAGCGCCGCACGCCCAAGGCGAACGCGGTGCGCGAGGCGACGATGAAGAAGACGATCCAAGCGGCTTCGACGAGCAAACCGCTCACGAGGGCATCGCCTTGCACTTTGCCGAGGAACACGGCCGCCGGGAAGTACGCCAAGTATTGCAACGGCTGGGCCATGACGATCGGTTCGGCCCACTCGGGCAGGAGCGTCAGCGGAAACATGTGGCCGGAGAAAAAGAAATTGAACAGCATGTAGACGAACAGGATCGAGCTGACTTCCAAGAACCAAAACCCGATCATGCCGAGCGTCGCTTCGAGAAAGAACCCGAGTACGAACGCCATCAGCAGCGACAACACGAAGGCTCCGAACGTCGCCAAGTCGGGCCAGCCGGGAAAGAACCCGCGGCAGATGTAGAACACGAAGACGAACGGCCCGGTCGCGACGGCGTAGTAGACGAGCTTATGCGCCATCCGCGAGAGAAAGAGAAACGCCAGCATGTCGATCGGCTGTACGAGATACTTCTTGATTTCGCCGGTGCGAACTTGGGCGGCGATCGAGTTGGCGAGGCCCGGCATGCTGGAAAATGCGCGGGCGACGTACGTGAGCAAGTAGTAGGCGACGAAATCGTTGCGCGAGTAGTCGCCGATTTCGTTCGGCCCGCCGGCGCCGACGAACACGGCCGTCCAGAGAAACGTCTGCGTGATGATCGGCATGAACCGCATCAGCGTGCCGAGCGCGAAGTCGCCGCGATAGACGAGGCGCTCTTCGATGCAGATGCGAAGGATCGTCCACCAGACGGCGAAACGCGAGCCGCGCGCGGCCTGCGACGGGGCGACGGCGACGCTGCTCATCGCTTCGCCTCCGCGAGCGATTCCTCGGCGGTGGTGAACACTTCGGCGATGACGTCCTCCAGCGGCGGGTCTTCCACCGAGACGTCGCTGACGACGTGGTCGTTCAGCACGGCCGCAAGCATCTCGGCGACTTTCGGGCGATCGACCTTGAGCTTCACCTTCGGCGAGCGGACTTCGACGACCGTGCCGAATTGCGACAGGTCGGGCGGATCGGCGTCGTCGGCGAAGGCGAGCGTCACGACCTTGTGGCCGGAGAACTTATCGATGATGCCGGCGAGCGAACCGTCGTACATGATCGTGCCTTGCGCGATGATGACGGCGCGGCGGCAAAGCGCGGCGACGTCTTTCATATAGTGGCTCGTCAGCAGGATCGTGATCCGGCGCTGCTCCTGGTAGTGGCGCAAGAAGTTCTGAATGTTGTGCTGCGCGACGACGTCGAGACCGATCGTCGGCTCGTCGAGAAACAGCACCTCGGGCGAGTGGAGCAGCGCGGCGATCAGT
Source organism: Planctomycetaceae bacterium (assembly GCA_016793115.1). Taxonomy (GTDB): domain Bacteria; phylum Planctomycetota; class Planctomycetia; order Pirellulales; family PNKZ01; genus PNKZ01. The sequence goes on from JAEUIN010000105.1 coordinate 15,705, forward strand.
TCCATCTTCATACGCTCGCCGAGCGAAAGCTCGCGCACCGGCCGGCCGAGCAGTTGCCGCACTTGGAGAAGATCGGTCAGTTCGTCGCGTGCGCGCTCGAACTCGCGCGGGTCGATGCGATAAATCTGCTGATGGAGGCGAAACGACTCTTGCGCCGGGAGATCCCACCACAGCTGATTCTTCTGCCCCATTACTAGTGCAAAGCGGCGGCGATAGGCATGCTCGCGCTTCCAGGGCACGTAGCCCATCACCGTCGCCGTCCCGCCCGTGGGGTGAATTACGCCCGACAGCAGTTTGAGCGTCGTCGTCTTGCCTGCGCCGTTGGGGCCGAGGAAGGCGACGAACTCCCCCTGCTCGACTTTCAGATCGATGCCGCGCACGGCGTCGACGGTTTTGTACTGCCGATGAAAGAGCCCCCGAACCGAGGCGAGGAGCCCTTCCTGCTTTTGATAGACGCGGTACGACTTCTTTAGACCGGAGATTTCGACGACGGGCATGCGGCCTTCACGGTTGAGACGGGTTGGTCGGGCGACGCGTGCGGCCGCGAGAAAGGTAATCATAGTCGCGGACGGCGTGGGGAGAAGGAGCGTCGAACGACCGTGCTTGCCGACGTTGTGAGAAACGCCCCGTTTCGCTAGAATTTGCGAAGTTCCAACGGATGGAACGTCCAACGGATTCCGCGGCGGTAACGCCAATTTGTTTGCCAGGGAGGAAAGCGTATCACGCTCGCAGTCAGAGTCGGCCTTGGGCACGACACGCATCGCTTGGCCCCGGGCCTGAAGCTGAAAATCGGCGGGATCGAGATTCCGCACGACCACGGCTTGGTCGGCCATAGCGACGCCGACGTGTTGTTGCACGCCGTGACCGATGCGCTGCTCGGCGCCGCCTCGCTCGGCGATATCGGCGAGATGTTCCCCGACAATGCGACGGAGAACCGCGGCCGCGACTCGGCCGACATGCTGCGACTGGCGCACGAGCGAGTGGCGAAAGCCGGCTATCGGGTCGTGAACCTCGATTGCATCGTCTTCGCGCAGAAGCCGAAACTCTCCGCTTACAAAGACGCGATTCGGCGGCGAATCGGCGACTTGCTGGGGATCGCGGCGGATTGCGTCGGCATTAAGGCGAAGACGGGGGAGCACGTCGGCCCGGTCGGCCGAGGCGAGGCGATGATGGCCGAATGCGTGGCGCTGTTGGAACGAACTTAAATCGACAAGAAACAATCGAAAAGCGCCCGCGGAGGTCCGCGGGCTTTAGTGTGAGACGAAGATTATGAGCACAGCGACGAGTCCTGCCGTGAACAAGAGTGCCGCCGCGCCGAAATATAGCCTGCGAGTTTACAACACGCTCTCGAAAACGAAGGAACCGTTCGAGACGCTCCAACCGGGCAAAGTGGGCATCTACCTCTGCGGCCCCACCGTCTACAAGCCGAGCCACATCGGTCACATGGTCGGGCCGATCATCTTCGACGCGATCAAGCGCTATCTCGAATACGTCGGCTACGACGTCACTTGGGTCGTCAACATCACCGACGTCGACGACAAGCTGATCAACGAAGCCAACAAACGCGGCCTGACGATGGCCGCGGTGGCCGAGGAAATGACGGCCGACTATCACCGCAACTTGGCGGCGATGGGGATCGACACGATCGATCACTTCCCCAAGGCCACGGCGCACATGCAGGAGATCATCGACTTTACGCAGAAGTTGATCGACCGCGGTTTCGCCTATGCGTCGGGAGGCGACGTGTTTTTCGACGTCGGCCGCGATCGCGAATACGGCAAGTTGAGCGGTCGATCCCTGGAGGCCATGCAAGGCGAAGGGGGCGGAGCGGCGGAACGGAAGAAATCGTCGGCCGACTTCGCGCTGTGGAAGAGCGCGAAACCGGGCGAGCCGTCGTGGTCGAGCCCGTGGGGCGAAGGCCGCCCGGGCTGGCACATCGAATGCTCGGCGATGGCCGGCAAGATTCTCGGCGAGTCGTTCGATATCCACGGCGGCGGACTTGATCTGGTGTTCCCGCACCATGAGAACGAAGTCGCCCAGAGCGAGTGCTGTCACGGCAAGCCGCTCGCTAAGTATTGGATGCACAACGGCCTGATGCAGGCCTCAGGCGAAGCCGACAAGGTCGGCGGCGGCGGCCGCGATCGGTTGGCCGGCGACCAAGCTGCCCAGGAAGCAGGCAAGATCGGCAAGAGTAAAGGCGCGCAAGCCTTTAGCGAATTGCTCAAGAAATACGCCGGTGAAACGATCCGCTTCTTCCTCTTGGCCACGCACTATCGCCGACCGATCGACTTCAGCGAAGAACGGATTCTCGACGTCGAAAAGGGACTCGATCAGTTCTATCGCTTCTTCGAGCGGTACAAGCGCGTGACCGGCGACGACTTCTACACGCTCACATCGGCTGCGCATCGCGAGCAAGGCGATTTCACGCCGAGCGCCGACGCCACCGAGCAAGCGATCGCCGAACATCGCCGCAAGTTCCTTGAATCGATGGACGACGACTTCAACACGGGCGGCGCAATCGGCGACTTGTTCGAACTCGTGCGGTTGCTGAATCGCTATGTCGACGCCGAGAAACTTGAATCGACCGGCAAGAGCGACGCGGCGAAAGTCGCCGTACTCAAACGCGGAGCGACGGTGATGCGGGAACTCGCCAACACGGTCGGCTTGTTCCGCACGCCGGTGCAGAAGCCGGGCGCGGCCGGCGGGGCCAACGACGAGCTCGTCGGCAAGTTGATGAAACTGTTCATCGAAGTGCGGGCCGAGGCGCGCAAGAACAAAAACTTCGCCACGGCCGACGGCATTCGCAAAGGCTTGGCCGAGATCGGCGTCGTGCTGGAAGATCGCCCGGACGGTACCTCGTGGAGCGTGACGAAGTAAGCGCCGTAAGCCGAGAACAATTATATATGTCGCGCGTCCTCGGCATCGATCCGGGCCTTAATATCACCGGTTACGGCGTACTCGACGTCGCCGCCGGCGGCCCGCGAGTCTGCGAGGCGGGCGTGGTACGAGGGAAGACTAAGTCGTCGCTCACCGCACGGCTGTGCGAGATTCATACGGGCGTCTGCGAAGTGATCGAGGCGTTAAAGCCGACGGTCGTCGCGATCGAACAGCTCTATTCGCACTACGAACGGCCGCGCACGGCGATCTTGATGGGGCATGCGCGCGGCGTGATTTGCCTTGCCGCGGCGCAGGCCGGCCTCGAGATCGTCAACTACGCGGCGACGCAGGTAAAGAAGACGTTGACCGGCAACGGCCATGCCTCGAAAGTGCAGATGCAGCATGCGGTGAAGTTCGAATTGAAGCTCGAGTCCCTGCCCGAACCGGCCGACGTAAGCGACGCGCTCGCCGTCGCCTTATGCCACTACTACTCCAACCGCGACTGGGCGGCGCTCGCGAAGCGGCCGGCGGTGAAACAGATTCTGAATCCTACGGCGGACGCGGACGAACTCGACCTTGAGCTCGACTAACGCGAGCTTCGCCGCCCGTCGTTTATCCGCCGAGACTCTCACAAGACAACAGATGATCACCAAGATTACCGGAAAGCTCGTCGCCGTCGCCCAAGATGAGCTCACGCTCGCAGTCGAAGCGTACGAACATGAAGTGCTGATCTCCGAATACACACGGCGTTCCTTGCAGAATCGGCTGGGCGATTCGATCAGCCTACACACGATCGAGTATCTCGAAGGAAATCCGATGCAGGGGCGGCTCACGCCGCGAATCATCGGCTTTTTAAACGTCGTCGAGCGAGAGTTTTTCGATTTGTTCTGCTCGGTCGACGGCGTCGGCGTGAAGAAAGCGCTGCGAGCCATGGTGCGTCCGGTGAGCGAAGTCGCCGCAGCGATCGAAGATCAGGATGCCAAGGTCTTGGCGTCGCTGCCGGGCATCGGTCCCGCGATGGCCGAGCGAATCATCGCCAAATTGAGACGTAAGGTTCCAAAGTTCGCGCTGCTCGTGGCGCGCGACGTTCCGGCCGAAGCCGAGGGGAAACGCGACGTGCTCGGCGAGACGTTCGAAGTGCTCCGCGGCCTCGGTCACTCGGAGAGCGAAGCACGCCGGCTGATCGACGGCGTCGTCGGTGCAAAGAAAAAGTTCAACGACGTGCAGGAACTGCTGCAGATCATCTACGACAAGAGCCACAAAGGCTGAGCACTGCGATGAATACGGAACGATGAAGCAATCAAGTCATTTCGAAGTTCGGTTCGTCGCTGTGTTCCGCATTCCTCATTCATCGCTTCCGTTCTCACTCCCCTGGACGTTTGAACACGCGGCGCGTTAGATTGCCCTCATGGCTCGTGAACCCGTCGTCAGTCGTGCGCCCGAAATCGTCGAGGAAGAGGAGCGCGCGCTCCGTCCGCAGCGGATTCGCGACATGGTCGGCCAAGGCGATGTTACGGCCAGACTAGAAATCGCCTTAGACGCCGCCCGCAAACGGAGCGAAATCCTCGGACACATCCTGTTCGACGGACCGCCGGGGCTCGGCAAGACGACTCTTGCGATGGCCGTTCCTCGCGAAATGGGCGTCGGCTTTCAGATCGCCAGCGGTGCGGCGCTGCAGGCTCCGAAGGATCTGATTCCTTATCTGACGAACGCCGAGGAAAACTCGGTCTTGTTCATCGACGAAATTCACCGCCTGCCGAAGGTTGTCGAGGAGTTCCTCTATCCCGCGATGGAAGACTTCCGAATCGACATCACGCTCGGCGACGGGATGAACGCCCGAACGATTAACATGGCGTTGCGGCCGTTCACGCTGATCGGAGCGACGACCCGCGCCGGCTTGATCTCCGCGCCGCTGCGAGATCGGTTCGTGATGCGTGAGCATTTGGAGTTTTATACGCTCGACGAACTTTCGGAAATCGTTCGCCGCAATTCGCGTAAGCTCAACACGGAAATCGTCGACGAAGCTTGCCGAGAGATTGCGACGCGGAGCCGCGGCACGCCGCGTCTGGCCAACAACCGGCTCCGTTGGGTCCGCGACTACGCAACGAGCAAGGCCGACGGTCGCGTAACGCTTCCTATCGCCGACGCCGCGCTGAAGATGCAAGGCGTCGACCCGTTGGGGCTCGACGGCCAAGATCGTAAGTACTTGCAAACGATCGTCCACACGTTTCATGGTGGGCCGGCGGGCGTTGAAGCGATCGCCCACACGATGAATCTGCCACCGGATACGCTGGTAGATGAAGTCGAACCGTTTTTGTTGCGAGCCGGTCTGGTCATTCGAACGCCACGTGGCAGAAAAGTGACCAATTCGGGTTACGCGCATCTAGGACTAGAAGCTCCCGAAGAACCGGCGCAAGGTAATCTGTTCTAGCCGCGCCGAGTTTGAGGTCGGCAGCTAAGCGGCCCTGCGCGACGGATTGCTCCGCCCTGCGCAAGGAGTATGATGAGTCGTCATGGGAGCGCGCATGATGAGCGTGCTCGCGTCGTCGCCGCTATTGCGATGGTTTCGGTTTAAGGAACACGCCCATGGTCGTCATTCTGCCCGGCTGGGTTATGGACGTGGAGCGCGGGCCCGATTGGCTGATCGTGACGATGCATGCGGATCATGAAAGCGAATGGGCCAATCCGCCGCTCGCCGAATCGGTGTGGCAGTTGGTGGAGCAGTATTTCACCTATCGCATCGTGCTCGACTTGGGCGAAGTGCCGATGCTGCACACGGCGCTTGTCGGACAACTCGTACATTTGCAAAAGCGGCTCTGCCAACACGACGGCACGCTCCGCATTTGCGGGCTATCGGAACGAAACCACGACATTCTCCGCACCTGCCGGCTCGACGGCTTGATGCCGCACTTCCGCGATCGCACGGAAGCGATCCGCGGCGAAGTCACCCATCCGTGGCAAAAGAAGCCGCGTTGAGTCGGCGCCGAAATCGGCATTGAGGCGCCGGCCGAGCAGTCAAAAAGCGAAAGCCCAGGGACTTTTGGTCCCTGGGCTTTTTTTATCATCAGCTACGCGCCGGCCTTAGGCGTGATTCACATCCGCGTGCAGCTCGCGGCCCGGCACGTCGTGGACGACGTTCCAGACCAATCCGAGTTTCTCCAAAGCGCGAATTTGCCAGTAGGTGATGTCGAATTCCCACCAACGATGACCGTGCTTCGCCATACGTTGGTAAGCATGGTGGTTATTGTGCCAGCCTTCGCCGAAGGCCAGGATACCTACCCACCAGAGGTTTTTGCTGTCGTCAGTCGTCTTGTAGTTGGTGTAGCCCCACATGTGCGTGGCCGAGTTGACGAACCAGGTGATGTGCAACACCCACACGAGCCGGAAGAACATGCCCCAGGTAACGAACGACGCGGCCATATAGGCGCCACCCACGGCGTAGCCGATGCCGGCGAAGATGAAGCCGAGCAGAATGTGCGACGGCAAGAACAGCTTGTGCAACAAAATCATGCCGGAATCCTTCAAAAGATCCGGGCAGAAACGTTGCATCAGTTCGTCGAAATACTTGCGACCGTATTGCGGACACATCCACTTGATGTGCGCCCAGACGCCGCCGTGGCGCGGTGTGTGCGGATCTTCGTCTTGGTCGCTATAAGCGTGGTGCTTGCGGTGTGTGGCGACCCATTGCAGGGCCGTCCCTTCACCGGACATCTGACCCATGAACGCGAAGAAGTAACGCATCGGCTTCGAAGTAGTGAAGCTGCCGTGAGTGAGTAAACGGTGATAACCCATGCACACGCCGACGCTGCCGGTGAGAAATTGCATCACCGCGAAGAGTGCGAAGCCTTGCCAGCTGAAAAAGAACGGCGCGGCCAGGGCGCCGAGGTGCAGAATCCCAAACCAGGCGATGACCGGCCAATCATAACCGTTGCGAAACGGGTCTTGGCCGTTGACCGGACCGGTGATCGGATCTTTGCGACCACGAGGCGGGCGTATATCGAGCAGCGTCGCTTCGCCGTCGGGTGGAACGGCCGGTGCATGTTCGTGCGGAAACGGCGACTTCGCGGGCGAAGCAGGTTGAATGTCGATCGACATAGCGGAAGTCCTTCAGCTTGACTGAGCAGCGTGCCTGCTGCCGGCAGGGGAATCGCATCGAGCACCGATCGTCTCCAGACGACCGTCAGGTGCCGAACCGAGAAACCTGAGAAGTCGCCGGAAGCGGTCGCTTCCATGACGCCCTCAGGTTTCATCGACGGATTCTAAAAGTTTGATGCCGCCGCTGTGTCACGGAGGGGTCGAGGCTTTGTAAAACGTCGGTAAATTCGGCATTCGACGCGCTGAACGGTTCTTTACGCGAAGACTCTCGACCTCGCGTTTGGACTTTGTGGAAGTGCGATACTCCCTCTTGAAATCGCGCCACGGACACGCATACTACCCAAGAGGGGATAACCCCTCGCAAGTCGGCGATCTGGCCGACCCTTTCTTTCGATTATTTCAGCAATGAGCTCAGCATTTATGCCCTCATACGCCAAGTTGGTCGTTCTGTTGTTCTGTGCGTTTTCGGGCGCGGTCGTCGGTTGCGGCGATGCCAAGAAACCTTTCGACGTGAAAAAAGACGGCGAGCGGTTGCGCGAGTATATGAATCGCGTAACGTCGCGGACTGACAGCCCGACCGAAATCAGCGAGCTGAATGTTCGCAACGTCAGCGAAATCACTCCGGATTCGTATCGCCTACAGATTCAGGCGAAAGCGCAGTTTCTTCGCGATTCCTTTGTGGAACTAAAAAAGGACGTCGTCTTGAAAAAGGCGGGTTGGAACTCCGAGTTGATTCGGACCGCGGTCGCCCGACTTCGCAATCTTCCGCTCGACGACGTCGCTGAGGCGGAACGATTGAATCCGCTGCCGCTCGTCGAAGCCGGTTTTTACCGCAAGGAAGGAAACGCCGGCGACGAGTTGGAATTCGTCGGCAACTGCGTTGCGCGACGCCGCGCATCCGGATGGGACTTTGAAACGTGGGTTTTGGAACAAACGCACCAAGCCCGCAAACTCAACGACACTTCGCTCGACGCCAATAATCTGAAATTTGGAACCGTGCCCGCAGGCGGGCTTGTCGTCGACGACCTCGCGGGGCAAATGAAGGTCAAAAAGGCGGTCGACCAAATGGCGTCGTTCGCCGCGGCGGTCGACCGCGCGGAAGCGACCGTTCTCGCTCGCGAAGAGGAGCAATGGAAAAAACTGCTCAAGTTGTCGACGCCGGGCCACGCTTGGCAAGTGACGATCAACGACTCGAACAAGACTCCGCACACCTGGCTCATGCAATTCGTTGCGCAGGAAAACCAAGGTGAAACCGTGCGCGTGCTGATTCGTCATTCGCAGGACACTGCGCGTCGTCGAATCTACGAAGGGCGTTTGAACAGAGGCCTGAACGTCGATAAAGGCCCCTTCGAGCGTCCGCCGCGCGTGCCGCCGCAAATCGTGCTGGGACACGGCGGGGGCGGTCCCAGTTTGTTTCACGCTCTCTATGAAGAGAAGTTGACGATCGACGTCGCTCCCAACGGCGGCAAGGTGCTGCTACGCACCAACTTCGACCAAGGCGAAATGATCGAAGGCGAAAGCGTCGCCTTCGCTCAGAGCGAGGCGGACCTCTGGAACGATTGGCAAAACCACATTCGGCCCGGCACTCAGTGGCAGGGAACGATCACGACGAAAGCCGGCACTTCGGAGCAAATTATTTTGACGTTCACCGAAGTCTCCTCCGACTTCGGCTACGTACGCGTTCTCCTCGAGTCGATGGCCGATCCGGCATCGGTCGCCGTCTATCAAGGTTACATGCGTAAGCAGTATGTGTATGGATGGCCGATCGTTTTGAATCCCATTTATGGGCTGCGCGGAAATTCAAAAATCCCCGGGTTCTTCAACGCCGAAGGCTCCTTCAAGATTCCCTTCTCTCTCGCCGCCGACGGCGCCGGTTTGCTGGGCATCAAAGGCGATGAGGTCATGCGGCTTAACGGAGTTCGCCGCCTGGAGCCTTGGCCGGACAGATCGCAACTCGTACGCAAACTCTTCAGTCCCGGAGCACGCCTAGCCGGCCGCGTACGTCAATCGGTCTACGTCGACGGCGACACCATCGAGCAGCGCGCGCTGGACGTGATCATGACCGTCGCCGAATTCCGCGGCGACGGCGAATACGTGCGCGTGGTTCTGCAAGACAAAGATCAGCCTAACCAGATTGTGACATACGAAGGCAATCTACGGCTCGACCGTGATTTAGTCGACACGTTCTGCCTTGATTTGAAGAAACGAGCCTCGGCCACGCGCGACCTCACTTTGTTCGATTACAAGATGCCCGTCGACCTTTTGTTTCGACTGGCGCCCGACGGCGCGGAAGCGATCGGCATCGTGCGCCGAGAGAAGCACATCGTCATCGAGCGACTTTCCTTGAGAGCGACGACGCCGGATCCCAAAACGGCGTCGCTTGCGTCCGTCGATTTCACTCCGTTGGTCAAGGAAAAGTTGGCCAAGGGAGTGATTTGGCGAGGCCCGTTCGTCGACGCGTATACGAAGCGCGAGGCGTTCATCACGATGAAGATCATCGACGCGCTGGCCGATCGCCTGACGGTTGAGATCAGTGCGCCCAAGTTTAGCCCGGTCATTTATGAAGGGGCGTTTCGCATCGACGACGGCACCATCAACGGCTATTGCGCACAGCTGCAGAAAAAGGTCGGTGCTCCGCCGTTGAAATCGGGAGTCGCCGAAAGATTTCCGCTGCCCATCCTGTTTGATCGCGAAATCGGCTCGGGCCGCGTGCTGCAACTCGGTATCGGCCTCGACGGCGCGTCGGTCGTCGGCCTGATGAAAGCCGCGACCTACGACGCCTCTAAGGGAGATGCGGAACTCTCCTTCACGCTCCGCGGCGGCTCCGCCGTGGCGGCCAACGGCAAACCGCTGCCGCTGACCGAACCGAAAGCCGGTCCACCGGTCCCGCCGTACGAGGCCGGAATTCGCGTCGCAAATTTCGTATCGCCTGAAGAATTGAAATCCAATCCACCGTCGGCGACGGCGACGGCGGCGACCGCGGTGACCACGGCTGCGACGACTCCGCCGTCGCCGAGGCTGGTACCTGCGACGTCGACGCCTTCCTCGTCATCGTCGGCGACGACGATGCCTGCCGCTTCCATGCCTTCCGCGGGACCCGCAGCTTCGTCGCCCGTCGTGCGCACCTGGACGAGCGCCGACGGCATGTTTAAAGTCGATGCGGTCTTGGTCGAACTCTTGTCGACAAACAAGGTCAAGCTAAAACGAGCCGACGGCAACACAATTGAAGTGCCTCTGGAAAACCTGAGTCAGACCGATCGCGACTTTGTGAAGAGCCTCGGTCTCGGCATGTAGCCAGGCTGGCCTCGCGTGCCGCTTTCCGCGGCGCACGAATTTCGCCACAATGGCCGACATGCGTATCGGAGTCTTTGCCGACATTCACGACCACCTCGACCATGCCCGCGCGGCGATCGAGGAATTCAATCGCCGGGAGTGCGAACTGGTCGTGTTTGCCGGCGATTTTGTTTCGACGTTCGTCGTGCCGGTGCTCCGCGGCTTACGCTGCAGGCTTGTCGGTTGCTTCGGCGACAACGAGGGAAACAAAGTCGGGCTGGCCGGCGGACTGCGAATCGTCGGCACGGTCGGCGATCCTCCGCTGGGTTTCCGCGCCGCCGACGGCACACGCATCGTTGTGACTCATCAGCTGGAATTACTACGGGAAGATTACGAGGGAGCCGACGTCGTCGTGTTCGGCCACACGCACAAACCGTCGGTCAGGCGCGACGAAGTCGGTCGATTGTTCGTGAACCCAGGTGAGACGAGCGGCTGGACGTATCGCCGCCCATCGGTGGCAATTTTAGAAACCGAGCCGTGCGACGCCGAAATCGTTTGGCTGCCGCCGCTCGTCCCGCTGCCGCCGCGCAGGATCAATCGCTCCAGCCGGATTCGCGAGTAAATCTGTGTCTGAGGTCGGAACCGCCTAATTCCATTTGGCAATCCGCGACCTTTTGTGCTAGCGTTCGAGCCTTCAAGCCCCCGCACAACAGGCTTAAACTCACACTTCTCCGGAGTCCGCTTTCCTTCCAGAATTCCATCTGAAAATTCTCTTGCTTGAGGCAGTGTACGCCGATACAGTATTCAGGCGTACATCGCATTTATTTTTCCTGGGGCTCGCGAAAAGGGCGACTTTTTCGCCTCGCGACGAGCTCCTCTCAAGCGAGGGTTTGCGACGATGGTGACCGCGACAAAGTCTAATAATCATATGGCTAAGAAAGACAAAGAATCGGCCCGCGGCGGCAAAGCCCCTAAGTCGCTCTCCCCGCTGGAAGCTCTGCTCGCTGATAACCCGACGCTGAAGAACACCCTCGCCCAAATCGACAAAGAGTTCGGCGAAGGGACCATCATGCCCTTGGGCGCCGACAGCCAACTCAAGATCGAGTGCATCCCGACGGGCAGCCTTTCGGTCGACATCGCCCTGGGAGGGGCAGGCATTCCGCGCGGCCGCATCATCGAAGTGTTCGGCCCGGAATCGAGCGGCAAGACGACCTTAGCCCTGCACGTCGTCGCCAATGCTCAAAAGCTCGGCGGCATCGCCGCCTTTATCGACGCCGAACACGCGCTTGATCCGTCCTGGGCCAAGAAGCTCGGAGTCGACCTCGAATCGCTCTTGGTGAGCCAGCCGTCGAGCGGTGAAGAGGCGATGAACATCGTGGAAATGCTCGTGAAGAGCAACGCGGTCGACGTCATCGTCATCGACTCCGTCGCCGCCTTGGTGCCGAAAAAAGAGCTCGACGGCGAAATGGGCGACTCGTTCGTCGGATTGCAGGCCCGACTCATGAGCCAGGCACTCCGCAAGCTGACGGGCATCACTTCGAAAAGCAAGACGGCGGTGATCTTCATCAACCAGATTCGCGAGAAGATCGGTGTCATGTTCGGCAGCCCGGAAACTACGCCGGGCGGCCGCGCGTTGAAGTTTTATAGCTCATGCCGCATTGATGTGCGTCGCATCGGCCAGTTGAAGGAAGGGGAAGACGTCATCGGCCAACGTGTGCGGACGAAGATCGTTAAGAACAAGGTGGCCCCGCCTTTCAAGGTGGCCGAGTTCGATATGATGCACTCCAACGGCATTAGTTACGAGGGCGACGTGCTCGATCTGGCGATTCTGCAGAAGTTGGTCGTTCGCTCCGGCGCTTGGTTTCGATACGGTGATTTGCAGATCGCTCAGGGGCGTGAGAAAACGAAGCAGTATTTGGTTGAGCATCCGGAACTTGCTCAAGAATTGCGAGAGAAAATTCTTGGCGCAGGCATCTCGAATTTGGCTGCGGCGGCCGGCGAGACGGAAGCCGAGTCGCCGGACGAGGATGACGCGGAAGAATAGTCGCAATCACGCGGATTGACCGCCGCGGCTCGCGCGCATCCTTTCTTCGCTCGCAGGAAAGGGTGCCGCGGCCGACGAGATGTTGAGCCTGGACGAACCGACGCGAAGCCTCGGAACCTCTCCGATTTCACGCTTCGACCGGCAATTGGGACGAACTCCGCTGCGGTTCGATCCGCTGGTTTGCCCGGCCCTCGAGGCGGGTGGTATGCTGAAACCGGCTTCACCCTCCGCGTAATCGGGATCGCCGTTATGACGTCGTCCTTGCCTCATCGTCCGTCGTTTGTCGCCGGATTCACCAGTCGTTGTTGTGCCAAGCCTCGCGGGGCGGCGATCCCGCGAGGCTTGGCTTTTTTCTGTACCGTATTCGTCGCCTGCGCCGCGTCGTTTTTCGATGAGCCCCGAGAGCTCGCCGCCCAGGAGCCGACCGGCCTCGATGCCGCAGCCGCAATGGAACAGGTGCTCGTCAACGCGATCCAGCGTTGCGAGAAGTCGGTCGTCAGCCTCGCCCGCTACAATCCGGATACGCTCGCCGGGCGCGAGTTCCGTCCCGAACTGCTCCCCCGGCCCGGAATGGTATTTGTCGATCCGACTTCGCCGCAGAATCCCGGCAGTCCCGATTTCGTTCCTAACGATTTCGCGACCGGCGTCGTGATCGACAAGGCGGGTTTCATTGTCACGAACCTGCACGCCATCGACGGCGAAGGGGAGATTTGGATAACGACGTCTGATCGGCGCCCCATGAAGGCGATCATCAAAGCCACGGATCGGCGGAGCGACTTGGCGGTTTTGCAAGCCGTCGACCAGCCTGCCGACGTCGTCTTCACCCCGATGCCGCTCGGCGACGGCTCGAAAGTAAAGAAAGGCCAGATCGTAATCGCGCTCGGCAACCCCTACGCCATTGCTCGCGACGGGCAGGCTAGCGCCAGTTGGGGCATCGTCGCCAACATTTCCCGCAAATCGGCCCCTAACGCCGACGCCGAGGATCCCCGCGATCGCAAAAATACAATCCACCATTTCGGAACGCTGATTCAGACCGACGCCAAGCTGAATCTCGGTACGAGCGGCGGCGCGCTCGTCAATCTGCAAGGCGAAATGATCGGTCTCACCACCTCCCAAGCCGCGGTCGCGGGCTTCGAACAATCGGCGGGCTATGCCGTGCCGGTCGATGATCTATTCCGCCGCGTCGTCGATACGCTC
>JAEUIN010000106.1 GCA_016793115.1 Planctomycetaceae bacterium
GGCCATCGCCGGTTGTCCGTCGTGCCTGCAATCACACGAAGCGAAGCTTCTGGAAACGGGCTTGTCGGAAGCCGCCGTACACGATTTGCTGCGAATTGCGGCCATCGTCAATGGAGCGAGCATCGCGCTGAGCGTCGTGCAGTAGACGCTGATGTTACGCACTACGCCTTGGAACGTCTGGTGTATGCTGGTCGGCGGCTTCGGCCAAACGGCTTTTCTGGCAGACTTTCTTAAACCGCATTTGCCGGATTGGATTGCCGTCACCGCACTCATATTTCCGGTCTGTGCAATAGTGTTATTGCAGCCCGGGGAATTACCGGATGACATCGTTCGCGGGGTTCACTTCTTTGGGGCGGCTTGGTTTGTCACGCTGGCAATCGTGATCGAGGCGATCTCATTTTCGGGCAATTCCCCTAAAGACGGCTGGTTCTTTCGGATTCTTGTTCACATCGGCTGGCTGTATTTCTGGCCGTTGTTGATTCGCCGCAATCATTCTTAACGAGTGTGTTAGAAGCAATGGCGCTTGTATGTGGTAGTGAATCGGCGACAATCGTCGATCATGCGTCGCCAGCGACTCTTCTTCGCCATCGGAACGCGGCCGGAAGCCGTGAAGCTTGCGCCGGTCGTACGCGCGGCTCGTGAGTTGCCGGACGAGTTCGAAACGATCGTCTGCCTCAGCGGCCAGCACCGCGAACTGATCGCGCCGCTCGTCGAGTGGTTCGACCTTCGCCCGGCGTGCGACCTGAAGGTGATGTCACCGAACCAAAGCCTGACGGAACTCGCCAGCCGATGTCTGCGTAAGTTCGACGATGCGCTCGCCCAGTACGAGCCCGACTTCGTCGTCGTTCAAGGGGACACGACCACCGCGGCCTCGGCGGCCGAAGCGGCCTTCTACCGCCGCATGTCCGTCATCCATGTCGAAGCCGGCCTCCGGACCGATCGATTGGATTCCCCGTTTCCCGAAGAATTCAATCGCCGCAAAGTTGCGCTGGTCGCGGCGTTGCACTGCGCTCCGACCGAGCGCGCCGCGGCGGCGCTCAAGGCGGAAGGGATCAAACCGGAAACCATTCGCGTCACCGGCAACACGGTGATCGACGCACTTCTCTGGACGGCCGAAAAGCAGCGACGAGATGCTGAGCGACCGAAGTCGCCTTGCGTGCTCATCACGGCCCATCGCCGCGAATCGTTCGGTGCCGGTATCGACAAAGTCTGCACGGCCGTGCGCCGCTTGGCCGAGAAGCATCCGCAGTTCCAATTTCTTTGGCCGCTGCACGTCAATCCGCAAGTGCGGCAACCGGTCGAGCGGCTGTTGGGCGATGTCGCTAACGTGCGACTATCGCCGCCGCTCGACTATCCGCAGTTCGTGCAAGCGATGGATTCGGCCACGCTGATCCTCACCGACTCCGGCGGCGTGCAAGAAGAGGCCCCGTCGCTCGGTAAGCCGGTGCTGGTGTTGCGCGAAACGACCGAACGCCCCGAAGGCATCGAAGCCGGCTGCGCGGAACTCGTCGGCACCGACGTCGAGCGTATCGTGGCCCGCGCTTCGCACTATTTGAATGGCGAGAATTCCTCGAAGCCGCACATTGCCGCGAATCCGTACGGCGACGGTCAAGCTTCGCAACGCATCATCGAATGGATTCGCGAGGCGGCGAGGACTTCGTAACGGCGCTCGTTCCCTCTCCGCGTCTACGCCTTCTTCACGATCGTCTTGTAATAGTCGATCGAGCGTCGCAAGCCTTCCTCAAAATCAACTTCCGGCTCGTATCCAAGCAGAGACCGTGCCAACGTGACGTCGGCCAAGCTCTCGCGCACATCGCCGACCCGGGCCGGCTCCAAGACCGGTTGCACGTTGGTGCCGAGGTACTTGTTTAGGAGTTCTAGAAGCGTGAGCAGCGTCGTTGCGCGGCCGTCGGCCATGTTAATGATGCGGCCGCTGACGTTCGGCGCATCGGCGGCCAGGAGGTTGCCGCGCACGACGTTCGCCACGTAGACAAAGTCGCGCGATTGACGACCGTCGCCGTACAACACCGGCCGACGACCCGACAGGAGGGCCGTGATGAAGAGCGGAATCACCGCAGAGTAGGGGCTGCCCGGATCTTGCCGCGGTCCGAAGACGTTGAAGTATCGCAGCCCGACGGTTTCGATACCGTACGTCGCGGCGAAGGCCTGGCAGTAGATTTCTCCGGCGAGTTTCGCGGCCGCGTAAGGCGAGATCGGCGACGGTAGATCGGTTTCGCGTTTCGCGCTGGTCGGCTGGTTGCCGTAGGCGCTTGAGCTGGCGGCGTACACCACGCGACGAACGCCGGCCTTCCGCGCGGCGTCGAGCACGCAAACTGTGCCGGTCGCGCAAGCCGCGTGCGACGCCAACGGGTTCTCAACGCTCGCCGGTACCGAAGCCAAGGCGGCTTCGTGGAAGATCGTATCGACGCCGGCGACGGCCTTCGCCACGATGGCCGCATCCGTCGTGTCCCCTTCGAGAAACTCCACGGCGTCGCGCCACGGAGTGAGGTTCGCAAGGTTGCCGGTGCTCAAGTTGTCGAGCACGCGCACGCGGTCGCCGCGGCGCACCAAAGCCTCGACGATATTCGAGCCGATGAAGCCGGCCCCGCCGGTCACGAGAAAACTACGTTGTGCCACGGTCGCCTCTACGGATTACGGCCTTGTGCGATACGACGAGAAAATTCCGTAAAAACGTAGCATACCGGAGCTACGAAATCGGCAATCGCACGAACCGACGGCGATTGCCGGCAGCGCCGGCGACCCCGCCGTCGGCATAACCGGTATTTACGGTGTTTGCCCCCCTCCGATACGCTCACCCTCTGCAAGGACGGCATCCATTCACACTTGTCGCAGGAAGCGACCCTATGGCCACGCACGACGGTCGGCGGTTCGTCGTTAGAACGTGTTTCGCGCTATCGATGGCGTTTGCACTCGCGGGCGCGTTCGCGCCTCGCACGGCACAGGCCGACGCCGGCGATTTCGTCGTCCGCAACCAAGTGTTCGACGGCAAGCAAGCGATCGGCGGCAGCACGACGATTTTCGTCGGCGGCAAAGCTTTCGACTTTCTGGACGAGGCCGACGAAGCCGTAATGTTCGAACCGACCGCCGGGCGCATCACGCTGATCGATGTGAAGCGCCGTGTCCGTAGCGAACTCTCGCTGGAACAACTGGCCGAATTCATCGAGCGGATGCGCGACCGCGCGCTGCGCGGCGGTTCTGATTTTGCCCGCTTTGTCGCTCAGCCGGAATTCGGCGAGCGCCTCGATGCCGAAACGAACGAGCTTGTGCTTTCGAGCCCGCTGTTGGAGTACCGTGCAAGCACGACGGCGCCGCGAAACGCCGACGCGCTGCGCAACTATCAAACCTTCATTCACTGGCAGGCCCAGCTCAATTGCGTTGTTAACGCCGGGGCCACGCCGCCGCAAGCCCGCATGAAACTCAACGACGCGCTGGCCGCGCGGCAGCTCCTGCCCGAACGCGTAACGATGAAGCGGCCGGCCAATATTCCGGGCGGCGGCAAGACGCTCCGGGCCGAGCATTCCTACACTTGGCGGCTAGATGATGCCGAGCGTCGTCGTGTGGTCGACTTGGAGCAACGACTCACGACATTTCGGGTCGTGCAGATCGGCGAATATCTGACGCCCGCGGCAGACCGATAGCCTCCGCCTAATCGCGCCGAACGGCGGTTTTTGAGCCGTTCTGAGCCGACGCCCGGCAATTTCGTGCGGAATCCCCATAACGGGATGGTACACTTCCTATTAATGGGGGTACGCAGGCGAGGATTTTGTTTTTCGGCGGAGCCGAACGTCTTCAGGTGTCGTTCGATGGGCTTCGGACTACTTCTTCGGAATCGGCTTCCGCTCTCGATCGCGACGGCGATCACGCTCACGTCGCTCGTCGTTATGACGAAAGGCGTGTCAGCTCAGCAAGTCGCACCCGCTGCGGAAGCGACGACGGCTCAACTGCGCGAGTTGGCCGACGCCGTTCGCCGCAACAATTTTGACGCCGCGGCCACGACGCGCGCCGACCGTCTCCTTGAACTCACCGCACGTCGCATTTGGAATTACCACGGCGACGACGGCAAGCTGCGAGCCTACGAGGGTGCTTACGATTCCGAAGTCGTTCGCAGTGGCACGCCATGCCTTATGTTCGCATCGCGGCAATACGTGCCGCTCAGCCGGCTCGACGCTCAAGGCACGGCCGACCTTGCCGAGATTGGCAAGCTCCGCACCGAAGTCCGCCAAGACTTCCTGAACTTGCAAGCCGAATTGGCTCGTCGCCAGGCCGAGGCGATCGAAGCGCAGCGCCAAGCCGAACTCGCGCGGCAACAGGAACTCGCCAAGCTACAACGCCGCCGCGCGCAGATACTCGCCGAGACGACGCTCGAAGTCGTCGAACCGACGGGCACGAGGATGGTGACGCTTAGCAAGGGAGAAGTGTTCGACCTAGTCGGCGAAACTCCCACGCAACTCATGTTGCTGGTCGGTGGTCGCCCGACTTCGGTGGCTCGCGAACTTTGCGTGGAAGTGAAGCCCACCGTCGTGCTGAAACCGATCGACGTCACGCCGGCGGCCGTCGCGGAGATCGCCGCCCCCAAGCTCGATTGCCGGATCGGCTCTTACGTCTTCCCCGACGGCCGCACGGCGCTGCAGATCGAAGCCGTGGCGCTCGGCGGATTGGCCGATCGATATCAATTGCAAGTCGGCGAAGTGCTCGAGCGCGTCAACGATCTCCCGGTCGCCACGCTCGACGACTACCGCATCGCGAGCACGCGTGCCGGCGGCGGACTGAAGTTCGTTTTGTTCAACCCGGACTTGGGACGCAGCCGGGTCGTCATTATCCCACCGCCAAACGCGGCCGTGCCCCTGGGCGTGTTCGGGCACGTTGACATCCGGCAGGAGTTCGTCATCAACGACGTACTCGACGGCAGCGTAGCCGCCGAACTGGGCCTCAAGCGCAACGACAAGATTCTCCGCGTCAACGGCCTGCCGATCGGCTCGGAAGAACAGCTGCGCCAGATCGAAGCGACGTCCGGCGGCAATTTTAGGATCCGGGCCATCGTCGACGGCACGCCGAAGACGCTTGTCTTCCCCTAGCGATTGGCCGGGCCGCGTAGTCCCATCGCGGGGACAACCTCACGCAGCCCACTTCGATTCGGCGATCCTAAATCTCGCCGAAATTTTTCCCAAGATCCGCCGAAGCCCGGCGAAGTACCCGTTAGCCGCGCGTGGTGCGCGGCGGGGGTTATTTCATTGGGGCGCCGTGATGGGCGAGGTGGACTATGACATGCAAACTGATTGGTAGTGCGGTATTGGCAGGCTTCTTGGCGGTCGGCGCATTCGGCTACAACGCCTGGAGCTACGTGAAAACCTCGATCTCCGGCGTCACCGAAGCCGTTTCGAGCGCGGTGCCGCTGGAGTTCGAGATTCGTCGGGCTCGCACGATGCTCGGCGGTCTGATTCCCGAGATTCACAAGAACATGGTGGCCATCGCGCAGGAAGAGGCCGCTCTGGAGCGGTTGCAGTCGGAAATTGCTCGGCAAGAACAGAGCCGCGAGAAGGACGCCGGCGACATCGTGCGACTCCGCGACGATCTCGCAACCGGCAAAAAATCGTTCCAATACGCCGGAAAGAGCTACTCGCCCGACGCCGTAAAGGCTGATCTGGCCCGACGTTTCGAACGCCGCAAGACGGCCGACGAGACCCTGGAGAACCTGCGGAAAATGCATACGGCCCGGGAACGGAGCCTGACTGCCGCTCGTGATAAAATGACGGGCATGCTCGCCGCCAAGCGTCAGCTCGAAGTCGAGATCGAACAGTTGGACTCCCGGTTCAAAATGGTTGAGGCCGCGAAGACGACCAGCCAACTTGCGATCGACGACGGCCGGTTGAGCCAAACGAAGCAACTGATCGACGACCTCAAGTCGCGCTTGGACGTTTCGGAGAAACTTGTCGCCGCGGAAGGACGACCAATCGACGAGATTCCGCTCGATGAAGCCGACGGCGACCTGCTCGAGGCCGTGGCGAAGTATTTCGGTGAAGAGCCGACGCCGACGGAGCGTGTCGCCCACAAGCAGCAGTAGTTTGATTGTGAGTTGTCGTGTTCCTCGATAGTCGCTAACCCTCTGATGCACGCCCCTACCGCCAATGCCGTCGACCGCTACATGCTGTGGATCGACGGCGTGGGCAACTACCTCATCTGCGAACGTTCGAGCATCGCCGTCGGGCAGCCGACGATGCTCGGCGTTCGCACTGAGAAGCCGACCGAGGATGAGTCGGCGGCAGTGGAAGTCGACGTAGCGATCATGGCCGACATCTCACGCAGACACTTGCTCGTCGAACGTCATGGCGAGCACTACTTGCTGAAGCCGCTGAGACGCGTGTGGCTAGGAGCCGCGGAGGTGACGTTTCCTCGCTACTTGTCGCATGGCACGCGCTTCGAGCTGGGCGATCGGCCGGGGCGCGGATTGCAACTACGTTTCGATTTGCCGAGTTCGTGCGGAATGACGGGTCGCTTGGTCGTGGAGAGCCGCCACCGTCTGCAACCGGCGGCCGATGCGGTGTTGCTGCTGGCCGACAGTTGCTTGATCGGACCGAACGAAGATTGCCACGTGCGTGTCACGAAGATGACGCGAACGCTCGTGATGCATCGACGGTCTGACGGGCAGTTGGTGTTTCGCGCCGACGGGTCGTACGATGTCGATGGTCGTCGCGCCGGCGGCACGACTCGAATTGAGCGGAGTTCACGAGTTCGGGCCGACGACTTTTCGCTGCAGTTGGAACCTTTGCCGCACTAGTTTGCCGCTTTGGCAACTTGAGAGCCTACGATGTCCGCTTTGCTTCCCGACAATCCGCAACTGCCCGAGGCCTCGACGGCGATCAATGCCGAGCGTGCCCGAGGGCCGGCGTATGCCTACGCGGCGGGTTCGCAACCGCTGCCGGGTTACACGATCAAGCGAGGTCTCGGCCAAGGGGGCTTCGGCGAAGTTTACTACGCGCTCAGCGACGCGGGTAAAGAAGTGGCGCTGAAGGTGGTGCGGCGCAACTTAGAAGTTGAACTCCGCGGCGTCACGCAATGTTTGAACCTGAAGCATCCGAACCTGGTCGGCCTATACGACGTGCGGACGGATGCCGAGGGCAACTATTGGATTGTGATGGAGTATGTCGGTGGCGAGCGTTTGGTCGAACTCATCGATCGCCATCCTCAGGGACTGCCCGCCGACGAAGCCTTGCGGATCGTCCGTGGCATCGGCGCCGCCGTGGCATACTTGCATGACAACGGCATCGTGCATCGCGATCTGAAGCCGGCGAACATCTTCGTCGAAAATGGCTTTGTGAAGATCGGCGACTACGGACTCTCGAAGTTTATCTCGGTGAGCCGACGCAGCGGGCAGACCGAAAGCGTCGGCACGGTGCATTACATGGCGCCGGAAATCGCCAACGGCCGCTACGGCAAACAGATCGACATCTACGCTTTGGGCGTATTGCTCTTCGAACTCGCCACAGGGCGCGTGCCGTTCGACGGCGAGAGCGTCGGCGAGATTCTGATGAAGCATCTCACGGCCGAACCGGATCTGTCGGCCGCGCCGCAAGAGTTTCGCCCGGCGATTGCGGCGGCCTTAGAGAAGGATCCGCAACGTCGGCCGGCGAACGTGGAAGATTTTTTGGCGGGGGCCGGAGCGGCCGGAGAGTCGAACGGCGGAGCGAAT
>JAEUIN010000112.1 GCA_016793115.1 Planctomycetaceae bacterium
GTCGGCCGCGCTGAATTGGCCCCGCTACGTGCGCTTGCGAAGCCTCTTAGCCGGGCTCCCCCCCCTGCGCGTCGCCGCCGTCGCCGTTCCCTCCCTCACGCTATTTCATCCCGATCGCAACACGCTGTTCGCCACATATCAAACCAACATGCAAGACCTGCATGTCGAAGCCTCGAAAGAGGTCGACCGCGAAAAGCAGGGGAAACTGGTCGACGAAGCGTTATTTTACGCTCGCTCGCTGTCGTCGATGCTCCCCAACGATCCCGCCTATCAGTTCAGCTTGGCGATGTTGTACAGCGCCAAGGGAGACGACGTTCGCAGCCGGGCGATCATGGCTGAATTGGCGCCCCGCAACAAAATCGGCTACGGCCCGGCGCACTTCGCTCAGGCCAAGCAACTGGTCGGCCGGCCGATGTCGCCCGACGACTTCAAGTCGGCGATTGCACACTTCGACAGCGCGTTGCGCAGCAATGAAGTCGATCGCAACGAAGTGCATCGCGAACTTGGTCGCCTCTACTATCAGGCCTATATGGCCCTCGAAGCGGGCGGAACGAATCCGCTCGGCTTGTCGCTGGAGCGAATGCTGGAAAACGCTCGTGACCATTTTTCGAAGTATCAAGGTTCCGATCCGCAGGTCGTCATATCACTCGGTCGAATTCTGGCTACGCAAGGGAACGTCGAGCAGGCTCAGCTCAGCGTGCAAAAAGTGCTGGCCGACCTCAAGACGAAGCTTGAGCTGTCACCGAGCGATGTCGAGGCTCGCCTTCAATTAGCGCACGCCTACGCCTCCGTCCGGAAGCTCACCGAGGCCGGCGATCTGCTGATCGAGGGCCGTATTCGCAATCCGGACCCGCGCTACGACCGGGAGTTGAGCAACGTATTCTTCGCCAAGTCGCTGGAATACCAGCGCAATATGCCGAGCGCCAAAGAACTGCCGTTCCAGGCCTTGCGCTCTTCGTTTGAGGCCAATCCCGGCAACGGGTTGACCGTCGCCGGGTTTCTTCAAGCGCTGCTCGAATCGGAAGAGCGAGCGACCTTCGCCCGTAAGACGCTGACCGACCTTCCGCCGCCGCTGAAATCACATCCGATCGTCCAGTTCCTGCTCGGCTTCGACGCCCAACGGCGTTCTTTGCCGCAAATCGCCGATCAACATTTCGCCGCCGCGCGCAACGCCGCAGGTTCGCTCGCTCCCGCCGTGTTCGCCGATATCGCCAACGTCGCGATGGAACGCAAAATCGGCGTCTTGTCGCCGCAGGTGGGCCATCAGTTGTGCGAATCGGCACTGCGGCTCTGGCCGACTCATCCGGATCTTCTGTATTTGCGGGCTAAAGTGAATTTGCAGTCGCGTCGTTACGCCGAAGCGCTTGCGGATTTAAACAAAGCCGTAGCTGCGAGGGAAAACGATGTTACACTGACGCTCAGACTTGCGGACGACGTTCGTTTGAATGCGCTCTTGGCTGCGGCATATCAGAGCAGCGGGCAGCAGGAAAACGCGGAGCGTCACAAGCGGCTGGCACAAGCCGCTGCGGCGCTGAAAGAGCCTTTGAAATAACGAACCGTCCTTTCGTAATTCGTCATATCGCACGTTCGGCAACAGCACGTTCGGCAGCAGAGAGAGTCGATCATCCGTGGACGCCCGGCCGTTGAAGCCCGCAGTCGGGTGCTCACGCTTCTTCCCTATCCAGTCTTCGTTGACAGCGGCATTTAACGTTCGCCGAGGCGGCGAGTTCGTATCGTCGGCGT
>JAEUIN010000141.1 GCA_016793115.1 Planctomycetaceae bacterium
GTGTCGACTGAACTTGTCCCTGATCGCCGGCCTCGCTAATATCCGCACCGCATTATCCCGGACTCGCTTTCGATTGTTCCGGTAGATTCTGTTTGGGCGCGCCGTGAATTCTTCCCGACAACCTTCGACTTCGAATGCGCGTCACGCCGCGGCATGTGTCGCAGCGTTGCTTGTTGCGTCAAGCGTCGGGTGCCAGTACACGGCCCGCGGTCAGAATTCACAGGGTGTGGCGCTGTTCCAAAGCGGCCAATATCAGCAGTCGGCTCAGTACTTCCAGCAGGCTCTGCAGAAAGACCCGACAAACGCCGACGCGTACTACAATCTCGCGGCGGCCTACCATCAGGTGGGCAAGATCAACCGCAGCACGACGGAACTCGATCAGGCCGAGGTGCTGTACAACAAGTGCCTCGACTACAACCAGAACCATCAAGAGTGCTACCGCGCGTTGGCGGTGTTGCTCGTCGACAAAAACCAGCCCGACAAAGCCCAGCGGCTGCTGGAAGGTTGGTACAGCTTGAATCCGGCGAATCCTGGCGCGAAGGTCGAACTCGCTCGGCTGCGTGAAGAGTTCGGCGATCGGCAAGCCGCAAAAGACTATTTGCAGCAAGCGCTCGTGATCGACCCTTACGAACCGCGGGCCTTGGCGGCGCTGGGACGTATTCAAGAGAGCGAAGGAAACGCGGCTCAGGCCTTGGCCAATTATCAGCGTTCCCTCTATCGCAACCAGTTCCAGCCGGAACTCGCGGCCCGCGCGGCGACTTTACGCACGGCCGTCAATGCGGCCGGTCAGGGTACGACGCAACCGACGCTCCGCTAAACGCGTCGACTGCCGGAATTCGACGGATTCTCCGTCGCAAATGCCCCGGTAAATCACGGGGTTTCCCTCGGTTTCACGCGTGCGGCACTCCTTGAAAGTTTTCTGGTCGAACCCTAATCTTTGGGTTTCTCCGAAGCGCCCGGACGTGCTTTGGAAGCGTCGCCTCCCCGCAAAAAAGAAGTGCTCGTCATGCCGCGCATCATCGTCCTCGATACGATCGCCGAAGAAGGTCTCGCCCTGCTGAAGAGCGCACCGGGGATTCAATATGAAGTGCGGACCGGCTTAAAAGACGTCGCCAAGCTTCGCGAGGCGCTCAACGAGTTCGATGGCGCGATCCTCCGCAGCGGCGTGAAGATCACGGCCGAAGCCCTCGAAGGCAATAAGCGTTTAAAGGCGATCGTTCGCGCGGGCGTCGGTACCGACAACATCGACACGGTCGCCGCCAAGCGGCTTGGTATCGTGGTGATGAACACGCCGGCCGGCAACACGATCAGCACGGCCGAACACGCGGTCGCTCTGATGATGGCGCTCTCGCGCAACGTCGCTCCCGCTTATCAGAGCCTGCTCGAAGGGAAGTGGGACCGCAACAAGTACATGGGCACGCAATTGGCCGGAAAGACGATCGGCGTCGTCGGCCTGGGCCGCATCGGTCTAACGGTTGCGGCACGGGCGCGAGCGATGGAAATGCGGGTCCTCGGGTACGACCCGTTCCTCACAAAAGAGCGGGCTACGCAACTCGGCATCGAACTTTACAACACCGTGCCCGAGATGCTGCCGCACTGCGACTACGTCACCGTCCACACGCCGCTGACTCCCGAAACTAAGGGGCTCGTCGGCAAGAAGGAACTCGGCATCCTCAAGAAGGGCGTGCGGCTCGTAAACTGCGCCCGCGGCGGCATCTATGACGAAGAAGCCCTCGTCGAAGGTTTGAAGAGCGGGCAGATCGGCGGCGTGGCGCTCGACGTTTTCGCGACGGAGCCTTGCACGCAACACGCTCTGTTCGGCATGCCCGGCGTCTTGTGCACGCCGCACCTTGGCGCGAGCACCGAAGAAGCCCAGACGCAAGTCGCGGTAGAAGGTTGCCAATTGCTCATTGATTACTTGACGACCGGCGCCATTCGCTGCGCCGTCAATATGTCGACGATCGACCCGGCGAAGCTCGACGCCGTTCGCGGATACCTGAACCTCGGTTACCGGCTCGGTTTGCTGTTGGCCCAACTTGCCGAAAAGCCGGCCAAGGGTTGCAAGCTCACCTATCGCGGTGAAGTCGCAGGGCAGGAGACCAAGCTCATTACCTCGGCGTTCGCCGCAGGCTTGCTTGAGCACGCGATGGACAACCAGGCCAACATCGTCAATGCCGACGTTCTCTTGAAAGAACGGGGCATCGAATTGCTTGAGCAAACCCGCGCGGACATGGGGGCGTTTAGCTCCGTGATCGTGGCCGAACTCACGACGGAAGACAAAACGTATCAAGCCGCCGCGACGGTATTCGGTCACGGCATGGCGAGGCTCGTCCAACTGGGCGAGTTCCGCTTGGAGTCGTATCTCGACGGCGTGATGCTGGTGTTCACGCACAAAGACGTCCCAGGCATTATCGGCAAGGTCGGCACCTCATTCGGTAAGCACGGCGTGAACATCGCCCAGATGACCGTCGGCCGGGCTCAGCCGGGAGGCGAAGCCGTCGGGATTCTAAATCTCGACAACACTCCGAGTGCCGAAGCTCTCAAGGAAGTGTCGGATCACCCGGCCATTACGAGCGTCAAGGTTATCGAACTCCCGCCGGCCGGGTTCTTGCCCGCTTGGCTCTTGGGAACGAGTGCGGGCTGATCGCGGTCTGCCCGCGTCGATACGACCGTTATCGCCCGACTTCTTCACAGGCCGTCGAACCGGCGGCGGTACGCCTTTATCCACAAGTTGGCCCCTCAGCCACTTACTGTGGTGTAGATATATGAGCCGGTTTACGGCGACGGCCTCCAGTCGACCCCAGCGGCCGCCGTGCTTCTCCGGCATCGCATCGCTTGTTCCTTCCATTTCTCTCCACCTTCGGAAGGCATCGCCCATGGTCGACGTGCAATTGGTTGATCTCGCCCGCACCGCACTTGAGCAAAGTCCGCACTTGGCCCGCAAGCAGCTACGCTTAGAGGCCCGCAAAGGTCGCATCATTCTCCGCGGCACCGTCGCTTCGTACTACCAGAAGCAAATGGCGCAAGAGACGCTCCGCAAGGTCGACGGGGTCGAGGAAATCGAGAACCATTTGCAAGTTCACTGGAGCTAATCCGGCAGACGATTTTTGGTCGAAGTCGACCGAACGGCCGGTGTTGACGAGGCCTCGAACCGAAAGTTGTTCGAGGCCTTTTTGTTGGATGACCGTTCCGAACTCCCGCGCTGCCGTAGCAGCCGGTGTAGAATGAAGCTTATCGATCCGCCCGCTGAATTTGTTCATCGACGCGTTCGTCGACCACGACCATGCCCATCCTAAACTTCGAGCCCGATTTATACCCGCCGCCGTTGCTTGACGATCCGAAGCTCGGCGTCGAGGCCGGTCGCCATTGGTGGGCTTTCTACTTGAGGTCGCGGCAAGAGAAGGCGTTCATGCGGCGATTACGCGGCATGGACATCCCGCACTACGGCCCGCAAGTCACGAAGCGGACTCGGTCGCCGACGGGCCGCGAGCGGAGTTCGTTCGCCCCGTTGTTCTCCGGCTATGTCTTTGTTTACGGCGACGACGAGGCGCGACGCGCCGCGCTGACGACGAATTGCGTCAGCCGCTGTTTAGAAGTCGCCGACGGCGCACAGCTTACGCACGACCTGCGCAACCTCAAGCTGCTGATCTCGGGCGGCGCCCCCGTCACGCTTGAGGCCAAGCTGGAGGCCGGCATGCCCGTTCGTATTCGCACCGGGCCGTTTCGCGATATGGAAGGGGTCGTTTTGCAGCGTCGCGGTGAGACGCGAATTCTGGTCGCCGTGCGGTTTCTGCAGCAGGGCGCTTCCGTCGAACTTGGCGACTACGAGGTCGAGCGCATCTAGCCGCGGAGTCCCGCCGGCAGTGCCTGCTTCTCGCGCTGCTCGGGTTGGTTCGTTTGGGGGCGATCTGGTATATCGGCCGTTCTTTGAAGCTCGGATGCTTCGATTCCGCTTGCCGCTCACGGATGGCCCTCGATGCTGCGCTTGCTGCGCCAACTGTTGCCGAACCTGCCGCGCCGTTTGGCGACGGTTGGCGCGCTACAGGCGGCAGCGGCGATCGCCGAGGCGATGTTCGTCGCGACGACGGTCTACCTTATGTCCGAGGCCGGCCGCGAATCGACCGGCGGGATGTGGCTAAGCTTCGGCGGCGGCAACGGACGAACTTCCGCCGGCGTCGCTCTGCTGATCGCCCTGGCGGCCCTTGCCGTGCGGATGGTCGCGCAGTCCGGGGCGGTATGGTTCTGGGCGCGGGGCGTCGAGTCCTATGAGCGCATCCATCGCGATCGGCTCTTGTCCGGGTTGCTCAACGCCGAGTGGCAGCTGCAAAGTCGCGAACCGGCGGGGCGGTTGCAGCACTTGCTGACGCATCACACGGAGAGCGTCAGCAAGGCCTATACCGCGCTTGCTTGGAGCTGCATTCACGCAACGACCGCACTGCTGCTTCTGGCCGCCGCCGTCGCCGCCGGGCCGCTCGTCGCCGTGGCGGGAGCGGGACTTCTCGTCGTATTGCAGTTGTTCGCGATGCCGCTCGCGAAGCGTTGCCGTGATGCGGCCGTCGCCCGAGCCAAGGCGATGTCGCGATACGTGCACTTGATCGGGCAGACGACTTCGCTCCTGCGAGAATTGCGTGTGTTCCGGGGCGGCGACGCGCTGCTGCGGCGAGCCGGAAGTATTTCGGATGAAATGGCCGCGACGCGCCGTGCGCAAAACGTC
>JAEUIN010000166.1 GCA_016793115.1 Planctomycetaceae bacterium
CGCGCCGCTCGCCGGTGCCGCCGCGGGAAGCGGCGGCGAAGCGGCAACCGCCGGCGCCGACACCGGCAGGCTATTCGCAGGCGGCGCGCCGGAGTCGAACGTCGGCCGGCTGACCGGCGTCATCGGGCCGAGATTCGTCGAAGGCGGCGGCGCAGGCGAAGCGATCGCGGCCGCCGACGACTGCGCGAGCGACGACGTCGGCGGAATCGGGGCGTCGCTCAAGGGCGAGCCGAGGCCGCGCAGCGCGAGGCGCGCCACGGGCGCGTCTCCGCCGGCGTCTTCCGCGGACGCCGGCGGTGCCGAACCCGCCGGCGCCGCGTTCGGATAATGCGGCGGCAGGCTCGGCATCGTCGCCAAGTTGTTCAGCGGCATGCGATCCGGGTCGTACGAAGCCTCGTCGCCGAAGTAGCGTCGCACAGTGGGGTCGAGCGCCGCCGTTCCTCCGCCGACCGCATAGGGATTCGCGCCGCTCGGCCAATACTGCGCCGCGTAGCGCCCCTGCGGTCGGGCGTCGACGCCGGCCGAGCCCGACCAATTTAAGCGAGCCGTGTCGGCTTCGACGTTCGCCGGCGCCGGAATCGGCGGCGCGGTCGGAATGGCCGGCACTCCCTCGACGGGGTCGCGCGGCAGCGCGAGCGCCGGATGCGTCGGCACGCGCCGCACGAGCGAATCCGACCACGCGGTCGGGTCCGACCGCGGCGGCGGCTCGGCGCGCGTAAAGACGAACGCTCCCGCGGCGCCCAAGGCGACGAAGAGAACCGCCGTCGAAAATTTGCCGCCGCCGTCCACGCGCCGATAGCGTCCTAAGCCGATGGGGAATACACCGCTTAAGTTTGCCACATCGTTCGCCTTCCGGCCGGCGGCGCGACCGCGCGGCCGTGCGATTCTTCGCCGCCCAAGCGGTCGGGTCGTGAGGGCGGGGCAAGCTGCGCGGCCGGCAGGTCGAGACTTTGCCGGATGCGATGATTTCGCCGCCGCGAGCGCGCCGCCTCCGCACCTCCGTCGTTCGCGCGCGAGCGCAACAAAATGGGGCGCGAAGCTCAAGGCCTCGCGCCCCTGATTTCAGGCTCGAACTTGCTCCGCGGCGGGCCGCTTAGCCGGCCGAAGCCGCGGTTCCCTTGGACTGCGCCGCGGTCGCGTTCGGCTTGCGATAGAACCACAACAAGAGCGGCGAGGCGACGTAGATCGTGCTGTACGTTCCGGAGACCGTGCCGACGACCAAGGCGAAGGCGAAGCCGTGGATGCCGGGACCGCCGAAGAAGTACAAAATGAGCACGACCATGAACACGGTCAACGACGTGAGAATCGTCCGGCTCAACGTCTGGTTCAAGCAGAGGTTGATCAAGTCGCCGCTCAACGTCGGGCTCTTGCCGCGCACTTCGCGAATGCGATCGAAGATCACGATCGTGTCGTTGATGGAAAAGCCGATGATCGTGAGGATCGCCGCGACGATCGTCAGGTCGATCTTGAACGGCTCCACCAAGGCGAAGCCCAGGAAGGGCGCGAGCCAGCGGCTCAACGCCAAGCAGCCGATCGTGAACAACACGTCGTGAACCAAGGCCGCGATCGCCGCGATGCCGAAGGCCACGTTTTGGAAGCGGAACCAGACGTAGGCCATGACCATCAGCAAGCTCACGATCATCGCCAAGATCGCCGAGCGCTTCGCGCCGCCGGCCACCGCCGCGCCGACGACTTCCGTCGACGGGAAGAACGGCGCTTCCGCGAAGTCGGCCTTCAGCCCTTCGATGATCGAGTTCACTCGTTCCGGCGCCGCGGACAGACGAACTTGCCAATCGCTGCGGGCCGTATCGCTCCCCGGTTCGTAGCCCGGCGCGGTGACGTCGTAGGGCACGTCGCCGGCCGCTTCTTGCACGAACTGCTGCAGCTTATCGAAATCGATTTTCGGTTCAAACGTCAGGCTGACGAGCGTGCCCGAGGTCGTCGCCGCGACCGGCGAAGTCGCGCTCGCCGGGGCCGCGGTCGCGGCCGGACCGGTGACCGGCAAACCAAGCGGCGCGAGCGGATTGCCGGTCGGCAACATCGGCGCGCCGGCCGGCAAGCGAATCGTGTTCGAACCGGACGGAGCGGCCGTGGCCGAAGCCGTAGCGGTCGGACGCGGGCCCGTAGCGGCCGCGGTCGCCGTCGGTGAAGCCGCAGGCTTCGCGGTCGTGGTGGCCGAAGCGGTCGCCGTCGGGCGCGGAGCAGTTCCGGTCGCCGTCGCCGTCGGCTTGGCCGCGGCGGTGGCCGTCGCGGTCGCGGCCGGCTTGGTGCCGGTCGCAGTCGCCGTCGGAGCCGTGCCTTGGCACTCGTCGCCGCCGGCGTCGGAATCGAAACCGTCGGAGTAAGGGCCGACGTCGGCGAGCGCCAATTGATCGGCGTCGTCCGCCGCTTCGTCGGCGGCGATCGCCTCCACCTCGTCGCTCGGCACCGCCGAGTTGGAGTTGGCCGGAATCGTCAACGCCGGACCGGTCGATTCGGTCTTCGCCACGGTCACCTTATAGCTCAGCAACTCCTTGCCGAACGCTTCCTTCAACTTGTTTTCGACCACCGTGCGGTCGGCTTCCGACGTCACGATCTTAAAGCCGGCCCCTTCGGCGAAGTCGGTCGAGTTCACCTGCTGCACGGTCGCTTCCGGCAACACCTTCTCGACTTCCTCGCGCACCTTGGCGATGCCGCCCGCCGGAGGCCCGTCGAACACAGCCGTGACCGACACGCCGCCGGTGAAGTCGATGTTCAACAGATCGGACCCGCGCTTGATCGCTCCGAGCAGGCCGACGATCAGGACCACGGCCGACAACGCGTAGCAGAACTTCCGCTTGCCGATGAAATCGAAGTTGGTCCCGCCCATGATTTGCATGAAGCGGAGATTGGAAATCCAGCGATTGCGCTCGGCGATGTCGAAGATCAACCGCGACACGGTGATGGCCGTGAACAAGTTCATCACGATGCCCACCGTGAGCGTCACGGCGAAGCCCTTCACCTGATCGGTGCCGATCATATAGAGCACGATCGCGGTGATGAGCGTCGTCAGGTTGGCGTCGACGATCGTGATCGAGGCCCGATCGAAGCCGTTGCGAATCGCCATGCGGAGCGTGGCGCCGCGATTCAATTCTTCCCGCATGCGCTCGTAGATGAGCACGTTGGCGTCGACCGCCATGCCCACGGTCAGCGCCAAGCCCGCCAACCCGGCGAGCGTGAACGCGGCGTTGAACATGATCATGAACGCCACGGTGAGCGTCACGTTGAGAATCAACGCGATGTTGGCGACGATGCCCGCAAAACGGTAGTAGATGATCATGAACACGATCACGACGCCCGTGGCGACGAGCATCGAGCGCACGCCGGAGTCGATCGTGTCTTGGCCGAGCGTCGCGCTCACGACCTGCTCGCTGAGCGGCGTCGAATCGAGCGAGGCCGGCAGACCGCCCGCCTTGAGAATGCCCGCCAAGAGCGCGGCGTCTTCTTCCTTGTAGTTGCCTTCGATGATGCCGTTGGTCGAGATCGTCGAGTTGATTCGCGGAGCCGACTGCACGAAGTTGTCGAGCACGATCGCCAGTTGATTGAAGTGGCCGTCTTGCGGCAAGTTCTGGCTCGTCAACTGCTCGAAGCGGATGCCGCCCGCGGCGTTAAAGCGGAACGTCACGGCCGGTTGACCGCGATTGTCCGCGCCGACGCCGGCGTCGACCAAATACTCGCCCGTCACGTTTTGCGGATCGTTGACCAGGAGCACTTGCAGCTCTTGGCCGAGCGAGCCGCGATCGACCGTGCGGGTTTCAAACGTCGGCGGACCGAAGCCGGCCGCTTCGTTGGCGGCGACGGGAACCCACTTGGCGATCTCCCCCATTTCATCGCCGCTGATGCGGCCGCGGACCACCTTGCTCCAGGCCAAGCCCTTCGCCGTTTCTTCGCGCTGCTGTTCGCGGGCGCGGTCGATGATCACTTGGTGTTTGTGGGAGTTCGCGGCGATGCGGAACTCCAACATGCCCGAGGTGCTGATCTGCTTCTTGATGCGGTCCAGTTCGTCTTGGTCGTCGGTCGCCGAGCCGTCGGCCGCCGCTTTGCGCGGGCTCGGCACGATCACCTCGATCTTGTCGAGACCGTAGGGGCGAATGACGATTTCCTTGATGTTCGACGGGTCGAGCCGACGCTTGATCGTCGACGCGAGTTCGTCCATCGTGGCTTTGACCGGCATGTTGCCCGATTGATCCGGCTTCACCTGATAGACCAGGATCACGCCGCCGCGCAAGTCGATGCCGAGCTTCGGCGGCCAGCCGACGATCATCACGACGACCGAAGCGCAGATCGCGAACACCACGAAGAAGATCCGCAGGCCTTGATCGGGAAGGCGGACCGCGGTGCGAAGCCAATTGGCGGCGAAGATCGGCACGATGAACACGCCCAACACGAGCAGCAGGCGCGTCCAGCCGCCCAGCCCCTTGGCCTCGACTTCTTTAGTCGTGATCGGGCCGACTTCCAAGAGCGAGGTGGCCGTGGGCTTTTCCGGTTCCGGGCCCGGCAAATTGCCGGCCGTGGCGGAAGCGGCCGCCGGCACGGTTCCGGTCGCCGTGGCCGAGGGCGTGGCCGAAGCGGAAGGCGTGGCCGAAGCCGTGGGCGTGGGCGCGGCGCTTGCGGTCGGCGTCGCAACCGGGCGGGCCGTGGCCGTCGGCTTGGCCGTCGCGGTCGACGTCGCCGTCGGAGCTTGGGCTCCGGCCGTGGCCGCGGAGGCGACCAATGCCGAGAAAACAATTACGGCCGTAAAGTGCGTCCTGCGCTTGGCGGCGGTCGTGGCGAACATGGTCTCGTCTCTCCTCGAACACGAAGCAATCGATTCAGAGCCGATCGGGTCGTGGGTGCGGGATGCGTAAATAGGTGAGTGGGGAGCGAAGTCGGACGGCAAACGGAAACGTCGGTGAATTACTTCGATTCGGTTTTGGTTTCGGCCGCGTCGCCCTCGGCAAGCACTTGCGAAATGGCCGACAAGCGAACCCGCATCGTCGTGTCGTTCTTCTCGTCGATCCGAATCGTCGCTTCGCCGCTTTCCGGCTTCACGTTGGTGACGATGCCGAACACGCCGCCGCTGGTCCACACCCGATCGTTCTTCTTCAATTGCTTCAGCATGTCGTCGCGTTGGCGCTGTTCGCGCTGCTGCGGACGAATGATCATGAAGAAAAACAGCAGGCCGATCATGACGAGCGGCAGCGCCATCTGCATCGGACCGGCTCCGCCTCCGCCGTCTTGGGCGAACAGCGGCGAAATCAGGGCGACCGCGGCGAACTTCATCGACGTAACCTCGAACCAAATAAAAACCGGCGACGACGAACCAAACGCTTGGGATACGCCCGCGCGCGACGCCGGCCGGCGCACGCCGCAAAGGCGAGCCGGAGCGGCCGCGGCGACGGGCCGATCGAACGACGAGCCGGGAAAAGCGGAACACACCGCTCGAAGCGCGTCGGGCCGACCTACGACGTTCGCTGCAACACATCGTCGACGACCAAGCTCGCCGGCAAGCGGAGAGCCCAGACGCCGACCACGGTTCGTCGGCCGAGCAAAACGTAGCCGCGTATCTTAAAGTGAAGCGCCGTAACGGGCAAGGGGAAGTCGGACCCTCGCCGGCGGGGCTTGGCCGCGGCTCCGGACGCGCCCCGGAAATGCCTCGCTGCGGTCGTCCGGAGCGCCGATCCCGGCGGCTCCGGACTTTCTCCAGACTACCGATCCCACTCGCAAAGAAAGGGGAGCGGGTTGTCGATGTTCCAATCGCGCCACAGCCCGGTGACCTGCCCGCTGCTGAACGTCGCGTCCAGTACCGCCCCGTCTTCCACTCCGCCGGCGTTGTCGGGCTCGCCGCCTTGCCAGTTCGAATACGGCTGCGGCAGCCCTTCGGTCGTGACGAACGCTCCTTCCGTCGCCGAGTCGCTCAAGCCGAGCCAGCACGTCGCCCGTTCGCTCGCCGACGCCTTCAGCAGAAACTCTGAGAGAGCCTGGTTGCGCACCGGCGAATCGACGGCAGGCAACCGGCCGCCAAGTTGCTCGCAAGTCCGCCCGGCCATCTGCCAAGTCAGGTTCGAGGGGAAATACTTGTACCAGCGGTCGCCGATCTTGACGGCGTCGAGCGGGCGGCGCGGACCGCCTGCGCCGCCGGAAGCCTTGCGCTGTTGAGCGAGCGCCGTCTTGCGACGCTCCAACGGCGTGCGGGCCTTGCCGCTCAACAGCGGCGCGGCGGCTCGATACCACTGCGCGGCCCGTTCCATGTAGGCCCACTTCAGCGGCGGGTCTTTCTCCGCCTCGGACAACTCCCACCACTTCTCGGCGAGTTGATAACGCTGGTCGCCGGTCTTGAGCTCGCCGGCTTCCAGCGCGGCGAGCGATTTTAGCGCGGCGTCGTCGCCGGCGGCGCAGAGCTTCATGCCGCCCGCCCAATCGCCGAGCGCCACGGCGCGATAGAGTCCGTCGGCCCCGGCGGCGCGTTTTTCCGGCGGACCGCGCCGGTCATTGAGTTTCTTCGCCAACGCATATTCGGTGAGTCGGGCCCGCAGCTCGCGTTTTACGTCCGCCGCCGTGGTGCCAAGCGACTTATCCAGCGCTCCGGCCAAGGCTAAGGCCGTGTCCCACTCTTCGCTCCGCGCGGCGACGTCGAGAAACGCCAACACGTCTTGGCCGAACTGCGCTTTCGCGTCGGCTTTCGGCCGCGGCACGGCGAAGGTTTCGAGCACCCGCCCGAGTGCGGCGCCGCGATCGACGTCGAACGTGGTCGCCCAATCGTCGGCCGCTTCCACCGCGCCGACGAAGTCGCCTGCTTCGGCCGCGAGGCGCAGCGCCTGCTCGAGCGCGGCATACCGCAGCGCAGGCTCCGCCATGTCGTCGGCCGCTTGCCGCCGCAAGCTATCGACGACAGATAGTTTGGCGTCCGCCGCGGCCGACTTGCCGGCTTGCGCCGTTTGCCCCTGCACGGCGGCGGTCGCTTGGCTGAGCTCCCCTCCGGTCGGCTCCGCCTGCCGCGCGGCGCCGAGCGGCACGACGTCGAACCGCACGATGCGCAGGCCGGTCGAGTAGCACGCTAACGAAACCGCATTGCGATCCGGAACTTGCGTCTCGGCGCTTTCGTTGAAGTCTTGCCCGGCGTAATCGAAGATCTCGCGGCCGTCGACGGCCAAACGGATGCGATGCCCCTTGGGATCGCTCCGCACGTCGATCACGACGACGTGCAACGAACCGGGCACCAACAACATTCCCGGCCGCCGCCCCGACGGATTCTGATTCGCTCCGCCGCCGGTGAGAGAATTGAGCCCTGCTACTTTCTCGCCGGACCAATCCATCGTCACGCCGACGCGCCGCGAGCCGACCGGAATGCCGACGGAGACATACTCATCGCCGGCCGTTCGTTCGACGACGAGTCGCAACGAATACTCGGGCAAGCGCCGCATGGGAAAGGAGAGCTTGGCCGGTTTCCCGGGGAGATAATTGACGATGATCTCGCCGCGGCTCGCCGAAGCCTCGCCTTCGACAAGGTTTTTCGCCTTATCAAACGCCGCGGCCACGTTCACGGCCGAAGGGGGCGGCGGCAGCCGCATCGCAGGCGGCCCGATCCTGAGCTTGGTGAAGCGCGCGTTGGTGTTGCCGTGCAAGAACATCTGCCCGGGAGGGAGCGCCCACGCCGGCTCCAGCGGTGTGAAACGCTCCGGGCCGGCGATGAAATCGACGATCGTCTTGCCGTTCACGCTCGCGAAGGTGCGGCCGCGGCGCACGCCGATTTGCAGCGCCGCCGGCTCGCCCGGCTTGCAGATCGGTTCATAGATGCGCGTCGGGTTTCCTTCTTCATACGAGCGAGTGCCGTCGATGTCGCCCAGCCCGCTTTGCTGCGTCTTGATGAGGAGCATCACTTGGCGTCCGGCGACGACGAACCCGACGCCGATCTGAACGGAATCGTCGGGGAGCACGGCCGTGCATTCGAGATCGTATTCTTCCGGCGGCGCGAAGGGGACCAGCACGCGCGGCGCCGGCCCGCTGGCCACTTCACAAACAACGGCGTCGCCCTCCCGTTTCCAATTGCCGTGATGCTGCGTCTTCTCGGGCTCCACGAGCGCGAGCAGATCCTTCGTCGCGGTGAGCGGGCCGCTCGGCGCGACGGCCTGCTTCGGCGCGCTCGGCTGGGGCGGCTTGCTCGCGCTCGGCTCGCCGCCCGCAGGCGTCGCGGTCGGCATTGCGGTCGCCGTCGGCTCGGCGGGCGGTTCCTTGCCGCCGAAGAAGCTCATCGCCGAACCGGGCGACGGACTGTTGAGATCCGGCAGCGGCGGCGGGGCGACGACAGGAGGCGCACCGACCGCAGGCGGCGGGGGTAGGGGCGGTGCCACGGGCGGCGGCAAGTTCGACGTCGCCGCCGGCGACACTGCGACTTGCGGCACTGCGACTTGCGGCGCGGCCGCTTTCGCCAACACGTCGGCCGGCACCAAGGGACCGCTCTCCGGTTCCGGCTCGCTCTTCAACAGCGACAGCAAGATCGCGGCCAAGCCGACTGCGGCGATCGCGCCTCCCGCAATGCCGATCATCACGGCGCGTTTTCTGCCGGCCGGCAGCGACGAACCGGCCGTGTGCTGCGCGCCGTCGGCTTCGGTTCGCCCGCCGTTGTCGGTGTCGCCCGCCGCCAAACGTTTCGCTTTCACGACTTTCCCCGCCGCTGGCGACGACGGAAACACCGTTCCCGCGGCCACGCGGCTCGCCGCCGCCGCAGGCGCTTCGCCGCCGCCGACGCTCGGCGGCAACGTCCCCATCGAACCCGAGCCGAGCGAACCCGTACCTTTCGAGCCGGAACTCTGGCTCGAACCCGGCCCTTTGCCGACGGCCGACAACCCGGGCAACACGCCCGACGCGCCGGACCCGGCCTGCATGAAGTTGAACAGTTCCGGCTCGTCGGTCGCGCTCACCGAGCCGACGGCGATCGACGACCGCTCGTCGTCGACTCCGGCCGGCAGTTTTTCGATCGCCGCGACCACGGCCGCCATGGTCGGCATCCGGTCGTCGACCTTTTTCGCCAGCATCTTCCCGAGCAATCGGTCGACCATCTCCGGCACTTCCGGCCGCACCGCGCGCACCGAGGGAATCGGCTGATCGCGATGCGCGAGAATCTTCTTGATCGTCGTCTCGCCCGGAAACGGCACCTTGCCGGTCAGCAACCGGTAGAGCGTGCAGCCGAGCGCGTAGATGTCCGTCCGGTGATCGGTCGCGCGCGTGTCTTGCGCCTGCTCCGGCGACATGTAGTCGACCGTTCCCATCACTTCGCCCGTGGCCGTGAGTTCGTCTTGCCCGGAGTTCGGATCGGCCAGCGGGTTGTCGATGCGGGCCAAGCCCATATCGAGCACCTTCACCACGCCGTCGCGATTGATCAGCAAGTTGGCCGGCTTGATGTCGCGGTGCACGATCCCCAGCCCGTGCGCATACGCCAAGCCGCGCGCCGCCTGCAAGATCACGTTGAGCGCTTGCTCCACGCCGAGCGGGCCTTGTTCGCTGAGCAGCGACGAAAGATCCTTCCCTTCGACATACTCCATCACCAAGAAATGGAGCCCGCGCGCTTCGCCGGCGTCGTACGCCGTGACGATATTCGGATGCGTGACCTTGGCCGCGACCTCGACCTCTTGATAGAACCGCTGCACGGCCTTCGGCGAGCCGACCGCGTGCGGCGGCAACACCTTGAGCGCCACGACGCGCTTCATCCGCCGATGTTGGGCCTT
Source organism: Planctomycetaceae bacterium (assembly GCA_016793115.1). Lineage (GTDB taxonomy): Bacteria > Planctomycetota > Planctomycetia > Pirellulales > PNKZ01 > PNKZ01. The sequence continues at coordinate 9,723 of JAEUIN010000166.1, forward strand.
GTACACTTGGCCCATGCCGCCCGCGCCCAGCTTGTCGAGCACGACGTATTCGCCGAACAGCAAACCCTTCGCGCGGCCTTGATAAAGATTGAGCGCCTGAAACTTCGTCAGCTTTCCCTGCGCGACGAGTTTGCGCACCAGCGCCTCGGCGTCGGCCTCCTCGGTCGCCGCGTCGGGCAGCGCGCGGATCGACGTCAGTTCGTTCGCCGAGACAATGCTGCTCGACGACAGGCTTTCAATAAACTGGCGAACGTTGATTCCCATCGTCCGTTGCGGTGCCTCGCCGCTGGAGCAGGCCTCGGAGCGATCCCATTCTGTAGCACACCGCGCGGGCCTGCAACTCGTCTGAGGGGATCGCTTCGCTCGCGCACGGGGCAATCAGGGCGTTTCCGCTCGGCCGGCCGGGTTCGCTTCCGCGCCCTGTGCGGCGGCCGCGGCCGCCCCTGCCGCCCAGCCCGCCGTTTTCTCGGCGAAGTACGCAGCGAATCGTCCCGCTGCGATCGCCTGCCGCGCCCCGGCCACCAGCCGCTGATAATACGTCACGTTGTGGATCGAAAGCAGAATCGGTCCCAACATCTCGCCCGCCATCACCAAGTGCCGCAAGTAGCCCCGGCTATGTTTGCAGGCCGGGCAGGGGCAGCCTTCCTCCAGCGGGCGCTCGTCGAGCGCGTGCACCTTATTGCGCAGGCGCACTTGCCCTTGGTCGGTGAACGCCAGCGCGTTGCGGCCGTTGCGGGTCGGCATCACGCAATCAAACAAATCCACGCCGCGGCGGATCGCCTGCAAGATGTCGATCGGCGTGCCCACGCCCATCAGGTAGCGCGGCTTTTCCGGCGGCATGGCCGGCGTCGTCACGTCGAGCACCGCATACATTTCCGCAGGCGTCTCGCCGACGCTCAGCCCGCCGATCGCGTAGCCGGGAAAGTCGAGCTCCGCCAGCCGACGCGCACACTCCACGCGCCGCTGCGGGTCGAGTCCGCCTTGCACGATCGCGAACTGCGCCTGGTCGCGGCGCGTCGCCGCCTTTTGGCACCGCGCGGCCCAGCGAATCGTGCGCTCCATCGCGTCGTCGATCACCGCCGCTTCGGCCGGCAGCGCCACGACGTGGTCGAGCACCATCGCCACGTCGCTGCCGAGCGCTTCCTGAATCGCAATGGCCCGCTCGGGCGAAAGGTGCAGCAAGCTGCCGTCGATGTGCGAACGAAACACGGCCTGCTCTTCGGAAATCTTGGTCATCTGCGCCAAGCTGAAGAGCTGAAAGCCGCCGCTGTCGGTCAGGATCGGCCCGTCCCAGAGCATGAACTTGTGCAGCCCGCCGAGCCGGCGCACCGTCTCCTCGCCGGGTCGCAGCGCCAGGTGATAGGTGTTGCCGAGAATCATCTCCGCGCCGGTCGCGCGGAGCTGATCGGCCGTGATCCCTTTCACCGTCCCCTGAGTGCCGACCGGCATAAAGGCCGGCGTCTCCACCGGTCCGTGCGGAGTCTGAAACGTCCCCCGGCGGGCCTGCGTCGTCGGATCGAGGGCGTGCAACGTAAACGAAAAATCGGCGGGCATCGGCGGCGCGTTTCAACAAGCGGAAGAACAAGGCGAAACCGCCCATGATAACAAACGCCCGCCCGGCCGGCGGCTTAGCTACCCGCGCGGGTGCCCGCGGCGGAGCGCAGCGATGCCCCGGCGGCGGCCTGCGCAGTAGGGCGTTCGAGTCGCGCGGCAAAACGTACGGGCGTTAGGCTCCCGCCGTCGATGCGAGAATCGTCTCGGCGGCCGGCGTGCGGGCCTCCAGCAAGACGAGGCGTTCCAAAAGCGCGTCGACTTGCCCGCCGAGGTAGGCGATCGCGGCGTGGGCTTTGGCGATCTCTTCGTTGTCGCTGGGCTGCTCCGGCGGCTCCACGGAATACTGGGCCATGAGCCGACGCAACTCTCGTTCGCCCCGGCCGGTTTCAATATTCACAGCGACTTCTCCGATTTGCCGTTCGCTTCTCGTCTGAGAAAGAGCATAGCCGATCGGGGCCGCAGATGCGCGGCGACGGCAACAAGTCGCCGGCCGGCCGCTGCGCTCGCCCGCACGTGGCGACGCCGGTTTTGCGGCCCGGGCCGAATCGGAGCGTCAAGCCGCCCCCTGTTCGGCGGCGCGGCGCGAAAGGCCGCTCGCGAGCCCGTCCGTTCACGGCCGACGAACGCTTTACGTCATCAGTTGGCTGATGTGTTCGCGAATGTAGTCGTCGGCCCGGTCGAGCGAGTAAAACGTTTTCGCTTCCGTCGGAATCGGCGACCAGCGCTCGCCGGTCCAGATCTGAAAATTGTCGACGATCGCGCGCTTCGGCGCGGTCTTCGTCGGCGCTTCCCCCAGCGTGCGGTCCGAGGTGACTACGAACAGGTCGCCGAGCGGACGTGCCAAGATTCCCATGTTGCGACCTTTCGTCGGGTTGTGCCTGCGATGTGCCCGCACTGAGTTCATTGTATCGGCGAACGGCCGACGGCTGGCGACGATTTCACGCGATCGTCGGACATTCGGCGCCGGCGGCTGCGACCGTCGCAAACGGCGCGCGCCCCTCCAGGCTCACGAGCCACGGCATCGCTTCCCCGCTCCCCTCACAGGCGAACCGGTTCCAACACCTCTCCCCCTGGGAGAGGTCGCCGCGCAGCGGCGGGTGAGGGCCGCGCCGCCAAACGTTTGGCAACGGGGATCGCTGGACATCGGAGCCGCTCGGCGTCAGCGACCGGGGCGAGGCTCCAGGCCGACGTCGCGCTCCATGAAGTCGCACGGGTGCCCGGTAAAAAATCGTCGTTCGGGGTCGCAAAGCGACAAGCAACTCACTCGACAGACCACAAGCTCCCACTGGGTCCTCTCGCGCCCACGGCGCCCGGACATTTGTCCGGGCCACCCAGCGAAAGTTTGCCGCCGCCTCGCGCAGTCGCTTACAATCCCGGCGAGATGAGTCGCCGGAGAAGGAGACTTGCCATGACCGCGACCGCCCGCTCGACCGGTCCCACGCGCCGCGAATTGCTCCGCTGGGAGTTGTGCTGGACGCCTATCGAAATGGCTCTCGCCGCGCTCGGGCTCGGGCTCGGACTCGGCTTCGACCAATGGACGGCGGCGAGCTTCATTCTCTTCGCGCTCGTCCCGCTCAGCTTCGTCGTCCGCTTCCGCCACTACCAAAACGTCGCCGAGCGGCGTACGCCGGAGTGAACGGACCGCCCCGCGGCCTCTCGTCGACGGGCGAACCGGTTCCAACACCTCTCCCCCTGGGAGAGGTCGCCGCGCAGCGGCGGGTGAGGGCCGCGCCGCCAAACGTTTGGCAACGGGGATCAATTGACCGCGGAGCCGGAAGCGTAAGCGACCGGGTCGAGGCCCCAGGCCGACGTCGCGCTCCATGCTGAACCAACGCGGGACGCGGGTGCCCCGGACAACTCGTCGTCCGATTCGCAAAACGACAAGAAGCTCACTCGACAGACCGCAAGCTCCGACCGAGTCCTCTTGCGCCTCCCGCGCACGGACAATTGTCCATGCACCCAGCGTCAAATTCTCCATCGGTACGCCGACGCCGTGAGTCACTTACCACGCGAAATCAACTTGATCAGTCCCTTTTCGTAGCCGACATAAACGGAACGTTCGTCGCGGCCGAATGCGACGCCGACGATCGCGTCCGGCGTCTCCCCAACCAGACGTTCCTGCCGACCGCCTGCCACTTCATAAACGGCCGCCGCATAATCGTGTTGTTTGATGCCGCGCAGCGGTCCGGTATCGGCGACGGACGTGTCGCGGGTCACAATCACGAAATGCGAGCCGCTCGCACAAAGATCGATTGCCCGGACGGATTCGTTCTTCACGAACAACTCTCGCCAATCCGAGGTCGGGTTGAGCAAGTTGATGACGCGAACGAGCGCTCCATAACCTGTCGGTGAGCGGCCGTAGCCGGCGACGACGGCGCAGTTCGCGCCGCCCGCAATGGCGAAATGATTCCAAACGAAAAAATCATTTTCACGCCTGCGGGCTTCGCTCTCAGCATCGACGATGCGACGACCTCGCCCGCCGGCGAGGTCGAATAACCACAAGCTGCTCGTCTCCGGAAGGCGAACACGAAGATCGCTCTCGGGCTCATATCCCGCCAAGCCGACGGCGCGGTCGGCTTTAGGTAAAAATCGCAGACTGTGGATACCGTCGCGCCGAACGTCAAACCTCGCCGTTTCCTCGCGCAGCGGCCCCAAGCCCCGCTCCACGACAATCTCTCCCTTGCTCCACCGGGCGAACAACTGGTTCTCAAGCGATACGCCGACGCAGGATTGAGAGACCGCCCCCGCCACGCGATAACCGGGACTTCTAAGGAGGTGCAGGGGAGCGCCGGGGGCCTGCGCGTCGGAAAAATAGGCGACGTCGCCGTCCGATGTGATTTCGAGCAAATCGACGAATCGTTGCGTCGGCGAAACTTGGACCGACGCGATTTTGCGACCGCCGATTTCGTACACGCTAATCCGCGAGTAATCCGTCGCCGCGAAATACTTTTCGTCGGCCGACACGACAAAATCGTAGCATTCATGCCCCAGTTCAACGGCATACTCGCCGGCCGCAGCGGCGGCCGGGGCATCGCCCGTCGCCGTCAGCAGCACCGCAGCGACAAGACTAGCGACGCGCGCCCGCGCGGCGAGTCGTGCGAATCGGCTTGTTCGACAGGCAAGGCAAGGAGCCCGCCTCATGGCCGGCGAAACCATTCGCGGAAACCTCCTCTCGCATCTTCTCGCCTTCGGCGCACGGACAATTGTCCGTGCCACCGGGCGACTGCGGCATCGCACGGCCCCCTTGGCGGCATAGCAAGGTTTACGGGACCGGCGATCCGTCACAACTCGTTTGGTAGTATGATGAATCAAAATTGACGATTCCATACTCGGCCGCAAGACTGCGGTAATGTTTTACCGCACTTCGGCGGTCGAATACCTGTTAAGCCTTAGGCGATACTGTGCGGTTGCGTCCACACGAAGTCGCGATCGGAATTCTCGGGGACGAGTTCGAGCCCGGCATTTTCCCTGACCCGAACGATGCTTTCGACGGAAAGGCCGAAGCACTTGCCTTTCTGCGGAGCCTGACCGAGGAGGACTTCGGCGACGACTGCGCCAAGTGGCGTAGTTGGTTCAACGCGTGCTCCTGGGAAATGCTCGAACTTCACTACGACGAGTGGTATCGCAAGGAGCTAATCAACACGCGTGACGTTCGGCTAGAACACGCCGAGAAATGTTGGCGTAGCGTCACGCAACGTCGCTGTCCGAATTGTGGTGGCTTGTGTCCCGAGTATCGAAATCGTTGCTGGGTTTGCGAACATACGGTTGGCCGAGTCCTGGCTTAACAAGTCGCTCCAGTTGGCCCGCCGGCCGTTCGGCACTTTGGCCCGATCGCTTCGGTTGCGATAAAATCCCGTGACGGCTCGCACACTTCGGGCGGGCAACTGAGCAATACCGTTCGGCGGCAGTGTAGATGGCAACTTCGCATACCTTTTTCGCCACTGACAAGGATTGGCCGCTGATCGTCGATTGGCTCATCGATGCCGGTGCCCAATCCGTTGATCAAGCACTCACGATCGCGAGGATCCCTGCAAATGGTTCCGAGTTCGTGCTCTACTTTCCTGCGATTGGGGCGCCAGAGTTTTGGCCTGACCAGATTTGCTTGAATGAATACGAGGAGAACACGACTCGCTGGAGGCAAGCTTTGCTGACGAAAATCGAGACCGAGAAGCGCCCGCAGCGGCGGATGATTGATCCCCAGAAATCACCGGCTGCAGGGCTCAAGACGCCATGCCTGCGCGATGGGCAATACTGGGTTTCCGGCTGCCTGTGGTTTCCAACGTCCAACTTGAAAAAAGTGTTCCCAGAACTCGCGAAAGTCTGCGGCCGTTTTGAACGATGGATCCGCAAATTCCCAACAGTCTTCGATAATCGCAAAAGTGACAATCGATCAACGTTTGATCGGCAGATTTGCCGCAGCGGCGTGGTTAAGTGCGTAACGGCACTTCCGGATGCATACTCGTTGTTGAATGATGGGATGTGCATGGTGGACTACATGACGTCCGACTACACGTTTCAACGCTGCCTGGATCGCTGGAAGGCATGAAGCACGCCGAACCAAGCGATGCAGCAGACTCGCGATAACGGTGGCCGGTGTGGATAATCCCTTGGCTGCGAGCTGCTGATCGCGGTCGTTAGGCTACAAGACGCGCACCCGTTGGGGCGAGAGAAGTAACTGGACCGAGAAAAAGGTGCCTACTATGTCGACTTGTTTCTCAACCCGCACATAACGGCGGGCATTGTACCAGAGGCTTCATCGCGTTTTTGGCCGGCTGGGCGCTGAGGCCGGCCGCGTGCGGCGGGGCGGAGTTGGTCTCGCAGCGCGGCAGCGCGAATTCTTTCTGTAGGGAACGCCCTCCGTGGCGTTCCGCGCGGCGGGTACCCGGTTCTCGGAACGCCGCGGAGGGCGTTCCCTACAGGGCCGACTTTGATTCATCGTCGGCGTTTTCGAGAGCCCCGGTCGGGCTGGGGCATCACTTTGTTCTGCCCCAGGCACCCACCGTTCTGCCCCGGGCATCCAGCGCGGCGGGTACCAGCTTCTCGGAACGCCGCGGAGGGCGTTCCCTACAGGGCCGATTCCGATTCGTGGCATCCACAAACGCCGGCAGATGACGCGGCTTTTAGCCGGTCGTGCGTCGTGCGCCGCGGCGCTTGTTCGGCGGGAGCGGGTCGCCGGATTGGTCGTAGGCCGGCGGCACGTAGAAGTTGAGCGTCACCAAGCGCGTACGGCCCGTGTTGCGGATGCGGTGCAGTTCTCCCTTTTCGACCAAAAGCAGCGAGCCTTTCCGCAGCGGGTAGCTATGCAGCCGGCCTTTCGTTTTGCCGATTCGGACCTGTCCGCGGCCGGCCAAGACGAACAGCCATTGCTCGCTCCAGCGGTGTTCGTTGTCGGGCGAGTCGGTGCTTTCGTCGCCGGGGGCGAGCGTCATCTTGAGCGCTTGCACGTCGCGACTCTCGGCGAGCTTGGCGAACGAGCCGCGCTCCGCTCCGAACTGCACGAGTTTCATGGATGCGGCTCCTCGGCCGACGGCGATGTTCTTAAGGCAATAGCGAGCGGCGGGGTTGATCCCCGCCGTCTGAATATCCGCGTCGATCAAACACAGACGGCGGGGATCAACCCTGACAACTAGCCGCAATTTTTTCGGACGAGTTCGGCTCCGGCGGCGAGGAGTTGGAGTCGCTGCCAGCCTCGCCAGAGGACGAGCCAGCCGGGCTTGGGAGAGCTGGGATGCGCGGGGTGGCCGCCGAGTCGGCCGAG
>JAEUIN010000171.1 GCA_016793115.1 Planctomycetaceae bacterium
GATTGCTGACGGAGAAACTCGGCGGACCGTCGATCATGCCGTACCAGCCGGAGGGGTTGTGGGAAGAACTCACGCACACGGCGAAGTACAAGCAAGACCATGGCGAGGATCTCTATCGCCGTAGCTTGTACGTCTACTGGCGACGGACGATTCCGCCGCCGGGAATGAGCAACTTCGACGCCGCGGCCCGCGAGATCTGCACCGTGCGGCAAGTGCGCACCAATACGCCGCTGCAGGCGCTCACGCTGCTGAACGACATCACCTATGTTGAAGCTGCGCGGGCCTTGGCCCAGCGTGTGCGGCGCGAGGCGGGCTCCGATCCCGAGAAGCAGATCGCGCTCGCGTTTCGCTTGGCGACGTCGCGCGTACCCACGGCCGCCGAGTTGAAGCTGTTGCTGGCCGGTTACGAGCGATACCGTGAGCGCTACGTTGAAGACACGGCCGCCGCCGAAAAGCTGCTCAAGGTCGGCGAGGCGCCGGTCGACATGCAATGCGATCCGGCGGCGCTCGCCGCCGCGACGCTTACTTGCTCGGTGATCTTGAATCTGGATGAAACGGTGACGAAACAGTGACCGACGACGTTTCTTGTTCCCAAATTCCGCTTGGCAACGCTCATAACGCGGCACGACACGGTCACGCCGCGAGGACTACTCGATGAACCCGATCTTGGAACACGAAGCGTTACTCAATCGGCGTCACTTCTTCGGCAGTGCGGCAAGCGGTGTCGGGACTGCGGCGCTCGCGTCGCTCTTGGCGGCCGACGAAAAACTCACTTTCGCCGCGACCGGCGAGGCCGCGGCGAAAGCGGCGGTCGCCGGCAAGCCGAAGGCGAAACGCGTCATCTACTTGTTTCAATCCGGCGCGCCTTCGCAACTCGACTTGTTCGACTACAAACCGACGCTCCGCCGCTTCGCCGGCCAAGACCTGCCGGCGAGCGTACGGATGGGACAGCGGCTGACGGGCATGACTTCCGGCCAGAGCAAGTTTCCGATTGCGCCGTCGATCTTCAAGTTTGCTCAACACGGCAAGAGCGGAGCTTGGCTCAGCGAACTGTTGCCGCATTTGGCCGGCACGGTCGACGACATGTGCATTGTGCGCACCATGCACACCGAAGCGATCAATCACGATCCGGCGATCACGTTCAGCAACACCGGCGGGCAAATCGCCGGACGACCGAGCATTGGAGCCTGGACCAGCTACGGGCTGGGCACGGAGAACTCGGATCTGCCTGCGTTTGTGGTGATGATTTCGACGGGAACCGGCCGGCCGACCGATCAGCCGCTTTACGATCGACTTTGGGGAAGCGGCTTCCTGCCGACGCGTCATCAAGGGGTAAAGTTCCGCAGCGTCGGCGATCCGGTGCTCTATCTTTCTAACCCGCCCGGTGTCGCCGAAGCGGATCGACGTGGGCAACTCGACGACTTGGCGGCGCTCAACGCCATGAACTTCCGGAAGTTCGGCGATCCGGAGATCAATACGCGGATCGCGCAGTACGAATTGGCGTACCGCATGCAATCGTCGGTGCCGCAATTGACCGACGTCTCCGATGAGACGGAAGAAACGTTCGAGATGTACGGCCCCAATTCTCGCAAGCCGGGAACATTTGCGGCGAACTGTTTGCTGGCCCGCCGCTTGGCCGAACGCGGCGTGCGGTTCATCCAGTTGTTTCACAAGGGGTGGGATCAGCATTCGACGCTGCCTAAGCAACTCCGCGGTCAATGCAGCGATACCGACCAACCAAGCGCCGCGCTGTTGAAGGATTTGAAACGGCGCGGGCTATTGGATGAGACGCTCGTCGTGTGGGGAGGCGAGTTCGGGCGCACCGTGTACTGCCAGGGAACGCTCACGGCCGACAACTACGGGCGCGACCATCATCCGCGTTGCTACACGGTGTGGCTGGCCGGCGGCGGCGTTCGAGGCGGCCTCACTTACGGAACGACCGACGAGCACAGCTACAACATCGTCGAGCGGCCGGTGCATGTTCACGATCTGAACGCGACGATCTTGCACCAACTCGGTATTAACCACCTCAAACTGACTTATCGCTTCCAAGGTCGCGACTTCCGTTTAACCGACGTCGGCGGCAACGTGATGAAGGATTGGCTGGCTTAAGCGGTCGCTTTCGGCGGCCACGGGAGAAACGCACTCGTGCGGCGCTGATAGTCGGCGTAGTCGGGTCGGCGGTCGACGATGGTTTGCTCAAGCAACGAAACGCCCGAAAACTTCAGCAAGAGCAACGTTATCAGCAGCGGTGCGATTGCGGTCCACCACGCGCCTGCCGACGCCGCGAATAAATAGATGCCCCAGGCCATCGCGGATTCGCCGAAATAGTTGGGGTGACGCGTGTAACGCCACAGTCCACGATCCATCACGCGGCCTCGGCTATCGGGAGCGGCTTTGAAGCGAGCCAGTTGAAAATCGCCGACCGTTTCAAAGATGAAGCCGACCAGCCACAGGCCGAAGCCGAACAGATCGAGTAGGCTGAGCGGCGCGAGTCGGCCGGAGGTGATCTCGGCGATTCGGGAAGAGACGATTGTCGCCGTAATCGGCAGGGTGACGATCAGAAGGATCGTGCCTTGCAATAAAAAGACGGTGAACAAGCTCACCCAAGCGAACCGCGGACCATGGTGAGCCCGCATCGCCGCATAGCGTTTGTCTTCGCCGTGACCGAGATTGCGCCAGGCGACATAGCCCGCCAACCGCACCGCCCAGACGGCGACAATCGCGATGACGAGTCGGCTGCGCACGTCGAGCGGGGCGTTGATCGATGCGGCGACGCCGGCGACCAGAAGGTAGCCGAGTCCCCAGAAGATGTCGACGATCGAGGCGTTCTTGATCGGCAAGCTAATTAGCCAGAGCAGCAGCATCGTCGCGTACACCGCGGCGGCGGCGTCGAGCGATGTCTGCAGCCAGACGGAGAGCGACGGATTCATGTCCGACTCGTCGGCACAAGCAATTGGTGCGACACGAACCATTCGCCGCCGCCGTTATAGCCGAAGAGTTCGGCGACGGCGAGGAAGAAGACCCGCCAACGCTGAAACCACACTCGGGCTTCGCCGCGTCCGTAGGTTCGCGCGAGTATCGGCAGCACTTCGGCGCGGCGGGCGTCGAGATTGCGGAGCCACAGTTCGGACGTGGCTTGGTAGTGACGACCGCTCCAACGCCGGCGTTTTTCGACGCGCAAGTGTTCAGCAAACTCGTCGAGCAGATGCTCCGACGGCATTTGTCCGCCGGTGAAGAAATGCCGAGCCATCCAATCGTCTTCGGCTTCCGTTTCAAACGGATAGCTCAATCGCGCATGGCAGAAGTAATGCACGAACAGCTTGCCGTCGGGGCGCAGCCAACTCGCGATTTTCTTAAGTAACGCGTGGTAGTTGCGCATGTGTTCGAACATTTCAACGCTGACCACGCGATCGAACCGGCCGGCCTCGATCGCGAAGTCATTCATGTCGGCCGTGACGATTCGCAAATTGCTCAGGCCGAGTTCGCAGGCGCGGGCTTCGATATAGGTCCGTTGCGAATGCGAATTCGAGACGGCCGTGATGCGGGCTTGCGGATAGCGCTCGGCCATCCAGAGCGAGAGCGACCCCCAACCGCAGCCGAGTTCGAGAATCTCCTGGCCGTCGGCGAGTTCGGCGCGTTCGCACGTTTGTGACAGAGCGTAGTCCTCGCCGGCGGCGAGCGTCGTGGGCGGTCCGTCCCAGCAACAGCAGCTATACTTTCGCCGCGGTCCGAGCACGAGTTCGAAGAATTCGGCCGGCAGTTCGTAATGTTGCTCGTTGGCCTTTTCGGGAACAGGAGCGATGGGGCCGGTACGAAGCGATTCTTCGAACGCGCGCCGCGCGGGCGTGCCGTGTAGTCCGGCTTCTTCTCGAAGACGCGCGCCGCAGAGTCGGCGGACGGCGGCCCTCGTCACGGCGTCGGGTACGAAGCCTCGTTCCAAAGCGGCGATTCCCAACGCGACGGCGGTCATGCGCGCACCTCGGCCACGGAAGGAGAGATTTCGCGCGCTGCGGCTCGCCCGACGTCGAGCGGATCGCGCCGCGCGGCCGCGCCGTCGAATTGCAGCTGAACGACCCCGATCGCCCGCTCTTCGAACGCCGCTTCGCAATAGCTCAGGTAATAACGCCAAAGACGGATGAATTCGTCGTCGTAGCCGAGCGCGCGAACCTCACTGAGTCGCCCTTCGAAACGGTCGCGCCACTCCCGCAGCGTCCGCGCGTAGTGCGGGCCGAAGTCTTCCGCATGGACGAAACGCAGTTCGCTCGCGCGTCCGACCGATTCCAGCACGGCGCCGACGGAGGGGAGACAGCCGCCCGGGAAAACATACCGCTGAATAAAGTCGACCGATTTCACATATCGCGCGAAACGGCTCTCCGGAATCGTGATGGTTTGCAGCACCGCGGAACCGTCCGGCTTAAGCAGCCGGCCGCAAGCCGCGAAGAAAACGTCGAAGTAGCGACGGCCCACCGCCTCAAGCATCTCGACGGAGACGAGTTTGTCGAAGCGACCGGTGAGATCACGATAGTCGCGGAGCAGGAAAGTAATCTTGTCCGACAGGCCTGCGTCGGCGGCCCGTCGCTTGGCGAGATCGAATTGTCGGCGCGAGATGGTCGTCGTTGTGACGCGGCAGCCGTAGTGGGCCGCCGCGTGCAGGGCGAGCCCGCCCCAGCCGGTGCCGATCTCCAGCAACTGGTCTCCGGGGCGCAGATCGAGCTTTCGGCAGAGGCGATCGATCTTTTCAATCGACGCTTCGTGCAGGGTCGCGTGGGGCGTCGGAAAGATGCCGCTCGAGTAGGCCAGCGTTTCGTCGAGAAGCAACTGAAAGAAGTCGTTGCCTAGGTCGTAGTGCGCCTCGATGTTCTTGCGGCTGCCCGAACGCGTGTTGGGGCGGAGCCGGTGAACGATCCGATTGCCGAGTTGAAAGAGCCGCGTCAGCGGACCGTCGGCGCGGCGGCCCGCACCGCCGTCGCGGAGAAAGATGCGAAACAGCGAAGTCAAATCGTCGCATGCCCACTCGCCCGCCAAGTACGACTCGGCGATGGCGAGGCTCCCGCCGAGCACGGCTCGCCGATAGAACCGAGGAGAAAGGACGTCGACGCGAGCTGCTAAAGCGTCGCCGTCGCCAAGTCGAACGAGGTCACGGCCGTCGTGGAGATGAATTCGACCGCCGCGCAGCTTATCTAAGCGAGCGAGCAAGGCTCGTCGGGCCGCACGGTCGAGGACACTCGCCGAAGAATGAGTGTCAGCGTGAGGTAGGGCTACGGGCTGAACGGCGTGCTTGCGCCCCGTCTCGGGATCGTCGGCGACTTCACACGTCATACTCATACGCGAATCTATTCCCATGCTGCGGATTGTTGAGGCGGAATCGTGGGCGAGTCGTGCGGTTCCGGCGACGACGCCGAGCGGTGATCGAGCGCGGTCTGTTTCGGGTGCGGCACGAACGGCACTCCCTTCCACCACAAGCTGAGGGCTTGCCGATAAATGCCGAGATACACTCGCCATGTGGCCAGCGGATACCGGAGCAACATTTTAAGCCGGGTTCGGGCCGTCAGCGGAACTCGCGTGAGCGCCAAGCTTGCGTGAAACGGTCGCCCGCCGGCCTGCGGCGACGCTTCAATCGCCAACGTCAGCCGCTCGCCGGGCGGAGCGATTTGCCAGCGGTATGTTAGCGCCATCTCGAGAAACGGCGAGACGTGAAACTCCTTGCAAACTTCCGGCCGTGCCTCGCGCGTCGGATCGCAGGCGACGACGTAGTAGTGCCGCTCGTTCCAAGGCGTGTTGCTCACTTCGGCGACGAGCCATTGGAGCGACGTGCCGTCGGCCGCGAAGCAGTAGTAGAAGCTCACCGGATTCATGGCAAACCCGAAAGAGCGAAAGTTCGTGAGCAAACGAATCGGGCCGGCGGGTCGCGAGCCGATGCGTCGCTCGACCAGATCGCGCACCGCGACGTTGAGCGGCGTCGCTCGGCCGCCCAGATAGTCGGCGCGGCGAAAGCGGGCCGGAGCCGGAAATTGCGTCGACCACAGGCCGCGGCGGCCGAACGCTTCGTCGAGTTCGGCCAAGTCGACGTAGACCATAGCATGCCGGTAGCGAAACGCATGCTCGACCGGCGCTTGCCGACGATGCGTGACGAATCCCTCGTAGAAGCAACTTTCCATCGCTTAAACTCACGCGCCGCCGGCGGCGGCGAAGGCGGGACGACGCTCCAGACTTCGGCACACACGGAGCGCGCTCGCCACGCCGTCTTCATGAAAGCCGTTGCCCCAGTAGGCTCCGCAATAGCTGGTGCGCCGCACGCCCGAAATCTCGGCATGTTCGGCCTGCGCGGCGGCGCGGCCCGTGTTGAACACCGGATGATGGTAGACGAACCGGCGCAGCACCTTGGCCGGGTCGATTCGGTCGTCGCAATTGAGCGTCACGTTGAACGTGCGGCGCGAGCGGAGATGCTGCAAGATGTTCATGTTGTAGGTGACCGTCGCGCCGGCGCGCTCGCCGGTCCCGGCAATCGCAGAGTCGTTCCATAACAAGTAGTTCCAGGCGGCCCAGGCCCGGCGGCGGCGCGGCAACAGGCGTTCGTCGGTATGCAGCACGGCCGTGTTGCGGCTATACGGAAACGCCGAGAGGATTTCGCGCTCCGAATCCGAAGCGTCGGCCAGCAGCGCCAACGCTTGATCCGCATGGCAGGCTAAGACCACATGATCGAACGACTCCGCCGGGCCGCTGAACGGCAGCACCTCCACGGCCTCGTCGCCGCGGACGATGCGCGCGATCGGCGTGTTCAATCGAATCCGACGGCGAAATCCCGCGGTCAGCGCCTCCACATAAGTCCGCGAACCCCCTTCGACGACTTGCCATGTCGGCCGATCGCGCAGATCGAGCAGGCCGTGGTTCTGATAGAACTCCACGATGAAGCGGATCGGAAATTTCGCGAACGTTCCCGGCGGGCAGGACCAAATCGCCGCGCCCATCGGCAAGAGATAGTAGTCGGCAAACTCGCGGCAGTAGCGATGTGCCGCTAAGTACTCGCCGACGGTCGGTTCTCGTCCGATTTCGTCGATCGTGCGCGGCGCCTCGCGATTGAATCGCAGCACGTCGCGCAGCAGTCGATAAAACGCGGGGCGCACCAAATTGCGTCGTTGAGCGAACAGGCCAAACAACGACGTGCCGTTGTATTCCAAGTCGGCGGCGTCCGAGCGCACGGCGAAACTCATCGAAGTCGGCCGCGAACGCACGCCGAGTTCGCCAAGCAGCGCGGAGAAATGCGGGTAGGTCCGATCGTTGAAGACGATGAAACCGGTGTCGATCGCATGCCGCTCGCCGTCGAGTTCTACGTCGACGGTGTTCGTATGACCGCCGACATAGTCGGCCGCTTCGAACACGGTCACGTCATGCGCTTCGTGCAGGCGATATGCCGCCGTCAGACCGGAAATGCCTGATCCGATGACGGCGATGCGCATGACGACGACAGAGCCCCGAGCAAAATGTTCGGTCAACGACACTGCGGGCAGGCCCGATCGCACGGCTCGATCGGGATCAACGTATTCTAATCGTTATTGCGTCGCCGCCCGATTTAGACAGGGGCGCGCGGACCAAGAGCTCGAAAAACCTCGATAAATGCGACTGTTTTTTTAGAGGATAACGCGGCACCTCTAGAGAATGTCGCGCAGATAAAAGTGGTGCTTGCCCAGCTTTCCGCCGTAGTTGCCGGCGGTGATCATCACGACATCCGGCATAGCGGCCGCGGCAAGCAGCCCGCGTCGCATGCCGGCCTGCACGGCTTCGAAGCTGAGTCCGTCAAGCACGATCTCGTAGACGGCACGGCAGGCTTCAGGCAGCTCGGTCGTCGTCGCCGTGCGGAGCGTGGGGCAGTAGGCATCGTTCGTGCTCGCCTTGAGCTTCGGATAGCGCGAGCCCACTTTGCTGCCGGAGCGCACTACGCCGCCGGGGAAGGGAAGGGCGACGTCGGTCGCGACGTCGCCCGATTCGACGCGAATCGCCTTCACGGCCGCTTCCGCCGCGGCGAGCGCCGCCGTTTCGCTCGTGCCGCCGATCAGCAGGTTGCCGCCGGCCACGCCGGTCGTCGAGCCAAACTCATCCTCGCAGATAAACTCCCCGTCCATCACCGGGATCCGCCAATAGCGTCGTCCGCCAAGCGCCTTCGATTTCTGGAACCCGTCGCCAAAGTAACGCAGCACGCCGCCGAGAGAGAAACGTTTGTCCGGGGAGCAATCGGCTAAGCCGTTGAAGCAGGCCGTCGTCGGGCAAGTGAGCACGCACTGGCCGACGCGAGCCTGCAGCGACTTGGCCAGTCCGTCGGTGGTGAAGGCGAACGCCAAGACGGCGACGCCGGGTCGGCCGTCGGGAGTCTGCGCCGCCGGGACGTCGCGCTCGATCGCCGCTTCGACGTCGCAGGCGATCACGCTTGTCGCATTGCCGCAGAGCACGGTCGCCGCCGTGCGCGCCCAGTGTTGCGTCGTCGCCGTGATGATTAATCGAGCGGCTTTGATCGGAAACGCTTCGGCGAACGTATCGACGATCGCTACGCCGTTTATCCTCAAGCCGGAGTTTGCGGCACCGCCGGTCATGGATTAACTCCCGCGACAATCGACGAGTTTGGAATCGGGCACGTAGCTCGAGTCGACCGGGTAGTTGCGCCACTGAATCGAATAGTGATCTTCGAACCAAGCTCGAATGTCCGATTCGACGTCCCGGTCGTAATCCGGAGCGACGTGCAGCGTGCCGCCGACGAGCGGGTCGCGCAAGTCGCCCTGATCGACGATGACGCGGCCGCTTTTAACGACCATCCGCGGCAGCTCGAACATGGTTTCGGGATTCGCGTCGGGCGTGTAGATCGTGACGTCGGCATCGGCGCCGACGCCGAGATGCCCCTTGTTTTTCAAGCCGAGCAACCGCGCCGGGCCGGCCCGCGTGATGATCGCGATTTCTTCAAGCGTGTATTCGCGGTCGATGTCGTAGAGCGTAGAACGCTCGCGCACCTGCGTCGGGAGCGATTTGATCACGTCGCGGCGATACGTGCGGTCCATCAACAGGCGAATGATTTGCGGATAGGCAAGAAACGAGCCGCCGTTGGGATGGTCGGTGCTCATCACGACGCGCCATGGATCCTCGACCAAGAGATACCACTCGAGCCCGATGGCCCACTGCAGCGCGTGGACGAGCGATTTATTCTTGTAGACGATCGGCGTGATGCCGCAACCGCCTTCCATTTCGACGTCGCCGCTGAACCACTTGCGTCCGTAGACCTTCGAGAGGAAGTAGCCGAGCGGGCCGTCGCCGGTCATGCTCGTGGTTGGGCCGAAGAGCACTTGGCCGACGTCGAGCGAAACATTGTCGTGGGCGTTGACGTAGTCGGCCAGTTCTCGGACGCGACTGTTGAAAGTGTTCTCGTCCCCGTCGCCGCCGCCGTAGCTATGAAACTGCGCGTGCGTGATGTGGCCGCGGCGACCTTCCAAGGCCTGCATCGTGGCGAGCGTCGTCGTCCAGTTGCCCGGCATGCCGAGCTGGTTGCAGTGAATATGAACCGGATGCGGCAGGCCGAGTTCGTTCGCCGCCGCGGAGACGCCTTGAATGATGGCCCGCGGCGTCACATTGAACGGCTCGACGACGTCGTCGAGCCCGGCGACGTTACCGGCCTGCCGACTCTTCCAGACTTCGACCCCGCCCGGGTTCACCAGCTTCGGCGCGAATCCCTTGGTCGCGTTCAAGAGCCAAGCCACGAACGCTTTAAGCTTCTGCGGCTCACGATTTTGAAGGCAGCGCATCACATAGTGATTGTTGCCCATCAGTACGAAGAAGCCTTTGTCGAGGCAAGGCGTGTCGGCGAATTCCTCATGCGCGTGGCGAGCGCCGAGCGGCGGAATCGCGGCGTCGAACGCGGTCGTGTAGCCGAGGCCGGCGTATTTGTAGCCCGTCGCAAACGTGCTCGGCACGCTCCCCATGGTGCCGCTGCGCAACTTGCTCGTCCGTTTCAGCGGTTCGTGGTTGCGCTTCTCTTCGGGCCGCATCTTGCGGGCCACGTTTACCTTTGGCCCGGCGATGTGGCAGTGCATGTCGATGCCGCCGGGCAGGACGATGAGCCCGCGCGCATCGATTTCGCGCGCCGGGCGAATTTTCGGGTCGCTCGGCGCGGCGACGATGCGACCGTCGGCGATCCAAAGATCGCGCACCGCACCGGCGACGCCGTTGGTCGGGTCGTACACGGTGCCTTGCGTGATCTTGAGGTAATCGGGAGTTGCCATGCGAAAGTTTGGTGCCGGCGTTACGACGTCACGGCCGCTCCGATTCGAGTAAACACCTCGCCGCGCCCGACGGTGACCAGATCGCCTTGAAAGACCTCGAACTCGGCATCGGCGAGCGCCGCATCGACAACGAACCCGAGCGAACGCAGATGGCGGACTACAAGCGGCATGATCGGCGGACGAAACGAGCCTGCCGAACGAAACGTGGGCAGGAGGGGAGAGCGCGTCGCGCCGAACAGGCCGACGGTTCCCCGCCTCATTCCGGCTGCCGGCCGCACACCGCACGAACCGAAAATAAACAGACTTCCGGCGATCATGTTGAACCCGGCCAAGTCGCCGACCGAGCCGCCGACGGCGATGAGCCCGCGCCGCATCGTGCCGCCGACTTCATGTCCGGCGTCGCCGTCGACGAGGATCGTCGCGCCGGAGAGGCCGCGCACAGAGCCGCGGTAGGCCGCGCCGAGTTGATCGCCCGCGCAGCCGTGAATGTGAATCGTGCCGCCGACGGCTTCCGCTCCGGCCCAATTGTCGGCGTCGCCGGCCACGTCGATCTTGCCGCCCCGCAGGCCGCTGCCGAGATGCCTGCCGACCGAGCCTTCGCACAGGATTTCGCCGCAGGTCATTCCCGCACCGATTCGGTGAACCGAACGCAAATCTCCGGACCACTCGATACGGCCGTCGCGGGCATCACCGACAACGGTGAACAGTTCGGCGAGGGGCAGGGTTCGGTTGCCGTGCAGAATCTGCACGCGTTCGATTTCAACGGTCGACTTGTCGGCCAGCGCGTCGGGCATGATGCCGGCGACCTCGGTCGGAATCGATCCGCTCAAACGATAACTCAGCCGCAACGACATGAAGCGTGTTATCCTAGAAGCGGTTGGCGACGACGGCGATGTGCGTGCAGAGAGGCGACTCTACAGCCACCCTAACCGGCGTGCCGATTTTCTACAATCGCGATGCGGCCGCGCCGATGTTCGGCGCAAGAGATGGTTGATATGAAACGTTGTGCGATCGTGCTCTGCGGCGGGAAATCGAGCCGAATGGGAACCGACAAAGCGGCGCTCCCTTTCGGTGCCGAGTCGCTTGCGACGCGCGTCGTCGGCGTGCTGCGCCAAGTCGTCGCGCTCGAGCGGATCGTCGTCGTCGCGGCCGTGGAACAACGGCTGCCGAGCATGCCGGCGGGGGTCGTCGTCACACGCGACTTGCGGCCGGAGCGAGGTCCGCTCGAAGGGATCGCGGCCGGCTTGCGGGCCGCCGCTCCGCTTGCCGAGTGTGCGTTCGTGACGGCGTGCGACGTTCCGCTCTTGCGAGCCGAGTTCGTTGCCCGCCTGTTCATTATCGCCGAAGCCGCGGCGGCGGAAAGTTTTCCAATCACCGTCCCCGGCGACGAAGTAAAGTGTTACCCGCTGACGGGCGTGTACCACACCGAAGTGTTGCCCGCCGTCGAGCGCCGATTGGCGGCCGATCAATTGCGCGTGCGCGACCTGTTTCAGGACGTGCCGACGCGCTACGTACCGCTCGAA
Source organism: Planctomycetaceae bacterium (assembly GCA_016793115.1). Classification (GTDB taxonomy): domain Bacteria; phylum Planctomycetota; class Planctomycetia; order Pirellulales; family PNKZ01; genus PNKZ01. Next base: position 11,786 of record JAEUIN010000171.1, read on the forward strand.
GACTTGCGCGACGTCGATCCGGAACTCGCCAGTTTGGAGAATGTGAACCATCCGCAAGAATATCGAAGTGCGCTCAACCATGTCGGCTTGGAATAGACGAGCCGGCGGATCGCCCAATGCGCCGGCGTTCTATCAAATCACGCGTCTATTCGTTCGATAGATGCGCGGATTTAAGTAAGACAATAGGGGTGCGCATCTATCGGCTCAATAGATGCGCACATACTTGAGGAAACAAATGATGCAAGTCGCACAACACGTCGCGGCAACGTACCTGAGATTCGCAACTCGGCTGTTGCCCGCGTTGTTGGTCGTCGCGACCTGCCGGATCGGTTCCGCGGAGCAGCCGATTCGTTGGCTGCTCGAATACGATGGCGGCACACTTCCGACGGCGTCGACTTGGTCGCCCGTCGGCCGGCCGAAAACGGAAATTGTCGACGGTGCCCTGCGCCTCGTCGACGATTCCGATAAGGCCGCCGGCGGCTATCGGGCAGAATTTGCGTGCGGTGACGACGAGGAATTGGTCGTTGAGGCGATTGTGAAGTTCGAGTCGATGGCGGCGACGCGGGGCAGCGCGTCTTCGGTTTGGCCGTGGCGCGACGGGCTCCCGGTCGGTCTGCAAATCTGCGACGGTCGCCGCCAAGAAGGGCTCGTGTTCACGGCGACGAATGTTCGCTATTTCAGCGATCGTTTTGTGAAAATGGACCCGGCAAGCCGGTTCCGCACCTATCGATTGACGATCTTCGGCACGACGATGAGCTTGGACATCGACGGGGAGCGGGTGATCGAAGGTCGCGACGCGTTCTGGAAACCGGCCGACGGTGTGAAGCCGTTTCTGGTGTTCGGCTCGACGACCGAAAAGTTTTCCGGCGCGGCCCTTTGGAAATCGGTGAAGCTCGGCACGAGGAAGCGAGTTGCCGCGGTTGAACCGCCGAAGCTCAAGATCACGATCGGTGAGCCATGGGACATCGCGCGGACCGACGGGGTGAAGCAAACCCGTCCCTACTTGTTCAACATGGGACAAGGGTTGTTGTTGATGAGCGTCGCCCAAGGGCCCGACGCGCTTTACGAACCGTACGGCGTTTTGAAATCGACCGACGCGGGCAGGACCTGGTCGCCGATCCCGGGGCTCGATCAGGTCGAGTTCGCACCGCTGCCGATGGTCCGCCGGCCCGACGGTTCGATCCTCGGCGCCTCGCGCTGGTGCCGCTTACGCGACGACGGAACGCTGGTCGGCCATACGGTGAAGTTGAATTCCGACGCGACCAAATTCGAAAAGTACGAGAATCGAATTCTGATCGACGAGCCGTACTTTCCGAACAAGCCGGGCCAAGTGCTGATTTTTGAACGGCAACTTTTCAACGACGATGACGGCCACGCGACGTGCGTCGTTTGGAGCCGCTACACGGATGAGAAGCGATACACTTGGCGACACGGCCACTTGATGAAGACCACGGACGAGGGACGCACGTGGCAGCACGTCGTGAAGATGCTCGAAGGGGGAGAACCGGGAACGGCGAGGACGTCGGCGACGGAGATGACCGCCGTCTCGCGCATCGGTCCATGGTGCCGGATGCATCAAGCGTTCTCGACCGACGGCGGCAAGACGTGGGGCGAGGAACGCGAGTTGGAAGAGGGAAGCGTCGATCCGGACTTGGAGATGATGAGCAACGGGGTGTTGGCCTGCAGCTACGGCCGGCCGACTTCGTGCATCATGTTCAGTCTCGACAAGGGGCGGACGTGGATCGAGCATCGCGTGGTTTCCGACCGCGCGAATTTCAACTACACGAGCGTCCGAGAAATCAGCCCGGGACGGCTGCTTTATGTGAACGACGCCCCGCGTTTGCAGGGCGTGTACATCGACGTGACGCGGCTCGACGAGACCGTCGAGAAATAAGCGGCGCGGTCCGACGCCGCGAAAGAAAAAGTGACCCGGTCGGGACTCGAACCCGAGACCTACGGATTAAAAGTCCGTTGCTCTACCAACTGAGCTACCGGGTCTGGCTTGTCAGGATCTGACCAAACCGCCAGGAATCTGAGCGGTCGTGCTCTCGGCGGTCGCTCGCGCGAAGGCCGAAAGCCCTTCAGTCTATTCATTTCCGCTTGGTTCGCAAGCCGCGATTGAGCGTGATTCAGTGCAGTTCGGCACGATGTTCGCTCTAGTAAGGCTGTCCGCATTCAGCATTCAAAACTCCATGTCCACGTTTGAGGTGAGTCATGTCGAAACTTGCGCTACGTCCGCAACGCGAAGGGAAAGCCGGCTGGATCTTCTTGTGGCTGCTCGGCGTACCGATTCCGGTCCTGCTAATTCTCTTCTTGATCCGAGGTTGCACCTAAGCCCCTAAGAGAAGCGCTCAGTGAGATTGGTTCACGGAGCAAAAATGAAACGAGAGCTTCGCAAACTTGCGAAGCTCTCGTTTTTTATTGGTGCGACTCTTGGTTCGACCAGTTGCCGTGAGAACAACAAAGCCGTGAGTTAAACACGATCAAACTCACTTCTCGCTTTGTGGGACTCGGTCGGGCCTTCCCGCTAATCGGTCCAACTTCGGAAATAGAACCTCCGACGTGAACAGCGTCCGACGCAGCTCATTAGATCGGGCACACGAGGTCGCTTATCGCTCAGACCACTCTGCCCCGTCGCCCAGCGATCAGGTTGATGACCAAGATGACAAGGAAGACGACCAGCAGAATCTTGGCAATCGATATCGCGGTGCCTGCTAGGCCGCCGAATCCAAACAAAGCGGCGATCAATGCGATGATGAAAAAGGTCAGCGCCCAGTTCAACATAATTCGACTCACTAAACCCAGGACTAAGTTACAGAACGGCGAACACAAGATGCAAAGGGTGCGCCGACTGAAAATTAGCCGGCTCCGGCGTGGGATTTTGGAATGGAAATCGCTCTTCACAAATTTGCGCTGGAGCCATTCTGGTCGGCAATCGACCAACGTCTTCAGGCTCAAGATTTAGGCCGTCTATAGCAGTTAAAAAGGATTCTCCGGTTCTCACCGGGACGATAAGCTGGTGTTCACATGACGTTCATCCTCTCTCGCCCTCAATCAAGTGGATCTATGTCGACGACTCAAACCTATGATGAAGCCGGAACTCTTGAACGGCTGGGGGGAGATCGGCAATTGTTCCAAGACTTGGTGCGCTTTTTCCTGGAAGACTCGCAAGAGATTACGGCCAAGCTTGAAGAACGATGCGCCGCGAATGATTCAACGGGGACGGAACGAGCCGCCCACAGTTTGCGAGGCATCTGTTCAAACTTTGGAGCTAAAGAGGTGGTCGACTTATGCTGGGTCGTCGAGCGGAGATCGCTCGTCGAGGATTGGAGGGAAGTCAATGGCGCGATGGCCCAGCTGCGTGACGCCGTGATTCGCTTGCGCAGCGCTTTGCAGGCCAAGTTATAGGCCGGGCGCTCGACGTCGTGAGTCGGGATGAAAGCCCGCGAAAACCGATTAAAACAATGCGGCCCGCCGAATCGACATCGGCGGGCCGCATTGTTTTGCAGGGCAGTCGAATTAATTATGGCCGGTTTATTCGCCGGCCGTCGCAGGCTCTTCATCGAGCGTTACCGTCGTGCCCAGCGAAATATGCAGCGATCGAATTTTGTTGCGAAGCGTTCCTCGAGTGATGCCCAGCATCTTCGCCGCCTGCGATTGATTGCCGTCAGTATGCTTGAGAACCCGAGTGATGACGAAACGCTCCATCATCTCGAGGGCCTCAAGATACAGATCGTTGGACGTTCCGCTTCGAAGCCGGTTTTCGAGGAACGACTCGAGATCGCTATGAACGTCGTGTTCGTGGTCAAAGGAAACGCGCTCCCCCGGATCGAACCGGACCGTGTCGGGCAGAAACTCCGGCAGGATCACGGCGCCGGTGGTTTGCAGCAACGACTGACGAATCACCGCTTCCAGTTCGCGAACGTTGCCCGGCCAAGAGTAATGGACAAGCAAGTCCAACGCTTCGGGCGAAATGCTATGGACGTCTTTACCTAGTTCGCGGCTAAACTTTTGCACGCAATACTGCAGCAAGAGCAGGATGTCGTCGCCGCGCTCGCGCAGCGGCGGTAGCTTGATGGTAAAGCCGTTCAAACGGTAGTAGAGGTCTTCCCGGAATTTGCCTTCGGCGGCCATCGACTTAAGGTCGCGGTTCGTCGCCGCAATGATCCGGACGTCGGTCTGAATCGTGTCGGTGCCGCCGACCCGCTCGAAACGTTGCTCCTGCAAGAGCCGTAAGACTTTGCTCTGCACGAGCGGCGACATGTCGCCGACCTCGTCGAGGAAGATCGTACCGCCGTGGCATTGCTCGAATTTGCCGATGCGTCGCGATTCCGCGCCGGTGAATGAACCGCGCTCATGACCGAAGAGCTCGCTCTCAAGCAAGTTGTCGGGGATGGCGGCGCAATTGACGGCGAGAAATTTTGAACCGGCTCGGTGACTATGTTGGTAGATAGCCCGTGCGATGAGTTCTTTGCCGGTGCCGCTTTCGCTTTGAATGAGTACCGTGACGTTTTGCGGCGCGACACGGCCGATGGCTTTGAAAACGTCTTGCATGGCCGCACAGCGGCCCACGATCTGATCAGCTTCGACCTTAGGATGAGAGTCGCGCGGTAACTCGACCGGCGTCTTCATGAGCCGCCGAATCTCCAAGGCCCGATCGACTAACTCGCGCAGCTTCGGCAGATCGAGCGGCTTCAGCAAATAGTCGTAGGCGCCGAGTTTCATGGCCTCGATCGCCGTATCGCTCGTTCCGCCGGCCGTAATAAAGATGACGGGGAGCTTGGGATCCCAGCCATGGAATTTACGCACCGCCTCCAAACCCGAAATCTCCGGCAGCATGATGTCGAGTAGGACGACGTCCACGCCTTCGCGCAGAATCTCCATCCCCTCCGGAACGTCGCGCGCCGTCTTGACGGTGATCGGCGTGTTGCTAAAGGCTTGGGTGATCAAGTGCAATGTCGAACGATCGTCGTCTATGGCCAAGAGCGTAGGCATGTTAGTCCTTTGGGACGTCCCAAATAGGGTAGTCGCGAGCTAAGTATTTACCCTGGGTCTGATGAACCCAGAATTGTGATTTGGTCTAATGATACGATCGCGAAGTTATTGCCGCCTTTGATCTTATCGCGGCTTGCCAAGATGTCTCCGCGACAGATTGGCCTGTGTGAGAAATGACCTGCCACCTCCATCGCTCTGGTTGAATTCGGGCCGCGATGGTTGATAACTGACCGATGCAGCCGATTTCGTCCTCAAGGCTGTATCGAAATTGGTACAAAACTGACCTCGATAAGGTGTCCGTGATCGTAGGCCCTCCAAAGCGAATGGCGTGCCGAACGCCATTTTGAAGTATTCCCGTTCGCGCGCTTTGATCTGCTCGCCGCACAGATTATGCTCGTCCGATTCGTATCGCCCCCAATTCGCCTCCAGGTCGACCTCATGTGGTTCAAACGACATCTCGTTAGAACGTTCGGATCGTTGCTCATCGTGTTCAGTGCGCTTGGTTTGGTCCAAGCCGAAGAAGGGTGGGTTTCGTTGTTCAACGGCAAAGACCTTTCCGGATGGAAAGCGAACGAGCATCCGGAGAATTGGGAAGTGAAGGACGGTGCGATTCACGGGCATGGGCCGGTCAGCCACCTCTACTATATGGAGAAGGAGTTCACTAACTTCCACTATAAGGCGGATATCAAACTAGAGCCGGGCAGCAACTCAGGGATGTATTTCCGGACGAACTACGTCGAAAAAGGCTTTCCCAAGATTTATGAGGCCCAACTCAACAACTCGCATAAAGATCCGAAGCGGACCGGCTCGCTCTACAATTTCGTCGACGTTCGTGAGCAACTGGTGCCCGACAACACGTGGTGGACCCAGGAAGTGATCGCGAGCGGGAACCACATTGTGATCAAGGTCAACGGCAAGACGGTGGTCGACTACGTAGATGAGAAAAATACTCACACGAAGGGCTACTTCGCGTTCCAGCAGCACGATCCGGGCAGTCGCGTGCAAATCAAGAACGTGATGGTCAAAGAGCTGCCGTAGTCCGCCGCCGTGGAATCCACCGGTTTCAATGGTTTTGCGGCACTTTGTTGCACGGCGACGCTTTGCTGATTAGGCTGCATTCTTGGACGATTTTTCATTGTCACGTGTGTAAGCCGGGGAGCCCGACGAACATGAGTCGCATCGCCGCTAGTGCTTGGGCGTGTTTGTCGACGTGCGCTTTGTGGTCGGCTCTGGCCGTCCCCTCCACGGCGATCGACGACAAGGTGCTGACCTCTCTCTACCACGAAGGCGCCAAAGCCTATTTTGCGAGCGACTATCGCAAAGCTCACGACGCTCTGACGCAAGTTATCGAAGCCGGCGGCAAAGATCCGCGCGCCTATTATTTTCGTGGTTTGGCCAACGCCCGACTCGGTCGCACGAGCAACGCTCAGCTCGATTTTACCAAGGGCGCGGAAATCGAAGGGCAAGACTTCGATACGTTCTACAATGTGAGCGCCGCTCTGGAGCGTGTTCAAGGCCCCGATCGCCGAGCTTTAGAGACGTATCGTCAAGCCGGTCGCAAGAATGCGCTGGCCGCGATCGAGAAGATTCGCTTCGAGAAGTTCCGCCGGTTTGAGCCGTCGCAGGGAACTCCGAGCGCGGCGACCACGGTCGGGCAACCGGCACCGGACGCCTCGGCTCCTGCCACAGACCCCGCCGCGATGCCTGCCGCAGCGACCGCCTCCGATCCTTTCGCGGCCCCCGCCCCGGCGGCTCCGGCCACGGCGGCACCCGCTGATGCCGGCGGCCTGTTCGGCGCTCCTGCCGCCGGCAGCACAATGCCAGAAGCTCCAGCGGCCTCTCCGGCCGGCGGTAATCCGTTTGGCGGTGGCGCTCCCGCCGCGAGTCCTTTTGGTGCCCCAGCTACGCCTGCCCCCCCTGCGTCCCCTGCCGGGGCAACGCCCCCGGCTGCTCCGGCGAACCCCTTTGGCTCGTAGCGGCGGCGACCGATACACCGTAAAGCCGCTGTTCAAGAGGGGAAAGAAATTGACCAAGCCGGTTGCCCCGGTTATGGTCTTCAATAAGGAGGAGCTTATTTGAATGCACTTCCTCCGAACGCCTGCCTCACGATAGCTCTCCCCGCCTGATCGGCCGCCGTCGCGGCGACCACAGCGTTGCGAATTTCGCGACGTACCGCCCGCCTGCCTCGTTTGCCCTCCCCCCGACGTTCGACGCCTGCCTCGCCTGTCCGTCTATCCCGCGAAGGAACCGAGCGCCATGATGCGACTCGCCGCTGCGCTTTCCGTGCTGTTCGTGCCTTGTTGGGCTACGACCTCGCTAGGCCAAGCTCCCACCGTCTCGCACACGCTGCCCTATGCCGTCGCGCCCGGCAAAGCGGTGAAGCTCACGTTCTACGGCGACAACCTCGCCGACGCCCGCGACGTTTGGACCAATCTCCCCGGCGCCAAGTTCACTTCGATCGGAGCCTCTACACAAGCGTCGAACGCGAAGGGCGATTCGAAGGCCAAAGCCGCTAAAATTGCGGTGTTTGAGGCCACCGTTCCCGCCCTAGCGTGTCCTGGCATCTACGGCGTCCGATTGGTCGGACCACTGGGTGCCAGCAACCTGCGGCTGATCCTGGTCGACGACCTCGGCACCACCGCGGAAGACACTTCCAACAAGAGCGTCTCCAAAGCCCAGAAGCTCTCCTGGCCGACTGCGGTCGACGGCGTCTACGAAGCCGAGACGTACGACTTCTACACGATCCACGTCGAGGCCGGCCGGCGGATCTCGGTCGAAGCCGTCGCGCGTCGGCTCGGTTCCCCGCTCGATCCGGTCATTCGCATGCTCGACGCCGCCGGTCACGAACTCGCCTACGCCGACGATGACGAGTCGACCGGCCCCGACGGCCGCTTTATCTACCGCATCCAGAAGAGCGGCGACTACACGATCGAAGTCCGCGACATCCGCTATGCCGGCTCCGGCGCCCATCGCTATCGCCTCCGCGTCGGCGACTTCCCGCTCCTCGCCGCGCCCTATCCCATGGGCGTGCAGGCCGGCACCACCGCGCTGGTCGAACCGATCGGCTTCGATCTCGGCCCGCTCGCGCCGATCCGCACCGCGGTCCCGGCCGATTGCGCCGCCAAGCAACTGCCGCTCGCCGTCGCCTACGACCAAAAGTCCGGCAGCGGTTTGGCGATGCTCAGCGTGTCGCACGCCGCCGAGCAAACCGAAGTCGAGCCGAACCAGGAGCGCGCAGAGGCTTCGCCGCTCGTGCTTGCCGGCGCGGTCAACGGGCGCTTCGAGCAGCCGGCCGATCGCGACCGCTACGGCTTCGAAGCCAAGAAAGGCTTGAAGCTCCGCTTCACCGGACAAACGCGCGGTTTCGGTTCTCCCGCCGATCTGTTCCTGCGCATCTTTGACAAAGACGGCAAGGTGCTCGCCGAGGCGGAAGATACCGGCACCGACGAAGGCTCGCTCGACTTCACGTTCCCGGCCGACGGCAAATACTATCTCTCCGTCGAAGACCTGCTCGGTCGCGGCGGCCCGCAGTATTCCTATCGCGTGCTCATCGGCCCGGCCGCTCCGAGCTTCACGCTCGCGCTCGATGCCGAGAAGCTCGACGTCCCGCACTCCGGCGTCGCCAAGGTGAAAGTCACCGCCGCGCGCAACGGGTACAAAGGCCCCATCAAGCTCGCCTTGAAATTCGCGGGCGAGCCGGCCGATCTGAAGGCGACCGGCGTGATTCCCGAAGGCAAGCCCGACGCCACGCTCGTCGTCACCGCCGGGCCGTCGCTCGCCGTCGGCACGTTCCTCAACGTCGACGTCGTCGGCGAAGGCTCCGAAAAAGACTCCAAAGAAGTGATCACGGCGACCGCGCTCGCCACCACGGCCTTTAAGACCGCGCTCGGCGGGCTCACCAGTCCGCCGCTCGATTTGGCCGAGAACCTCGCGATTTCCATCGGTCCGCCGGCCGCCGATTTCATGAAGGTCACGGCCGTGAAGACGGCGATCACCTTGCCGCAACTCATCGGCAAGGCTTCGTTGCCGGTCAAAATCGAGAAGCTCAACAAGTTCGACGACGTCGTGACGCTCACCGTCGAAGGCCTGCCGCCGGGCGTCACGGCCGCGGCCGCGAAGATCGAGAAGGGGAAGACCGAAGCGACGATCGAACTCACCGGCCCGACCACCTCGGCCCCGCTCGAGCAAACGATCCGTGTCAGTGCCTCGGCCGTGTTCAACGACCAGCCGAAGAAGGTGACCACGGGCGACGTCACGCTCCGCATCGGCGCGCCGCTCGAGGCGACGGCGGCGAAGCTCGCGCCGCTCGCGCCGGGCCAAAAGCAAAAGCTGAAGATCAACGTCGTCCGCCATGGCGGTGATGCGCAGCCGATCACGCTCCGTTGGAAGTCGTTGCCGCGCGGCGTCACGGGCGCCGCCGAGTTCGTCGTGCCCGCCGATAAGACCGAAACGGAAACGGAACTCGCCGTCGACGCGAAAGCGCCCTTCGGTCCGAGCGCCGGTCGGCTCACGGCGACGACCAAGATCGCCGGCCGCACGGTGACGCTCGACGTCGGCACGATCGCGCTCGACGTCGCCCCGCCGACCCCGAAACAAACCGCCGCTAAACAGACCGCAGCCAAATAGGATCGCGAGCCGGGAGCGTCAGCGACCGGAGTCCGTCGACTCGCCAGAACCATCGAGGAGGAGGATCCCATGCGACATATCATTCGCTCAGCGTTCGCCGTGTGCGGCGCAGCGCTTGTCATGAGTTCGTCGATCGGCGTCGTGCGTGCTGAAAGCGCGGCCGTCGCCGGCAAGATGAACCTCAAGCCCGCCGAAATGGCCGGGATGGGCATGGGTTCGGTCGACATGCGGGCCACGGAAACTGCGGCCATCGCGCCGATCGTCGTCGGCAAGCCGGTGCGGATTGAAGTCCGCCCGGAAACGATTCGCTTCACGACGCCGATGCAATACATGAACGTCGTCGTCAGCGGTTTCTACGCCGACGGCAAGGTGCAAGACCTGACCCGCGCCGCCGTCGTGACGTCGGCGGATGAAAAAGTGGCCCGGGTGCACGACGGCATCGTCGTGCCGGCGGGCGACGGGCAAACGACGATCAGCGTCACGGTGGCGGGCGTCGAGACGAAGATTCCGTGCCTCGCGATGGATCAAACGAAGCCGGAGCAGGTGTCGTTCCTCTACGGCGTGCAGGCCGCGCTCACCAAGCAAGGTTGCAACCAAGGCGCTTGCCACGGCTCGCCGAGCGGCAAGGGCGGCTTCCGTCTGTCGCTCCGCGCCTACGATCCCGTGCTCGACATGGAGACGCTGGTGCGCGAGGCGTACAACCGGCGGATCGATTCGATCGACCCGGCCGCGAGCCTCTTGCTGCGCAAGCCGCTGATGGAAGTGGCCCACGGCGGCGGCCGCCGCATCAAGAAAAACGACTTCAGCTACGATCTCCTCCGCGATTGGATCGCGCAGGGCGCGAAGCTCGACGCCGAAGCGACGGCGAAGTGCGTGAAGATCGAAGTCTATCCGAAGAATCGCGAATTCCTCCGCCCGGCCCACGTGCAGCAGTTGCTCGTGCTCGGTCACTTCAGCGACGGCACCGTCCGCGACATCACCAAGCTGGCCGACTACCTGAGCAGCGACGAAGCGGTCGCCACGGTCGACTCGGACGGGTTCGTCTTGAGCCGCGAGCGCGGCGAGACGACCGTGCTGGTGCGTTATCTCGACATGATGGAGACCACGGCCCTGACGTTCCTCTCCGACGTGCCGGGCTTCAAGTGGAACAAGCCGGCGGAGAGCAACTTCGTCGACAAGCTCGTGTTTGAGAAGCTGCATCGCCTGCAGATCGCCCCTTCGGAACTGTGCGCCGACGACGAGTTCGTCCGTCGCGTACATCTCGACGTGCTCGGCCGGCTGCCGACGATCGCCGAAACGCAAACGTTCCTTTCCGATCCGGCCCAAGACAAGCGGGCCAAGCTCGTCGACTCGCTGTTGGCGAGCGATGAGTTCCCGGCGTTTTGGGCGATGAAGTGGGCCGATTTGCTCCGCGTCCGCAAGACGAAGGTGTCCGAGCCGGGCGTGCATAAGTTCCACCGCTGGATCGAACAAGCGGTCCGCGACAACATGCCCTACGATCAGTTCGCCAAGCAGTTGGTCACGGCGAGCGGCAGCACGCTCGTCAATCCGGCCGCGAACTTCTATCGCACGTCGGCCGACGTCAACGATTGCACGGAAACGGCTTCGCAGCTCTTCCTCGGCGTGCGCATTCAGTGCGCCAAGTGCCACAATCATCCGTTCGAGCGCTGGACGCAAGACAACTACTACGGCATCGCGGCGTTCTTCCAGCGCGTGCAGCGCAAGAAGACCAGCGACGCCGACGATCTGATCATTTGGAGCGCGCGGAGCGGCGAGATCACTCAGCCCCGCACCGGCAAGACGATGAAGCCCTGGGCCCCGCTCAAGGGCGATCTCGATCTGCCCGGCGAAGGCGATCGCCGCGAGGCGTTCGCCGCTTGGCTCGTCGATCCGAACAACCCGTTCTTCGCCAAGGTGGAAGTGAATCGGATTTGGGGCCACTTGCTCGGCCGCGGCATCATCGAGCCGGTCGACGACTTCCGTGAATCGAACCCGGCGGCGCACCCGGCGCTGCTCGAAGCGCTCGCTAAGGACTTCATCGCTCACGGCTACGATCGGAAGCACGTGATGCGGACGATCTTGAACAGCCGCGTGTACCAACTCAGCTCGCGCCGCAACGAATTCAACAAAGACGACGTCAAGTACTTCTCGCACAGCCGCACGCGGATGCTCACGGCCGAGCAATTGCTCGACGCAATCTGCCAGGTGACCGGCGTGCCGGAGAAGTACGCCGGCTTGCCCGCCGGAACGCGGGCCGTCGAACTGCCCAGCCCCGACGTCGACAACTACTTCCTCAAAGTGTTCGGCCAACCGGCGCGCGAAACGGCCTGCGCCTGCGAGCGAGCCGGCGAGTCGAACCTGTCGCAAGCTTTGCAGATGATCAACGGCCCGCTCGTGCACGGCAAAATCAAAGACGCCAAGAATCGGGCGCGCACGCTCGCGGCCGCCGGCAAGCAGCCGGCCGACGTGATCAAGGAGTTGTACTTGGCCGCGTTTAGCCGCGCGCCGAGCGATCCGGAAATGAAAGCGGCGCTCGACCATATCGCCAAGAGCGGCGACGCGGAGCGCGGCATGGAAGACGTGTGCTGGGCGATTCTGAATACCAACGAGTTCTTGTTCCAACACTAAACGAAGTTTTCATCGACGATCCATGCCGCGGCTTCCTCGGTCGCGGGCCCAAGATAGACGAGACGAATATGAAGATTGCACGCCCCTTAACGTTGATTCTCGCCGCGGCGCTCTGGCTGCCGACGGCGCTCCTCGCCGCCGACGCGAAGAAGCCGGCCGAAACGAAGCCGGCCGATTCGAGACCGGCCGCCGTGAAGACGGACGTAAAGCCGGCCGTCGTGAAAACGGAAACGAAGCCTGCGGAGAAGAAGGCGGAACCCAAGGCCGAAGCCAAAGCGAATCCGACTCCTGCGAAGCCGCAAGCTGCCGCCAAGGCTCCGGCCGCGACGACGAAGAAGCCGGCTCCGGTAAGCTTCAAGGCGGAGATCGCGCCGCTGTTGGTGAAGAACTGCCTCGGTTGCCACAGCGCGACGGAGTCGAAAGGGGACTACCAACTCCATACGTTCGAATTGCTGACCAAGGCCGGCTCGAGCGGCAGCGCGCCGGTCGTCGCCGGAAAGCCGGCCGACAGCGAGTTGCTCCGGTTGCTCGAATCGAGCGAACCGGAAGAGCGGATGCCGAAAGACGGCGACCCGCTGCCGAAGGAACAGATTGCGCTCGTGAGCCGGTGGATCGCCGAAGGAGCGAAATACGATGCGACCGACGCCAAGGCCGAACTCGTCTCCATCGTGCCGCGCAAGCCGCACCCCAATCCGCCGGAAGCATATCGCGTCTCCGTTCCGGTCACCGCCTTGGCCTTTGATCCGGAAGGAAAAGAACTCGCCGTCGGCGGATATCACGAAGTGACGATCTGGTCGGCGGCCGACGGCAAGCTGCTGCGGCGGATCAAGGACGTCGAGCAGCGGACGTTCGGCTTAGCTTACTCGGCCGACGGGAAAATTTTGGCCGCGGCCGGCGGGACGCCGGGCGTGTCGGGCGAAGCGGTGCTCTACGATCCGCTCAAAGGCACGGTCGTGCGTCGGCTCGGCACGATGAGCGACGTGGCGCTCGGTTGTGCGTTTTCTCCCGACGGCAAGCAAATCGCCGTCTGCTCGGCCGATCGCTCGATTCGGCTGTACGATACGGCGACCGGTAAGGAAGCGCTCGTGATCGAAGATCACGCCGATTGGGTGATGACGATCGCCTGGAGCGCCGACGGCAAGCAACTCGTCAGCGGCTCGCGCGATAAAACGTCGAAGGTGTTCGACGCTAAGACGGGGGATTCGATCACGACCTACCCCGGCCACAGCGAGACGGTGCTCGCCGCCGTGTTCGCACCCGACGGCAAGACCGTGTTGTCGGCCGGCTCCGACAAGAAGATTCACGTGTGGAACCCGGTCGACGGCAAGCAATCGGCCACGATCACCGGCTTCGGCGGCGAAGTGTTTCGCGTGGCCATCGTCGACAACGAGATTTGGAGTTGCTCGGCCGATAAGACGGCGAAGCGGCACAAACTGGCCGATCGGGCTCTTATTCAAAGCCTCGCCGGACACGCCGACTATGTTTACAGCTTGGCCGTGAGCCCGAAAACGAAGCGGCTGGCGACGGGCGGGTTCGACGGGGAAGTGAAACTGTGGGACACGGCGACGAACAAAGCGGTCCTCTCGTTCCGCGCCGCCCCCGGCTTGGCCGTCGCGGGGAAGTAGGGGCGACTTTCGATCGGCAAGCCGGCCGGCGTGAGCCGGCCGGACGGTTCGCCGATGACGTGTCCGGAGAAAGACCCGCAGGACTTATGCTTCCGCTCGCCTGAGTATTCCTGAGCCTTTTAGTTAGGCTCAACGACCTTCGCTCGCCGGACGGGACCCCGGGAATTGAGGTGGAAAGCCCCTCATTTCGCCCGGAACGGCGGCTCGTTTCGGTCCGGTCTTTGCAGAGGAATCGTCGGCGGCATTTCTTGCATCCCCCGCCGACGCGCGGCAGGATGCAGGTCGACGAGCCGCACGACATTTCGTTTCCGCCTGCTCTGCGTTTCGCGCGCGGACCACGACCATGATTCGACACGCCACGTTGTCCGCGCCGCGCCCCGAGTTCGCTCCCGCGAACCTATCGGCTTCGTCAGCTTCGGCCGTACTGAGCTGGAGCGAGGACGCGATCCGCTTTCATGCCGCGCGGCGCGGGCCGAAGATGTCGGCCGTCGCGCTGTGCGCCAAGCAACTCTTTCGCGAGACGGTGCTCCGCTACGCGAAGCACATCAACTTTCGCACGACCGAGAACGCGCAGGCCTGCGCGGCTTACTCGGCGATGAGCGTCGCGGAATTCGCCGACGTGAATCGCCGCCAAGCGTGGGCGAATTGGCGCACGATTCCTCGCAACTTGAGCGGCCGCTTGCCCAACGCGCCGCTCTCGATCATCGACTTGTGTTGCGGCACCGGCGATTCGACCGAGGTGCTGGCGTTCTACGCCGCGCCAGGCTCGCGGATTGTCGGGCTGGAATGGAGCGAGGCGTTCGTTCGCGCGGCGCGGCGGCGCGAATTCCACGATCGCCATCATCGCCGCGCGTCGGTCCGCTTTCACCGGCAAAGCGTGCTCGACACGTTTTGCACGGAGCCGGGCCGCGCGGTGCGCGACGCCTCGATCGATCTGGTCAACGCCTCGGGCGCGGTCGGTTGCCACTTCGACGCCGACGAAGTGTTCACCCTGGCGGAGGAGTGTGCCCGCGTCGTGAAGCTCGGCGGGCTGGCGCTGGTCGACTCGGGCACGGACGAGATGCCGCGGAGCGTACTCAAGCGAATCTTTGAAGACGTCGGCTTTCGCACGATCGGCGCGGCGCGAAGCTGCATGCTCGATCGGCGCCGACAGTTGTGCCTACGGCGCGTGAGCTAGTGTTTCCGTTTTTGTAAGCGAGCGGCGGGGTTTATCCCTGACAACTAGCCGCAATTTTTTCGGACGAGTTCGGCTCCGGCGGCGAGGAGTTGGAGTCGCTGCCAGCCTCGCCAGAGGACGAGCCAGCCGGGCTTGGGAGAGCTGGGATGCGCGGGGTGGCCGCCGAGTCGGCCGAG